>NZ_JAKSYC010000262.1 GCF_022829585.1 Methylobacterium sp. J-026
ACGGAGGCGACCGTCGGATCGGGCACCGTGTCGGCGAACACCGTCGCCCTTGTGCCGGCGCTGGCCAGCCGTTCGAGCAGCGCCTCCACGCGGCCGCTGCCGGCGAGGTAGGGGTCGGTGACCACGAAGGGCCGCGACAGGGCCCTCTCCCGACCCTCGCTGACGCGAGGGCCACCCTCCCCCGCAGAGGGGGGAGGGAGATCGCGCGGTGTCGGCCAGATCAGCGCCGTGGTCTCGGCGAGATCGCCCACGTAATTGTGCGACAGCCGGAACAGCACCGGGT
>NZ_JAKSYC010000264.1 GCF_022829585.1 Methylobacterium sp. J-026
TCCGGCCCGGCTGCATCGCTCAGCGGGAGAGCACTACCTTGACAGGGTAGGGGTTTCCCCCAACAAGTCGCTGATCCGGTTAAGCTATTTCGGCGGTTTCAGGTTCGACGAACCTGGACGGGTCGGAACGGAGACGTAGCACAGCGGTAGTGCATTCCCTTGACATGGGAAAGGTCACAGGTTCGATCCCTGTCGTCTCCACCACTACTTCGGGACCGCGACCGGTTTCCCAGTGGTGATCCCAGGTTCGGCGAACCTGGAACAGGTCCGATCGACGGGCTGGGCGCCGTGCTGGCAGACCGCCGGGTCGAGACCCGTCCGCCGGCGAAGGCTCGGCGGATCGACCTGCGACCGGGCCTCGACCCGGTGCGTCATCCGTCCGACGCCGAGCAGCCCGCGCAGCTTCGCCGTCACGCCGATCATGACCAGCAGTCCGAAGACCAGAGCGAAGATCGATAGGGTGTGCCGGATCGCATCGGCATAGTCCCGCCCGGCATGGACGATCAGCCAGCCCACCGCGATGAACACGGCGGCCGAGATCAGCGGGATCGTCAGGTCGGGCATCGCCATCAACGGTCCGAGCCGCGGCCCGGTTCGGTTTCCGCGTCCGGTCACCGGCCAAGGCGCGCCCGTCTGTCGATGCTCCGGCGCTCAGCTTTCCGCGAAGACGACGCCGAACCGGGCGCCGGTGCGCCGGACGACCGTGCAGCGCCGCGCGGTCTGGTCGATCGCGGTCAGGAGGGTGAAGGCCTCCGGGACAGCGTCTGCCTCGCCGGCTTCGAGCAGCGCGCCCGTGTCCGACATGTTCCAGACCAGGCACCGCACCCGCTTGTCGGTATCGTCGACCAGGATGTGGCCGGCGCTGAAGCAATCCGTCCGACCGGCTAGACGTTTCTCGGCCATCATATGCATCCCTGAAAAAGCTGTCGGCACTAAATATTGGCTCCTCTTGCTCCGCGGTTGCACACGGGCGGAAAGCATCGGAATCGTTCGTCCCGTGCTTACTGCCGGATGAACGCCGTCGCTGCCTGGGACGGGTTCGGGCCCGCCTGATCGCGGCGCTCGGTCCATGGCGGCCGGTATCGGTGCGGCCGCGGGGCGCTGGGCGGGCGGAGGCCCCGACCCGTGCGGCCCTCCCGGGGCTCATCGCACCCGGACCTGCGCGCCGATCCGGATCCTCACGGCATTCCCGCCGCCGGGTCCCGGCCGAAGCCCGACGCGGTCCGCGCGTTTCGTTGCGGGCGCGGGGTCGACATGGTAGGGGCCGGCGGGTTCGATCCCTGTCGCACCCACCGCCCGCAGGACGACCGCGGCGCATGAATTTCAGGTTCGGCGAGCCTGGCGCGGATTCAGCGAACGGCACCGGAAGGGTCGCATGGCCGCCATGATTGCCGAGCGCAGGCACTGGTTCTACGACAGCCGGCTGTTGGTCTGCGCCTTCTGCCTGATGCTGGTCGTGGCGATCTTCTGGCAGGTCAGCCAGTTCGAGGGTTTTCAGCCGATCTTCACCTGCGAGTCCAAGAAGGACATCGATCGTCTGCTGCTCACTTCGGGCATGGATGCCTGCATGGGCAGCGCGCATGCGCAGGTCGATCAGGAGCGCTGCATGCGCACCGTGTACGTCCTGGCCTGCACGAAGGAGCGCTGGCGCTGATCGCGGCCCGCCGCCGATGGACATCCTGGCGGATGATCCGGCGAGATCCCGGTCCGCGGCGCACGACCCGCGCTTTCAGCCGGGACGACCGGCGCCACGACAACATTCCCGCTGGGCCGCTCCGATTTTAAGGCTTCGTTAACCAGTTTTAACGGTTTAGTCATACCAGGTTCCGGCTGGCAGGGAGTGAATGGTCCGTGAGCGAGCTGCAGAGGCTTCTGAACGACCCGCGGTTCCGGCCCGCGGACAGGACCAAGCAGGAGCCCGGCGCCGTGGCCGAAGCCAATCTCGGCAGCGTCCTGCGGGTGGTGTCGTCGATGGACGAACCGGCCGAAGTCCCGGCGCCGCACGCGCCGCCGCAGGATTGGGACGGGTTGATCCACCGGGTTCAGGCCGCGGCCCGCCAGGCGCGCGTGATCGAGGCGCAGGCTCGGGAACGGGAGGCGCGCATCGAGCACGTGCTGGAGCAGGTCCGGGAGGACATCAGCAGTTCGAACGAGCGCGCCCGCATCGCGGAGATGCAGGCCCGCGAGGCCCAGGTACGCGCCGAGGCGCAGGTCATCGCGGCCGAGGAGCGGGCGAAGGCCGCCGAGGCGCGCGCCCGCGCCGCCGAGGAGCGGGCCCGGCATGCCGAGGCGTGGCTCGGACGCGTCCAAGAGGCGATCCTGGCCGAGTTCTCCGATCTGACCGAGCAGGCCGCGGCGTGAGCGGCTCCGCCAGCGCCGCGCTCGCGTCGCCGGGGAACCGCTCCGGCGGAGCCGCCGGGTCGCGCGACGGCCGGGGCGATCCGGTCGACCGGGTCGTGGCGCTGTTCTCCGGCCCCGCCCCGGCCGCCGCCCCGGAGGGCGACGATTGGTCGGCCTCCCTGGACGCCGTGCGCGGGGTCGCGACCCGGGTGCGCACCCTGCAGAAGAGCGCCCAGGATTCGGTGCGGGCGGCGCAACGCTCGGTCCGCGAGGCGGAGACGGTCGCGCGCGCCGCCACGGATCGGGCCCGGCACGCCGAGGCCCTGCTGCGCGAGGCGGTGGAACGGGCGGAGCGGGCCGAGGCGCAGGCCCGCGCGGCGGGTGAGCGGGCCGAGCGGGCGGAGGCCCAGGCCGCCGAGGCGCGGTCCTGGCTGCGCCGCATGCACGAATGCATGGTCAGCGAATTCGGCACCCTCACCCAGGACGCGGCCCAGGCCTGAGCGGTCAGGGGCGCCCTTCGGGACGGCCCTCTACGCGAGCGCCGGGGCCGCCATCACGTCGACCGCGTGCAACGCCCAGGCGAAGGGATCGCCGCGGCCGAAATAGACCGCGATCTCGAGCTCCAGGATCCGGACACAGGCATCGGACAGGTCCGGCAACAGATCATGGCCCTGCCGGTCGCGGACGGAGGTGACCACGGGGAGCGGCCGGCCGTCGCTGTAGATGACGAGCACCTGCGCCTCGGCATACGGGTCGAGGGGATCGATGCAGTAATGCGCCGGCATCCGCCTGCTCCTCCGCACGCGCCTCGACGGCCCCCCATAGGCGGGCCGTGTAACAGCCCGATGAATATCGTCGTCGAGGCACGGCGGACGGGCCGGCCGACGCGGGGTGTCCGAAGCCTGCGCGGCGGTATCCGCAATGCGACCGATCGGCTTAATCCCGCGCATACGCGTGATCGGACAAGAGTGCCGGCTCGCGTCGCCCCGACGTCTGCCGGCAGGATCGCCGTGACGCTCAGCATCATTCTCAGCACGGCACTTCCGCTCCTCATGGGGGCGATGGCCCTCCTGTGGGCCGGGTGGGTCGCGCCGGAGGGGGAGGAGTTCCCCGATTCGCCGGGTGGCCGCGACCCGCGCAGGGGGTGAGGCCGGCCGGGTCCGTTAAGATTCCCTTCACCCTACCGGGCGGGGTCCTGAACCCTCCCGGGCCAGCGCCGTTTCCGGGTATGACTCTGCTCACGATCGTGCCCCCGGCTCAGCGGCTGCCCGGCGGAGCCGTGCGGGGGCGCTCCGCCGGCCCCCGGGACGCCCTGCTCCAGCGGCTCGCCCGGGAGCTGGACGTGCCGGTCGAGCGGTTCTTCGCGGATGCCTCCGCAGCCGAGAGTGCCCCGGGCGCGCCGTCGGACGGGGAGGCCGGCGAACTCCTGGACCTGGTGCGCCACTGGCTGGCCATCGGCGACGGTCAGGCGCGCCGCCGCGTCCTGAGCCTCGCCCGCCAGGAGGCCGAGCGCGCCGGCGCCAGGGCCTGCGCCTGAGCGCGGGGCGGATCCCGAAGACCGGACCCGGGACGATGCGCTAGAACGGGGGCCGGGGCCCCCGCGGCGGGGGCCGGTTCGGGGAGGCCTGACATGGATCTCGGCTTGAGCGGGCGCCGGGCGCTCGTCTGCGCGGCGAGCAAGGGTCTGGGCAGGGGCTGCGCCCTGGCGCTGGCCCGGGAGGGCGTCGCCGTCACGATCACGGCGCGCACCGCCGAGACGCTGGAGCGGACCGCGGACGACATCCGCCGCGAGACCGGCGCCGCGGTCACCGCGGTGGCGGGCGACATCGCCACCGCGGCCGGCCGGGATGCGGCCCTCGCCGCCTGCCCGGAGCCCGACATCCTGGTCACCAACGCCGGCGGCCCGCCCCCCGGCGATTTTCGCGACTGGGACCGGGACGCCTGGATCCGGGCGCTCGACGCCAACATGCTGGCGCCGATCGCGCTGATCAAGGCGACCGTCGACGGCATGATCGGCCGCGGATTCGGCCGGATCGTCAACATCACCTCCGCCGCGGTGAAGGCGCCGATCGAGCAACTCGGCCTGTCCAACGGCGCCCGCTCGGGGCTGACCGGCTTCGTGGCCGGCCTCGCCCGCCAGACCGTGCGGCACGGCGTGACGATCAACAACCTGCTGCCCGGCCCCTTCGACACCGACCGGATCCGCGGCAACGCCGCGGCCGGCGCCGCCAAGGCCGGCACCAGCGTGGAGGCGTTCCTGGCGGCGCGGGCGGCGGCCAACCCCGCCGGCCGCTTCGGCCAGCCGGACGAGTTCGGGGCGGCCTGCGCGTTCCTGTGCAGCCGGCACGCCGGGTTCATCACCGGGCAGAACCTGCTGATGGACGGCGGCGCCTATCCCGGCACGTTCTGAAGGCGGGCCCCCCGCTTGCATGGGCGCCCGGGGATCACGCGGGGAGGATCATGAGCGTACGCGATACCGTCGAGGCGCGTCTGGCGCGGATCGCGGCCGGCGATCCGGCGGTCTTCACCCGCCTCTACCCCGGGGCGGCCCGGGCGGCGGCCGACGCGGCGGATGCCCGCCGCCGGGACGGCGTCGCGCTGGGCCCGCTCGACGGCGCGATCGTCTCGATCAAGGACCTGTTCGACGTGGCCGGCGAGACCACCCGGGCCGGCTCGGTCCTGCTGGCGGACGCGGATCCGGCGCAGGCCGACGCTCCGGTGGTCGCCCGCCTGCGCCGGGCCGGGGCGGTGATCCTCGGCAAGACCAACATGTCGGAATTCGCCTTCTCGGGGCTCGGGCTCAACCCGCATTACGGCACCCCCGGCAACGCCGCCGATCCGGAGCGCATCCCGGGGGGCTCGTCCTCCGGGGCCGGGGTCTCGGTGGGGCAGGGGACGAGCGATATCGCGATCGGCTCCGATACCGGCGGCTCCGTGCGGATCCCGGCCGCGCTCAACGGCGTGGTCGGCTTCAAGCCCACCGCCCGGCGGGTGCCCCTGGCCGGCGCCTTCCCCCTGTCCTACGCCCTCGACTCCCTGGGCCCGCTGGCCCGGACGGTGGCGGACTGCGCCGCCGCGGACGCCGTGATGGCCGGCGAGGAGCCCCTGCCGCTCGAAGCGTTCCCCCTGGCCGGGCTGCGGATCGGCGTGCCCCGGGGCGTCCTGTTCACCGAGACCGAGCCGCTGGTGGCGGAGGCCTTCGAGCGGGCGCTGGCGGCCCTGTCCCGGGCCGGCGCCCGGGTGGCCGACCACCCGATCGACGACCTGCTGGCCGCCATGGACGCGGCGCTCCCGGACGGGTCCATCGCGGCGATCGAGGCCGCCGCGATCCACGCCGACTGGCTGGACAGCCGGGCCGGGTGCTACGATCCCCGGGTCCACCGCCGGATCGTGGCCGGCCGGTCCGCGTCGGCGGCGGGCTATGTCCGGACGCTGCGCCGCCGCGCCGCGCTGATCGCGGCCCTCGACGGGCACCTCGCCCCCCTCGACGTGCTGGCGCTCCCGGCGACCGCCGCCACGGCGCCGCGGATCGCCCCTCTGGAGGCCGACGACGCGGCCTTCCTGGCGGCGAACCGGCTGATGCTGCGCAACACCGCCTTCGGCAACTTCTTCGACCTCACCGGCCTGTCCCTGCCGATGCCCGGCCTCGCCCGGCCGGCGGGGCTGATGCTGCTGGCCCGGAACGGCCAGGACCGCCGCCTGCTGGCGATCGGCGCCGGGATCGAGGCGGCGCTGGCGGGGTAGGGGACCGGCCCTCGGCCGGATCTGGATCACATCGCTGTCGAACGCCAAGGACTTCAAAAACAAGCGCTTTTCCCCGATACGCAGGACTTGGTGCTGGCAACCGGCACCACCTTCCCGTCAGGCACCGCGGCGGGCTTCCTGCGTGACGGTACCGTCATCGGCAAATCGACAGGCCTGCCCGAGGGCGTCAAGAGCGCCATCTCATCGACGATGCG
>NZ_JAKSYC010000265.1 GCF_022829585.1 Methylobacterium sp. J-026
GCAGTGGTGGTTCGCGACCCGGGACAGCGGCGGGCGGGTGGTGGCGAGCAGCCGGCCGGGTTTCTCGACCTGGTACGTCAGCAGGTCGATCAGCTTCGGGCGGCCGGCGATGAACCGGGCGCCCGCCCCCTAGCCCTGCAACGCCGCCTCCACCGTCCCGGCGCGGACACAGTCGAAGCGGTTCATGGGCCGGCTCCCTGCAGGACGTCCTCGCTGGCGTCGACGATGTTGGTGTAGGCGCGGCAGCGGCAGATGTTGCCGCTCATCGCCTCCCGGATCTCGTCCCGGGTGTGGGCATGGGCTTGGTCACCTGCCGCAACAACAGCATCACGCCTCCAGCGATTAGAGGGGCGGAGAGCGGGTTGTGCCGGACCGCATGCAGGGCACCATCGTAGAGCGCGACCCCGGCCTCGCTCCGGCGTGCGGTACCGACAAATTCC
>NZ_JAKSYC010000271.1 GCF_022829585.1 Methylobacterium sp. J-026
AGCCGGCCCCAGAAATCGACGATCTGCGCGCGCACCTGGTCGCGGACCTGATCCACCTGGATGCGGGCCTGATCGACCTGCTCCTTCGCCTGCCGGATCTGCGCGTAGGTCTGGCCGCCCTCGTAGATCGGGATGTTCAGCTTGCCGCCGACGAAACCGACGAAGTAAGCCTGGTTCGGGCCAGTCTGGTCGTAGACCTGGCTAAGCGAGCCCTGCAGGCTCAGGTTCGGGACCAGCTGGCCCTCATAAACCTTCACCTACGCTTCCGCCGCGTCGACGGAGTGAATAGCCGATACGATCTGCGAGTGCTCGCGCTGGCCGACGGCGATAGCCGAATCCAGCGAGCCCGGCACGAACCGGTCGAGCGGGCGTCCGGGCGCGAGCTGGCGCGGCTCGGCGATCCAGCGGGCGATGACCCGGCTGGTGCGCGAGACCACGGCGGGCACCGCGCTCACGGAGGCGCAGACACCGCGCAGGCGCCGCACCTCCTTGCGATGGATGCTGGTGAGCAGGGAGACACGGCTGTCGGTCTGCTCCTAACCGGTCGGGGCGAAATCGTACTCGGCTACGTTCACGTAGAGCTCTCGTAGAAGGTAGGTGAGGGCCGGAAAGGTGATGCCGTGGGCAATTAGCAGGCGCACGAACGGCAGCAGTAGCCGGGCCAACGCGCGTGCAGGGCCGCGCCCTCTCGCGATGTGTCGGCAGTCTCAGACATACCCACTCTGGTAGGAGTTTAAGCGTGGGAGGCAGCCTCACACAGTACGCAGACACACCTGTATGTGCCATTTTCTCGGTTGACGTGGGAAATTTGCACACATAAATGTTGTGGGCATATCTCCCACAACCTTCGAGGTTCCTTGCTGATGCCGCCCGCATCTTACCCCATCGTCTACCCCCCCCCCTGCCGCCGATCGCATTCAATCAAACGGCGGCACGCCGCGACCGAGCCCCTGACCTCCCGACGCGCCTGATCCGCCTCGCGTACACGCTAACGGCCCTGGCGCTGCCCGCCGTCGGCGTCTGTGTCGTGGAACTGGTCCGTCCAAACAGTGAGCTGATCGTCCCGCAACTGGTCGCCTCCACCGATTTCTCAGCGGAAATATCGGCTCCCCAACGCCTCGACGAAAGGCGGTGGGACATCGCTCAGATCGCGACTCTTGGCTCCGCCTTCGGGCGGGTGCGGCGATGATCCGGTCTTTAATCGGCTTGTCTTGCCGCGGCGGCGGCGCGTCCAGCCGTCGGCGAGCGCTTCCCGACCTAGCCCTATGCCTGATCCTCGCCGCTGCAATCGTCGGCCCGCTAACCTCGGCAGCGACGCGAGTTTCCGTGAGATCGGCGCACGATCAAAATCCGACGCTGCACCGTGCCCGATGACTTACACCCGCTGCGCCTACCGGCCGCGATCGTGCGGGCCAAATCGCGCTCGCGGAGTCGAATGCGTCCGACCACCAACGAGGGCGCCGCCCGTGCAGGTCGACCGCGGCAGCCGGTAGCGGCGCCCATCCTTTCAGCAGCATGTCACGTGAGGCCGAAATGTCGAACAACCCGTACAGGTCGCTGCCGTCGAAGCAGTTCTGGTCCAACGCCGTCACGAACGTGCCGCCTTTCGCCCTGGATCTGCGCTCCGGCGACAACTTCACCATCTCGCCCGACGACCGGGTAGCCACAGCTGGTTCCTGTTTCGCGCAGCGCGTGGCGGCGGCTCTCCATGCCTCGCAGTTCAACTACTATGTCACTGAGACCGCGCCCGCCGGCATGTCGCACGTCCAGGCTCAGGCCCTTCAATACGGCACCTATTCGGCCCGCTACGGCAATCTGTACTACACGCGACAGTTCGTGCAGCTGTTCGATCGGGCATACGGGGCCTTCGAGCCCGAACTTACGACCTGGGAGCGGGCGGACGGACGGTTCGTAGATCCGTTCCGGCCGAGGATCCAACCGGACGGCTTTGCGAGCGCAGAAGAGGTACGGGCGGCGCGCGACGCTCACTTGGCCGCTGTGCGTCGGTTGTTCGAGACGTTGGACGTCCTGGTGATCACGCTCGGTCAGACCGAGAGCTGGCGTTGGCGCGCGGATGGGGCGGTTCTACCGCTCGCCCCCGGTGTTGCGGGCGGCACCTACGACCCAGGCCGCTACGCGTTCGTCAACGTGGGCGTCGCCGAGGTCATCGACGACCTGAACGGTTTTCTGGACCGATTGTGGCGCGTCAATCCATCGGCGCGCGTCGTGATGACGGTTTCTCCCGTCGCGATGGTGGCCACTTATCTTGATCAGCACGTCATGACTTCGAATTGTTATTCCAAATCGATCTTGCGTGCCGCGGCCGGCGAAGTATGCGCTACTCACGGCGACAGGATCGTGTATTTCCCGTCCTACGACCTCATTACTGGCAGTGCGAATGCCGGGCGGTATTACGATGAGGACCAGCGCACCATCAACGATGCCGGGGTGCGCCACGTCATGCGACAGTTCCTCGGAACCTTTGCGCCGAACCGCGCCGAACCCGCGGCGCATCGAGCTCTCATTGACCTGCAGGCCGAAATCAACTGCAACGCCGCTGTAATCTGCGACGAAGAAGCCATCATACGATAGCTTCTCTCCGCCATTTTTATGTCTCAAGCCACGTCTTCTCACGGCAACGTTAAGTTATTTGACAGAATAATAAACGCAATAATATTTGAATGCATGCGTTTAAATGTCAATCTCTATCAATAATGTAAATTCGATACAGAATCCCTCAGCCACACGGAATGTTCATGAGTTGGATGACGAGTCCAGTGAAAACTTGGCGGCAGGCGCGCTTCATCCGTCGGCGCCGGATCGAACGCTTGCCGGGCATTCGCGCTACGCTCCGTGCCGCACCGAACGGCTACGTCGCCCTGGTCGGAGACTCGCACGCCGAGTTCCTAGGAACACCCGATTTCGGCGACCGAAGCTGCATCAATCTCGGAGTCGGCGGCAGCACGGCGGCCGATTGTGCACGCCACCTCGCGAGCCTGCATTCGGACGCCCGCGCCACAGCGGCCGTGCTGTTCATCGGCACCAACAATATCCTGCGCTGGCGGCACCCCGCCCGGCCGGCGGCTGCGGACCGCTTCACCGACGATGTTGACCGGATTTTGCAGACCCTTGCCGCGTGGGCGGAACGCATCTTCGTGGCGGCGGTCCCACCGATTGGCCCATGGACCACGGGGCGTGACCCAGCCGCCGTAATGGCCTTTACTGAACGCCTCCGGACGTTGACCGAGCAAGGCGGGTTTACCTTTTTCGATCCGTTCGCCGGGATCCGCGACGGCGAGACCGGTTTCGCGCTGGCGGGACTGCATCACGACGGCTTTCACATGGCCGATTATCCGGCCTGGCCGGGGAGGTGGTTCGGCTGGTCAGCCTTCGCGTCGCGCCTTCTAAGGTGCCGACGATCCGGGCCGCCTCGACCTTGACGCGGGATCGGCATCCCCGGGCGTCGAACAGGACGTTCGGCGCCGGCCGCTCGCGCACCTACCTGACCACGCCGGCCCGTTCGCTCGACGGCTGAGATCAAAGCGTGGCATCAAGGACAGAGCCGACGACCCGATCGATCTCAGCGGCGAGTGCCGCGTAGTCGTCTAGATGTATATCGTCGGACAAGAGGCCTGCCCTCACGTGGCCTCCATCGGATGCGCGAATAGCCGCAAACGGATCGAAGAAGACGTGCTGCCCTTCCGCGCAGAGTTGCTCAAGACGATCTGAAAAGGTCGCGACGGCGTCCGCGTCATGGTCCGCCGCTTCGGGGCCGAGGGGCGGCACGGCAGCGACGAAGATATGCTCGGACCAACGACTTAGGATCGCAAGGATACGCCGTACGTCGGCCTCGAACCGTCGCCCCGTGGCCGGCCGTTCCGGGCGATGGCGCCGGGCGATGTCGTTCGTCCCGATGATCAGCACCGCGGCATCGGCTCGCGCCGGTGTATCGAGGCGCGCCATCCGTTTGGCGCAACCTCGGGCGGTGAGGCCGCCGGCGGCGATATTGATGCTCGGCGGTCGACCGGCGATTTGGGGGTGTCCGATCAGAGCCGCGTGTGAGTTGCCGGCGAGCAGCACGCCCCCCTTCACAGCGGCGGCGAGGTCGATCCGAATTTGCCTCCAGCGCGCATCTGCTCGCTGTCGAAGCAAGCTTCGGTTCCGCCAGTCCTTGACTAACACGTGGACGAAAGGAGCATGCATGATCGTCCTGGCAGCGCGCGAATTATCGTCAGCGCATTTGAAAGCTGGTAAAACTCAGGTACGAGACGATCGGCGGCGCTTGGCGGACTGGGTGCTCGATTGCCAAAACCGCCATTGACCAGGCAGCCATCGCAATGATGCATAAAACATCTTTGGGACGTATGCTCGGTTCTCTATCTAGATCAATTTTTTTCTTCACATCGGCCATGCTGTGCATGAGGTCTTGAGCGAGAAAATAAGCGAAGATTTACATCTTATAAGGGCTTGGAACGACGCTTTGTTGATATATTGGTTTGCATTTTTGCTGATCTTTAGTATGGATGTCTCTCTAGAGATCAGTTACTCCAATGTTTCGCGACCGATACCTCGACCATCTTGGATATGGCGCCGTCGAAGACGAGCATCTCCTCAACCGCCTTGCTGGATCTGAGCCGCTCCGCCAGTGCCCGAACTTCCGCGGGCACTGGCGGTAAATCGGGGAGCGGCACATTGATGCCGAGACGGTCGAACAACATCGACGCGAAGGCGGGGAACTGCGCCTGGTGGCCGACGATGCCGACCCGGGCGAGGACTTCCACCGCGACGATCGAGTTGCCTGGGTCGAGACGGTCGCCTGGCATGCGCGTCCCGAGCTGGCGGGTCAGCGGATTGTAGAGCAGCCGGTAGGCGGGCTCCGGCAGCATGCGGAAGAATCGCTTGAGGCTCTTCGCGTCGGCGAAGTCGTACTCGTCCGCGAAGGACGCGGCTTCCGCGAGCGGACCCAGGCGCCAACTGCGAGCGGGGTCGGTCGCGTCGCCTGCCCGCGCCTTCAGCCAAAGCATGCGTGTCGCCATCTCGACATGCGGGTCCTTCAGCAGGATGGCTGTGATCATCAGGTCCGGCGTCATGTAGTTTTCATACCGCGGGATGGTCACGGCCCCCGACAGTAACGCCGACGGCATCGCCTTGGTCGAGAGCAGGCTGGTCATGATCTCGTCCGACAGGCGATGCACATTGAAATGGCAGTGCTGGAAATACGGGAAGAGCGCTGTCTGAAGCGCCGTCTCCGGCTCGATGCTGGTGTTGATTAGCATGGTCCGCAGCTGAACCGTCCCCTCCGGCGGCAGGCGACGGTAGATCAGCACGTTGGTGTCGGCGTCGTAGAGTTCGAGCCGTGGGATCTCGGGCAGCCCCGGCACCTCTACATCGGTGAGCACGAACGTGCATTGCCCGGTTGCGTGCCAGCCGTTGCGCTTGAACGCCTCGTCGATGACGCTGGCCGGAATCTCGGCCACGCGGCGTCCGGCGACTGATACCGCAACGCGGCTGATGGCGAGGGGATTATCCGGCACGATCCAGCCGCGGATCGAGTCGCCCTGATCGTGGTCGATGAAGAATCGCATAGTCAGACTGGGGGTTGCCGTCGGATGCTGTGTGCGGCGGGGGCGATCGCGGTCGCCGCGTGCGGCAGCGTCAGTGGTCGCAACCTCATGAGCAGCTGGGTTCGCGCGCGATTTGGAGTCCGATCCATCCGCCGGCGACCACAATGGCTGCAGCGGCACCAGTCCTGCGCCGGGATGGGATGCAACGGGGCAACATGCTCTCGGTCGTTGACGTGTGATTTTTTCCCACGTATACGATTTTTGATGGCGAAGCAACCGTCCTCATGCGCTATGGCATAAGTACTTTGTTTTTCCTGTAATCAGGCGCAAATCTCAAGTCATTGATGCCACATTTAGTGATAAAATCCCTAAAATGCCTGTCGCTTTATTCGTTCCGCTGACGTCGTCTTGAGTCGATGATGAATCTGCCAGATGTTTCCGTGATTCAGAGATTGAGATCGCTTTTCTCTGTTCGTCAGTCGCAGGGCTCACCGCGTCTACTAGTCATCGGGGGAGAGCAAAGCGCGGCCGTCGCGCATGCGATGGCGTGCATCGCACCGGAGGCGACTGTCACGTACAAGACAGCTGATGACGCGACGAAGCTTTATGCAGCGGAGCGGCTCTTAGCTGAGTTCGGCCGGCATGATTTTGTCTTCTTGAGCGCCGACCTTCCGCTGTGCCGCAACGGCGGAGCGATCGCGGGCCTGCACGGTCCCAAGGTCGCGCGCGTTCCGGTGATTACGTTCGCCGCTTTCCACCCCGATCAGGTCCGCGTCGGCTCCTATTCGCGCGTCCTGGTTACGGGCCCGATGGGACAGTCGCATTCCGCGCTCGTCCTGTTCGGCTACCTTTCTCGCCTGTCCCAGGGCGAGGTGTTGAAGCTGTTCCAACGCCGCGTCTTCGAGCGGGTTGGGTATTTCGACGCATGGGACAAGGCGGCCGAGCAGCTGCGTAAGCTCGGCGCTGAGGCTGGCTACGACCTGGAGGCATCGATCGCACGCTGGATGCGGCGTGGCTGCTTCATGCACTCGACAAATCAGATCAAGCTGCACGTCATCGTCGACCTCGCCCGAGAGCTGCTCGATCGAGGCGGGGTTTGCCATCAGCAATGCAACCTTGAGGATTACCTCTCCGGCGATCCCGGCAGAGGGGAGAGTTGGCCGGTCTATCCGGAGATCGCCGCCCATTACGGCGTTGCCGGTAGCGCCCTCTTTTTGCGGCCGGCATCGGGGCGGCGCTCGTCACGCTCGACGATGCCGCTCAACCGGTTCGTCGAGGAGAGTTTCGCCGCATACGCGCGCCTGCCTCGAACGTCATTGGTCAATCGCAGAGTCGCTCAGTGGCAGACCGACGTGGGTCTTCGGGCGGACCTCCGCCGCATAGTGGAGGAGGTGTGATGCTGCTCGGAAGGCGTATCACCGTCGTCCTCCCCGCCTACAACGCGGCTGCCACGCTCCAGCGGACCTACGCGGAGATCCCCCTGGACATCGTCGACGACATCATCCTGATCGATGATGCCAGTCACGACGAGACCGTGGCGCTCGCCCAGGCCCTCGGCATCCATACCCACCGCCATTCCTGCAACCGCGGCTACGGCGGCAACCAGAAGACCTGCTACAGGATCGCTCTAGAGCGGGGCGCCGACATCGTGGTGATGCTGCACCCGGACTACCAGTACGCGCCGCGCCTGATCACGGCCATGGCCTCGATGATCGTGTCGGGCGAATACGATGCGGTCGTGGCGTCGCGCATCCTGGGCAAGGGCGCGCTCGCCGGCGGGATGCCGATGTACAAGTACATCGCTAACCGCTGCCTGACCCTCGTGCAGAACTGGCTGATGGGTCAGAAGATATCCGAATATCACTCCGGCTACCGTGCCTGGAGCCGGGTGGTTCTGGAGTTCGTTCCGCTCCAGGCTTGCTCGGACGACTTTGTGTTCGACAACCAGATGCTCGCCCAGGCGATGCATGCCGGCTTCCGGATCGGCGAGATCTCCTGTCCGACACGCTACTTCGACGACGCCTCCTCGATCGACTTCGAGCGCAGCTGCGTCTACGGCCTCGGCGTGCTCCGGACTGCGATAGCTTACCGCCTGCACCGTCTCGGACTGCAAGAGGCGCCGCTGTTCACGCCGATCTCCGCATCCCGGGATGCGCCGCCTCGGCGGCCGCATGCGCAGCCTTGACCCTACCGTTCGTCGGAGGGGGCCGGTTCTGGTGCCTGTCCTTCCTGTGCCTCGGCCTGCCGGTCTCCGTCGCGCTGGCGCTGATCGTTCCGCTGGGCGAGGTCGCCGACGAGGCCGGGCACCTCGCCCGTGCGGCCGCGCTCGCCCAGGGACAATGGGTCGGGCATCGCGCGAACGTGCCTTACGCCGACGGCACCGTCCATCGGGTGGCGGGGGTAACGCTCGACTCCCAGTGGGACCGCCTCGCTCGCAGCCGACCGCTAGATTTCGGTGGCACCCTGGCGCCGAGCGATACCGCAGGGAGCGACGGAAATATTTTCATACCGCTTCACACTATCGCGACCTATCCGCCCCTCCTCTACGCCCCCGGTGCGCTCGGTCTGTCGGTCGGAGACGCGTTTGACCTCGATCCCGCAACGACGGCTCGGCTCGGACGGCTCGCGAACATCGTCGCATATATGGTTTTGGGCCTCGCAGCCCTAGCTTATGCCACCCGCGGGCGGGCCGCCCTATTCGCGCTCCTCTGCCTGCCGATGTCGCTCTCGCTCGCGGCATCGTTTAGCCAGGACGGGCTGATAATCGCGCTGGCAGCCCTCGCCGCAGCCCTGCTCACCCCGTGGTCCATGACGGAGCAGGGCGCGCGGTGCCGCCTGTTTGGGGCAGCTCTGGCCATAACCGCGATCGTGTGGGCGAAGCCACCATACGCGCCGATCGCCGCGATGTTGCTGATTTCGCTGCCGCTGGCTCGGCGGGATGGCCGCTTCTATAGGCGCCGGCTGTCCTTAATGGCTCTGACCGTGATACCCGCACTCCTGTGGACTGTGATTGCCACTGTGTTCGTAGCAGCACCGGTGCCGCGTCCCACCTACGAGGCAGGTCCCCTCTGGTCTTCGACTCATCCGGCACTGTTCAACAGCACCGATCCGACAGCACAAGCGCGGGTGCTCGTGTCGGCCCCTCTGCGCTTCATCACTGTACCGGCAAAGTTCGTATTCAACCTGAAACACTTGATCGTGCTCGCGGAGGGGATGGTCGGCATCTTCGGCTGGTACGATCAGCCTCTACCCGGGGCGCTTTACGTACTGTGGGGCTGCTCGCTTTTTATACCGTTGCTCATCCCCTACCGCGAGCCTTTACCTTCATGGTCTGAACGTATCTTACTGGTGGCGTCAGTCATATTCTGCTGCTGGTTGATCGTGGTATCCCAATATCTATCCTGGACGAACGTCGGTGAGGAACGGGTGTACGGGCCCCAAGGGCGATACCTGCTGCCGTTGGTCCCCTTGCTGATACTTGCCTTTGCCAGGAGGCGGACCGGACGGGGCCCCGCACCTGACAGATTTACATATCTTCCGATCGTAGCCGCGATGATCGATGTCCTCGCCGTGCCTGCATTTTACCTTAGATTTTGAATAATTTGTTTGTGATTGGTATGCACCCATTTAATGACTGACTATTACAGTAAATCTGCAATGATATGCACCGAACGGAGCAGCAGACCCTGACGCGAGCGTGCGTCGTGCCGTTGCCGGGCCGGATCAACCGGCGTGAGGCGATCCGCGGCCGTTTGCTTGGGCCGGACCGGGATCCGAAGGTTGCCAACGGTCGATCAGGACAGCGTCACGATTGCCCGGCACGCCTCAATGACGGCGGCTCGAGCGATGACACAAACACGAATTGTAGTACGCGGTAGAACGTGCTGGCCGTACGCCAACATTTTGCGAGCAGGCGGAGTGACGACACGCGTCTCGAAGAAGTGGCGGTCGCTCCACGCCTGTGCCTGCGCATGGCTGACGATCCTGTCTGGTTGCGGTGGAGCGTTGATGCCGGGCATTCAGGTAGGCTTGGACGAAGGCGGCAGCACGTTCGGCTTCGACTCGCTGCCCTTCGAGATCCGAAGGGAGGACGGGCTTCTGCTCAAGGGTCACGCGTCGGTGCGTCTCCTACGCATCACCTTTTACACTCAGGATGCGAAGAGGCTTGTCGCGTGCAGTGGCGGTTTCACGCTCGATAGTGCGCATGCGCCTGTGTCTCTGAGTGTGGATTGCACTGGAACCACAATCATGCCTGGGACCGTGACGACGGCACGGGCCGATCGAGGCGAAGGGACGTTCAGTGAGCCGAATGGGCGTATCGCGACGTTCCGCTACGGCGCGTTGCTGGCTGAGGGTCCGTCCGAGAAGTCAGGCTGATCGGGTGAGACGTCCGACGAGGGTCATGACGGCCGCGGCATAGAGGAAGGCTTCAGCCGAGGCGAGAACTGCAACTGCAACTTGTGCTGAAGGTGATCACCTTCGACTGCTGCGGCTGTCTGGATGTAAGCCCTTCTTGGCGTCTGCAACAATGCGGAGGGCGCGATTGATGAGTGTAGAACTGGGCGGTTTTTAGGTGGAATCTGCAAGTGCGGGATCAGCTTCGAGATGCTGGCGCAGCGCCATCTCGGGCGAGAGACCGTTGAACGCGCTCTGACGGCGAACCTTGTAGGCCGCGTTGAAGCCGAGCAGCACGATTTCCAGGTCGGCGTGGCTGTAGAGCGTGATGCCCAGCACCTCCCGCTGCGCCCGGCCGTTGAAGCGCTCGACCATGCCATTGGTCTTCGGCGTGTAGGGGCGCGTCGTGCCATGCTGCACCCCGTGCCGCTCACAGGCGGCCTTGAAAGCCTCGACCGCGAAGCAGGATCCCCGATCGGTGAGCACGTGAGTGACCCGGAAGGGGAAGGCGTCGAGCGCGTTCGTGAGGAAGGCCCGCGCCGAGGCCAGGGTCTCGTCATCCTTGACCGCGAGGTGCACGTAGCGGGTGGCGCGGTCGATTGCGACGTACAGGTAGTGCTTGCGCGTGGTGCCGTCGCGAACACGCAGTTTAGGCAGGTGCTTCACGTCGAAGTGGACGAAACCAACCTCGTAGTCCTTGGAGGTGCCATGCGGCTTACGGGCCTAATCGGCGGTCGGCAACCGGTTGAGGCCCTACGCTCTGAGGATGCCGCAGACGGCGTGCCGGTTTAGGTGCGGCAGGAAGTGGCTGACGACGAAGGTCATCGCGTCGAGGGGAAGCCGGTGGACCGGCGGAGCGCGCACACGATGGCGCGCACCTCATCGCTGGCGCGCGAGGGCAGCTTATGGGATTGCGCCGAGCGATCCTGACACGCATCGGGGCCGCAGTTGCGCCATTTGGGGATGGTCTCGGTGGAGACACCGTAGCGCTTGGCCAGCACGTTTGAGCTCTCGGGCGAGCGGGCAATCTCGGCGCGGACAGCCCGGGTGGTGCGGGCCTGGGGATGGATGGCGAGCATCAACGAGCCCTGCTTGCAACACGGCGGCGCACGCCTTCGAACCGCCAAGCGTATGCTTTCATCGCCCAACGTGCCACCTTTCAACGACGTTCCGCAACCAGACAGCTAAGTAGTAAACCTGCTAAACAAGTTGACAATAAGACTAAAATCCTATAAGTGTATGGCGGGCGATGCGAAGCTGCTCAAAGCCTGAGGCCATGATGATTCGACCACCGCCGCCACGAAAGCGATCGCACCGCGACCTGCGGCCGAGCTCTTCATCGAGCCTCACCCGCCCATCCACACCGAGCAAGGGGTCCCATCCGGGGCCCCTTTCGCATTTCAGGAGCATG
>NZ_JAKSYC010000273.1 GCF_022829585.1 Methylobacterium sp. J-026
GCCGGTGAGGCACAGCACGCCGTTGTTTACGGTCGCTTTCCCTTGGGCAGCCCAGCGTTGCCAGTTCGTGAGCGCGTCGGCCGCGGCGAGGTCACCAGCCACGTCGCCGATCGGGTGATCCGTCAGGAGTGCGGTCGGGGCACCCCCGCGGCGGCTAGCCTCAATGCGGGCGAGGCGGCGCTCCAGGTCGATGATGCTCATAGCTTTGGCTCCGATCGGGGTAGCTGCCCCTCGCGGCGCATCAGGCTCACGACCCACTCCAAGACATCAACCTGGCGCAGCTTGGCGACAATCTTTTCAGCCGTATGCTTCTTCCGTCCCATGATAACATCCTCCACATGGCTCGAAGCCATACCTCAGGGAGGACCACTTTCCAGGGGGCAGGCCAGTCTGCTCGCAC
>NZ_JAKSYC010000287.1 GCF_022829585.1 Methylobacterium sp. J-026
GACTTCGCGCGAGACATCTGTGATCGCAGACACGCAACCGTCCTGACCCGTCGACGTGCGGCCGGCACGCGTACCTGAACCGTCGGGCTTCTCCTGCGGCGGCATCACCGACGTGGCCTGCGCGTAGCGCCGGCGGTGGCCCCAGTCGCGCTTGGAGTCGATGTTGCCGAGCCGCAGCTCCTTATGCCCGCCCCGCTTGATCCGCGCCACCGCGTCCGTGACCTTGCGGGTCACGAACTCGACGCCCCGCAGCGGGCTCTCGTGGTTGAACAGGATCCCGTTCGAGGCGTGCGCAGCCACCAGCCGGGCGAGCTGCTTGGGCATGCTCTCCCGCGAGGCCGGCCACAGCCGCGTCCCCGTCCCGCCGCACAGGATCACGGGCCTGACAGTTTCGGTGGATCGGGACACCTGAAGGACTCCAGGATTGGGCGTCGGATCCCGCCGCCCGCGCTGGACGGGTGCAGGATCCGCCGCAAGACGGCAAGGGTGGATCGGTTCAGGCGTTGGCGCTGAGGCGCTTGATGTCGGCGTCGACCATCTCGGTGATGAGATCCTCGAGGCTGGTCTGCGCCGCCCAGCCGAAGGTCGCCTTTGCCTTGGCCGGGTCGCCCAGCAGCACCTCGACCTCCGCCGGACGGAAGAAGGCCGGGTCGATCACCAGGTGGTCGTCGATGTTCAGCCCGACATGCTTGAACGCGATCACGCACATGTCCCGCACCGTCGTCGTGCGGCCGGTGGCGATCACGTAATCGTCCGGCTTCTCCTGCTGCAGCATCAGCCACATCGCCTGCACGTAGTCCCGGGCGTGGCCCCAGTCGCGCTTGGCGTCGATGTTGCCGAGCCGC
>NZ_JAKSYC010000298.1 GCF_022829585.1 Methylobacterium sp. J-026
CCCGCCATCGACCGGCAAGCACCTCACCTTCCAGGTCGAGGCGCCGCACGGTACGCCGACCAGCGACATCGTCGCCTTCTTGCGGAAGCGTGGCCACGCCATCCACGAGGGTGACGACGTGTTCGTCATGAACGTCGGCGCCTACGGGATGACTGAGGGCGATGCGACGCGGGACCTGTCGCCCGCCCTTCTGACGGAGGAAGAGCGCGCGGCGGCCCCGCCGGCTGGACGGTGGCCGAAGGGCTGCGAGTGGTTCACCTTCAAGCTCGACAGCCCGGGGCTGCACGCATGAGCCTGCGCCTTGCCAAGCGGGTCGCCCGCCTTGAGCAGTGGCAGGCCACGGCGCGGAGCGATAGCTACGCCATGCCGCCCGGTCTCTATGAGACCTTGCTGTGCGACGCGGTCCAGCACCTCAGCGACTACCCGAACAGCGAGGCCGACACCCTGAACGACGGGCTCGCCCGCCTCTTGGGCTACAGCGACCTCGCCGAGGCCGATGCTGCCACCGAGACGGCCCCCGAGCTGCGGCGCTCTACGGTTGCCGAGGCTCGGCGTCGCCGACTTTCTGATGGAGTCGGTTGATAGCGCCTGCATGCCTGATCACGATCCGGTGTCAGCCGACCGCCAGACACCAAGCGGCAAAGGTTTCTGATATCAGCCTAATTTCGTGTCGGTGACCCGTTTCTGATCAAGCGCCCGCACCGGCTCGTACTGCATGCCGCGATGCGCAACGCCTGCCGTGTGCGTCACCCGATGGCGTCGCAGCTCAGAGGTGAAGCGGTGACAAGGTGGCCGTAGACGATGAACCTGCGGAACATCCAGTACCCTTTCCTGTTCGAAGTTCCTGTCTTGAAGCATATGGCCGGCTTCGCTGGCCTGCTGAAGCGCGATCCGCGCGGTTGGCCATCGGACAGGCCGGTCGTCGGGATGTTCCTCTGCCTCGACCCGCTGATCTTCTGCTGCCAACCACAGCCGCGACCGTTCGGAGTGGCACATCACTTGGCTACTCGGTTTCCGGACGAAACGTTCGTCTTCTTGGTACCGATTACGATGAGCTTAGAGCGCAGGGTGAACGCGCTCGCACTGGCCGCTCAGCACCGCCGGTTCCAGAAGACGCATCCGCGTGCGAGCCTCATCATCTTAGCCAACACTCGCGACGAGGAGAGGCTGCTGCGACGGCTCGGAGTCGACGTGCGGTATGCCCCGCAGAACATGTTCGTCGACGAGGGCATGTACCACCCAATCCCGGGGCGCGAGCGGCGGTTCGATGCGATCTATAACGCTCAGCTTGCCCCCTTCAAACGGCATGAGCTCGCGCGTACTTTGCCGAGCTGCGCCTACGTGACGAAGATGTTCACCACGTGGTCGCCGCAGCTGAAGCGGCAGCATCTGGGCAAGTTTGTTTGCAGCCTTCCGTACAACCACGTGATCCTGAACGACGTGACCGCGGATGACGTCGTCCCCATGGACCACGTGAAGGTGAACCGGGCGATGGCGTCGGCTCACGTCGGCCTGTGCCTGTCCGGGCTTGAGGGCGCGATGTACGCGAGCATCGAGTACCTGCTGGCTGGGTTGCCGGTGGTATCGACGCGTAGCCGAGGCGGGCGCGACGTCTTCTTCCACCCGGACACGACCCTGATCGTGGACGACGACCCGCGCGCCGTACAGGATGGCGTCGTGGCGATGAAGGCGCGTGCGCTACCCCCGGACTACGTGCGCGCCACGACACTGCGCCTGATCGCTGAGGAGCGTGCGCACTTCAATGTCTTCATCGACGGTCTGCGGGGGCGGCAGGTCGACCGCACGGACCCCCGGTGGTCGTTTGAGTACGCACACAAACTCGCTCGGTTCGGCTCCATATCCGAGTTCGAGGCACTGGTTCGCGCGCGTTGAAGCCCTCTGCTCCTACATGTCCTGGAACCGCGCCGAGCTTTCGGTCGGAGCCCCCCGCGGCTCACACGATCCGGGGCGGGGCGTCGGCGGTGAGACGGCCGACCGGGCGCCAAACGTTCTTGCGTAGCCCAAGTTGTTCCAGCCGGTCGAGCAGCCACCATCCGATCCGGGTTCGCCAGCGGGCCAGACCGGTGAGCGACCAGATGTCGACGCCGGCCAGGGGCAGGAACGGGTTGTGCCGATCGTAGGCCCACACCTCAATGCGCACTGCCGGCCGCAGCGACGGCCCGCGGGCATGGAAGCCCACCGTGTCGCCCACCACCAGCGTGTTGCCCGGGACCGCGAAGGCCACCGGGTCGGGATAACCCATCCGCTTCAGCTCTGCCGGAGTCGCCCGGAACGAGCCTCGCCCGCTGAGGCGGTCGCGGCCGCTCGCCGCGTTGATGGCAGTACGGCGCTCCCAGGCGAGCCGTCGCTTGGTGAGGCGGTGCGAGCCCGGCACGTAGGTGAACGGCCCCTCGTCGGCGGCGACGTCGGTGAGGAATAACCACGCCTTCATGGTGGGGTGGAAGGTGTCGATGTGGAAGTTGGTCTGCGGGTCCGGGGGCGCGTCGGTGACATGTGACAGGATCGTCTGCACGGTCAGGATCGGCTCGCAGTTGAAACTCGCCACGTAGCGCAGGAGGTTCCGCCACTCTGGCAGGGCCAAAAGCCTGCGCATCGCCGGCATGCGCGTGAGCGTCCCGGGGTCGAGCGGGATGCGGCGGGTAACAGTGTCGCCCTGGATCTGCTCCCTGCCCTGTGCGGTGATGTTGGTCACCTCGGTGTAGACGGCCCGGTGCAGATCGGCGGCCATGAAGTCGGCGCGCCGGATGAAGCCGTCGCGGGCGAAGTCGGTCCGGTCTTGTGCGCTCACCAGGTGGGCGAGCTGGCGGCGGCGCAAGGCCGCCATGGCGTGGGCGAGCCGGACGCGCATCGTGTGCAGGCCAGCCCGGTTGAGCCGCTCCGAGCCGAGGATGGGATTGTCGACGAAGGATTTCGCTCCGGTCGCGAGCTGGGCCACCCAGAGCGGCGACTTGAGGGTGTTTCGTAGGAGCTGAGTGATCGCCATATTTGCTGACCCGAGGCGGAGTGAGCCAGCTCCCCCGTAGCCAGCACCAGCATCCGATCGATGAGTCGAGGCCAAATTTTGGCTAACAACCTTTTTAGTGGTAGAAATATTCACATTTGCGCGAGCGAAACGGCGTTAGTAGTTGCGCGTTGCCTGATAACCACAACCGGCATAGCAACAGATTTTAAAACTCGTAGTTCGTGTCATGCCGTTTATAGAAACTCGCTTCCCGAGCGCCCCTTGAAGGCGTTGACGCGCTTACCTTCCCGCATCGTCACGCACCCACCAACAGAATTGACGGCTTCGACCCAAGGGCGTCGCTTGCTAGGGCTCGGAAGCGTATCGAGGAAGCGACTGCAGGCGGCGGCAAGTGCGTCGCTGGACTCGGTCGGCATGACGGTCAGCAGCTCGTGCATCAACCCGGCCAGTACAGCCTCATGCCCAGCCGAGAGGATGCCGTACTCGACCGGTTTATGCCTCAGGATTGAGACGACGTTCTCAGCGATGGCGCGAGCCTTGCTCTCATGATCGCGGCACATCACCCGAACCTATAAGAACCCGCTTCCCGAGTGCCCCTTGAACGCGTTCGCCCGCTGGATGTAGCCGATCACGGTCCGCGGGTCCCGGTGGCTTAGACAATCATCTTTCCCTTATGGCCGCGGTCTTGTCGCCTCGGAGCGCCCGATCCCGGGCTGCCAGGCAGGCGATCCAACCCCCCATCGAGGAGCCGACCAGGATCGGCGCTGCCTCGACATGGGCGCCGAGCACCGCCTGCGCGTCCTCCAGCCACGACGTGA
>NZ_JAKSYC010000003.1 GCF_022829585.1 Methylobacterium sp. J-026
GGAGTGAAGGGCGCCTCCCCGGTGGATCATGCGGCGGGATGGAATCCGAGTCCGACCATGACGGTAGGGGCCGGGGGCCTTGAAAGCGGCGTCGTGGCGCGCCGGGATTGGCTGGACGGGGCCATGGATCGGTTGCAAGCGCGGTTGAACCGGTGCACTTGCGTGGAGGAATTTGTCGGGACCGCAAGCCGGAGCGAGGCGGGGGTCGCGCTCTACTATGGTGCCCTGCATGCGGTGCGGCACAACTCGCTCTCCTCCCCTCTAATCGCTGGAGGCGTGATGCTGTTGTTGCGGCAGGTGACCACAGAAGATCCGGATCGGCGTGATCGGCGCTGGCAATATCGGCGGCACCATCGGGACCCTGTGGGTCAAGGACTGGCACGAGGTGATGTTCGCCTCGCGTCACCCGGAGACTCTCGCGTCCATGGTCTCGGAACTCGGGCCGCTACAACGCGCTCGCGCAGATCGACTGATAAAGGTGATGGCATTGCCGCCTCCTTAACCGGTCAACGCGGCAACCCCGGCTCCGTCGCAACGCCTCCGGGAACAGCTCTAGAAGTTTCCCCGGGACGCCTCCTGCAAGATCAGCTTGTCCAGTGTTAAGTCGGCGATAGCTTTCCTGAGACGCTGGTTCTCCGTCTCAAGATCCTTCATCCGCTTCACTTGATCCGACTTCAGGCTGCCGTACTCCTTGCGCCAGCGATAGTACGTCACCTCGGTCACGCCGATCGCCCTGATCGACGCGGCGACGCGGCGACGCGGCGACGCTCTGTCCTTGTGAGACCAGCACGTCGACCTGACGCAGCTTGCTCACGATCTCCTCGGGCTTGGGTCGTTGGGCCATCGGTTCCGTCCTCTGTCGGCTCAAAAGCCATACTTCAGGGCGGACCACTCCCAAGGGGGCCGATCAGATCGAGGCCGTCAATGCCCGGCTGAACCGGTTGGAATGTGAGGCGAGCGAGCCAGGACCACGACTTGAGAGGTTCACGCCGAACGGCAGCGCCGAGATGACAATACCGCTACGGTGAGACCTCCGGCGACGAGCGCACTACGCCTCAGCAACGTCCTTCGCCTTCCGCGGTCGGCCAGCACGCTTCGGCTTGTCGGAGACAGTCTCGGTGCCCTCGGCGGCTTTCGCAGCCGCCTTCCGGCGGTTGTTTCCGAGGCCGAGGCTCTTGGCGAGCGCAGACCGCTGCGCCGAGTAGCTGGCGGCCGTCGAGGGGTAGTCCCGCGGCAGGCCGAAGCGCTCCCGGTACTGCTCGATGGTCATCCCGGCGCCGGTCAGGTGACGCTTCAGGGTCTTGTACGGCTTGCCGTCGATGAAGCTGATCAACGCGTCCGGCGTGATCGACTTCCGGATCTGGGAAGGGGTGAGCTTCTCAGCCGAAGGAGCGCTGGCGGGGCTACCCTGACCGAGGCCCGTGAGTGCGGCGTGCGTGCTGGCGATCAGAGCCCCGATCTCGCTGGGCTGGATATGGTTGTTCGACACGTAGGCTGCGATAAGGGTCGTCGTCAGTTCGGCGTAGTCGATGCCTTCCGGCTCGATCGTCTCAACGATTGCGTCCACGATGCACCTGCTCATAAGAGGCAGAACACCTGTACCGGCCGGCCCCATAAATCAACGCGTATTAAGCGCTCATCCTCCTGCAAAAGAAGAAATCTCTAGCTCGCCATTGCTCGCATCTCAGGCGCACCTCCGCGCAGCACGTAGCCGCGGCCCCAAACGGTTTCGATGTAGTTCTTGCCCTGACTGGCGTTGGCGAGCTTCTTGCGCAGTTTGCAGATGAACACATCGATGATCTTCAGCTCCGGCTCGTCCAAGCCGCCGTAGAGGTGGTTGAGGAACATCTCCTTGGTGATCGTCATGCCCATCCGCAGACCGAGAAGTTCCAGCATCTGGTACTCCTTGCCGGTGAGCGGGATGCGATTACCGCCTACCCTGGCCATCTTCTCGTCGAGGTCGGTTAGCAGATCGCCCATCTCAAATACCGACTAGGCGTGAGCCTACGAGCGGCGCACGATGGCGTGGATGCGCGCGATCAGCTCGTCCTTGTGAAAGGGTTTTGAGAGGTAGTCGTCCGCCCCGAAGCCGAGCCCCTTCACCTTGTCCTCGATGCTGCTCATGCCGGAGAGGATGAGGACCGGCGTCTTGATCTTGGCGGCGCGCAGCGAGCGCAGCACCTCGTACCCAGACATGTCGGGCAGGTTCAGATCGAGGAGGATGATGTCATAATCGTAAAGCTTGCCGAGATCGACGCCCTCCTCACCGAGGTCGGTGGTGTAGGTATTGAAATTCTCGGACTTGAGCATCAACTCGATGCTCTGCGCGACGGTAGCATCGTCTTCGATCAACAGAACGCGCATGATAGCACCTCGATGTTAGGTGCTTCATACTTTCTCAACGATACTAAACCGTTAATAACCGATTATGTTGTTCAATGCTCGGTCACAACCCGCACAACCCACTCCTCGGCGGTCAGTGCGGGCCTGGAAAGGCACAGCACGCCGTTGCTGATGGTCTCCTACACCCGCCACGATCCGCCGCCAGTTCTCGTGGTCTTGTAGCCGCTCAAGCCCTCGGTCGACTTCGGCGGGGCCTTCGGCGCGATGCCAGGGCGGGCGCGGTCAAGAAGCTGTCCTACGAGGGCGATGCTGTCGACTTGATCGTCGTGAACGTCCGCGGGGAAGCGCAGCGGTCTGTTCTCACGCAGGGATCTGCTCGATACCGGCTGTGTTCTCCTCGGCGACATGGTTTTGACGGTGTCGAAACGCACTCAGGGCTTGGTAGACCTGCAGTCTCGCTCGCATCACTGACCCGAGCGGCCGATGCGCTGTCAGGCTGTGGGCGGGGCGGAAGGTCATCATCTCGTCGAAGTAGCGCACACGATCCGGTCCGTAGGCATCCTGGCGCGGCAGGCGCAGTGTTGCGATAGTTCGGTACGGACTGATCGACACCGGCCAGTCGACCGAGGCGTCCTCGATCGGCTGCCGATCCGCGTCTGACCACAGCTGCGCCTTCAGCTCAAACACCACATCGTGCTCGCGAAAGAAGTCGATCGCCGCGTGGCGGAAGCCGTCCTCGTCCACGTGCGGGTCGAGGCGCCACTCGGATAGGGCACGTTGTTCCCCCGGGGCTGGCACGGCACCGAGCTTGGCCACGTAGTCACCGAAGCGGATCGGCGCCTGGCTGAAGTAGCTGTCGGCCAGCGGGTGGCTGTAGGGATGGCCGAAGAAATCGGCGAACGCACTCTCCGTCCCGAAGGCGTGAAGGGCCTTATTGAGATTGCGCATCGTCGATGAGATGGCGCTCTTGACGCCCTCGGGCAGGCCTGTCGATTTGCCGATGACGGTACCGTCACGCAGGAAGCCCGCCGCGGTGCCTGACGGGAAGGTGGTGCCGGTTGCCAGCACCAAGTCCTGCGTATCG
>NZ_JAKSYC010000308.1 GCF_022829585.1 Methylobacterium sp. J-026
CTTGGTGTTGAAGGCAACGTGCTCGCGGTAGCGAGCGATGACTGTCTCGGACGAGCCGCCGAGCATCAGCGTCGTCATCGCCTCACCGGCGGCGTGCACCTTCTCGATCACCATCGACTGCATCTCGGCCCGGCCCTCACGGCCACCCCAAGCGAGGCGTACCATGCGCAACTCGATGACCCGTCGCGACTCAATCGCGAGCATTATCGATGAAAAGATGGGATTATACACGTTAAAACTCCGCGATGTGGTAGATAGTGCCTAGATTAACGTAGCTTAAGACCACGTTGATCCTCCCTAAAAATGTTAAGAAAAGACGCCGCACCCCTGATATCATCTAAAATGGCAACCTATGACCCTGGGCTTAGTTCGATCTGTAGCATCATGCTCCCCGTCGCCCTTCCTTCGGCGGTTCTTTCGATGAAAGGCTTCGCCCATGGGCAGCGGTATCTCTCTGCTATTTCTAGCGCTCGGTACGATAGGCGGAGTCGGCGTCCTCGCATTGGCCGCACGGAAGCAGGTCGCCAATTTGAAGGGCGACCCGGAACGTTCCAATCTCATCAAGGATCATGGCGGCGCGCCACGTCCGAACATGCCTGGGACAGAGCACTGAACCCGTGACCGCGGTTGAGACGGCGAACGAAGATCCAGTCGAGGCTGCGGTGCTTGAACGAGCTCAGCAGAACTTTCTCGACACCGGTCCGGGCGACCGGATGTGGGTAGATCCCTCCCCGATGGAGGGATCCGCGATGAGTGCCTGCTTCGCTCTGAGCGCGGATCAGCGCGCCGCGTTCATCGCCGCGGCGCGAGCGGAGATCGCATCCGAGGGCGGCGCGGCCGACCGATCGGAGGCACCCCTGCCACGAGCGAAGACCCGACCATGAGTCTCGGGATCCTCGCGCTGTATGAGAGCCGCAGCAAGGCGCAGGCGGCGATGGCCACGCTGGTCGCGGCCGGCATTCCCGAGCGGGCGATCCGGCTCGTCGTCGGCTCCGCTGATCCGGAACCCGGACGCGTCGAGGCGACGGCGGCGCTTCCCGACGGCCCCGGCCTCCGGGATAGGCTCGGGACGATGGGCCTGCCCCGGGAGGCATTGGACGCCTGCTGCGCGCGGCTGAGGCAGGGCGCGGCGATGCTGGACCTGGTGGTCGCGGATGCCCAGCGGGACCACGTCATGAGCATCCTGGAGGACCACGGCTCGGTCGACCCGACGCTGCGCCTCGCGACGTGGCGCGCGGAGGGCTGGGGCGGCACGTCGCCGGTCTCGACAGAGGGGTGGGGCGGCTATTCCGCCACCTCGACCGGTGCCACGGACATCACGACGAGACGGGAATAAGCCGATGCCTCAGTTCGCTCCCGTCAGGTCCGAGACGACCGACCTCGACGCCGTGCGGCGGTACGCGGTGAGCGTCATCGCGCAATCCGAAGGTGAGGCCTTGCAGATGAAGGCGGTCACCTTGGCGCTGCTCGGCGGGATCATGTGGCGCGGCGCGCCGGGATCGACTGAGATGATCCAGGACGAGATGGGTACCAACGCCATCCTGTCGACCACCCTCGGCGGTCGCCATCTGACCTTCTCCTACGACCAGAATACCGAGTCGATCGAGATGCGCGAGGGAACGACGGACGGTCCCGTCCTGCACCGTTTCTGCAATCGGACTTTGGTCGGAGACTTCGAGCGAACCTTCAGCGCTCTGTGGGGCTGAGGGAGCCCGATCCGGTCCCGTTCATCGGCAGCAGCTGGGTCATCGGCGTCGAGATCAGCACGCGCAGACCTGCGCGCTCCCAGTGATGCGGGATCTTGCCGCCGAGCTGACCGCCAACGCTGTGCTGGACCAGAGTCGAGTTGGACCCCGTATGCGCCGGCGTCTGCTCGATCGTCGGACTGCCCCGCTCGCATCAGATTAGACTGCCGAGGGAAATCGCCTGAGAAGCGGTGAAGGCGCCGAGATCCGGAAACTGTTTGTGCGATGCTATTGTTTTCAGAGCGCGAAGTCAGTCCCGACAGCGCAACCGTCGGAGCTGTCCGTGGCCCGTATTCCTGTCTTGATCCTCGCAACTGGCCTGACGGCTGGCGCTCTCTGCTCGGCTGGTGCCGCCATGAAAAAAGTCTGGGTGCCGAACCAGTACGATGGCTCTTGGACCATCGTCGCCACCACGGCTCAAGGCCCCTGTTCGGCGAGCACGAGCTATCACGTGCAGATCAAGGATAGCGATGCCTCGATCCCCGGTGAGGAGGTCGATATCGACGGCGGCGTGTCTGCGAGCGGCTCCGTGCACGCCACGATCACCAGCGGCGCCAACAAGGTCCCGATCTCCGGCAGCCTCGACGCCAAGGGCGACGGCAGCGGCACATGGCGCACGTCCGGCGGACTGGTCGAATGCACCGGCAGTTGGAGCGCCAAGCGTTCAAGTTAGGGTATTCAAGGCGCGAAGGCATGGTTCCTGACGTCGGTAGGCTATGCGGCGAGAAGGACCTTGCCCACCGTGGGTCGGGGCCGCTCGATACCCGTGCGCCAGTGGCTATCCTGCCGGGATATTTACCTCGGGATGATCGCTTCCTTGAAGGGCATCACGGCGAGGATTAACCCGGTGCTGTCGCTGATCTGAAAGCATCCTCCATCCAGCACCTCGCCGAGCGATCAGCCCTTTGCGAGCACGTGACGGGCAGAAGCAGAAGCGTCGGCGCATGCTGCTGCCAGGCTCGGCAAATAACTGCCATCCACGTATTCAATCAGTCGGTCCCCATCGCGGACGTGGAAGAAGTACAACGGCATACAATTTAGATGCGCCGGCGGCATATGGACCTAAAGCACTAATCGTGCCGGGCCATCGATTGGCTTACCTTGCTCTCAAGGATGCGCAACTCGGCATCAGATCATGCCGATCCGTGCGACAGCAACCGGCTCCACGTCCAAGTACGATGGAACGTAGGCACACCAGCCGCAGTGGCCGTTCTCCGCCGCCTTTGGTGCATTCCATTGCGATTAAAGCGGACAGATTTTTACGACAATTCGTGTGCCGGAGACGAAGGCCAGTCCGCGGCCACGAAAAGTGACTCGGCCTTGCGGGAGGTCATTCGGCATGGCTGCATCCATGCTCCTGTCAGAGTTGACCATCTCAAAGCGAGCATAATTATATCGATGCGACTCTATCAAATGATGGCGCCGGTATCAGATTTACGATTATTGTTTTCACGCTGATACTTGAATGTTGGGGCACGCCAATGGCCGCGTGGTCGCCGTCGATAACATGTCGCTTTATGCGAAAGCTCGTCATTATCCTCTCCGAGGATCAGTCGACAATGGCCAGCACGCAGGACGCGCTTTTGTTCAATCGCTTGCTTGAACTGGAGATGGACGCGGAGCGTCAGGGAGCGGAAGAAGCTTCTTGCCGGATCATCGCTAGGGTGCGTCGGATCGCGGGCACTGCTGCATCCAGAGCGTATCCACCCACCATCCGCAGTCATTGAGTGGCGCGTTTGGCGCTACCGGCATTCTAAGCCCTGGCCCTCGCTATAGCTCCAGACGCTCGGCATGACCAAAGCTCAGGACCGTCCCTCTCCAGAGCTATGGTCAGGATCGGCTTCTGAGAAGCTGGCGCCGGCAGCGCGCAGGGCCTGCATCAGTGCGTTCAACTGAATGATAGTGATCGTCGGCTCGCCAGGGCTGCTCTCGGCCCTCGGCGGGCGTGATTGCGGCGTTGAGCGTCAAGCACATTGCCAGCCGCTGGTCCGGGTTCAGCAGCTTCGCGCAGCTGGCCCCCTACGCCTCCGCAGGTCTGATCGTTCTCATCGGCCTCTACACCGGTTGGCTCGGCTACCAGGGTATCCAACACGGCCCGGTTGGCCACGCTGCCGAGGCACTCGCTGTGCAACGCGCCTGATTTTGCGAATGGCTGCAGATAAGCGCCGATCCGGGACTCCTTCCTGAAGGACGGTAACGTCCTCAACAAACAAAAGATTTCCATTTAGAGGCGGGGTCCCAATCGGCGCCGACCGAGATCCCGCTCCTCTTTTGCTTCTGCCAATAATATCAATACGCTATCTTGGTTTTAGCTGGGGCCCCGCTTCAACGCCGATCTACACACCGACGTTCCGTAGCGTGCCCTTATGCGAACGGCTGCAATGGGTGGTTTTCAGCCCGTCCGCTTCGGGACAACGGATGCATTGAAACGGACATGACCGCTAGGTCTGCTCACGACCGGTTGCAGAAGGTTGGAGGGGCCGCTTCCAGGCACTTAATGTGAGAGCCTTACGACTGCGTCGGGCAGAGAACGATCCGACTACTATCGGATAGCAATGCATGTGAGCAGACAGCGTCCCGGCACCTGCCCACTGCCCATTACGGCATGGGATTACGAGGAACCGGCCTGCCCCTTGCTGCTCTCGATCATTGAGCGGATGCGGGCGGTCATGATGTCCATCGCGAACGGCTTGGTCAGCACTGCCATCCCCGGAGGAAGCGTCCCGTTGCCGAGGATCGCATTCTCTGCGTAGCCGGTGATGAACAGCACTTTGAGGGCGGGGCGGTGCGCGCGTGCCGCGTCTGCCATCTGTCGCCCGTTCATGCCGCCGGGCAGGCCCACATCCGTCACCAGCAGGTCGATGCGCACGTCTGATTGCAACACCTTGAGACCCGTCGCGCTGTCGCCTGCTTCGATGGCCGCACAACCGAGATCTTCGAGGATATCGGTGATGAGCATCCGCACAGTCGGCTCGTCGTCCACCACAAGTACGGTCTCGCCCTGCTGGGAGCGAGGCAGGCTGGAAATCCCTTCGACCGTCGTCTCGTCCTCGACCTCCCCATAATGGCGCGGCAGGTAAAGGCACACGGTCGAGCCCTGTCCAACCTCAGAGTAGATCCGCACCTGCCCGCCAGACTGCTGCGCGAAGCCGTAGATCATCGACAGGCCCAGCCCCGTGCCCTCGCCAATGGGCTTCGTCGTAAAGAATGGCTCGAACACGCGGGCAACCACCTCCGGCGGCATTCCAGTACCGGTATCTGTGACGCAGACGGAGAGGTACTGCCCTTCGGGTATGTCGTGCTGACGGGCTGCCCTGTCGTCCATCCATTTGTTGGCAGTCTCGATGGTGATGGCCCCTCCATCCGGCATCGCGTCGCGGGCGTTGATACACAGGTTGAGCAAGGCGTTCTCAAGCTGCGGCGGGTCTACCAAGACAGGCCAGCAGTTGGTCGCGCCGACGACCTCGACCGGGATGCCCGGGCCGACCGTACGCTGGATCAAGTCGTGTATGCCCGTGGCGAGCCGGTTTACGTCAGTGGGCTTCGGGGCAAGCGTTTGGCGGCGTGAGAAGGCAAGTAGGCGATGCGTCAGAGCGGCCGCGCGCTTCGCTGCTCCCTGTGCGGCCATCATGTAGCGGTCCACATCCATGAGGCGGCCCTGCTGCATGCGGATCTGCATCAACTCCAACGATCCGGAGATGCCTGCGAGCAGGTTGTTGAAGTCGTGCGCCAAGCCACCGGTGAGCTGCCCTACGGCTTCCATCTTCTGCGACTGTCGAAGCGCCTCCTCAGCTCGCATCAGTTCGGTCGTCCGCTCGGTCACACGCTGCTCAAGTGTCTCGTTGTGAGCGCGTAGTACATCCTCAGCCTGCCGAAGGGCTGTGATGTCGCGTGAGACGGACAGGATCTTCTCCGGCCGTCCTCCGGCATCCAGGATCGGCGTGACCTGCACATCCCACCATCTGGGCGTGCCCGCCATGGTGTCGGCGGGTCCTTGGAAGTTGGTTGACCGGCCTGCCTTGGCAGCGGCGATTGCGGCGTTCGCCTCGATGTTACCCTGGCCTTGCCAGAAATTCGGCCAAGGACAGCCATTGATGGCGTTGAAGTCGCTGACCTCCATGACCCCCTGGCCACCCTCGCTCATGAAGGTGAGCTTGCCATCGAGATCGAGCACCTTGATGCAATCGGTGCTGCTAGCGAGCACGCGCCGGTTGAACTCCTCGCTCTCGCGCAACGCCTGCTGAGCTAGATGCGTGTCGGTCGCATCGAACCCCTGTACGAAGATGCCGCTGACGCATCCGTTCTCGTCACTGATCGGCTCGTAGACGAAGTCCACGAAACGTTTCTCGGCGACCGCGCCGGACCGCTGCAGCTGGATTGGTACGCCAGCCGCGATGAAGCGCTCGCCGGTCGTGAACACCTGATCGAGCAGCTCGTAAAAGCCCTGCCCCGCGATGTCGGGAAGGGCTCTGCGGACGGACAGGCCGACAAGATCGCGCTGACCGATAAGGCGGATGTACGCATCGTTGACGAACGTGAAGACATGCTCCGGCCCGGTCAGGATCGCGGTGAACCCCGGCGCTTGCTCGAACAGCTTGCGGTGCCGCTGTGTTTCGCTCTCGGCCCGACTTTCTGCCCGGACACGCTCGGTGATCTCTAAGCCCTGATTGAGCAGCCCAACGATGCTGCCGTCCTCACCCCGGATCGGTGCGGCGCTGAAATCCCAGTACGTCGTTTCCTGTCGGCCCCGCCGCACCATTGGGATTTCGACATGGGTGCGAGAGAAGCCCTCGCCCGTCTCCATGCATTGAAGGAACGGTTCCGAGACCTGCTCCCAAGCCTCCCCCCAGACCTCGGCGACGGGGCACCCGAGCGCCGCGGGATGGCGATCGGCCATCGAAGGGATGTAGGCGTCGTTATAGAGCATCCTGAGGTCCGCCCCCCACAGGATCGTGGTCAGGATGGGCGTGTTCAGACAGAACGACAGCGCCGTGCGCAGGGACTGAGGCCACGTCTCGGGCGGTCCTAACGGCGTCCGGGCCCAGTCATGGGCACGCATGAGCGCACCCATCTGTCCACCGTCCCTGAGAAAACCAAGAGGCTCGCTGGTCGGTTCAGCCACGGATCGCCTCGCGGCTCAAGCCGGGATGCCTGATCACGGCAAGGGCTGCGGCCTCGTCACGCTCAAGCAGGCGTAGCGCTGAACGCAGGATCTCACTGACGCTGCGGTAGCGCCCGGTCGCAAGGAAGTCGCGCAGGAGTGCATCCTGCTCCGGAGTGATCGAAACGGTGACGGTACGACGCTCAGACATGGGATGGCCATGCGTTCTAAGATTTGTTCTTACAAGCGCATCACTGTCACAGCGGGGCTTGGAGGAAGTAAGATTTTTGTGATCGCAGAATGGTCATGATCGTTCCGCTCTCCACCCCGAGACGAAGTTGCGGGACCGCAGATGAATGGCTGAGCTCGGGAAGCGCCGATAGCTTCATGCAGTGAAGCATGGGTTGAGGCGGGACGTCCGCTTCCGGACCGGCAACCAAGGTTCGGTTGTCACCCATTGCCGAAGTTGGCCCTAGAACTGACGAATGACCGTTTTCGGGAAACACCGACAGCGTTCTGGACGGCCGGGTGGGTCGGGACCGGACGGCGTGATGGTGCGGAACTCACGAGTCCTGTACCGTCCATCAGACCAAGCGTACCTCGTCAGTGTTGCTCGCACCTGACATGTGTGACCAATTTGGGCGGTCTAGCGTTCGCAGGATGACCGTCGCCGGGCTGGCGGCACGGTCGTTTCCCTCGATCCCGTGTGATCAGACCTCGGATGATCCGGAAACCTGATGCTGCGTCGTACTATGCTTCTGGCCTCGGCGGCTATCGCGGTGCAGTCGATTGGTGCTGTCGCTGATCCGCTTGGAGATGGGTCATTCGCGCAAAGTACCGCTCGGCTGCTGGTGAGCGCTCATCCGGAATGGGTGGTGAATATGGGGGACGATCCACTCTCGTTGCGGATTGGGTCGACTGCCGTATATCTCCGCAACATCTACCTGCATGTACAAGAACTGCCACCTGGAGAGCGGGACGCCGCGACCGTTGCTCTCATCGAGCATGGCTTGGCCAAAAACCTCGATACCACAGCATCTCTCGACACGCTTCGAACGAGCCTGCGGCTACAGATTGCGCCCCGAGAGTACCGTCGGGCCACACCTCCGATCGTGAGCCGCGACTTCATGGCCGATCTTATGAGGGTCTATGCTATAGACCAGAATGAACGATACGCGCTCTTGTTGCAGCCTCAGTTCGAGGGGTGGCA
>NZ_JAKSYC010000011.1 GCF_022829585.1 Methylobacterium sp. J-026
CGCCATCTTGATGATTGCTGGTTTTTACGCTCTTTGGCTGGTTAACTACGGCTGTAAAGTGCTGTGCTCTTTTCGAGAGAACAAGATTGATCTAGACTATCGATCAATCAGGTCTTTTCAACACTGGCTGGCGATCCCGTCTTTGGTGGCTCCATGGCCGGAACGACCCATAAACGAAGTGGAAAGGCACGAGGCGAGCGATGTCGTGCCATCTCATCCCTTCCAGGGCCTGGCTCCTCTGCCGGCGGATCGATGGACACATGTACCAGCTCAGGATTGGCGTTGGCCCGAACGGCTTCAACGCTGCGAGCTTGACAATAACTCGGCTTTTGAATGCCGCCTTACTATAAGAACCCGCTCCCCGAGTGCCCCTTGAAGGCGTTGGCCCGGCGAATGTACCCGACGACCGTCCGCGGGTCCCGGTGGCCCGACTGGTCCATGATGCGCGCGAGATCCGCCCCACGTTCGGCCGCCGTCGTGATGTAGCCGGCCCGCAGGCTGTGCGCCCCGAACAGCGAGGCATCGAACCCGGCGGCCGTGCAGTAGGCCTTGATGATGTTGGCGACGGATCGGTCTGTGAGGCGGGCGAGCTGAGGCGCGAGCTGCGCACAGTTCCCCCGCACCCGGCCCGATCGCGAGACCGGCCGGAACACAGGCCCCTCCGTGATGCCAGCGGCCGTCAGCCATTCGCGCACGAGACGCACGGGCTGAATGAACCGGCCGGTCGGGATGGCTTTCTCGAACCCCCTGCCCTCCTGGTCGACCTTGGATCGGCGGACCATGACCCGCAGGCCTGCGGGATCCTCGATCAGGTCGGCGACGTCGAGGGCGACGAGCTCGGACCGGCGGAAGGCCCCTGCGAAGCCAAGGGCCAGCAGCGCTCGGTCCCGCTTGCCTGTCAGGGTGTCGGGGATGCGGGCGAGCAGCATCTGCAGGACATCGACCGTCGCGGCGGCCTTCTGCGTCGGGGCCACGCCGATGCGGCGCCGGATCCCCTTCATGGTGGCGCGGACATCCTCGTCATCGGTCGGGTCGGTGGCCTTGGCCAGCTTGTGCGCGTAGCCGATCGCGGCGAGCCGGCGCCCGATGGTCGAAGCCGACCGTCCAGCCTCCGCTTCGGCCACGAGGAAGCCCGAGACCGCCTCGGCCGTGGCGGGCAGCGACCGGAACCCATACCGTCGGCACCACGCCTCAAATACCCGCGCATCCGAGCGGTAGGCCCGCAGGGTCGCGGCTGCCTTCGAGGCGCGCTGGTAGGCTTGGACGAGTGCTACAGTCTCGACCGGCAGCCCAGCGGCGATCTCTACAGTTTCGATGGGTAGGCTGTCAGGCATCGTCCTCGGGCGCAAACACCTCGCCCTCCTCTGCCAAGCGCACGTTGTCCTCGTCGGCTCGTAGCTCGCTCAATGCGCGGTGCTCAGAGAGCAGTCGCCGCATCGTTCGATCCGCGTCCGAGCAGTCTGCCGACTCGGGTGCAGTGGGGTCGCAGCCCTCGATCGTCTCGGCGGTCTGCTGATCGACCGTGGCGCGCTCTTTATCGCTGAGCCCAGCCAAGTCCCCAAGCCCCAGGTCGCGCGCGACGTGGGCTGCGATCTCCTCGCGCTTGGCATACAGGGCAAGGACACGCGCTTCCGCCGGATCTTCGGGATCCTGACGCCCGACCTGCCGGGCGAGTGCGAGCTGCCAGCCGCGCGCCATCGAGGCGCCCCGCAGTCGCATGCGATCCGTGACGCTGGTCAGCACGAGCTGCCAATGCTCGGGGCTGAGTTCGGCGAGAGGCTTGCCCTGACCCAGATTGCGCGCCGCTTGCTCGGCGGCCTCTCGCCATTCCGGTGACAGGGAAAGCGTCTCGGTCGGGACAACGACGATGAGCGCCTCAGGCATACCGAACCCCTCCAGCTAAACTCAGAGGATAATAGCGTCTGCCGTCATCCAACCAGCAGCGTCTTAGGGCTGCCGACGGCCAACGATCCGCCCTGTCGCAAACTTCCGAGAACACCACTTATCGGAAGTTACATTGACTGCCGTCATGCTGCAATGCCTCGGTGCTGTAATGCTACAGCACTGAAGAGCACGACCCGACACGCGGTACTGTCGGCTGCGGGAGGGGAGCGAACGCTGGGCTGTCGCTCCGAACCGGACGTTCTGCATCCGACCCAACCCGATCGTCGGGACCGCCGTCAGCGCTTCCCGAAAGCGGCTGTTAGTCGGTCGTCCGGCAGCTTCGGCTGAGGGTGGGAAGCGGAAATTAACTCAACGCTCGGAAGCGGATCTTCAGCCCCCGCCCCTGGCTCAGTCGTTCGGGGTAATGCAATTAGTATTATAAGAATTGCCCAGGGCCGGGCACCATTTTGGGGCAGCTTGGTCTCGCGCATGACCAGAGGGTGATCGGTAAGCTCCAGCTTAGAATTTCTTCAGATTTGAACCGTTGTAAGTGTGTGAAATACAACACGTTTTCGGCTTGATCAACGATCCGTGAACAGTGATTACACTGGCATTGTGCCGCTCCGGTGCGCGTCAGCGTGATCCATGTCCTACCGCTCCCCACTCCTCGCCGTTCTTCTGGTCACCACCACCCTTTCCGGGGCTGCGACGGCGCAGGACGGAACCGTCCAGCTCAACGAACTCTCGGTTGAAGCAGCAGGACCCGGCAGCTCAGCTCCCGGACCGGTGGGCTCCGGTGGGGTCAACCTCAGCGGCGGCGACGGCGGCACGGCCGCCACTAGTGGCGGCGGCGGGGGCCCATCCGGCATAACCGGCTACACAGCCCGCGTGACAACTGCCGGAACCAAGACCAACACGCCCATCATCGAGACGCCACAATCGATCTCCGTCGTCACCCGCGAGCAGCTCAACGACCGTAACGTCCAGACCCTGAGCGATGCGATCAACTATGTCCCCGGCGCCATCTCGGCCCGGTCGGGCTTCGACCCGCGCTTCGACCAGATCTTCATCCGCGGCTTCGACGTTCTGACCAATCAGGGCACCTATCGCGACGGCCTGCGCGTGATCGGCAGCGGGTTCATCTTCCCACGCATCGAGCCCTACGGCGCGGAGGCCGTGACCATCCTGCGCGGGCCGTCCGCCGGCCTCTACGGCCTCGGCTCGCCCGGCGGCATCCTCGACATCACCAGCAAGCGCCCCGTCTTCGTGCCGTTCGGCGAGGTCCAGTTCCAGGCCGGCAGCTTTGACCGCTTCCAGGGCAACTTCGACGTCGGCGGCCCGATCGAGGGGTCGGGTGGAACCATGGCCTACCGGCTGACTGGCCTACGCCGCGAGGCGGGCACCTTCATCGGTCTCGGCACCAACGACGACCGGTTCAACATCGCGCCCGCCTTCACCTGGAAACCCGACGCGGCTACGACGTTCACGTTCCTAAGCGAGTTCCAGACGACCAACACGCCGGCCACGACGTTCTACTACAACTACCCGGGTTTCCGGGCGAGCCCGTACTACATGGGCGATCCGGCCTTCGCCGGTCTCAACCAGACGCAGTATCGTGTCGGCTACGCCTTCGAGCATTTCATCACACCCGATTTGGTCTTCCGCCAGAACTTTCGGCACTATGGCGTCTTTCTCAGTGGGAAGTACGTCGACATCAACGGTATTAACGACGCAAACACGATTGGCACGCGCGACACCGGCTACATCCGCGAGGGCTTGGTGCAGCAGACGCTGGACAACCAATTGGAGGCGCGCTTCGCCACAGGCCCGGTCGCCCATACCGTGGTCGGGGGCGTCGACTACGCTCGGTACAGCCTGAGCCAACGCCTCGGCTTTGGCCTAGCCCCGGACCTGAACCTCATCACGCGGAACTACGGCCAGCAGTTTATCGCGACCCCGACCCTCGGGTCCGCCGCGCGCCAGACCCAGGAGCAGATCGGCGTCTATTTGCAGGATCAGGCCAAGTTCGGCGACTTCATCCTGACCCTGAACGGCCGCCACGATTGGGTCTTCCAGAACAATTTCGCCACCCCCGACAGCGCGGTCTCAAGCCAGAACAACAGCGCGTTCACGGGCCGGGTCGGACTGGGTTACGTCCTGGCGCCAGGCCTCGTTCCCTACGCCAGCTACGCCACGACCTTCACCCCGCAGGTGGGCCTCGACCGGAACGGACAAGCGTTTAAGCCGGCTACCGGTGATCAGATCGAGGCGGGCGTGAAGTACCTGATCCCCGGCACCAACATCCAAACCGCGTTTGCCGGCTTCGACATCACCCAGTCGAACATCCTGATCCCCGACGCGTCCTCCCTCGCGTTCCAGACTGCCGGCGGGGCCGTGCGCTCGAAAGGCTTCGAGGCCGAGGCGACCGCCAACCTCGCCCCAGGCACGAACTTGACCATCGCCTACACGCACGTCGACATCCGGTTCGTGAACTCGGTCTCGTTCACTGGCCAGTCGCTCGCCGGGAACCTCGTATCGGGCATCCCCCAGGATACCTACGCGTCGTTCCTGACCTATGCGTTCCCGCCGTCCTCAGCCCTGCGCGGTCTTCAGATCGGTGGCGGCATCCGCTACATCGGTTCAAGCTACGCAGATGACCAGAACACGGTGCGCAATACCGCTGTCACGCTGTACGACGCATTGGTGGCCTACGACTTCGCGGCGCTCGACCCGAAGTACAAGGGCTTCCGCGCGCAGCTTAACGGCTACAACATCTTCGACCGGAACTACCAGACTTGCTCGTTCGGGTTCTGCAATCGTAATCAGCCGGCGACGGTCATTGGCAGCCTGATCTACCGGTGGTGAGAGGCCTCACCTCCAGCGGCTGAGTATGCGAGCATTGAGCCGTTACATCAGCACGACGACCGTGGCGCGCTGCATGGCGGGCTGCGGCTTAGTCGACACTGGCGTGAGAGGGTGCCGTGTACGAGATCGACCTGACCCCGACTTACCAGGACACCCTTCGTCTGGCGCAGCTCCGGAAGCAGGCGAAGCGCCTCGGACTGAAGCTGTCGAAGTCGCGCTGGCATCAGCCTTATGTTCGGAACCGCGGCGGCCTAATCCTTCTCGATAGCCAGGCTGAGGTCGTCGCAGGGGACGGCTACAGCCTTAATCTGGCGGCGGCCGAGAGGATCTTGTCCGTTATGGCCGATCAAATGCCATGTTCGATGCCACGATCGATGAAGCGTATGGGGCCAGCATAGAAGGCCTTGGTCAATGCCAACCCCACTGCCAGTAAGCAGACCTTTCCAAGGTCATAGAAGGGTCGTGAGCGGTCCCCACGGCTATGTCCACTTGATGCAACCGCTGTCCAGAAGCGGACAGGCAGGAAACCACCCAACCCGGTCTTAGGTCGCCGCCTATCATGCTGCCACGAAGCGGACCTTCTGAGGGTCTGTGAAAGGTCGGAAGCGGAGGCAACCACCGTCCATGTTCGACCAAAGCACTGTAGTTTTGCAGCATTACAGCACGAAACCGGCATAGCGTGATAGTCTCGCGATGCTATAGCACGATAGCGCTACGGCACTGTTCCGCTATCGTGCTACGCCTCGCCCTTGGGCTTGAGCGACGAGACCGGCGGATGCCCGTGCTTCTGCAAGGCCGCGTCGATCCCTTCCATGATGACATCGTGAACCTTCACGTCCCGGGTGAACGCGATCTCGCGCAGGCGGCGATGTACCTCTTTCGGCAGGTACACGGAGGTATGCACCACATCCGGACGGGCTCGCCGGCCTGCAGGCTTGGCGCTCGCCGGTTCGGGCGAGGCTGGCGCGGATGCCGGGGCAGGGGCAGCAGATGCCGCCGGCTCACGGGGTTCGGATCCCGGCAGGGATAGGCCACCAATCAGGGAAGGGCGCTTCGTCATGCCTTGTTCGCCTTCATTTTGCGATCCGCCCAGGCCCACAGCGCCCGCAGCTCCTCGGCAGCCTTACCGTCGGGCGCGTACTCCGTGACGCCTTTCCCCGCCGCGAGCGCGTCTTGATGGTCGGCGCGTTGCGTCAGGGACGGTTCGGCTAGAACGCCGAACATCCCGAGCCCGCTGGCCGCTTCGACGGTTCGAGCCGAGCGCCCGGCAGGGCACTGGTTCAGCACGAACGCGAACCGGTCCCGCATGCCGAGACGCATCAGGGTTTCGATGGTCGGCATGGTGGCCTGTAGATCGAGGCGCGACGGCCGGGCGGGGATGAGCGCCAGGTTTGCGGCCTGCATGGCCAGATTGCCCCCGGTGGAGGCGACGCCGGCCGTGTCGAGCACCGCGACTGTGAACCCCTGCGCCCCAAGCGCGGCTAGGATCTGCGGGAGATCCGTGAGACGATCCGAACCGAGCCGATCAACGGCCGGCGCATCCTCCGTCCGAACGTCACCCCACGCCGCGAGCGAGCCTTGCGGGTCGAGATCGAGGGCGGCGACCTTCTCCCCCGCCTCGACGGCCGCGACAGCGAGACTTGCGGCGATCGTGGTTTTTCCGGATCCGCCTTTTTGTGTGACCAGGGTTATCGTTCGCATGGCCCCCTCGTGATGCTGTCGCGCTGTAGCAGCAAGGCACGACGACACGAAAGCGCTACGGTCTGGTAGCACCATCGTGCGATAGGTGTTTAGCGCTAAAGCATTACAGCGCGAAAGCATCGAAGCGCCGTAGCGGTGCAGAGCTGCTCGCGCTATCTGAACCGCATCAGCCGCGGAAGCGGTCGGGAGTGCGCGAGGCCGGGCGAGCCGGGATGATATTGCCGCCTGGCTAGCTGCCTGCCGCAGCAGCGCTGTTGATCGAAAGCCACTGTCAAATGTGTGGCCGAACTGACACGGTTCCCTCGAACCGATTGTGTCTGAATGAAAACCGTATTGCTGAGCGTAACAGTTCAGGCATGATCCTGCATCAGCAAGCCAATTCGATGTGAGGGCCTGCTGGAGCCAGCCACCAAGACGCGGGCCCAAACAAGAATGGGCGGTGTGACCTGAAAAATCAGGCATGGCCGCAGTTACGGGTCTCGAAGTTTTGGGGTTGCTGATGAATTTCCTGAAGAATTCCCTCCTCGGTTCCGCTGCCGCCTTCGCGGCGGTGGGCGCCGCGCACGCCGCCGACCTGCCGGTCAAGAAGGCGGTGCCGGTCGAGTACGTCCGCGTCTGTAACGCTTACGGCGCCGGCTTCTTCTACATCCCGGGCACCGACACCTGCCTGCGTATCTCGGGCCGTGCCCGGTTCGAGGGCGGCTACCAGACCAGCTACACCCGCCAGGCGGGCGCCGCCGGTGACACGTCGGGCTACCAGGGCCGGATGCGCATCAACCTCGATGCCCGCACCCAGACTGCCTACGGCACCCTGCGCGCCTTCGTGCGCTTGGATGCAGGCGCCCGCACCGGCTATTCCGGCGTCGGCACCTCCGGCACCCAACAGCGCATCGGCCAGGCCTACCCGGGCATCGGCACCGACAGCTTCGGCCGCGACCAGCAGTTCGCCAACGTCGACAAGGCGTTCATCCAGTTCGCCGGGCTGACTGCCGGTCGCCCGTCGTCTTTCTTCGACTTCTACGCACACGCCTTCGATTTCGCCGGTGCCACCGCGGGTTCGGACAACTTCTCCACCAACCTGCTCCCCTACACGGCGACGGTCGGCAACGGCCTGTCGGCGACGATCTCGATCGAAGATCCGGTCTTCCGCCGGACCCCGATCTTCTCGCCGTTCAACGTGGCCGCCACGCTGAACACGGGTAGCACGCAGAACTTCGGCGTGACC
>NZ_JAKSYC010000142.1 GCF_022829585.1 Methylobacterium sp. J-026
AGGCCGCGCAGCAACACTATCAGGGATAGACCGACGGTGGACGTCAAGGACCTGGCACGGAGAGATGGTGCCGATGGTGTGTCCGATCTGGTCGAGTATGAGCACGTTCAGGTCGCAGAATTCGCCGGGCAACAACAGGGCCCTGATCTGGCGCTGGCCGTCCGGAAGGGCCTTGTACCGGCCGGCAAAGCCGTCGAGGATCAGCAGGACGTTGTCAGGCTTATCGCCTTCCCGAATCAGATCCTGGCGCGCGCCGACCTGCCGGACCTTGAGTACCAAGGTGTTCAAGGCCGAGCGAGCTGGGTCGGAGAGGGGTTCGAAGCTCTCAAGCTTCCGCGTCAGCGCTAGATCATGGCCCTGTTGTTGCCCGGCGATTTCTGAGACCTGACCGTCTTCATCCTCGCAGAGATGGATCACACCATCGGCACCATCTCGCAGTGCCAGGTCGTGGACATCCCCCGTCGGGCCATCGATGAGATCACGGCGCATCACACGAGCATCGCGCGCGCCTTCTGGTGGTGCTCCCTGGTCGACGGTGCCGTCCTGCGCGAGTGGCTGGTCAACATGGGAGCACGCGCTCCGGACCAGCGCATCGCGCATCTTCTGTGCGAACTTCTCATGCGCTTGGAAGCGGTCGGGCGTGTCACGGACAACAGCTACGCGTTCCCGCTCACGCAGACCGAGATCGCCGACACGATGGGACTGTCCGACGTGCACGTGAACCGGACGCTGCGCGAGCTGCGCGCCCTCGGCCTGATCCACCTCAAGCGCCGCGTCCTGACCATCCTCGACGTCGAACGAATGAAGGCTTTTTGCCGCTTCACACCGAACTACCTGCACTTGCGCAGCACGCGCTGGGGTGATCGTCGCGACCTGAGTTGGCCCGGTATGGCCCAGGAGGGCTAGCCGATGTCCGGGCGGGGCAACGTCGAGACGCTGCTCGTGCTGCAGCTGCAACCGATCGCGGTCGACACCAACAGCCCCGACCGGGACGGCATGCTGGTGATCGCCAACGGCCTGCTCGTGGCAGTGTTGGTTCGCCTCGCCGAACCCGAGCATGCCAATGTCGGAAGCTGGTTCATGGAGGCGGGGTTCGGCCGGCTGCAAGGGCTGAGGGTCCCTGCCTTTCCGGCTCTGGAAGACGCAACGCGCTGGCTGCGACGCCATCTCAAGCCGGTTTG
>NZ_JAKSYC010000310.1 GCF_022829585.1 Methylobacterium sp. J-026
CCGCGCGGTTAGGCCGGCGGGGCTTCGTTGCAGCAACTGCGAATGATGCAGTGTCTCAGCGCCGCGACCCTCGCCTCTGGACCCAGGTCATCGAGGGCCGCCGCATACGATGGCGCCGCATCATCCGCACTGGGGCAACCATGCTGGACGTCGCCGAAATGCCGGTGACAGGTCCGGCGGGCACAGCAGCTGCCGGCAGAGAGAGAATGGCTAGGCCGGCTGCAGCGAGCGACGCGAGTGCTAAGATGCGCATGGAGTTTCTCCGGGCCTCAGCGCAGGAGGTGCGCATCAGACCGAGAGGAAGCGTTGGCGCATCCCATTGGTTCAACTGCTCCCGTCCGCCTTCGCCATCTGCCGCCCGTCGTCTTGCATGGGATCGAGGATGAGGTTGGTGAACGGATCTGATGTCAGCGACGCGGGTGGGGCGTCATTTGAATAGGGGTAGTGCTCTGGAGCACACCGCGAAATGACGTCTGGTGATTAACCACATCTCGCACCTGCAGCGCCGATGGGACTATGCGGCGGAGGTGCTGGAGGGTCTCTATCATGTTGACTCGCATCGTCGTCAGCCTCGCCGCCCCCGTCTTCCTCATCGCCTGCTGGGCTGCTCCGTCCTTGGCACAGCCGGCCGCCAATGGCGGGCCGAAACTACTCATCCACGGCAACTACTGCGGCCCGGGCAACAATGCTCCGCTGCCGCCAATCGACGCTCTCGATGCGGCATGCGCCCGACACGACGCCTGCACGCCGGATGTCGGTCTGCCTTCGAAGGCATGCAATCTCCGGCTTGAGCGTGACGCAGAGGCAGTCGCCCGCGATCCGCACCAGCCGGACGATGTCCGCGCCTTGGCTGGCTTCGTAGCCTCTTTCGCGGCATCCAATCCGTCCAGCGGGACTTTGACGGTACTCCCCGCGAGATTAGCTCGTTGATGCACTGGCGTTTCAGCCTCCGTCCGCCTGCGGCCATCGTCAAAGAAAATGCCCCGCGCGGCGGTGCCGGCGGGGCTGAAGGTCGGTCTGGGAGGACTAGGTGACGCCAAGCAAGCGGCGGGCCAGCTATGGCGGATTCTAAGGAGCGATCCGGGTGGGAAACCTCAGTCCGCCTGCCGCATCTGCGCTCCGTTCCGCTGGTCAAACGATCGGACGCCGGTTGTTCCGCCAAGATGCCACCGACGCGCTGCGGGCCTCGAAGGCTTAGCGTAGTGCGTGCCGGGTTCGCCTTGGCGCTCCGCATTAAAGCCGTGGAATTAAAGCCGTGGAGTAGAACCGCTCCGGGGCCGAACGTGCGTTGCATCTCCGCGCGCCAGATTCGGTCTGTGATAGCGAGGGCGCTCTCGTCTGGGTAGGCGGCGTGATCCATAGAGGGCCTCTTTGGCTCCCCTTTCCGCAGCACCAACGCTGCCAGATGTGCCAAGCTTTATTCTGACACCCTGCCGAAGCCGGGGTGGCCGAGCGGGAACTTGGCTCAGGCGCTACTCAAGCAAGCAGACCGCGATGCGCGCTATGCCCGTGCAGCCAAGCCCGAGCGTAATCGCACAGAGGAACGATCCGCTCGCCCCGTGACCGGACGTGGGCCGCTACGCTTTCCATGAGCCGATCAGCCGCCCCCATGCCGCGCAGGACCGGTGGCGCATAGATGTAGGTGATGACGATCTGGCCGGGCTCGCGACTGTAGCTTGCGAACGCAATCTGGTCGCCGACATGCAGTTCGAACCGGCTCTGCTCGGGGTTGTCGCGCATCGTATCTGTGATGCCGCCTTCAGGCATCGCTCGGCCTCGATCAAGGGACACGTCATGCACGAGGGCCTTCGGATCCGAGGCTACGATGCATCGGTGCGGCCCCCCAAGGGTCACTTGGGAAGCCCAATGGTTGAATTCGAGGTAGGGCTGCTGATGCGGGCCGGATCCCGTGAGGACGTGGTTCGGCCCTGTGCCGTTCGGCATTCGAGCCGGAGCGACGGATGCGATGTAGCGCGTGGTCGTGACGACGGGACGGTGGCGAGTGCTGAGCAACCAGGGAGCGAACGCCTTCAAGGGGTACTCAAGGAGCAGGTTTTTATAAGGGGGCAGCTAAGTCAGGAGCATGCCGATGGTAATCCGTGTTGAGGTGTGGGGCGAGACGATCGCCCTCACCGTGCATTGACAATCAAAATCGATCTGGATCGTTTATGGCGAATACAGGGGGGAAACGCTACGAAGGCAAAAGCAGAAGTGCCAGCACAGCGGCTACCATTTGGCGCGAACAGGCCCGCTACTTCTCGGGTCAACTAGGGCTGCGCCTCGGCCGGCAGTGAGTTTCTACCTACGCCCGCCACGATCCGCTGCTGGGCTGCACTAACTTGTCGCCGCTCAGCCGCCAGTCGGCTTGGGGGGCGCCTCCGGGGCGGCGCCCGGCCGGACGCGGTCGAGGAGCTGCCCAGCGGGCTCAAACCACCCCGTGGGCGTCGGCCGAAATCTTGCAGTGGCGCAAGCCTTTGCCTCTGGGCGATGGATTGCGAGAACGTCATGAGAGTATCGATCCCGACCGCCTTCATCCTCGGCCTGCTGACAGCCGGTGCCGCGCAGGCGGCCGAGGTCAAACTTGGTATCGCCGCGCCGATCACTGGGCCCAATGCGGCCATCGGTGCACAGTTCAAGAACGGTGCGAGCCAAGCTGCCGAGGACATCAGCAAGGGTGGCACGATCAAGGGCACAACCTTCTCTGTTTCAGTGGGCGACGATGCTTCCGATCCGAAGCAGGGCGTGTCGGTGGCCAACAAGTTCGCCAGCGACGGCGTTAAGATGGTCGTCGGCGACAACAGCTCCGGCGTCTCGATCCCGGCCTCCGACGTCTATCTCGACGCCGGCATCATCCAGGTCACACCGTCCTCCACGAACGTGAAGTTCACCGAGCGCGGCATGTGGAACACGTTCCGCACCTGCGGCCGCGACGACCAGCAGGGCGCGGTGGCCGGCGCATATCTGGCCGATCACTTCAAGGGCAAAAAGATCGCCTTCGTCCACGACAAGACCCCCTACGGCAAGGGCCTGGCCGACGAGACCCTGAAGGCGCTCAAGGCCAAGGCCGGCAGGGACGTGATGTACGAGGGTATCAACCCGGGCGAGAAGGATTATTCCGCGCTCGTCTCCAAGTTGAAGTCGGCCGACATCGATATCGTCTATTACGGCGGCTACTACACCGAGGCTGGGCTGATCCTGCGCCAGATGCGCGACCAGGGCCTGAAAGCGCCGATGATGGGCGGCGACGGCATGGTCGACAAGGAACTCGTCGCCATCGCTGGGCCGGCTGCCGAGGGCACGCTGACCACCTTCCCGCCGGACGCCCGCAAGAACCCGAACGCCAAGGCTGCGGTAGCTGCGTTCAAGGCCAAGGGCATCGATCCCGAGGGCTACACCCTCTACTCCTATGCGGCCGTGCAGGTGCTGGCAAAGGCTATAGCCGAGACTGGCTCCAGCGACGGCAAGAAGCTCGCCGAGTGGCTGCACCAGGGCAAGCCGGTGGACACTGTCGTGGGCAAGATCAGCTACGATAAGAAGGGTGACATCACGCAGCCTGCCTACATCATGTACGAGTGGAAGAAGAGGCCGGACGGCAAAATCGACTACACCGACCACGAGCTGACGCAGTGAACCTCGAACCTCGCATCAGTACTCAGTGACGTGTCGCGTCTATACTTCTCCGTGGAAGGTTCTGGGCTAGCGAGGCACAGATCACCATTTTGACTATCGCCTTGCCCGGCGCTGCCTGATCGCGAGAGCATCAGTATGGGATCATTCCCACGGGGCAGGGGCGCCGCGGCACATGGCGGCGTAGTCCTCGGCGAGTTCGGGCAGGGCCGCGGTCGCCCAGTACGCCACGGCACGGGGATCAGGCTCACCCGGCTGGTGCAGCGTCGCCTCATACCGGCGGGCGGCATCGGCAGTCTGCTCAGGGGTCAACCGGACGGGCGTCGTCCTGCAGGCAGCCTCAAGCCGGGCGAGGCGTCTAGCGAGATCGCGGGAACTCATCGCGGTCTGCCTCCACTTCTTCGACCGTGGTCCCGTAGAACGCGAACGCGGCCCGCACACAGGCGGGCGAGTAGTCGAACCGGATCAGCTGGTTCGGGCCATAGAAGGCGTCCGAGGTCTTGTGCTGATAGTCCTTGAACGGGGGCGCCCCGCCGAGGATGCCGGCCCAGGTCCGGGACAACAGGTGGTCGTAGGCCGTTTCCCCGCAGGATCCGGGAGGCGCATACCGCTCGACCAGGCGGGGCCAGAGCGTCGCCATCTGATCTTGGATGGCTTCGGGGGCCGTCGCGGTGGTAGCATCGGCCTCGGCGAGGTCGTTGTAGCCCAAGAGGCGGGCGAGCCCGTCGTTCAGGGTGTCGGCCTCGCTGTTCGGGTAGTCGATGAAGCGCTGGACCGCGTCGCACAGCAAATGCTCATAGAGCCCGGGCGGCATGGCGTAACCGTCGCTCCGCGCCGTGGCCCGCCGCTGTTCAAGGCGGGCGACCCGCTCGGCGAGGCACGGGCTCATGCGTGCAGCCGCGGGCTATCGAGTGTGAAAGTGAACCACTCGCTGCCCTTCGGCCACCGCCCAGCCGCCGGAGCCGCTGCGCGATCCTCTTCCGTGAGCAGGGCATGGGACAGATCCCGGATCGGATCCCCATCAGCCGCCAGATGGGCGCCGAGGTTCATCACGAAGACCTGGTCCTCGGGGTGGATGGCGTGGCCGCGCTCTCGCAGGAAGGTGACGATGTCGCCGGTTGGGGTCCCCTGCGAGGCTTCAACCTGGAACGTGAGATGCTTGCCGGTCGAGGGCGGGACAGCCGCCGCCTCCAGCCGCGCTATCCGATCGATCAACCCCGCCATTGCCGCTTCCCTCCCGTCGATGCCTGCTCTGCGGCTTGCTCCAGTGCGGCAAGCCGGGTGGCGACGTCCCGGACCTCGACGGCTTTCACATGAGCGTCGACCAGCTTGGACAGCTCCGCGGCTTCGCTCGGCGTGATCTCGCCGTCTGCTACCCCCTGCATCAGTGCGCGGGTCGCCTTGGTCAGGTCGGCCGCGGTCTCGATCTCCGGCAGGGTGAAGGTGATGGTCCGATCCTTCCGGACGGGCATCAACCTATCAAGGCACATCCTCAGCGCGACCGTGTCGCCCTCCAGAGCCATCTCGATCGCCTTGCGGGTCAGGGCCTCGCTCTCGCCGTCGAGGATCGTCTCCAGGGCCTCGGTCGACCGGTTGCGGGCACCCTTCGGACGACCGCCGGGGTTGCCGCTCTG
>NZ_JAKSYC010000343.1 GCF_022829585.1 Methylobacterium sp. J-026
ATGATTGCTGGAAATCTGAGGGGCAATAAGGAGCAAATGCTGGCCAGCCTGCAGCGTCCTGAGCCGATCCGCGATCGGCATCCCTTTCTCGGTGCAAGAATGCACGACCCCATCTACGAACGCTCGCGCAAGGAGTCTTCCGGATTCGGAGGCTGAAGGCGCGTCCATGATTTGAGGCCGCAAGAGAATCTCCGGCATCAGCCCGGATATCGGAACCGGCTTGATAACGCAGGTCTTTGATTCGACATCATCTATTTCCGACCGCCCGCGGCCACCTTGCGGGTTGATGCTCCCGGGAACAGATCTTGGGCTTTGTCGACCGATCCGCACGCCGTCACAAGATCGCGAAGGGATTCCTGCACCGCCGAAGCGCCGGGCCGTCCCCTGGCCGGTAGCCAACATCGCCGCTGACGCCATAAAAATGTAAGTCTAGCTTTACGTCAAGCAAGCTTTACACGCACCGCACAGTCTGCCTATCGTGCGGCTCCGGGCGGGGATACGCCCGACGGCAGCGCGGGAGAGGGCATGATGGTCGATCGGTGTCTCTATTTGGCGGCGGCTGCGGGATTGATTCTCTTCGCGGCGCCGGCTGGCGCTATCATCGACCACCGGATCCGGTTCGGTCGCTGGCCCTATTGAGCCCACACGGCGCTCAAGCGTGGTCCGGATCCGCGATCCCGCAGGGATCGATCGGATTCGGCTTGGTTCTCCAAGATTCGATCGGACATGCACGGCCTCCGGGCCGCACACGGAGGCTGAAGCCTTGACCCTGGGGCAGACGACGGCAGGGCGAGCACCCGTCGGCGTCGAACGCGGATCGCGACGCAGCCGCCGAGGCTACGCGCGCAAGGCGACGTCGACGCCGAATTCGAGCAGGCGCTGGGCGAGGAGGACGGCCGTGGCCGCGTCGACCGCAGAGGCATCCGCTCCAACCCGGGCGACGAGTTCTGGATGCTCGAGGAACACCGGACCGCCGACCATGACCCCGATGGTTCTGTTGCAAGAGGCTTCGCGCACGGAGCGGATCGCCTCCGCGAGCTGGTCGAGCCGCGTCGCGTTGCTCAGCGTCAGGCCCACGACGGCGAACCATTCGGACGCCACCAGAGCGGCGATCTCCTCCGGGCTGGAGGAGAGGCCGCTCGACACGATCCAGCCCGCTCTGCGCAGGAACTGCTCCACGATCCGCACGCCGAATGTGTGCTGTTCGCCGGGAGCGCCCATCAGCAGAAGGCGCCGTTTCCCATCGAGCGGGATTGCCTCGCCGTCGATCCGGAATCGGGTCACGAGATGCTGAAGGCGGGCGACGCCCGTCGTCACCTCGATGAGATCGCACAGATCGTCGTCCCACATCCGGCCCAGCAGCGCCGCCGCAGGTGCCAGGAGATCGAGGAACAGGCGATCCAACGGATGGCCTTCCGCCAGCAGGACCGCGAAAGCCTCGATGACCGGCGCATCCTCCCGTGCGAGCGCCAGGTCGGTGAAGGCGGCGATCTGCTCAACGTCAGGCTTGAAGACCGGCTTCGACTCAGCCGTCACGAAACCGCGATGCAGCAGCATCAATTGCGGGAGGATCTCGGCCTGGACGACCTGCCCCAGGGCCAAGCACCGCGCTCTGGCGGCGTCGGCGGCGCGTTTGCGCGCATAGACTTGACGGGCTTCCGCCTCCCGCTCGGTTTCCGGGGGAGAGCTCTCGCCCCAGTGACCTTCGGACGAAGCAAGGTTCTGCATCGTCCCCCTCCCGGTGCCAATGCGTCGGTGGCCTTGGTGGCCAATCGATCGCGGGGTTGCATCAGAACCGCCATGCGGCGGAATGTAAAGGCCGACCGAAGAGGGTCGGATTGGGCCTGCGAAACGCGCGCGCCGCGCGGATGCACGGGGTGTCAGCCGCCCCGTTCACCCGCAGGCGGCCGCGGATTCCGGTCGCCCCGCGCGTTCATGCCAACCGGCTGCGTCACGGCGAGGCCGCTTGCCTGCCCCGGCGATGGGAGCGCCGCTCAAGGGCTACGAACTTCGCGATGACGGCCACGGACGCCTCGATCCACGGTCTCGATATGACCGGTACCCACCCTGCCTACCGTTCTTCGTGGCACCGGTCGCCCGGTCCGGCCGGCGACAAATAGCCGTGGCGTGCCGGCTCAAACTGTCGTGAGGTGGTTTCGTCGAACGACTTTTCGCGCGGTGGTGGCGGCCCTGGCGCTCGGCGCGATCACGGCAGCGCTCTGGCACCTGCACGCGGAGACCGACGGCCTCGCCATCGAGACGGTCTCGATCGACGGGACCCCGGCGACGGTCTTCCGTGAACGGGCCGGGGCCGCCGGCCCCGTCGTGGTGATCGCCCACGGCTTTGCCGGATCGCAGCAGTTGATGCTGCCCTTCGCGACCACCCTGGCGCATGCGGGGTACGTCGCGGTGACCTTCGACTTTCCCGGCCACGGCCGCAACCCGGCACCGCTGACGGGCAGCATCACCCGGGAGGACGGGGCCACCCGCAATCTGGTGGAGGTGACAGAGCGCGTCACCGAACGGGTCCGGGCGCGCGGGGACGGGCGCCTCGCCCTGCTCGGCCACTCGATGGCCTCGGATATCGTCGTGCGCGTCGCGCAGGTGTTGCCCGGCGTGGTCGCGACCGTCGCGGTCTCGATGTTCTCGCCGGCCGTAACGCGGGAGAGCCCGCGCGATCTGCTGATCATCGTCGGCGGCTGGGAAGAGGCCCTGCGCCGGGAGGCCCTGCGGGCGGTCGGACTGGTCTCGGACCCGGAGCCACCGCGTGAGAACGTCACCTACGGTGACCCCCGACTCGGCACGGCGCGGCGCGCGGCGGTCTCGGAGGGCGTCGAGCATATCGGCGTGCTGTATGCCCGCGCGAGCCTCGAAGCGGCTGTCGCCTGGCTCGATGGGGCCTTCGACAGGTCGTCGCCCGCGCCGAAACCGCCCGATCGGCGTGGTCCCTGGATTCTGGTCCTGCTCGCGGGCGTCGTGGCGCTGGCATGGCCGATCGCGCAATATCTGCCCGTGGTCAGCCCGACGCCCCGCGGCGCTGGCCTCGGCTGGGGGCGCCTGTGGCCGGCGCTCGTCGTCCCCGCCGTCGCCACACCGCTGATCCTGCGCATCCTGCCGACCCATGTCCTGCCGGTCCTCGTCGCGGATTACCTCGCAGCGCATTTCGCGGTGTACGGCCTGCTGACGGCCGGCTGCCTCCGGTGGCGGCGACAGCGATCCGCCCCGATGCCGGCCACCGCGCGACCCGTGGCGATCGGGGCGCTGACGGCTGGAGCGATGGCCGTCACCCTCTACGGCTTCGTCGGACTGGTGCTTCCGATCGATGCCTACGTGACGTCCTTCGTGCCGGGGTCGAACCGGGTCATTCTCATCCTGGCGATGCTCATCGGCACCATCCCGTTCTTTCTCGCCGACGAATGGCTGACGCGCGGGCCGGGCGCCGGGCGCGGCGCCTACGCCGCCTCGAAGCTCGCCTTCCTGCTCTCGCTGGGGCTCGCCGTCGGGCTCGACTTCGGCCGCCTTTTCTTCCTCGTCATCATCGTGCCGGTGATCCTGCTGTTCTTCCTGGTCTATGGTGCGATCGGCACTTGGGCTTACCGGCGCACCGGCCATCCCTGGGTCGCCGGGATCGCCAACGCGATCGCCTTCGCCTGGGCGATCGGCGTCACCTTCCCGTTGCTGGCCGGATGATCGAGGGGAGGCGTTCTCGGGCCAGCCGCCGACCCGGCCTGTGTATCGGATCCGCTTCCGGACGATCCGGACCGCCCCCGTCCCTCCGCCGCCCCGGAACGTCAGGGACGGTATCCCGTGCCTCGAAGGCCAAGCTGTAAGCGAGGGTTTCCGCGTGGTATCGGCTGAAGATGGCCGTCCGTGAAACCCTCACCGCCGCGATATCCCCCGCGCCGCAGGCATGCCCGGGGGAATGGGCACAGTCCGGCCGAAGCGGCAGCGACGCGGCCAGATCGACCAGCCGGATGCGCGAACAGAACGCGTCGGACATCCTGAGGACGGAATGGATCCGACGCGCCGCCGCCGCATGCGAGGGCCGCTGACCCCATGCGACAGGCATCACGTTTCCCGATCGGCGGTGGAGCCATGGGTGATGCCATCCGCTCGCACGACTGGTCGGCGACCCCGCTCGGGCCGGTCGAGGGATGGCCAGCGGCGCTGAGCGTCGCGCTGGAGATCATGCTGAACTCTGCGCAGAGCATGTACCTCGTCTGGGGTCCGGACCTGACGTTCCTCTTCAACGACGCCTACCGGCCGATCCTCGGAGCATCCCGCGGCGACGCGCTCGGCCACCCGCTTCCGGCGGTTCAGCCGGATATGTGGGCCGTCGTCCGAGGCTCCGTGGAACGGGCCCTCACTGGCGAGGCCACCCGTCTCGTCGACGAACCGGTCGCGACGCAGCGGCACGAGGAGGGAGCGACCCCCCGGTCTTATTCCTTCGCGCCGGTTCATGACGGGGCTGTCGTATCGGGCGTCCTCTGCCTCGCCACCGATGCCACGGACCGCGTGCCCGCCCGGGGGGGCGGGCCCGTCCCACCTCTTCGTACCGATCCGGCATCGGCCAGCGGCGCCGAGCGTCTCGAAGCCGCCCGAGCGGCCACCCGAGCAAGCCAGGCGCGCCTATCCCTGGCCGTCGATATCGCGCGCCTCGGCATCTTCGAGTGGGACACCGTCACCGGCGGCGTCGAGATGGATGCGAGAAGCCGCGAGATCTTCGGTCTGGCCCCTGACGGACCCGTCCATCAGGACGCGGTGTTCGCCCGGCTGGAGAAGGTGGACGTCGAGCGTGCCTATGCCTTGACGGAGGAGGCCCGCTCGCATGGTGCCGAGGTCGTGGCGGATTATCGTGTCACGCGCCCCGACGGCACGACCCGAACGATCCGGAGCTCCAATCAGCCGGTTCAGGAAAACGGTGGCCACCTGCGGATGGTCGGCGTCTTCCACGATGTCACCGGGCTGAGGCAGGTGGAGGCCGACCTGCGTGCCCTGAACGCGGACTTGGAGCGCAGGGTCATCGAGCGCACGCAGGCGCGGGGACGAACCTGGGCGGTCGCGCCCGACCTGATGGGGGCCCTGAACGAGCGCGGCTATTTCGAGACGTCGAACCCCGCCTGGGGGACGCTGCTCGGATGGTCGGAAGCCGACATCGCGCGCATTCCGATCTGGGATCTCCTGCACCCGGACGACGTGGAGCGCACAAGGACCAATTTTCGCGAGGTCTTCCAAGATCAGAGGCTCGCCAGGGAAGCGAACCGCTACCGGTGCAAGGACGGCTCTTACCGTTGGATCTCCTGGATCGGCGTGCCCGAGGACCGGCTCGTCTACTGCACCGGCCGCGACATCACGGTCGAGCGGGAGCGGGAGGTCGAACTCGCGGCCAGGACGGCCGAGCGCAACCTGCTCGCGACCATCGTCGAGAGCACCGACGTGATGATGATGGCCTGCGATCTGGACTACGGCATCCTCGCCCTCAACAGGGCCCATGCCGACACGTTCGAGCGCGTCTACGGCATCCGGCCAAAGATCGGCGATAACTTGCTGGCTCTGCTGGCCGACCAGCCCGAACACCTCGCCCGGGTCAGGCTCGGCTGGGCACGCGGGCTCGCCGGCGAAGAGGGCACCTTCGTCGAGGAGTTCGGCGACCCGCGTCGGGAGCGTCCCTACTACGAGATCAGCTTCCGCACGTTGCGGGATGGGAACGGCCAACGCATCGGCTGCTACCAGTTCGTCACGGACGTGACCGAGCGATTTCGGGAACAGGCCATGCTGGCCAAGACGCAAGAACACCTCCGGCAATCCCAGAAGATGGAGGCCGTCGGGCAACTCACCGGGGGCGTCGCGCACGATTTCAACAACCTGCTGACCGTCATCAAGTCGTCCACCGACCTGCTGAAGAGGCCGAACCTCTCCGACGAGCGCCGCGCGCGATACATCGGGGCGATCTCGGACACCGTCGACCGGGCATCCCGGCTCACCGGCCAACTCCTCGCCTTCGCCCGCCGGCAAGCCCTCAGGCCGGAGGTGTTCGATGTCGGCCTGAGCGTCCAAGCCGTCGCGGATATGCTCGGGACGCTCATGGGCGCGCGCATCGCGATCACGACGGACCTTCCCGCGGAGGCGTGTTTCACCCACGCCGATCCGAGCCAGTTCGATACGGCCATGGTGAACATGGCGGTCAACGCGCGCGATGCCATGGACGGCGAGGGGCGCCTTACCATCCGCATCGAGGCGGCCGATGGGATGCCGGGCGGCGGCCCGCATCCCGCGATCCCGGGTCCGTTCGTCGCCGTGTCTGTCGCCGACACCGGCACCGGCATCCCGGCCGAGCGCCTGGAACAGATCTTCGAGCCGTTCTTCACCACGAAGGGCGTGGGCCAGGGTACGGGCTTGGGGCTGTCGCAGGTGTTCGGCTTCGCCAAGCAATCCGGCGGCGAGGTCAGGGTCGACAGCGAGGTGGGCGGCGGTGCGACCTTCACCCTGTACCTGCCGCGGGTGGAAGGGCAGGCACGGCTTGCGGACACGGGAGAGCCCGAGCCCTTGGTTGACGGTCATGGCACCCGCGTGCTCGTGGTCGAGGACAATGTCGCCGTCGGGACCTTCGCGACCCAGACCCTTGCCGAATTGGGCTACGACACCGTCTGGGCGTCGGACGCCGACCAGGCCTTGGCCGAGCTGGGGAAGGACGCCGACCGGTTCGACGTGGTTTTCTCGGACGTGGTCATGCCCGGCATGGACGGAATCGAGCTGGCGAGCGAGATCCGCCGACGGCACCGCGACCTGCCGGTGCTCCTGGCGTCCGGTTACAGCCACGTGCTCGCCGAGAAAGGCACGAGCGGGTTCGAGCTCCTCCACAAGCCGTATTCGGTGGAGGCCCTGTCCCGCGCCCTCCGGAAGGTTGTGCGACGGCGGGGGGCACAGCAGCCGTCGATGGCGAAATCACCCCGGGCGACCCCTGCGCGTTAGCATGCGAATGCCCGCCTCGAAGCGGTCAGTTCATCGATCGGCAGCGACCGAGGCCTAGCCGGTCGCAAGGTCTCGGTGACACGACAGATCCGGCCGATCAAACGTCGAGGTTGGCCACGCTCAGGGCGTTGTCCTGGATGAACTCCCGCCGCGGCTCCACGACGTCGCCCATCAGCTTGACGAAGAGGTCGTCGGCGTCGGTGACGTCCTTCACCTTCACCTGCAGCAGCGAGCGCACGTCGCGGTCGAGGGTGGTCTCCCAGAGCTGCTGGGCGGTCATCTCGCCCAGACCCTTGTAGCGCTGGAGCTGGAGCCCCTTGCGGCCGAAGGCCATGACCGCCTCGAACAGCGCCACCGGGCCGTGCAGGACGGTCTCGTCGGATTTGCGCATCAAGGTCGCGGGCTCGCCGTAGATCTCCCGGAAGGCGTCGGCCCGCTCGGAGAGGCGACGGGCCTCCTGCGAGGTGATCAGCCCCAGATCGAGGGTCGCCACCTGCCGGACGCCGCGCAGGGTCCGGCTGAGGCGGTAGCCGCCCTCGAAGGATTCCCCCTCCCAGCCCTGCTCGATCTCGTCCGCGATGGCGTCGAGGCGGCGCGCGGTCGTGTCGGCCAGCACCTCGGCCTCGCCCGGCCGGGAGGCAGCCTCGGGTTCGAGGGCCCCGGCCAGCACCGCCTGCTCGACCACCGAGCGGTCATAGCGGGTGTGCAGGCCCTGAAGGATGTTCCGGAACGTACGCGCCTCCTCGACGAGGCTCTTGAGCTGGGCGCCGGCGAATTCCGCACCCGTGGACAACCGGAGGATCGCCCCGTCGGTGCCCTGGTCGATGAGGTAATCCTCCAGTGCGCGCTCGTCCTTGAGGTAGAGCGCCCGCCGGCCGCGCTCGGCTTTGTAAAGCGGCGGCTGCGCGATGTAGAGGTGGCCGCGGTCGATCAGCTCCGGCATCTGCCGGAAGAAGAACGTCAGCAGCAGCGTCCTAATGTGCGACCCGTCGACATCGGCATCGGTCATGATGATGATGCGGTGGTAGCGCAGCTTCTCCGGGTTGAAACCCTCGCGGTCGGTGGAGGAGCGGCCGATCCCGGCGCCGAGCGCCGTGATGAGCGTGCCGATCTCCGCCGAGGACAGCATCCGGTCGGCGCGCACACGCTCGACGTTGAGGATCTTGCCGCGCAGCGGCAGCACCGCCTGGAAGGTCCGGTCGCGCCCCTGCTTGGCCGAGCCGCCGGCGGAATCACCCTCGACCAGCAGGATCTCGCATTTCGACGGATCGCGCTCCTGGCAGTCAGCGAGCTTGCCGGGGAGCGAGGCGATATCGAGGGCGCCCTTCCGGGTGACGGTCTCGCGGGCCTTGCGCGCGGCCTCGCGGGCGGAGGCGGCGAGCACGACCTTGCTCATCACGGAGCGTGCCTGCTGGGGATTCTCCTCCAGCCAGGTCGACAGGCCCTCGTTGAGCACGTTCTCGACCGCCGGGCGGACTTCGGACGAGACCAGCTTGTCCTTGGTCTGCGACGAGAATTTCGGGTCCGGCACCTGCACGGAGATCACCGCGGTGAGGCCCTCGCGGCAATCCTCGCCGGTGAGCGAGACCTTCTCGCGCTTCGATACGCCCGAGGAATCTGCGTAGCCGGTGATCTGGCGGGTCAGGGCGGCGCGGAAGCCCGCCATGTGAGTGCCGCCGTCACGCTGCGGGATGTTGTTGGTGAAGGGCAGGACCGTCTCGTTGAACGAGTCGTTCCACCAGAGCGCGACCTCGACCCGGATGCCGTCGCGCTCGGCGCGGACGACCACCGGACTCGCCATGCCCTCGATCGGCTTGCGCGAGCGGTCGAGGTAGCGGACGAAGGCCTCGATCCCACCCTCGTAGTAGAGTTCCTCGCGCTTCTTCTCGGCGTGGCGCGCGTCGGTCAGCACGATGTGCACGCCGGAATTGAGGAAGGCGAGTTCGCGCAGGCGCTTCTCCAGCGTGCCGTAGTCGAACTCGATCATGGTGAAGGTCAGCGTCGAGGGCAGGAAGGTCACTTCCGTGCCGCGCCGGCCATTGCCGGGGCCGACGACGTCGAGGGGCGCCACGGCATCGCCGTGGCGGAACTCCATGGCGTGCTCCTTGTCGTTGCGCCAGACGCGGAGCTTGAGCCAGGCCGACAGGGCGTTGACCACCGAGACGCCGACGCCGTGCAGGCCGCCGGAGACCTTATAGGAATTCTGGTCGAACTTACCGCCCGCGTGCAGCTGGGTCATGATGACCTCGGCCGCGGAGACGCCCTCCTCCTTGTGGATGTCCACCGGGATGCCGCGGCCGTTGTCCGAGACCGTGCAGGATCCGTCGGCGTTGAGGGTGACGGTCACGAGGTCGGCGTGACCCGCCAAGGCCTCGTCGATGGCGTTGTCCACCACCTCGTAGACCATGTGGTGGAGGCCCGAGCCGTCGTCTGTATCGCCGATGTACATGCCAGGACGCTTGCGGACGGCGTCGAGGCCTTTCAGCACGCGGATCGATTCCGCGCCGTATTCGGCGTGCTCGCTCTGGGGGGTGTCGGCCATGTAATTCCTCGGGCAGGCGGGCCTTCACGCGGCGGAGGGGCTCGCGCCGTCAGGCGCCCACGCCTGAACTCTCACTCAATCTGCCTGATATAAGGGTTCCACCTTGAGATTGCACGATTTTTGCGCGGTCGCGGCAGACCCGATCCGCCCCTTTCTGACGCTCCCGCCTTAACGCGGCGTTAGCCTTCGATACCGTCCGCGCTGGCCCTGTCCAGCCGGTCGATCGCTTCCGCCGACAGGGTCAGCCGGGCGGCGCCGAGCAATTCGTCGAGCTGCGCCACGGAGGTCGCGCTGGCGATCGGTGCGGTGATCCCGGGGCGGGCGATCACCCAGGCCAAGGCCACCTGGGCCGGGCTCGCCCCATGCGCCGCGGCGACCGCGTCGAGGGCGTCAAGCAGGGCGAGGCCGCGGGGATTGATGTACTTGGCGACGCGGTTCTCCCGCGCCCGTCCGGCGGCGTCCTCCGCGGACCGGTACTTGCCGGTCAGGAACCCCGCCGCGAGGGAGAAGTAGCCGATGACGCCGACCTGCTCGGCCCGGCACAGCGGCTCCAGTTCGGCCTCGAAGCCGCGGGCGGCGAGGCTGTAATCCGGCTGCAGGCAGTCGTAGCGCGGCAGCCCCGCGGTGGCCGAGAGGGCCAGCGCCTCGGCGAGCCGCGGCGCGCCGTAATTCGAGGCGCCGATGGCGCGGACCTTCCCGGCCGCGATCAAGCGCTCGTAGGCCCGCAGCGTCTCGTCGAGGGGCACGTCGCCGTCGTCGAGATGCGACTGGTAGAGGTCGATGCGGTCGGTTCGGAGACGCTGCAGCGATGCCTCGCAGGCGCGCTCGATGTGGCGCGCCGAGAGGCCCTTTCCGGCCTCGCCCAGATCCATCCCGACCTTGGTGGCGAGCACGATCCGGTCGCGGACGCCCGGGCGGGCGGCGAGCCAGCGCCCGATCACCGCCTCGGATTCACCGCCGACATGGCCGGGTGCCCAGCGCGAGTAGACATCGGCGGTGTCGATGAAGTCGAAGCCGCACTCCACGAAGCGGTCGAGGATCGCGAAGGAGGCGGTCTCGTCGGCGGTCCAGCCGAAGACGTTGCCGCCGAGGCAGAAGGGCGCGACCGTGAGGTCGGAGCGGCCGATGCGGCGCTTGTCCATGATGTCAGCCCTGCAGGAACGGATTGGAGACGCGCTCTTCGCCGAGCGTGCCGGTGGGCCCGTGACCGGGGATGAAGGCCACGTCGTCGCCGAGCGGTAGTACCTTCTCCATGATCGCCCGGATCAGCTGGTCGTGGTTGCCCCCGGGCAGGTCGGTGCGGCCGACCGAGCCCTTGAACACGACGTCGCCGACCAGGGCGAAGCGCGCATCCCGGCTCACGAAGACCACGCTGCCGGGGGAATGGCCCGGGCAATGGAGGATATCGAATTCGAGGCCGCCGACCGTCACCGCATCGCCGTCGTCGAGCCAGCGGTCCGGCGTCACGGCCCGGGCCTCGCCGAGCCCGTAATTGGCCGCCGTCTCGGGGAGCGAGTCGAGGAGGAACTTGTCGGCGCGGTGCGGCCCCTCGATCGGCACGCCGAGGCGTTCGCGCATCTCGTCGGCGCCGGCGGCGTGGTCGACATGGCCGTGGGTCAGCAGGATCTTCTCCACCTGCACGCCGTGCTCACGGATCGCCGCCTCGATTCGGTCGAGGTCGCCGCCGGGATCGACCACGGCGCCGACCTTGGTCGCGTCGTCCCAGATCAGGGTGCAATTCTGCTGGAAGGGCGTGACGGGGATGATCCCGGCGCGGGGCGTTCCTGGCATCGCGTGACCTGTCCTGACGGCGCCCGGCGGGCGCGTTCGCGCTCCTAGTAGCGCGATCGGCGCCCGCGCACACCCTCGGGTGAGCGTCAGGCCGGGCGCCGCGTCAGCAGCACGTCGAGCCCGCCGATCCGGACGAAAGGGGAGCCGAAACCCTCCGATCTGTGCCGTCCCGGCCCCCTGCGCGGCGCTCGCCGGCTGGTCTCGCGCAGGACGGACGGAAGCGTCGTGGAAAGCGGCGCCGTCCAGATCCGTCCTTAAATCAGCCGCGTTGTGCACGCCCTGTTCGGGCGCGCGCCGGGACGGTCCGGCCCGTCCAGTCGCGTCTCCCGAACCCGGCCCGCATGAACGCCATCCTGATCAAGCTGTTCGCGACCGCCCTGACGCTCAGCCAGGTCACGACAAAGCCCGAGGCGGTGCGGACCCGATTCGATCCGGCCACGGACGGTCCCGAGGTGGTGCGGCTGCTGCGCGACGGCTGCGCCCACATGCGCAAGTCGTTCGACATCGAGGACATCAACCTCGACGACCTGATCTCCACCGCCATGGAGGATCCGTCGACCGTCGCCGGTCCGGCCGCGCCGAAGATCCTGCACGGGCTCGACATCAACGAGCTCAACGTCAGCTACAAGCAGTTCTGCAAGGGCGAGGACCCGGCGAACTCGCCCTTCGACGCCCGGGCGGTGATCGAGTTCTACGACAACGCCACCAAGGACCTGCCCAGCGCCGAGGCCCTGCGCGACAAGGCGCTGCCCGGCATGACCCGCATCCTCGATGGCGCCGGCAAGCCCTTCGCCGAGGCCTCCGAGCCGAACGGGCGCCGCGTCGTTGTCCCGATCACCTCCGTCCCGACGCTCGTCCAGAAGGCCTTCATCGCCGCCGAGGACAAGCGCTTCGAGAGCCACCACGGCATCGACGAGCGCGGGGTCATCCGCGCCTTCATCGGCAACCTCGCCTCGCCGGGCCGTCCCGCCGGCGGCTCGACCATCACCCAGCAGGTCGTCAAGAATCTCTCGGTGGGTGACGACGTCACCTACGAGCGCAAGATCCGCGAGATGATCGTCGCGTCGCGACTGGAGCGCATCCTCACCAAGCCGCAGATCCTCGGCCTCTATCTCAACGGCATCTATCTCGGCCGCGGGGCCTACGGCATCGAGATGGCGGCGGAGAGCTATTTCGGGAAGCCGGTAGCTCAGCTGACCCTTCCCGAGGCGGCGCTCCTCGCCGGCATGCCCAAGGGGCCGAACTTCTACAGCCCCGACAAGTATCCCGACCGGGCGCGGGAGCGGCGGGCCTACGTGCTGTCCCGCCTGAAGGAAGAGGGCACGATCACCGAGGCCGAGATGGCCGCTGCGATCAAGTCGGATCTCGGCCTGAAGCCGATCGAGGCGGCACGCCGCGATTCCGGCTTCTATGTCGTCGATTTCCTCAACCGGGAGGCGCGCACCTTCGCGGGGGTGGATTCGCTCACCGCCGGCTCGCTCACGGTCCGCTCGACGATCAATGCCGGCCTGCAGCGAGGCGTCGAGGAGGCGCTGCAGGACGGGCTCGCTGCCTACGAGCGCTCGACCGGGCGCCAGACCTTTTCGGGGGCCGAGCTCAACCTCGCCGACAGCGTCCGCCGCATCCAAGCCGCGACGCCGGCGCCGGAGGCATCCCCGCAGGCGGCCCCTTCCGTCACGGGGGCCCGGGCGGATGCCGTGAAGCCGCCGGCCCGGGCGCTTCCGGGTAACGCGGCGACACCGCAGCGCAAGCCGGCTTGGCTTTTGGCCCTGGAGAGCGTGCGGCCGGTCCTCTACGACGTGCGCTGGCCGATGGCGGTCGTCCTGGAGACAGGGCGGGGCGGCGTCAAGGTCGGGCTGGCGGACGGCCGCACGGCCTTCCTCGATCCCGGCATCGCCCGCGGGCGGCTGCAGCCCTACGACGTGGTGCGCGTGAAGCTGAGTCCCGGAAAGGGCGGCCCGCGCGCCCAGATTCGCGTCCGCCCGACCGTTCAGGGCGCGGCCCTCGTCGTGGAGAACCAGACCGGCCGGATCCTCGCCATGACCGGCGGCTTCTCCTACCCGTTGAGCCAGCTCAACCGGGTCACCCAGACGGTGCGCCAGCCGGGCTCGACCCTGAAGCCGCTGACCTATCTCGCGGCCCTGAACGCCGGCCTGCAGCCGAACACCCTCGTGCTCGATTCGCCCGTCACGCTGCCGCCGATCGACGGGACCGGCGATTCCTGGTCGCCGAAGAACTACGAGGGCGGCGGCTCGGGGCCGACGACGCTGCGGCGCGGCCTCGAATTCTCGAAGAACCTCGTCACCGCCCGCCTGCTCCAAGGGGGCATCGCACCGAAGGCCCCCGCGAGCCTGAAGCGGGTCTGCGACATCGCCCTCGAAGTGCAGATCTACGCCGAATGCGAGCCCTATTATCCGTTCGTGCTCGGCGCCCAGCCGGTGCGAATGCTCGACCTGGCGGGGTTCTACGCGGCGGTGGCCAACGAGGGCGCGCGGCCGGCGCCCTACGCGCTCGAATCGGTGGAGCGGGACGGCAAGCCGCTCTACACGCACGCCCCCCGGGAGCCCGTCCGGATCGGCTCGGCCGACCGGGTCGCGTTCTACCAGCTCAAGACCATGCTCCAGGGTGTGACCCAGCACGGCACCGCGGCGGCCCTGGCGAAGGTCTCGGCCTACGTGGCCGGCAAGACCGGCACATCGGAGAACGAGAACGACGCCTGGTTCGCGGGCCTGACCAACGAGATCACCGTGGTGGTGTGGGTCGGCTACGACAATGCCGATGGCAGCCGGAAAACCCTCGGCCGCGGCCAGACCGGCGGCCACGTCTCGGTCCCGATCGCCTCTGCGATCCTGCAGGCGGCCTGGGCCAACGGCGTGCCGAAGACGCCGCTGCGCGGCCCCTCCCCCGAGGCGCGGCCGTTCATCGCCGATTTGCCGGTCGACCCGCACAGCGGCGTGCGTGTCGCGGGCAGCGGCTTCCTCGAGCATTTCCGCACCAGCGGCGACGGCCGCATGGCCGACACCCAGTATCGCTTGGTACCCCGCGAGACGCTCTACGCCATGCGGCCGGACGCCCAGGACGGCGACCTGACCGCGCCCGACGATGGCGCGAGCGTCGCGGGGGACTACGACGGCAACATGACCGGCGCGCGGCCGCCCGCCGATCCGCTCGATCCGTTCGGCGACCGACCGCCACCGCGCAGCCGCCGTGCACAGGGGGACTTGGATCCGACGGGCCAGGACCCCTACAGGCCCTGGCCGGGCCAATCCGCGCGCTCGCCGTTCGGGGACGACGGCGCGCGCCGGCCCCGCCGCCGCGACCCGGACTATCTGTTCGGCGAAGAATCCGGCTTCTGACCGCCCGCCCCGAGAGAAGAGACACCCGTTGCGAACGCAGCTTCCCGCCGCCCTCGCCCTCGTGCTGACGGCCGCGATCCCGGTCGGCGCCCAGACGCCCGCCGCCAACACCGCCCCGGCCCCGGCGACCGAGCGGATCCGTGAGGTGCCGTCGGTCGCGGCCGTCGATCCGGCCACGATCAAGCCGGGCCAGATCCTGTTCACCGATCACCGCGACAAGCCCGCGACCCCGGAGAACGGACTGATCCCGTATCTCGACTGGCAGAAGGCGCGGCCGGCCGAGGCCGCCGTGCTCGCGCCCTATCCCGGGTACAAGGAGCCGGACTACACCGTCACGGTGAACGGCGTGTCCAAGCCCCGGCACGAGACCCTGAAGATCTACGTGGCCGAAGGGCGCTTCGTGGTGCCGCGTCCTGCCGAGACGATTGACGTCGCGTCCTTCGCCAACCTCGCCTTCGTCCAGACGATGGATCCGGCGATCAAGCACCGCGCGGTCTCGGTCGCCGACGTGACCCCCAACAAGGATCCGGCGGCCGCCTTCGCCAAGCGGCCGGACCGACCCTGGTGCCAGGGGGCGGGCGCCTGCATCGAGTCCCGCTACGACCTTGAAGGCAAGCTGCCGCTGGGCGTCAAGCTCGCCAACAAGCTGGAGGAGGGCTCGTCGAAGAAGATCGCCGAATACGTGTCGTTCCAGAGCGAGCTGCGCGTGCTCGGGCCCGATCAGGGGCCGCCGCTCGGTGCGCTGACGAAGATCGACACGCCGGTGGTCGGCGGGCTGGAGCAGACGATCTTCTGGGTCAACCAGATTTTGCGCTTCGGCAAATTCCTGGCCGTATTCCAGCCGATGCCGAACGATCCGGGCAAGACGGTGGTGACCGCCTACATGGCCCTGGCGATCAAGGGCGACGTCCTCGACCGCAAGGCCGAGTACGCCCGGGTCCCGGTCCTGAAGAACCTCCTGCCCGCGCAGGTGCTGATGGGCAATTCGAGCTTCAACACCGGCACGTCGATCAGCGCCGGCCTGCCCGTCTACGCCCGGAACCGGATCACGACCTTCGCGGATGCCCTGACGAAGCGCTGAGCGCGCTGGCTCACATCCCGCGATTGCCGATCGTCGGCAGGGTCGGCTGCGTGTAGGCGCGGTTCACGTCCCGCCGCGACTGCGTCCCGTTGGTGTTGGCGGAGGCCCGGTAATTGTCGAGGTTGAAGCTCTCGGCGAGGCCGCTGCGGGAGTCCGGACCGTCGGTGGCGCAGGCGCCCAGGCCGCCGACCGTCAGCGCGGAGAGGACGAGAAGGGTTAAACGCATGACATGTCCTGGCGGCGATCGAATCCGGCCGGTGACTGGGTCTTGGCCGTCGGTGATCGAACGAACGATGGGCAAGACATGGTCAGAGCCGCGAAGGTCCCGTCAAGGGCGCGCGAGCCGCGTAAACCCGTTCCGCCGCCTCCGATGCACGGCCGCCACGGAAAATCCACCACACCCCCGGTTTGCCGCGGATAGGGCCGGGCAATGGTGTTGAGCGCGGCCGATACCCCCTGGCGCATGCGGGAGTTTTCGGGCGACAACGATCGGCGATGAGCAACGTCTTGCCCTTCCGTCCGCGCCCGACGGTTCCACGCCTCGCCCGCTGCGAAGTCGTGACCGTGGCCGGCGACATCCTGACCCTGCTGGAGCAGCTCGAGGATGTGAGCGCGCGCGCCGCCGCGATGGGCCGTCCCGCCCGCGAAGTCGAGCAGACGGTGCAGCACCTCCTCGACGCGGTGAGCGCGGTCGAGCGCGCCCTCGACTGCATCGGCGAGGGTGAGCAGTCCGCGCCGGCCTGACGAGGGTCCGCGATCGCGGCGCGACGTTCCGGCACCGGGGTTTCCAACCCGACCCCTCCATCCCGCGGCGCCCGTGTCAGCGCGTCCCCGACGAGACCTTCAGCAAAGACCGCAATCCGTGATGCCCTCCTTTGACGGCGCCGGTCCGCACCCGCGCCTCGGGATGCGCGCGCGGGTCCGATGCCCCGCCTTGCCGTGCCTCGGGTATGGCCTCGGGGAAACCAATTTTGCGCAATCTAATCTTCCTGCTCCGCGGCGAATAAGGCACATCTCGGTGGAGATCCGAATCGGCACTGCACAGCCGCACTATTTCGGAACCCAATCCCACAGCTTGCGGTTGAGGGTCGGATGCTCGCTCTGGGCGTCGGTTCCGGAGGGCATTATGAGGCTTCGCACGGGCGGCATCGCGACTGTCGTCGCCGCCGGTTTGGTCATCGGGATCGGTGCCCGCGCCGAAGCGGCTGAACTGGGCTTCCTCGAGATGCTCTTCGGCGCCCGGCCGGCGCCGCAGCAGGTCCAGCCGACGCCAGCCCCCGCCCTCGAGAGCCAATCCGTACGCCGTGACAGGCCGCGCCTCGGGGCGGCCCGGCGGCGTCTCCAGACCCGCTACGCGGCTCTCCCGCTCAAGATTCATGTGAAGGAATCGGAGGTCAGCCCGCGCCAGACCCGTCTCGACATGAAGGATGGCGCCGCTTCGGCGCTCCTGAAGGACGAGACGCTGAAGCCGGGCGACATTGTCGTGCTCAATTCCGGCGCGCGGGTCTTCACCGGGAATCCCGATACGCGGCATGCGCTGCGCGATTTCGCGCCGGTGCAGGGCTCGCGCTACGTCAGCAACGGCACCCGCAAAGTACTGTCCGGCCTGTTCACGCCGATCGGCCCGCGGCCGGGGCAGGAGGCGCGCCGCATGATGGCACGCGCGAGCGTTCCCGTGGCGCCGATCGCGACGCCCATCCCCGCTCAGAAGACCGCAATGCGGATCATCAACCCCTGGCTGAGCGGGCAGTGACGCGCCCGAAACTTAGAAGAACCGCTCCTTGATCACGATCGTGTCGCCGGGCCGGACCGAGTAGGTCATCGGCACGATGCCGGAGATCAGGTTCCCGCCTGTGTCGCGGGTGAGGACGGCGTAGTCACGGGCGGCGCGCGGGCCGAAGCCGGCCGCGATGGCGACGGCGGTCTCCACCGTCATCCCGTTCACGAACGGGTATTGGCCGGAGGTCGTCACCTCGCCGAGGATGTAGAACGGCCGGTAGGCGTCCACCTCCACCGTGACGTGCGGTTCCCGCACGAAGCCGGAGGCGAGCTTGGCCTCGATCGAGCGGGCCGCTTGCCCGGTCGTCTGGCCGCCGACCTGGACGACGCCGATCAGCGGCATCGCGATCCGCCCGGCCCCATCGACCGCGTAAATGTTCGACAGGTTGTCCTGGCCGAAGACTATCACCCGCAGCTTGTCACCCGCCGCGAGGGTGTAGCGCGCGGCGATCGAGCCGGTGCCGGTGGCATCGAGCTGGTCGGTTCGGAAGGTCGGACGCAGGCATCCGCCGAGCGCCAGAGTCGTGCCGAGGGAGAGGAGAAGAGCGCGCCGGTTCATCACCATCGCCGTCATGGATGCGGTTGACGGCTGGTCTAGGCTGTTAAGGTTAACGAAATCTGATCACCATCGCGGCGTCCGACGCGTTTGCTGAGACGCGAGCGTCTTAACTCTTGAGCAACCTTAATATCCGCTAATAGCAGCCGGGCGGCTTTACGTGCTGCCGGTCTGCCCCCGCGCTCAGAGCGTCCGCATGTCCCGTATTCGTCAACGCTCGAACGAAGCCCTGCCGGGTGCCCAGGACGGCCTCGGCCTCGCCCAGGTGCCGCGCATCCTGCGGCGCTCGCTGGGCTGGATCGTCGGGCCGACCCTGGTCGTCGCCCTGGGTGCGAGCGTCTTCGTCAACGTGGTCAGCCCTCGCTACACCGGGGAGTCGAAGCTCCTCCTCGAGAGCCGGGATCCGGCGTTCGCCCGGACTGCGCAGGAACGGGGCGACCAGCTCGCGCCGATCGACGAGCAGGCGGTGGCGAGCCAGGTGCAGGTCGTCATGTCGCGCGATCTCGCCCGGGAGGCGATCCGCCGCCTCAAGCTCGTGGGCAATCCCGAATTCGATCCCGGCGCGGGCAGCATCGGCCCCGTCCAGCGCGTGCTGATGATGCTCGGGATCGGGGCCAATCCCCTCGACCGCCCGGCCGAGGATCGCGTCCTCGACGCCTATTTCGACCATCTGCTGGTCTACCCGGCCGGCAAATCGCGCATCCTGGCGATCGAGTTCCGCGCGAAGGATGCGGTGCTGGCCGCCGAGGCCGCCAACACGATCGCGCGGCTCTACATCTCGTCCCTGGAAGCCGACAAGGTCGACACGGCGCGCTACGCCTCGACCTGGCTCGGCGGCAACATCGACGGGCTGCGCAAGCGCGTCGCCGAGGCCGAGGCGAAGGTCGAAGTTTTCCGCGCCAAGAACGGCCTGGTCGGCAGCGCCGGGGCCACCGGGCGCCCGCTCAACGCCCAGCAGCTGGGCGAGCTGTCCAGCCAGCTCTCCTCCGCCCGCATCCTGAAGGCCGACCTGACCGGCAAGGTGAAGGCCATCCGCGACCTGATCAAGGACGGGCGGGCCTTCGAGATCCCGGATGTGGCCAACAACGAGGTGATCCGGCGCATCGTCGAGAACCGCATTTCCGTGCGAGCCCAGCTCGCCCTCGAATCGCGGACGCTCCTGCCGGCTCATCCCCGCATCAAGGAGCTCAACGCCCAGCTCGAGGATCTGGACGCCCAGATCAAGGTCTCCGCCGAGCGCGTGGTCCGCACGATGGAGAACGACGCCAAGATCGCCGGCGCCCGGGTCGAGAGCCTCCAGGCGGCGGTCGACGGCCAGCAGGACGTGGTCGTCCGCGGCAATTCCAGCGAGATCCAGCTGCGCGCCCTCGAACGCGAGGCCAAGGCGCAGCGCGAGCAGCTCGAATCCTATCTCTCGCGCTACCGCGAGGCCGCGGCCCGCGACGGCGAGGCCGCGACCCCGGCCGATGCCCGCATCGTGTCCCGGGCAGTGACCCCGGAGGTGCCGTCCTTCCCGAAGAAACTGCCGATCGTGGCCTTCGCCACGCTGCTGACGCTGATGCTCACGGCCGGCGCCGCCATCGCCCGCGCCCTGCTGGCGGACTCCGCCCGGAACGCGGCGGACCGGGACGGCGCCTTCGATCCGGCGCAGGACCGTCAGCGCCGCGAACCGGTTCTGGAGCGGCCGCTGTTCGCCTTCCCGGAGGCCATGCCGCCCGCCGGCTGGACGCAGGCGTCCGATGCCGAAGCCGCCGTGCAGCCGCGACCGGCGGAGGCCCCCGTGGCTGCCCCGGAAGACTTCGATCTGGCACCGCTGATCGCGCGGATCAGCTCCGGCCCCCGGGCCGAGGATGCGCCCGCCGGCCGTCGGGTCCTGATCATGGAGACCGACGCGACCAACGGCGTGCCGGGCCTGTCCGCCGCCCTGATCCGCGCCCTCGGCCAGGCCGGGACCCTCGTCTCCGTCGCTCTGAACGCCGGGCGTCCCGGTGACACGCTCGGCTTCACCGATCTGGTCGCCGGCGAGGCCGCCTTCCTCGACGTGATCCAGGCCGAGCGCGACAGCGGCCTGCACCGGATCGAAGCCGGACGGCGCGCGACTGCGGTGCTGTTCGACGAGGCTGATGCGCTGACGCTGACCTTCGAGGCGATGGCGGAGGCCTACGATTGGGTGGTCTGCTGCCTCCGCGCCGCCCCGGGCGCCGTCGATCTCCTCGAACTGACCGCCGGCTACATGGACACGGTTGTGATCGCCTCGAACGCCTCGGCGGAGGACCCGGCCCTGGCCGACCTCTACGCCATTGCCCAGGGCGCGGGCGCCGGACAGATCGTGGTGGCGCAGGACCGGCCGGCCTCGGCCGCGCGCGGCTTGGGCGGCGCCATGCTTCACCGCGACGCTGCGTGACGCTCGGCGCGTCGTCCCGGAGATGGGACGACGCGCCGAGTGGCGACCGCTGGCGTCCCGCGCGTGGGAACCGATCGTCCGGGACGGGGCGTCAGGCCCCGCGCATCCGCCGCAGCCGTTGAAGGGCGGCGTACAGGCGCGGATCCCGCTTGATCCGGCGCTTGGCCCGAGTGAGTCCTTGCCGGACAGCCCCGTAGGTTCGTCCCGCCAGGGTGACCGGTACGATCGCCTCCACGAGCCCGATCGTCTCGTCGCAGATGCTGGCCTTGTAGCGGGCCTCGCCGACCCCGAGGTCGAAGCCGAGCCGTCCCCGTGCCGCCTGATCGCGCACGAGATGCTGCAGCAGGAGATCGCCGGGGCTGAAGCGGGCGATCTCGGGATCCGGGTCGAACGCGGTCATCATGCCGCTGTACCGCCGCGCGCTCACCGCGCCGCCGAAGGTCGCCAGGACCCGCCCGCTCTCGGCGAGGCACAGGGCGTGGATCTCCAGCGCCGGATCCGGGCCGGCGGCGGCGCTGGCCAGGAACGCGCGGATCGCGGGATCGGCATAGGGATCGGCCACGCCCATTCCGGCGAACCGCGCCGCCTTCTGCGCGTAGAACGCCGCCAGGAACTGCTCGGACTCGGCTTGCGTCTCGGCCCGGCGATAGGCGACCGGGCCCTTTGCCTCCACGAGACGCTTCTCCTTGGAGCGGAGCTTCTTCCGTGCATCGGCACTGAAGACCCGGCGGAGGGTGGCCTCCGGATCGGGGCCGAGCATCAACCCGTAGCCGTCGCTCGCCTCGGGCTCGCCGCCCGCCGCGAACGGATTGACCGAACCCTCCCAGGTCCGGGGCTGATGCTGCAGGGCATAGACATCGATGCCGGCCGAACGGCCGGCACCGACCAGAGCCGCCGTGATGTCGCCGACCGATATCGCCGCCGCATCGCGGCTCGCGAACAGCGGCATGTGATAATTCGCGTATGTCTCGCCCACGGTGCGGGCGACGCGCAGTCCGAATTCCCGCTCCAGCGTCAGCGGCAGGAGGATCCGGGCGCGGCCGTCCCGGTCGCGCAGGACCACGATCCGGGTCCTGTCCATCTGTCCGCGTGCCCGCAGATAGGCCATCGTCCAGTCGAAGCGCTGATAGGGGGTCTGAAGGCTCGCAGGATCACCCTCGATCCGGCGCCAGACGGCTTCGGCCGCCGCCGGATCGTCGATGATCTCCGCGGTGAGCATCACCCCCGACGGAGCATCGATCATGTCCGTACCCGTCGCCTGGACGCCGAGCGCCATCGTCCGAAACCCCTGCTGGACCACGTGCGGTCGCCTATCGAGCAGCGATGTTCGACGCTATCCACTGAACAGGCAGTGACTTCCGAGCGCCGCCAGGCAAATGCGGTCCGTCCGATACGATCAAACCGGTGCCGTGGCTAATACAACCTTCCTGAACTTTCGTCCCGCCATCGACGCTTTCAAGTTTGTTTACCGCGCTGGACACAGGGTGGCGGTCTTGGGCCGATCGGCCCGGTCGGTCCGAGGCCATGCTGTCGTCGCGCACCAAACATCGGGTCTTCGCGACCGGGTTCCGCGCGATCCAGGCCGTCGGGGCGGATCGGTGGTTGACCCCGGCCTCACGCGGGCTCGGCGTCATCCTCACCTTCCACCATGTCAGCCCGGAGCCGCTACCCGCCTTCGCCCCGAACCGGCTCCTGTCCATCACCCCGGACTTCCTCGACCTCACCTTGCGTGAGCTCGATGCCCGCGGCTTCGAGGTGATCGGCCTCGATGCCGTGCCGGAACGCCTAGCGGAGCCGGATTACGGGCCGCCCTTCGCGGTGCTCACCTTCGACGACGGCTACCGGGACAACGTCGCGCACGCGCGGCCGGTGCTGGCGCGCCACAACGCGCCGTGGACGCTGTTCGTCACCAGCGCCTTCGCGGACCAGACCGGGCGCCTGTGGTGGATCGAGCTGGAACGCGCCATCGCGCAGCTGGACCGTGTTCGGGTCGGCATCGGATCCCGAAGCGTCGATCTGCCGGCCCGCAGCCCGCAGGAGAAGGCGCTCGCCTTCGACGCGCTCTATCGCGACCTGCGCGGCGGCGGTGAGGCGGAGATGCTCGCCCGGATCGCCGATCTCTGCCGCCAGGCCGGGCTGGCGCCGGGCCAGGTCGCGTCCGAATTGTGCCTGTCCTGGGCGGAGCTGCGCGCCCTGGCGGATGATCGCGCGGTGACCATCGGCGCGCACACGGTGAGCCATCCGATGCTCGCCAAGCACCCGGCGGCGATCGCGGCCTTCGAGATGGCGGAGGGGCGTGCGCGGATCGAGGCGGAACTGGGCCAGCCCGTGCGGCACGTCTCCTATCCGGTGGGCGATCCGGGCTCGGCGGGGCCTCGGGAATTCGCGCTGGCGCAGGAATTGGGCTTCGCGACCGCGGTGACGACCCGGCCCGGCCACCTGTTCGCCGTTCATGCCGGCCACCTGCACGCCCTCCCCCGGGTGTCGGTGAACGGCTGCCATCAATCGCGGGCGGCTTTGGCCGGGCTGCTCTCCGGTGTGCCGTTCCTAGCCTGGAACCGGGGCCGGCGCCTCAACGTCGCCTGACCGGTTTCACGCCGGGGATGGGACGCCGCGTCGGGTCCGTGGCGCGTCGGAGACCCGGCCGCGAGCAGCCTTCTGGCCTTTACCGCCGCCGCCGGTGCCGGTAGCCCGTCGAGAACGACGCGTATTGCCGGCCGCGATGCGACCGGTAGCGCCGCCGGCCGCTGGAGGCGGTATCGGCCGCATCCTCAACCTGCGGGATCGCCTCGGCCATCGCGGCCGCCGGTGAGGGCGACGTATCGGCGGACGCGTAGCCGCCGGCCACGTTCTTCGCCGCGGGCCCGAACATGGCCAAGCATTGGTTGTAGGCGAGATCGTTCTTCAACCGCTCGCACTCGCCGATCGACCGCGGGGTTCCCTGGGCCAGGGCCGGCAGGGGTGCGAGCAGCACGATGAGGACGGCCAGGGGCGTGAGGCGCATGGAGGAGAGGAGCACGACGCGGGGTGTCTCGGAAGCGGACGCCGGGCTTGTGAACCCCGAGTGCGGCGAAATCGAGAGGTCGCCTCAGCGGTCGGGCCGCTCCATCCACCGGATCAGCGGCATCAGCGGGATGATCCAGGCGATGCCCAGGATCGAGTAGAGCGCGGCCTGCACCGCTGCCGGCGTTTCCGCGATGCGGCTGTCGGCCAGGGCCATCGCCAAGGGGCCGTAGAGGCAGACGAAGGCCAGGATCGCGATCGTGCCGATCAGGGTTCGTGTGCGACGGCGCATGGCGTCCCGAGATGGTGATAGGGCGGGCCCCATCCACGGGCTATCGACCCGGCCTGCGCTTGGCAACGTCCAGGCTGCCGCGGCCTGCGGCGCCGCCGACGTTGCTGCGGTGAGACGCATATCCTAACCCCGGCATGGGGTTCGGGGTATGCCGGCCCGGGCGAAGGGATGCGGATGGTCATGCGAGTCGGGGGCGGACGGCGATCGGGCGCGGTGCGCACATGGCTTTACGTGATCGCCGCGCTGGTGGTGGCCATGGTGGCGGTTGGCGGCGCGACCCGGCTGACGGGCTCGGGCCTGTCGATCACCGAGTGGCGGCCGGTCACGGGGGCGATCCCGCCCCTGTCCGAGGCGGATTGGGCCACCGAGTTCGCCAAGTACAAGGACACGCCGCAATACAGCATCCTCAACCAGGGGATGGGATTGTCCGCCTTCAAGGTCCTCTATGGCTGGGAATGGGGGCACCGCCTCCTCGGCCGGCTGATCGGCCTCGTGTTCTTCCTGCCCTTGATCGTGTTCTGGTGGCAGGGTCGGATCAGCCGCCGCCTCGGAGTGGGTCTCCTCGGCCTCGGCGTGCTCGGCGGCCTGCAGGGCGGTATCGGCTGGATCATGGTCGCCTCCGGTCTCCAGCCCGGAATGACCGCGGTGGCGCCGCTCAAGCTCGCCCTGCACCTCACCACGGCCAGCCTGATCCTCGCCGGCCTGGTCTGGCTGGCGGCGGGCGAGCGCGGGGCGATGCCGGAGCCGGCACCCGCCGCGCGCCTGCGCGCGACCGCGATGTTCCTGCCGGCCCTGATCCTCGTGCAGATCTTCCTGGGCGGTCTCGTCGCCGGCTCGCATGCGGGCCTCGTCTACAACACCTGGCCCACCATGGACGGGGCCCTCGTGCCGCCCGCGGACGCCCTGTTCGCCATTCGCCCCTGGATTGAGAACTTCGTGGACAATCACGCCCTGGTGCAGTTCGACCACCGGGTGACCGCCTACCTCGTGATCCTGGTGGCGATCCTGCACGCGGTGGATGCGCGCCTCGCGGGTCCGTCGGGCGTGTTCGGACGCGCCGCCGGTATCTCCGCCCTGGCTCTGGCACAGGCGATGCTGGGGATCGCCACGCTGGTCCTCGCGGTCCCGCTCTGGGCAGCGCTCGCCCATCAGGTCATGGCCATGGCGGTCCTGACCATGGCGACCGTTCACGCCCGGCTCAGCCGCGGATGGCGCCGGGGGGTCGACCGGGTTCAGGGCGGGGCCGCTGAGGCGCCTGTCGGGTTCGAGGGCCTTGTCGGACGCGGAATCTAGGCATTCGTGCAGTGCGGCAGCGGCGCCGCATTGCACGATATCTACAACCACCCGTCATTTTCCTTGGGACAACTCCACGTCGGTACTCTGCACGGGGAACGATCAAGACGTCTCACGCTTTAGACTGCAAGCGTTGCAGGAGGCCTTCGGATGTCTCTCGCGGAAGATGGCCGCCCGTTGTCCCTGACGTGGCATTACACGCCCCGGGAGATCGTGGCGGATGGCGTGATCCACGGGCTCGGCGTCGTGCTTGGTCTGGCCGGTGCCGTGGCCCTGGTGGCGACGGCGCTGACGGCGCATCTCGGCATGGGCGAGCGGGTCGCCGTCGTCGTCTACGCGACAGCCCTGGTGCTGATGCTCGGGGTCTCGGCCCTCTACAACCTGTATCCGGTGAGCCCCCGGAAATGGCTGCTGCGCCGGGCCGACCACGCCCTGATCTACCTGATGATCGCCGGCACCTACACGCCGCTCGTCGCCCTCGTTGGGTCCGGGCCGCGCGCCTATGCGCTGCTGGCGTTGATCTGGGCCGTGGCCTCGGTCGGAATCGCCGTCAAGCTGCTCCTGCCCGGGCGCTTCGACCGGCTCTCCATCGCGCTCTACCTGATGCTCGGATGGAGCGGTCTCTTTGCCTATGAGTCCGTGATCGCGAGCCTCCAGCCGACCGCATTGTGGCTGCTTGCCATCGGCGGGGCGCTCTACTCGATCGGCGTCCTATTCCACATCTGGCGGACGCTGCCGTTTCAGAATGCGATCTGGCACGGCTTCGTTCTCGCCGCCACGGCCTGCCATTACGGGACGATCTGGGCCAGCCTCAACGGCCCGCCGATGACATGACTTGTTTTCGGCCATGTAAAACTCTGCTTACCTTCTCGATGAAAAGCATGCGGCCGACGAGCCGCCTTTAAGAGCCCCGCGACCACCGGTGCTTCACTAATCCCGAGACTGTTTTCACCGGGAGCATTGCCGTGGTCGGCAAGTCGAATGACGATCGTATCGTCCAGCGTTATCGGATCCTGCACGTCTTCCGGGCCCCGGTCGGCGGTCTGTTCCGCCATGTGGTGGACCTCGCCCGCCTCCAAGCCGCGGCCGGACACGCCGTGGGCATCGTTTGCGACTCCACGACCGGCGGCGAGCGTGGTGAGCGGGCCCTGGCGGACCTGATGCCCAGCCTGGAACTCGGCCTCGTGCGGATCCCGATGCGGCGGAACCCGCACCGGTCCGATTGGACCTGCCTGAAAGCGGTGGGGCGGCGGGCCGCCGCGGTGGGCGCCGAGGTGCTCCATGGACACGGGGCGAAGGGCGGCGCCTTTGCCAGGCTCGCCCCGGGCAGCACGGCGATCCGTACCTACACGCCGCATGGCGGCAGCTACAATTACCGGCCGGGCACGCCGATCCATCGTCTCTACATGGGGGCCGAGGCGGTTCTCGCCCGCCGGACCGACGCCTTCCTGTTCGAGAGCGAATACGTCGCCGGACGGCACCGGACCTTCGTCGGCGGTCCCGAGCGCGTGACCCGCATCGTCCACAACGGCATCGCGGAGGCGGAATTCGCTCCGATCGACCGCGTCGATGAACCCTTCGATCTCCTCTATGTCGGCGAGCTGCGCGAGGCCAAGGGTCTTCCGTACCTGCTCGATGCCCTTGTCCATCTCCGGACCGAGGGGCGGTCCCTGCGCCTGCTGATGGTCGGCTCCGGGCCGGATGCCGACATCCTGCGTCAGAACGTCGAGCGCCTCGGCCTGGGCAGCGCGGTGTCCTTCGAACCGCCGCAGGCGATCCGCACCGTGCTGGCGCGGGGACGCATCCTGGTCGTCCCCTCGCTGGCGGAATCCCTGCCCTACGTGGTCCTGGAGGCCGCAGCCGCGGCGCAGCCGCTCGTGGCCACGCGGGTCGGTGGAATCCCCGAGATCTTCGGTGACGCCGCCGGCGATCTGGTCCCGCCACGGGATCCCGCCTCCCTCGCCGCCGGCATCCGGCGGGTGCTCGACGACGCGCCCGCGGTGCTCGACGCCCGCGTCAACGCGCTCAGCGCCGCGATCCGGCAGCGCTTCTCCCTGGAGCGGATGGGCAGCGAGGTCATCTCCGGTTACGCCGCGGCGTTCCAGGCCCGCGCGGATCGGCACAATGTCGAAGCCCGGGAGATCGCCGGCGCGCGGACGGCCTGATCCGCCGAGGCGCGCATCGCTCCGTCGCCGTGTGCCGGAGCGATGCGCGACGACGGAACGACCGGCGGACCGGGTCCGACGGTAAAATCGCCGCGGGCCGATCGCCTTTAAGTCTTCAGACAACGCCCCGTGCCACGCTGCGATTGAGAAGCCGCAGGCCGCTACGGGAGGAGCCGATCGATGAGTGCCTTCGACATCCGGGATCTCCTCGAAGCCGCTGGCCCTCTCCAGGCGCAGCCATCGCCCCGCGATGATGGACCGGTACCGCTTGCCGAGACCTCCATACCGGGCGCGACGGCTGTGTCGCCGGTCGTGGTGGCTGGGCTGGTGCGGGCGGCGGAATGCGCCCTGATCTTCGGCCTCGGCGCGCTCCTGCACCTGCTGATGCTGCGCGGGCGGGTCCCGTTCGGCCTGACCTATGCCGGGGCGATCGGGCTCGTCGCGATCCTCACGGTTGCGCTGGTCCAGGCCGCCGGCGGCTATCGGATCTCCGCCTTCCGCGCCTTCTCCAAGAGCGCGATCCGGCTGATCGCCGCTTGGTCGCTGACCTTCCTGATCGTTGCCGCCGGGCTGGTCCTCGCCAAGGTGGCCGATCACTACTCGCGCCTGTGGCTCGCGACCTTCTACGGCACCGGCCTGACCGCTCTCCTGACCGGGCGCTTCCTCCTGTTCCGCGTGATCGAAGCGCAGACCCGGGCCGGACGTTTCGACCGGCGCACGGCGATCGTCGGCGGCGGCAAGCCGGCGGAAGATCTGATCGCCGCCCTGGAGACGCAGAGCGAGAGCGGCATCCGGATCGTCGGGGTGTTCGACGACCGCAACACCGACCGCTCGTCCGACGTGGTGGCGGGGCATCCGAAGCTCGGCAACGTCGACGATCTCGTCGCCTACGCCCGGCACGCCCGCCTCGACCTGATCGTCTTCACCATCCCGATCACAGCCGAGAACCGCATCCTGCAGATGCTGGCCAAGCTCTGGGTGCTGCCGATCGACATCCGCCTGTCGGCGCATGCGGCCAAGCTGCGCCTGCGGCCGCGCAGCTATTCGTATCTCGGCTCAGTCCCGGTGCTCGATGTCTTCGACAAGCCGATCGCCGACTGGGACGTCGTGGTGAAGGCGCTGTTCGACCGCTGCGTCGGATTGGTGATGCTGCTCGCCCTGGCGCCGATCCTGGTCGCCGTGGCGCTCGCGGTGCGCTTGACCTCGCGAGGGCCGATCCTGTTCCGCCAGAAGCGCCACGGATTCAACAACGAGCTGATCGAAGTCTACAAGTTCCGGTCGATGTATGTCGACCAGTGCGACGCCGGCGCGGCCAGGATGGTCACCCGCGGCGATCCGCGCGTGACACCGGTTGGGCGCTTCATCCGCAAGACCTCACTGGACGAGCTGCCGCAATTGTTCAATGTGCTGAAAGGTGACCTCTCGCTGGTCGGTCCGCGTCCGCACGCGCTCCAGGCCAAGGCCGCCAATACCCTGTACGACCAGGTGGTCGACGGCTATTTCGCTCGGCACAAGGTCAAGCCCGGCATCACCGGCTGGGCGCAGGTGAACGGCTGGCGCGGCGAGACCGATACGTCGGAGAAGCTCCAGCGCCGTGTCGAGCACGACCTCTACTATATCGAGAACTGGTCGGTCCTGCTCGACTTGCAGATCCTGCTGACAACCCCGTTCGCGCTGCTCAAGACCGAGAACGCCTACTGAGATCCCGGCGGCCGGTCTGACGCCGGCCGCCGGATCTTTTCGCCCTACGGCAGAGCGCCGGCCTTCTCCTTGGCCTTCATAATCGTGTCGCGACAGCCCTCAGCGTTACCGGCCTTGTCCTGCTGGCGCGCCTGGGCGACCAGCTTCTTGGCGTCCTCGACGCCCGCCGCGGTCGGCTTGACGCTGGCATCCGAGGGGGTCAGGGCCGGTGGCTTGTCGAGCGCCTTCGGGGAGTTCGACGACGTCGTGCCGCCGGGCGGGGTCGTGCCGGTCACGGAGGCCGCGCCGGCGCTGTCGAGGCGCCGCTGAAGGGTATCGACCTCGTCAGAACATGACGTCGCGAGGGCGGGTGTGGCTACGGCAAGCGCCAGGGCTGCGACGGCGAAACGAAACATCATCGATGGGGGTCTCCAAAGTGTCCGGACGCCACTGACACGCAACCCCGACAGGGGGCGGGGACCGCGCGTCAGAGCGATTCACCGAGGAGACGCCGGGCGCATCGGCCCGTTCCCGAGACAGGAGGCCGCACGCGCCTCAGAACAGGGACAGGTGCCGCGGGTAACCTCTTGATTGCCGGCGCCGTCACCCCGAGCGCTCCGGCCGACGGGTTCGACGGCGTGCGTCCCGACGGAAACGCGGAGCCGTTCCCGATCACGATGCGATCGGGAACGGCTCCAGCGAGGGGTTGGTGGCCTCAGTACTTGCGGATGATCGGCTCCGGCGCCATCGCGACCGGCTCGGGGCCGAAGCGATAGGTTAGACCGGCATAGATCGACAGGGGCTGCGCCAGCGTCGTCGTCCGCGGATCGTTGATCGACAGGTTGCCGGCGATCGCGCCCGGCTCGGCGAAGGTGCCGAATGTCGCGTAACGGTTATTGGTGAGGTTGGTGATCAACCCGAAGATCTCCAGGTTCTTGGTCACCTGGTACTTCGTGGTCAGGTTCATCACGTAATAGGCCGGCAGCTTGCGGTTCAGGTTCGAATCGTCACCCCGGAAGTAAGAGGACGAGAAGGCCGAAACGTTGAGGCCGAAGCGCCAATTCGGGGTGATGTTGTACTCGAACCCAGCCTTGATCTGGTGATCCGGGATCAACGGGATCTTGTTGCCCTTGTGGACGAAGATGGCCCCGTCGTCGGAGAGCGGATTGTTGGGCGATGAGAGCGTTTGGTCGAACTGGTACGTGGCGTCGATCAACGCGTAGTTGGCGTAGACCAGCAGATCGGGGTTGACGACGTACTCGGCGCTGACCTCGATGCCCTGCCGCCGGGTCGCCGGCACGTTGGTGTAGTAGGCGCGCGCCGCGTTGCCGGCGACGGCGATCTGGATGATGTCGTTCTTAAGGTCGGTGCGGAAGACGCCGGCCTTGTAGGTCAGGTTGCCGCCCGAGAGGAAGTTCGGGATCACGCCCCGGAAACCGACTTCATAGGTCTGGCCGGTGACCTGCTTGAGCGGCGGATCGGCGACCAGCGAGTTCGGCAGCAGGCACGGCTGGTTCGGATTGGCGCAGGCGAGTTCCAGCGGTGTCGGCGCACGGTTCGACTCCGAGTAGCTGCCGTAAAGGTTGAGCGCCGGGTCGAACTGGTAGGTCAGGCCCGCGAGCGGGTTGACCTTGGTGTATTCGTGGGTGCCCGTGACGTCCGGCGAGAACCCCGTCTGATCGACCGAGCGGATATGCGCGTAGTTGAGCCGGAAGCCTGCGGTGAGCGACAGGCGGTCGGTGACGTCGAGCGTGTCGGTGGCGTAGAGGCCGAGATACAGGTTCGAACCCGCGACCGAGCTCGGGGCGATGCCGAGGGCGCCCAGCGTGCGGAGGTACGGGGTGCCGAGGCCCGGAATGTTTCCATAGTACGGATTGCTCGGATCCGTGGAGATCAGGAGATTCGGGTTGATGACGCCGAGGGTGCTCGACGACTTGAACGAATAATCGGCCGCGTCGACACTGCCGCCGATGACGAAGCTGTTGGGCAGACCGAAGACCCGGTCACGGTTGGCCGCCTGCAGCGAGCCACCGTAGCCCTGCGACTCCGTCTGCGTCGTGTCGATCGTCCCGTAGGGCACGTTCCGCGTGAACGGGATGCGCTGGTTCTGCTGGCCGAGGAGCAGGAACTGGTTACGGAAGGCGTTCTGCGACTGGCCGGCCGACGGGCTGAACCCGTCATCCTGGTAGCAGAGGGAGCCGCGGAAGCTCGAGCGCGAGCTGCACTGCTCGAAATTGCCGTCGTTGCCGTCCACGTACCGCTCGCTGAAGCGGCGGAAATAGGCGTTGCCGGCAAGGTCCCAGGTCGGCGAGATGTCCACCCGGCCGGTCAGCTGGATCGTGCCGACCTCGGTCGTCTGCGTCTGCGGATAGGTGAAGATCGCCCGCGGATCGACATGGGTGAAGTCCACCGGGGTCGCGGCCGCCGCGCCGTAGAAGCTGCGCGCGGCGAGCCCGATCAGGTGGAACTCCGAATCCTGAGCGCGGTAGCCGAGGTCGGCGTAGAGCCGGCCAATGGTGCTCGGGTTCTCGTAGCGCCAGCCGCGGTCGTTCAGCCCGTCGCCGGTGAAGTAGAAGCTCCAGTTGTCGGAGACCTTGCCGTATTCGAGGTACCCGGCGGTGCGGCCGTCGGAGCCGCCGAACGCGCTGATCTCGGTGCCCTGCCAGGTGAAGCCGTTCTTCATCTGGATGTTGACCGCGCCGCCGATCGCGTTGAGGCCGAAGACCGGGTTGCCGGTGACGACATCGATCCGCTGGACCGCCTGCGGCGGGATCAGGTCGAAATTGACGACGTCGCCGAAGGCCTCGTTGATGCGGATGCCGTTCTGGTAGACGGCTAGGCCCTGCGGCACGCCCTGCACGGGCGATGCGGTGAAACCGCGGTAATTGAGATCGACGCGGTTGCTGTTGCCCTGAGAGTCGCTGAGATTCACGCCGGGCGTCTCGCGCGCGAAGGTGGCGAGGATATTGTCGGTGCCGCGGTCGACGTCGATCTGGCGCGTCGTGATGGTCTCGACGGTGCTGGGGATCTTGTTGAGCGGTTGCTCGGAACCGCGCAGACGCACGCTGCCGGGTGCCACCGGTACCGTCGGCGCGATCTGCGCTGCCCGATCGAGATTCAGGGCCGGGCTGGAATTGCCGCCGCCGGCACCGACCGGCGAGGTCGAAACGACGCTGATCTCACCCAGCGTGACCGATTGCTGCGCTCGCGCCGCGCCTGGAGCAATCGAGAGCGCCAAGACTGAGGCAGACGCGAGCATGCTGCCCCGCAGCGTCCGACGTGACATTCCAATTCCCCTGCCTTGAGACCAGCGTCCGGTTGTTCCGGGCTTGGCGAGACTTTTGGCGGGTGGAGTTAAAGTTCACAATCGGGCTCAGCGGCGGGCGAGAGCTTTTGGGGGCTGTTTCGCGCAAAGAACGGTCAAACGCTCCCCCGCGTGGCGTTATCGCAACAGTTATGCTTGCAAAATCAACGACTTGCGGAGCTTTAGGCAACACCGTTCGGGAAGATTCGGCAAGCGGTTGGCGACTGGATCGCAGCGCTCACAACCGTGCCTGAATCAACCGCGCGATCTCGCCCAACCGTTGCTCGAGGAGTTGCGGCACCTCGCAGACATAGGTGAGCGACTGGCTGCGCTCCTGGAAGATGCGCCGGTCCCAGGCGAACTTGGTTTCGAGATCGGACTGGTCCTTGGGCAGTTCGGTGGCGTCCGTGGCGCTCGGCGCGTCCTTGGTCTGGCTGATCTTGTCGGCCTCATCGCGGATGCGCTCCGCCATGCGCCGCTGGCCCTGGGCGTATCGGCCGATGCCGCCTACGACCTTGTCGCGCTCGCCGTTGATCACCTCGAAGACCCCCGCATAGACGCGGGTCAGGGCCTTGTCCTTCCCATCCTTGTCGGTGCCGAACTTGCCGGCGAATTCGTCGAGGAGCGGGCCGACCTGCGGCAACTCGGTGCGGCGGGAGGCGATCTTCTGGGCCAGCACCGCGGCGTCGTTGTCGCTGCCCCAGTCTCCGGCCGCCGCGATGTCCGGTCCGGTCCAGAACTGGCCGGGGCTGAGCGTGGCGACCTTGCGCTGGACGCAGGGCCAGTCCGGATCCTGCCGGGGCTGCGCGGATGCCGGTGCGGCCAGAAGCACCAGGCCGAGGACGGCATTGCGGGCGAGTCGGTTCATCGGGCGGGCTCCGTCAGGTGTTGTCGCCGGCCGGGCCACCGCGCCGGGCCATGATACCCCGGCCGGGATCGTAGGCGATCACCGCCATGCCGAAGAACGCGAGGGTCACGCCCACCACCACCGCGCAGGCGAGCGGCTCGAACTGGACGTAGAGGGCGAAGCGGACGAGCTGGACCGCGTGGCTGAACGGGTTCAGCTCGCAGATCCAGTACAGCGTCTCCGAGGATTCCCGGATCCGCCACAGGGGGTAGAGGGCCGAGGAGGCGAAGAACATCGGGAAGATCACGAAGTTCATCACACTGGCGAAGTTCTCAAGCTGGCGGACCAGCGAGGACAGGAACAGACCGATCGCCCCGAGCATCAGCCCCGAGGCCAAGAAGGCAGGGAGCGCCGTGAGATAGCCGAGCGGCGGGATGTCCGTCTCCCAGAAATAGGCCACCGCCAGGAACGCATAGGCCTGCACGATCGAGACCGAGACTCCCGCGATCAGCTTGGCGAGCAGCAGCAGCCAGCGCGGATAGGGCGAGGTCAGCAGTACCTTCATGGACCCGACCTCGCGGTCGTAGACCATCGAGAGCGAGGATTGCATGCCGTTGAACAGCTGGATCATCACGGCCAGCCCCGGCACCACGTAGACCTCGTAGAGCACGTAGGTCTGGTAGGGCGGCTCGATGGAGACGCCGAGCGTGTTGCGGAAACCCGCCGCGAAGATGAACAGCCAGACCAGCGGCCGGACCAGGGCCGAGAAGAACCGCTCTTTCTGATTGAAGAAGCGCAGCAATTCCCGCCGGACGATGCCGCCGAGGCAAATCAGGTAGCCGACGGTGTCGAGCCGACCGATGCGCGCCGACGCGCTGTGGGCGGATGCAGCAGCGACCGGCGTCGACATGCGTGTCGGAGCGCTCATGGGTGCTGCCCTCGATCGTACGATGGTGCGCCGTTCGACGCCGTCATGCCGCCGCCCGCCCCGGCTCGGCCACAATGCGGCGGAACGCGTCCGCCAGGGCCTCCCCCGGGGCACCGATATCGCCGGCCCGGCCCCGCGCCACGATCCGGCCGCGATGCAGCACGACCGCGTCGTCCTCCGGGGAGATTTCCTCAAAGATATGGGTCGCCCAGAGAACCGACAGCCCCTCCTCGCGCACCAGCGCGCGCACGATCGCCACGATGTCGGTCCGCGATTCGAGGTCGAGGCCGACCGTCGGCTCGTCCAGCAGCAGCAGGTCCGGACGGTGGATCAGCGACCGGGCGATCTCGATGCGGCGCGACTGGCCGCCCGAGAGCGTTCGGACCTTGTCGTGGCGCCGGTCCGCGAGCCCGACCCGATCGAGGAGCAGCCCAACGCGGTCCTTTCCGGCGCGACGGGTGATCCCGTGCAAGCTCGCGTGATACAGGAGGTTCTGCTCGACGGTGAGATCGGTATCCAGCGTCCGGGCCTGGAACACCACGCCGAGCCGGGCAAGTGCCCGGGAGGGCTCGCGGTCGAGGGCGTGGCCGAAGATCGAGACCCGTCCGGTCTGGTTGGTGTAGAGCCGGGTGATCACCGAGAACAGGGTGGTCTTGCCGGCACCGTTGGGTCCGAGCAGCGCCGCGAAGCGGCCGCGGCCGACATCGAGCGAGACGTCGTCGAGCGCCGCGCGCGTGCCGAAGCGGTGGCCGACATGCTCGACCCGGAGCGCCGCCTCGCCGGTCATCGGCCGAGCGCTTTCCGGGCGTCGGCGACGGCATCGAGACACTCGTCGAACTCGCCCTCTTTCTGCTCCCGCTCCGCGACCCGAAGGGCCTTCTTGAGCTTGGGCAGCGCGGCCTCGGACGGGTTCGCCGCGAGGGCGTCGCGGATCATGGCGATGCCCGCGGCGCAGGCGGAGGCATCGTCGGCCGCGAGGGCCGGGCCGGAGAGGACGAGGCACGAGGCCAGGAAGAACGCGCGCATCACTTCACCGTCAAAGTACCGGTCATGCCCTTGGCCTCGAGGCCGCGCGCCTCCCACTTGTAGCTGCCTGGCTTGATCGCAACGAACTCGATGGCGATCTCGCCGGGATCGTCGAATTCCAGGTGGTCGGGCGGGCCGCCGCCGTGGATCTCCTTGTGCTCGATCACGATCTGGTTGAACCAGATGTAGCGGAAGAACTCCGGCGCGTAGAACTTGTATTCCTGGTGACCCTTGGCGACGATGCGCAGCCGATAGGCCTTGCCGGATTCGAGCGTGATGTCTCTGTTCTCCACCGTGAAGTCGTTGCCCTGATCGTCGCCCAGGACGAGGTCGGGCAGGTTCTCCCGCTTCTTGGTGAGGTCCAGTGCCAGTGCCGGGCCGGCCGCAAACAGCCCCGCGCCGGCGAGAGCGGCCCATCGAAACATCCGCATCCTGTCGTTTCCCCCTGTGCCGCGTGATCCGCGGTCCTGGTTCATTCGAGCGGCCCCGCCGCCTGGCTCAGTTCGGCGAGATCGCCACGCCCCAGGGCAGGAGGCCGACCGGGATGCTCTTGACCACCTTCTCGGCGGCCACATCGATCACCGAGATGTCGTTGGACGTGCCGTTCGTGGTGAACAGCTGCTTCTGGTCGGGCGTGAAGGCCAGCTGCCAGACGCGCTGGCCGACGGGGAGGTATTTCTCCACCGCGAACGTCTTGGCATCGATCACCGCGACGCGGTTGGCCGGGCCCAGCGCCACGAAGGCCTTGCTTCCGTCCTTCGTGATCCGGATACCCACGGGCTGGATCGCCTCGTCGTTCACGCTCGGGATCTTGAAGGTGATCTTCTTGATCACCCGGCGCTGGGCCACGTCGATGACGCTGACCGTGCCGCCGACCTCCGCGGACACCCACAGGAACTTGCCGTCGGCGGTGAATTCGGCGAAGCGCGGCCTTGCATCCACCAGCACGTTGTCGATGACCTGGAAGGTCTTCGTGTCGATGAAATGGGCCATGTTGGTCGTCTCGGAGGTGTTGACCAGGACCTTCCCGTCCGGCGACAGGCCCATGCCCTCCGGCTCGACGCCCACCGGCACCTCGGCGAGGACCTTGTTCTTCTCGATGTCGATGATCGTGACCTGGCTGTCGTCCTCATTGGCGACGTAGAGCGGGTTGCCCGACGCGTCGAGGATGAACTGCTCCGGATCCGGACCCGAGCGCAGGGAGCGGACGACCTTGCCGGAGGCCGTGTCGAGCACGTCGATCCGGTCGTCGTCGCTGGCGCAGACGAACAGTTCCTTGCCGTCCTTGGACACGGTCACGCCGCGCGGGCGCCGGCCGACCTTCCAGGTACCGGTCACCGCCATCGTGTTCGTGTCGATGACGCTGACCGAATTGCCCTTCTCGTTGGTGACGTAGGCGGTGAAGGCGGCGGCCGGCCCGATGAGGGCGAACCAGGCGCCGAGGGCGACCACACTCAGACCTGCCTCGACGCGGCGGCTCATCAAAACTCCTCCCTGGTGCGCTATTCGGCACTCTGTCGACGCAGAATAGTGCGATTCTTGCGCGGAGCGAGGGGATGCGGCATTCGGATCCGGTCCGGAGGCCCTCGCACGGCTATTTCCACAGGTAGGCCTACTCGTAAACGCGCAACTCCGTAAAGTGCAACGCGCCATTCGACCGCTCGATCGCAGCGGCGTGGAGATTGCCGTCCTCGGTTATCAGCACCTTGTCCGGGCCAAGACACGTCAATATCGAGGCGTCGTTGAGACCCAACCAGAGGTAAGTCTTGTCCGACGCTGCGCTGACGGCAGTAGGTTGCATTTCGTTCGCGTGGAGAATGAAAAGCTTGAAGAACGCAGCAATCTCCGTTCTGATCGGATCTCGAACCTGGCGCAGCAAATTCGCTGTTTCGGATAGAATTTGAGCTGTCGTGACGAGACCGGCCGACACCGTGAGGTGTCGCAGCAAAGCATTATAATCACTTAACGAGAATTGTGAACAGTTTTTGTGAACGCGGATATAATCCGGGTCGGTACCCCCAACGATGAATAGAACAAGCAGATTGGTATCGAGGAGAGCATATTTAGCCATCAGGAATCGCCGGTGCGATTTCTCATTGCAATGATTTCACCGGTGACCTCGTCGACCGTGATGACTTTGTACGTCCTGCGCATGATGACCGCCCCGCTCAGAACGGTGACCGCATTACGTGCCTCGTCCCAGGGCCGCGAAAACCCGAGCGTGATGTTCCAGTAGCCCGGACAATGCTCGACCTCCTCAAGACCCAGATTTGTTATATTTTCATCAGACATTGTCGCGAGCAGCCATGTCCTCGCGCGCGCAACTGCATCGTTGAGACTGATGGCCGATGTGCTGGCCTCTTGATGTGACGGCGCATCTTGTACGGTTTGACCCATCGGAAGTCCCGATCCTTGCGCGTGACCTGTCGCAGGCGAACCCGTCCGTCTGGATGTGGGCCCCCGACGCAGTCAGCGTCAATGGGTTCGGCGTCGATGCCGAGCGCGACGTTAGCCATCCCCATGACGTCTCACGGGAACTTGCAGGTGGTCTCCGGGAGATCCACCCCCAGCGTGTCCAGGGGCGTGCGCTGGTGCAGGAAACCTTGTTCCGGCGCCACCGAGACCAGCGCCTTCGGCTGCACCACGATGATCGCCTGGCGCAGCTGGTGATCCCAGGGGCGGAAGCTCAGGGGCACCCCCTTGTAGGCCGGGAGGGTGAAGCCCGGCTCGACCAGATAGGCGCCGATCACCGCCGGATCGTTGGTCTTCTTGGCGGTCACGGCCTCGCCCACCGTCCGCACCGCAGCCCAGACCTGATAGTCCAGGGGGCGCATCAGCCGGGAGGCCAATCGCCGGAACCGGTTCTGGGCCTGCGCGGCGCCCCAGGTCTCCAGCACCGGGGACCACGTGGTCGGTGTCAGCGCCTGCGTCCCGCCGACCGGTCGGGGATCCACCGTGCGGTAGGGAACGTAGTCGCCCCAATCGCCCTCCTCGTCGGCGACAACCGCCATGTCGTAGTCGAGCCCCCGGGTGAAGACCATCGCCTCCGCGCGGGTCGGCGTGTCGCCCCGCGCCTTGGCTAGGGGGCCGAAGGTCCAGGGCTTCTCAGCGGTGACCTTCAGCGCGAATTTCCGCGCCGAGTTGCGCATCGCGTCCGCGTAGGCCTTGTCGGCGTCGGTCGGGCCGACGATCAGAAAGATCTTCCGCCAGCGCATGACCGTGAGGTACTGCGCCAGGGCGTCGGTGAGCATCGCCCGGGACGGCAGGATGTGAAACACGTTGGCCCGGCAATCGGCACCGCGCAGCCGGTCGTCGGAGGCGCCGGCGTTCAGCACCACGGCGCCCGTGTCCTTCACCGCATCCGCCACCGCCAGGACGGCGTCGGCGGGCAGCGCCAGGATGAGATAGCGCACGCCCTTGGCGATCAGGTCCTTCGCGGCTGTCACCGGGTCGGGCTTGTCGTCGGTCAGGGCCACGTCGTCGAGGGCGTAGGTCTGCTTGGTGAAGCGGCCGGTGGTGTTGTTGTCGGCGATGCCCATCCGGGCCCCGGCCAGCCCCTCATCCTCGGGGGCCGCCTCGGCGTCGTAGGAGGACGGGGCGGGCTGTGGCCGGTAGATCAGGCCGATATGGGTGTCGATGGCCTGCGGTGCGGGCTGCTGCGCCCGGGCCGCCATCGGCATGAGCGCCGTCAGGGCGAGGGCCGCGCGCAGCCACTTCGGACGCGCCGGCCGCGGAAGGAGGGTCTCGGGTGCGGGATCGTGCATGTGCGCGGCCTCTACCAGTTTCCACCCCCGCCGCTCAATCGCGGCGCGTTGATCCGGTGTTCACGTTCCCGACGATGCACAGCCGGGCTTCGAAGATGGCTGCCGGCCCTCACGGCAGGTTCCAACCGTCTGAAGGCGCGGCACCTTGGGACGAGGACGCGGTTCGGAGGACGGTCTGTCGAGCGGGATGACTAAGACTTCGACGGGCCTAGATCCGTCGTGCGACAGCCGGGGCGCGAAGTACATTGCCAAAGTGTCCCGTCGCCCGACCTATGGCCGGAGAGGAGTCGCCCGTCGAGGCGGCCGGACCGTGGAGAGGAACGTTCCGCCCATGCGCCACCTGTCCCTGCAAGCGGCGACCGCGCGCGGTCTCGTCGCCCTTGGAATCGTCCTGCCCGGCGCGGCTTTGGCCGCCGAGAAGGCGGCGGTGTTCCCCGTGGAGCTGTTCGAGCCCGGCGCGTCCTACGGGGCCAGGGCGCGCCCCGCCGATACCCGGAAGCTGACGCTCGTCACCGACGAATTGCGGAAGGCTCTCCACGACCAAGCCGGGCTGGAGATCGTCGACACGGCGCCGAAGGCCGACACCGTGGCCAAGGAAGGCCCCCTCTACAAGTGCGACGGCTGCGCGGCGGGCATCGGCAAGAGCCTGGGTGCGGACCTTGTCGTGACAGGCTATGTGGAGAAAGGGTCCGGTCAGATCTTCAACCTGAATGTCGCTATTGCCGATGCCGAGTCCGGCAAGGTCGTGCGCGGCGGGCAGGTGACGATCCGGGCCGACACCGACGAGACCTGGGCCCACGCCATGCGCTGGGTGGTGAAGAACCGCCTGCTCGCCGAGCCGCTGCCCGGGAAGTCCTGAGGCGTTCCATCCAGTCCCGAGTGTTCCGTGTCCTCCTCCTCCGTTCCGCGCCGAGCCCCGCCCCGTCTCCTCGTCAGCGTCCGTGATCCCGCCGAGGCCGAAGCGGCGCGGCTCGCGGGTGCCGACCTGATCGACGCCAAGGACCCGGAGCGCGGGGCCCTCGGCGCCCTCGAACCGGGCATGGTGTGCGAGATCGTCGCCCGCGTCTCCGGCGGGGCCGAGACCAGTGCTGTCGCAGACCCGAATCCGGCGGCTCTGGCCGCGATGGCCACAACCGGCGTGGCCTGGGTGAAGACCGGGCTCGATGCCGGGCGCCGGGGCGACATCGCAGGCTGCGCGGCGCTCGCCGCGGCGGCCCCCGGGCGGGTGATCGCCGTGCTGTTCGCCGAGGACGGGCCTGCGGCCGAACTTGTGCCCGCATTGGCGAAGGCGGGATTCGCCGGTGCGATGATCGATACGGCGGGCAAAACCGGCGCCCGCCTGCCCGATCTCGCTGCGTCGGATGACCTGGCGGCTTTTACGGCGGCCTGCCGCGCCCACGGCCTGATGAGCGGGCTCGCCGGCTCGCTCCGCGTGATCGATATCATGGCCTTGGGGGCGCACGAGCCCGATTATCTCGGTTTCCGCGGCGGCCTCTGCCGCGACTTCGACCGGCGCAACGGCATCGATCCCCTGCGCATCGCCGAGGTGCTGCGCGCCCTGCGTCCGCACCACCGGGACGCCGCGTGATCGCCGTCGTGAAGGTCGGCGGCAGCCTGGAGACGGATCCGCATCGGCGGCGTGCCCTGCTGGCGTCGCTCGCGGACGGCGCGCTCGGCCGCTGCATCGTCGTCCCGGGCGGGGGCACCTTCGCCGGCGCGGTGCGGGCCGCGCAGGTCCGGGACCGGTTCAGCGATGCCGAGGCCCATCGCCGGGCCCTCGACGCCATGAGTGATGCGGCCGGTATCTTCCGCGGGATCGAGCCGCGCCTCGTGCAGAGCCTGGACCCCTGGTCCGAGACCGCGCCGGCCCGGGCGCGGGTATGGAATCCGCGGCGGTTGCGCGCTGGCCATCCGGACATTCCCGAGACCTGGGACGTCACCTCCGACAGCCTCGCCCTCTGGCTGGCGCGCGAGGTCGGGGCGGAACGCTGCGTGCTGGTGAAGTCCCGCGACCCCGCCCCGGGGCAGGATGCCGCCGCCCTGGCGCAGGACGGGCTGGTCGACGCCGCCTTCCCGGCCTTCGCCGAACGCTTCGCGGGTCGGATCGAGATCTGGGGACCGGCTCAGCGCGTCGCGGTCGCGCCGAGGGTCATGGCGTGAGCGCTTCCGAGCACATCGTGTTCGTCACCGGGCGCCTCGCCCGGGCACGGCTGGAGAAGGTCGCCGCCGGCCTGCCCGAAACATTTCGCTGGAGCATCGTGGATGCCGGCGTGAAGGTCGCGGCGCTCATGACCGAGGAGATCATCCGCCGCCGGGTCGAATTGCCCCCGGGCGCCACCCGTATCGTCCTGCCGGGCCGCTGCCGGGCTGATCCCGAACGCCTCGCCGGGCATTTCGGCCTGCCGGTGGAGCGGGGTCCCGACGAGGTCGTCGATCTGCCGGCCTGGCTCGGCCTGGCCGCCCGCAAGGTCGATCTCTCCCGGCACGACCTGCGGATCTTCTCGGAGATCGTCGATGCCTCTAAGATGAGCGTCGCGGAGATTCTTGCCAAGGGTCTCGACCTCGCCCGCCGGGGCGCGGACGTCATCGACCTGGGCGGCCTGCCCGACACGACGTTCCCGCATCTGGAGGATGCCGTGCGGGCCCTGAAGGGGGCTGGCCTGACGGTCAGCGTCGATTCCTTCTCCCGCGAGGAACTGGCCCGGGGCGCGGCCGCCGGCGCCGATTACCTGCTGAGCCTGAACGAGGATACCCTCGACCTCGCCTTCGAGACGGACGCGGTGCCGATCCTGGTCCCGACGCGGCCCGACGACCTGCCATCCCTCGACCGGGCGATCGAACGCATGCAGAAGGCCGGGCGGCCGTTCCTTGCGGATCCGATCCTCGAGCCGATCCACCACGGCTTCGTGGATTCCATCGCCCGCTACCGCGAGACCCGCGCCCGCTGGCCCGACATCGCCATGATGATGGGGACCGGCAACCTCACCGAGTTGACCGAGGCGGATTCGCTGGGCATCACCGCCCTCCTCGTGGGCATGTGCTCGGAACTGGCGATCGGCAACGTGCTGATCGTCCAGGTCTCGAACCACACCCGCCGCACCGTCGAGGAGCACGACGCCGCACGGCGGGTGATGTACGCCGCCAAGGCCGATTCCGCCCTGCCCAAGGGCTACGGCCGGGCGCTGCTCGCCCTCCACGACAAGCGCCCCTTCGTGCAGAGTTCCGAAGAGATCGCCCAGGCCGCCGCCGAAGTGCGCGATCCGAACTACCGGATCGCGGTCGCGGAGGACGGGATCCACGTCTACAACCGCGACATCCACAGGGTCGGCACCGACGCGATGGCCTTCTTTCCCGATTTCGCCGTGGCGAGCGACGGCGCCCACGCCTTCTATCTCGGGGCGGAACTCGCGAAGGCCGAGACTGCCTGGCGGCTGGGAAAGCGCTACGTGCAGGACGAGCCCCTCGACTGGGGTTGCGCGGCCGATGCCGAGATCGAAGACGCGACCGCCTTCAAGAAGGCCGGCCACACCCGGCATTCCGGCCCGGACGCCCCCCCGCCCGGTACGCGCGACGCCCGCCTGGTGAGGCCCGAGGCCGACGCGCGTCCCCCTGAGACCGTGTCCGCCGCCGCCGCCCGTTCCGGGACGGAGCCGGAGCACCGGCAGGATCCGCCCGCGCAGCTGGTCTGCGGTCGGCTCGTCCCATCGGACCGGACCTGAGCCGATGCCGCTGATCCTGGAGACCATCGTGACGACGCTCTCGCCGGCGGGCGAGGTCCACCTCGTCCCGTTCGGGTTGATCGGCGAGGCGGACGGCTACGTGCTGGCGCCGTTCCGGCCGTCGCCGACCATCGCCAATCTGGAGGCGAGCCCCTATTTCGCGGCCTCGAGCCCCCGGGACATCCGGGTGATCGCGGGCGCGGTGACCGGCCGGCGCGACTGGCCGACCGTGGCCTGCGACGCCATTCCCGGTCGCCGTCTCGCCGACAGCTTCGGCCACGCCGAGTTCGCGGTGGCTTCGGTCGAGGATCACGCGACCCGCCCACGCTTTCGCGGACAGATGGTCCACAGCGCCGCGCACGCGCCGTTCATCGGCTATAACCGCGCCCAGGCGGCGGTTCTGGAGGGCGCGATACTCTCGACCCGGCTCCACATGCTGGAGCCCGACAAGGTGTTGACGGAGATGGCCTACCTCGCCATCGCCATCGGCAAGACCGCGGGCCCGCGCGAACGCGAGGCCTGGGACTGGATCGAGGACAAGGTCGCGGAGGCGCTCGGCCCCGCGGCGCGGATCCTCGGTCGGGACGACCGCTGAGGGCGGGAGGAGAAGGACACGATGAAGGCAATCACCCTGGCCTTGGCGGCCACCGCGGCGCTCGTCGCCGTGACGGCTCAGGCCCATGGCCCGACCCGGCGCAAGATTTCCGAGTCGATCGAGATCAACGCCCCGGCCGACAAGGTCTGGGCGGTGCTCGGCGACGTGAAGAACGCCGACTGGGTGCAGAACGTCACCAAGACCGAACTCACCGGCGACCCGGCGGGCAAATTCAAGCGCGTTCTGACGCTGAAGAACGGCGATCAGATCCAGGAGACCAGCAACAAGTACAAGCCCGAGGACAAGCTGTTCTCGTACTACATCGACAAGGTCGACGTGAAGGACCTTCCGGCGAACGACTATTCGGCGACGATCACGGTCGAGCCCGAGGGCGACGCCAAGTCGAAGGTCGAATGGAAGGCGGCCTTCTACCGCGGCTACATGAACAACGATCCGCCGCCCGAGCTGAGCGACGAGGCCTCGGAGAAGGGCGTCGGCGACTGGATCAAGGCGAGCCTCGCGAACCTGAAGGCCAAGGTCGAGACGGGCTCGTGAGCCCGGCCCGGGGCCGATTGGCTTTCGCCGCCGGCCTCGCCCTCGTGGCGACCGTCGCCCGCGCCGAGCCGGCGCGGGAGGCGATCGTCACGGCGCAGCTCGGCGGTGCCGTCGAGATCATCGACTTGAACGCGGGCACGCTGGTCCGCCGCATCCCCGTGGACGGGGCGCCGGCCGGTATCGCCCTGTCGGCGGATCGCACGCTTGCCTACGTGACCCGCCCGGAGGGTCACGGGATTGCGGTGATCGACCTCGATGCCGGCCGCATCCTGTCCGAGGTGTCCCTGCCCGGCGGACCACTCGGCATCGCGGCGGACCCGCGGGGCGGCACAGTCTACGTGGCCGACTGGTACGGCCACCGCCTGTTCGTCTTGGCCGAGCGCGACGGCACGCTGCAGCCGGACGGCGAGATCGCCGTCGGGGCCTCGCCCTCCGGCATCGCCGTCAGCCCGGACGGGGCGACACTCTACGTGGCCAATCGCGAGGCCGATACGGTCTCGGTGGTGGATGCCGCCGGACGGCGTGAGACCAAGGTCATCCCGGTGGGCCAGCACCCGTTCGGCATCACCCTTGATGCCGCGGCGGGCCGGGCCTACACGGCCAACGTGACCAGCGACGACGTGTCGGTGATCGACCTGGCAGCGGGTCGTGAGATCGGACGGATCCCCACCGGCCGCCGCCCCTACGTGATCGCCCTGACGCAGGGCCGCGGCTTCGTCACCGATCAATATGCCGGCAGCGTCACAGTGTTCGACCTCAATACGCTCAAGCCGATCACCGACATCGATGTGGGCGACCACCCCGAGGGGATTGCAGCCGACGCCGACGGCCGCCTCTGCGTGGCCAACTGGGGCGACAACACCCTGAGCCTCATCGATGCAGGCACACTCAAGGTGATCAAAACCGTACCGACAGGCAACGGCCCACGCGCGTTCGGCACCTTCCTGCGTTGAAAGTCGGCACGCTTCGGGACGTCTCAAATCCGGGATGCCCCGAGATGCGCACGCCGCCCTCGGCGCAGCGCATCCCGTGTGCTTCGGCACGATCGCGGATGCCACGTCGTGGTTTCCCCAAAGATGGAGCGCCCGCCAGAGGGGGGTAAGACGCCTCGACCGGTCCGCGCCTGTCAGATCGCCGTCAGAAGGTCCCGCGGTGCGGGGATCGCCGGTACGCGATGCGGGCCACCACCAGCGCGCCGCCCAACTGCAGAAATCCCGTTTCGCCCAGGTCGGGGGGGCCGAGATGGGCCTGGATCAGCATCCGCGTGAGTGCGTTCAGGGCGAGCAGGGTCAGGCAGAAGGCCGCTGCGGCCAGCAGGCTGGCGACGAACTCGGGCATACGATCGCTCCCGTTCCGAACGGGATCAGCCTAGCAAACCGTGAGCCAGGGCCAAGCTGCGCGTCCGGGATCGTCAGCGCCTTCGGGCGGGCGTCGCGGGCGCCTTGGCCTGCGCCGACGGGTCCTTCGCCGGTGCAGCGGGCATTTTGGCCTGCGCGGCCGGCGCCTGACGGGGCGTCTCGACGGCGAGCCGCTTGACCGGCCAGCCATCGCTCCAGCGCTCCATGTCGGCCAGGCGCGGATTGGCCTTGAGGGTCGTCGCGTCGGAGCCGGCGAAGGCCGCGGCGGCGGCGAGGTCGAAGGTCTTCCAGAATCCCAGGTAGTCGAGCGCGTCCACCCGCGCGAGATTCACCTGCGCCACCAGCGTCTGCTGTTCGCCCGTCAGCGCCATATCGGCGGACCAGCGGAAGGGCGGCGGCTTCGGATCGTCCTTGGTCGCATCCTTCGGCTCCGGGGCGGCCTTGATCGCGCCGCCGTCGTAGGCCGTATCCAGACCGGCCGGGGCCGCCAGCGTCGCCGTGAGGGCCGGGAAGCCGTGATCGTCCGAGAGGATCCGAACGAACAGCTTCCGCTCGAACGGCACCGCACTCGCCTCGCGCAGCAGGCGTCGGGCGGCCATGTCGGCGGCTCGCGTGTCCTTGTCGCCGACCATGGTGACGATGAGCGTGGACGGATCGATGGCCGACAGGTCGCCGAGGGCGATGCCCCGCGATTTCGGTCCGCTGGCGATCCCACCGGGCGTCACGGCGAAGATCAGCTTCGGGACGGGCAGACCGCGCGCCTTGGCCTCGGCGGCGAGATCCAGGGCCAGGGGCGCGCCCGCCAGATGGCCGATCATCGCGACGCGCCCGAGGTCGGGCTTGGCCTCGCTGTCACCGGCGAGGTCGGCGAGGGCGGCCTTCACGAGTGAACCGGCGAGAGCGGGCGCGTCGGCCGGGCGGGTGCGGTTCACGTCCTGGAACCGCGGCAGGATGACGAGCCATCCCTGCCGGGCGAGGTGGTCGATCCAGGCCCCGTAGCTCTGCGGGTTCACGACCCCCCAGCCGTGCAGGAACACCGCGACCGGGCGGCCCACGTCCGGCGCGGCGCCCGCCGTATAGAACGCGAAGCTGCCGGCTGCGCCGCGCCCGAGGAGGCGCTTGGTCACCGCGGCCTTCCGGTCTCCGAAGCTCCCGGGCCCGTCTGCGGGCTGAGGCGGCGGCGTTGCCGCCCGGGCCGATATCGAACCGGCCAGGGTCATGATCGCGACCGCGACGAGCGATTCGCGAAGAGCGGTGAAACGCATGAAAGGCTCGATTGAGAAACGCGCTGCGCCGGCAGGACTGTCAGCGCTGAATAGCAGATTCTCTCCTGTTGGCGACTCGGTACGGCTCTTGTCGAGGCGGTAAGGCTTTAACCAACCGGACTTGTCTACGCGACTGCGCTCGCAGGGGTAGGCGGGAGCGCCTGTGAGGCGCGATGATTTTTGATAGATCCTCTCGACGGTGCGCGGGATGACGCAAGCACAGTGAGAAAGATGGCCGACCTACACTTCCGCGCGGCGCGGAACGGGGAAAGGTCGCTTCCCGAGCGACGAGCCGATTCTAAGGCACGCTAGGGCGGCGTCAGGCCACGTGATGATCGCCCGGCCCCATACCGGAGCCCTCAAGGCGCCGGGCGAGGTCCGCCAATTCCAGAGGCAGCACCTGATCGGCCGCGCCGTAGAAACTGCGCAGTTCCTCGCTGAGGGATTCGAGAACTGTGGTCTCGGCCGTATCCCAGTCCCCGGAGCGGCGGAGGGAATCGGCGTGATTGGCAGCGACGATCTTCATGGCGACGCTCGATCTGCGGTCTTTGGCGGGGGGGGCGGCGCCGCACGTCAGGAGTGGCGTACAACGACGCCCCTGCTTCAAGTTTCCAAGCCGGGACTGATAATTTTGCCGCCGGGACCGATGATGGATGGGCCGCCGGTGCTGGGCGCGCGGCCCGCGGCCTGCTCGACCCAGGCCAGGATATCCTCGGCGCGCCAGGGCTTCGGAATGAAGGTCGCGGAAACCCGCAGGTCGCTCGGCTGATCGCCCGCGTCGCCTGACGTCAGGAGCACCCTGACCCGCGGCCAAGTCACGCCGATGATCCGCGCCAGTTCGAAGCCGCCGATCGGTCCGGGCGTTCGCACGTCCGAGAAGACGACGCTGACCTCGTCGCCCCGGTCGTTGAGGATGGCAAGCGCCCGATCCGCGGTCTCGGCTTCGATCACGGTAAAGCCCGTATCCTCCAGGAGCGTGGCCGCGAGGAAGCGCTCGTCGGGTTGGTCCTCCACGACGAGAATCACGGGTTTCTGGCCGGTCTGTACCGAATCGCTCATGGGCCAGGACACTCTACAAGGGCTGAACGGCGGCCGCCTCGATCGGTTCAACACCGCATCGCGGTATCGAACCGGATCCGCGCGGACACGGAGCCTCCTGTGATCCTGGCATAATCGAGAAGTTCTGGTTGTGTCTTGAGTAACACAGCCTTCGACCAACGCCGGGATACCTGTGCCGACATGGTCCAAAGACCTGCCGCCGAGCGCGATAGGTCAGTTCCAGGAAGCGATCGGAAGAGGCGGTTCATCCGGGACGGCGAAGGCGTCACCACATCCCGATCGAGCGCCGCAGTCCCGCACGGACTACCGCTCAGCCGACATCGTGCGCCTTGAGAAAGGCCAGCGCGCGCTGCCATCCGTCCTCCGCGGCCTCGCGCCGGTAGCTCGGGCGGTAATCCGCATGGAAGCCGTGCGGCGCATCCGGATAGACCACCAATTCGACGCTCTTGCCCGCAGCCTTGGCCCGGTCGCGCGCCTCCTCCGCCGAGGCGACGGGAATGCCCGTATCGGCCCCGCCGTAGAGGGCGAGCAGCGGCGCGTTGATCTCCGCAGCGACATCGCCGGCGGTGCGTGGCTGGATGTCGGTCCGCTCGCCGCCGATGGGCCCGTACCAGGCGACCGCCGCCTTCAGGTCGCGGCGATGCGCGGCGTAGAGCCATACGTCGCGCCCGCCGCGGCACCATCCCATGACCGCCAGCCGGTGCAGGTCGCCCTTCGCGGCCGAGCCGGCCCAGGCCGCCGTGGCATCGAGGTCGTTGATCCACTGGGCATCCGGCGTCTTCGCGATGACGTCCCGGATGATGATCTTGGGATCGGTCATAGTCGAGAGATCGCCCTGCCGGGCATAGAGTTCGGGCGCGACGGCACAATATCCGACCTTGGCCAGTCGACGGCAGATGTCCTTGATGTACTCGTGGACGCCGAAGATCTCCTCGATCACCAGAACGATCGGGAACGGCCCCTCCCCCTCGGGGACGGCCCGGTAGGCGGGCATCGGTCCGTCCGCGGCCGGGATCTTCACCTCGCCGGCCTCGATGCCGGTGGCGTCGGTGTGGATCACCTGCGCTTCGACCCGCGTCGTGGCGAGAGTCAGGCCGCTCATCAGGCTGGTCATCACGAAGCCGCGCCGTGACAGCGGCGGCACGATCAGGCCATCGAGACCCGCCGCGCGCCCTGCCGTGTCCTGATCCGCCATGGTGGGGTCTCCGTTGCTGCCCGGGAAGGGGTAGCGCGTTTGGCGACCGGCGTCTCCCAGGGGCCCGAACTCCGGCGCGGATCGCCCTCGGCTCGACCAAAACTCCTTAAGACGATAAACGGTCGAGCGCCCGCCAAGCCACCGACATCGTCGCCCCTCGTATGAGGCGTTACGCCCCCGCGGCGGTGAGCGCGCGGATGGCGGGCCGTGCCGTCGTCCAGACCCTGGCCGGCATCTCCCGCGGCTGCAGCATGTCGGACAGCGTGACGAAGGTCTCCGCGGCCGGCGCGACCACGGCCCGGATCCCGTAGCCCAGAGCGAAGGACCGGATCAGCTCGGCGTCCCGGGCGATGCCGAAACACTCGAGGGCGGCGAGAAACGCCTCCCGGAACAGGCTCGGCCGGCACCAGCGCTTCTCGGCCATCTGCAGCGGCCAGTCCCAGAGGCCCTCGGCCCGGCGCCTCGCGAGCGCGTCACGCGCGATGAAATAGCCGGTGTCCCGGTGCTCGATCCCGTCCGCCTGCACGGACCACTCATCATTGCCGTACAGCTCGGCCTCGGCCACGTCGTTCATCGGGTCCTCCGCGCTGGCTCGGCGTTCCGAAGCACCGGAACATTGCCGGAACACTGGCGCGGTTCGGCGCGTTGGTCAAGGTGATTGTTCCCGATGCGTTCGCACAGACGGGACCCACCTCAGCGGCTTCGGAACAGCGCGTGCTTGACCCGGTCGCCGGGCTGGATACCGAGCTTGGCGGCCGTGCCGGCATTGAGTTCCAGAACGGCCACGACCGGGCTCCCTGACGGGATGATCGCGGTCGAAAGCGGCTCGGTGTCGGCCGCGATCCGGCTGATGGTTCCGTCCGGCCGGATGAAGACCATGTCCAGCGGCAGATAGGTGTTCTTCATCCACATGGTGACGGGCTCGTCACGCTCGAAATCGAACAGCATTCCGTGATCGGCCGCCATATGCCGGCGGAACATGAGACCGCGGGACCGGCCGGCATCGTCGCGCATCACCTCGACGTCGAAGCGCTTCGGCCCCGCCTTCGTGACGATCGTTAGCGCCTCTGCCTTGGGCGTCGCGGTCTGGGCCGGCGCCTGGGCGCGGACCGCTTGGACCGGAATGAGGGTCGTCAGGCCAAGGCCGGCGATGGCCAGGGCCGTCGCGAGGCGGGACAGAACGTTCACGGGCTGGTGCCTCTCGGAAAATGGTGCGCCGTTTCAGCGCCGCTCCGCGCTGAGATAGTCCAAGACACCCGCGGGGGGAATCCGCGTCAGGGATCGCCGGCGTCGGAACGGGATATGCGGCGCGGGGCCGGAAACCGCCGCCTCGCCGTATCCTCCCGGGGGTCGGGATCGCGGCGGCGCGCTAATGCGAGGCCGGGAGAGCCCCGTCGATCAGTCGGACCTCGGCGGCCATGACGCCCTTCGAGCCGTCCCCGTAGCGGACCAGCACCGCCTCGCCGGGCTTGAGTTCGGCGATCCCGTACCGGCGCAGCGTTTCCATGTGCACGAAGATGTCGGGGGTGCCGTCGCCCCGGGTCAGGAAGCCGAACCCCCGCAGGCGGTTGAACCATTTCACGACGGCGGTCTCGAGGCCGCTCGTCGGCGTCACGGTCACGTGGGTCCGCGGCAGCGGCATCTCCGAGGGATGCACCGCCGTCGCCTGATCCAGGGAGACTACCCGGAAGGCCTGCCAGCCGCGCGGCCGCTCCACGGCCTCCACGACGATGCGCGCCCCCTCGCTCGCCGCCTGATAGCCGTCCCGACGAAGACAGGTGACGTGGAGGAGGATGTCGGGGGCCCCGTCATCCGGCACGATGAAGCCGAAGCCCTTGGAGACGTCGAACCACTTGATGTGGCCGGCCACCTCGACGAGGTCCAGAACCTCGTCCTCGCGCTGCATCGTCTCGCCGCCTCGGAGGTCGGCTGCCCGATCGAGGTTCTCCGGCCCGGATCCGCGTTCGTCAGACATGGCCGAGCAACCTACCCTGAATCACGCCGCGCGCTCTCCCGGCAAGATTAACGAAGTCCTGACTCCCGGGAAGCCCGTTTCGTCGGCAGGCGAGCTTGGCCGAGTTGCAATCTCGATGCTTGTATGCGCGGCGGCAACAGTCGATCGGTCGCAGGTCGTGGACCGATAGGTCTAACCGCACAGCGTCGTAAGGCGAATCTTCCGTTTGGCGGTCCCCGAAGTCGGCCGGAAGATCGAACCCCGGCACCGGTCACGTTTTTGAGAGGGTCCGTCGATCGCGGCACGCCGTTCCGGGTCGGCGCGGCGGGGCCTTGGCACCCACCGTACCCGCGTGGTTTGGGTTCGACATCATGTCCGTCGACCCCGCCATCGATCTGCCCCCGGCTGCTCCGACCCCCGGGGCGCGGCGGCGATTGCCGATCATCGATGCGGCGCGCGCCACGGCCCTCGTCGCCATGGCGAGCTACCACGGGCTCTGGGACCTCGGATATCTCCGGCTGACCACCGAGAACTACGCCCTGACGCCAGCCGGCCACCGCGCCGCCGAAACCATCGCCGGCAGCTTCCTGATCCTCGTCGGAATCGGGCTCGTCCTGATGAACGGCCGGGGCCTCCGCCTCCGGCCGACCCTGATGCGGCTCGCGCGCATCGGCGGTGCGGCCGCCCTGGTGACCCTCGGGACCTGGATCGCGTTCCCCGACGCCTACGTGTTCTTCGGCATTCTGCACTGCATCGCGTTGTCGAGCGTGCTGGCGCTGCCCTTCCTGTTCGTGCCCGTACCGATCACCGCCCTGGCGGCAGCCCTGGTGCTTTCCGCACCGCATCTCATGCATGCGGCGGTGCTGGATGCGCCCGCGCTGTTCTTCCTGGGCCTCGGATCGGTGACGCCGCGGACCAACGATTACGTCCCGCTGTTCCCCTGGTTCGGCTTGGTGCTCGCCGGGATCGTCCTCGGCCGGGTCGGCCTGCCCAGGCTCGCGGGCTCGCGCCTCGGCGCCTGGTCACCGCGCTCGGCCCTCGGTCGCGGCGCGACCTTCGCGGGGCGCCACAGTCTCGCGGTTTACCTGATCCACCAGCCGGTTCTGCTCGCCCTGCTCACCGGCGTGGTGGCGGTCACCGGTTCGAACCCGCGTGCCGGTCTCCGCTCGTTCCGCGCCGATTACGTGACGATCTGCACCCGCACCGGCGGCGAGCCGCCGCTCTGCCGGATCGCCGCCCGCTGCACGTCGGACGCGCTCCTCAAGGAGGATCTCTTCCGGGAGGACGGCAGGCCGTTCAGCGTGCCGGAGCGGCTGCGGGCTCAGGCGCTGTCGCAGGGGTGCTACAGCACCATCGAGAATGCCGCGCACGCGCCGCACTGACGCGCGCTGCGACGGTCGCCGGCTCAATCCTTGGCGCGTTCCACGTAAGCCCCGTCGGCGGTCATGACGACGACGCGCGTCCCGGCCGCGATATGCGGCGGTACGGTGGTGCGCACGCCGTTCGACAGGGTGGCGGGCTTGTAGGACGAGGAGGCAGTCTGCCCCTTCAACACCGGCTCGGTCTCGGTGACCTCCAGGGTCACGCGCTGCGGCAGCTCGATCGTCAGCGGCACGTCGTTATGGACGGACAGCATGACCGCCATGCCCTCCTGGAGATACGGGGCGGCGTCACCGACCACGTCCGCCGGCACCGCGACCTGCTCGTAGCTCTCGGGATTCATGAAGTGGAACCCCTCGGCGTCGCTGTACAGGAAGGTGTGCTCGCGATCCTCCACGAAGGCGCGCTCGACCTGCTCCGTGGTCCGGTACCGCTCGGACACCTTCACGCCGTCCGTGATGCGGCGCATGTCGAGCTGGGTCACCGGCGTGCCCTTGCCGGGATGGATGTTCTCGGCGAACAGGATCACGTAGAGCTTGCCGTCTTTGTCGACGACGTTGCCCTTACGGAGCGTTGAGGCGATCACCTTCACGGAATGGCGTCCTGCATTGACATGGGGAGCGGCACGCGCCAAGCGCGGGCTCTGCGTTTCGGACCCTCGCCACTATCGCATCTGCGTCCCGGTTGCCAGCGGGCGCCGAACCGTCGACGCGAGCCGACACCGGGTCCGTCGCGAACGCGTCGGCCCTGCGGCCGGACGGGGCCGAGGATGAGCCTGTGCCGAACCCAGCCGACCCTCGCCCGGCCCTGACCGCCTCGCCGCCCCGATGGTGGACTCCGGACCGCCATGCCGACCGCCGTCCGGCGCTGATCCTGCGCAACAGGCTCCTGGCGGCGATCCGGGCGTGGTTCGCTGCGGGCGACTTCGTCGAGGTGGAGGCGGCCTGCCTCCAGGTCTCGCCGGGCAACGAGGCGCATCTCTCGGCCTTCGCCACCGAGGCCGTCGGCGCGAGCGGCGCGCGCACGCCGCTCTATCTCCACACCTCGCCGGAATTCGCCTGCAAGAAGCTGCTGGCCGCCGGCGAGACGCGGCTGTTCAGCGTCGCCCGCGTGTTCCGCAACCGCGAGCGCGGGCCGCTGCACCATCCGGAATTCACGATGCTGGAATGGTATCGGGCCGGCGCGCCCTATACGGCGCTGATGGCGGATTGCATCGCATTGATTCGGCAGTCTGCCGCCACCGCGGAACTGCGCCGCTTCGTCTTTCGCGGCCGGGAGGCCGATCCCTACGCGGAGCCCGAGCGGCTGACCCTGGCCGAGGCCTTCGACCGGTTCGCGGGGATCGACCTGCTCGCCACCGTCACGCGCACCGGCGAGACCGATCGGGACGCCCTCGCCCGCATGGTCGCCGGTGCGGACCTGCGTGTCGCGCCGGACGATACCTGGGCCGACCTGTTCTCCCGGGTCCTCGTGGCGCGCATCGAGCCGCATCTCGGCATCGGACGGCCGACGATCCTGTGCGAGTATCCGGTGAGCGAGGCGGCGCTTGCCAGACCGGCGCCGCACGATCGCCGGGTGGCCGAGCGTTTCGAACTCTATGTCTGCGGGGTCGAACTCGCCAACGCGTTCGGCGAACTGACCGACCCGGAGGAACAGCGCCGCCGCTTCGAGATCGAGATGGCGGAGAAGGTCCGCGTCTACGGCGAACGCTATCCGATCGACGAGGAGTTCCTCGCTGCCCTCGCGACGATGCCGGACGCGTCAGGGATCGCCCTGGGCTTCGACCGGCTGGCGATGCTCGCCTGCGGCGCCGGCCGTATCGAGGATGTCATCTGGACCCCCGTGGCGGAGACCCTGGCGTGACCGATACCCTGCGCAGCGCCGACGACTTGGCCGCCGCCGGCCTGATCTCCGGCGTCGAGGCCGAGGTGCTGCGCACGGTGCTGGCCCGCTACGCCGTGTCGCTGACACCCGACATGGCCGAGCTGATCGATCCGACCGACCCGGACGATCCCATCGCCCGCCAATTCGTGCCCACCGCGGAGGAAGTCCGGATCGCGCCGGAGGAGCGTGCCGACCCGATCGGCGACGCCGCCCACGCGCCGGTGACCGGGATCGTCCACCGCTACCCCGACCGCGTGCTGCTCAAGCCGCTGCACGTCTGCCCCGTCTATTGCCGCTTCTGCTTCCGCCGGGAAATGGTCGGGCCGAATGGCCTCGGGACGCTGGGCGAGGACGAGCTGGAGGCCGCCATGGCCTACATCGCCGGCGATCCGCGGATCTGGGAGGTGGTGCTCACCGGCGGCGACCCGTTCGCGCTCTCGGCAAGACGCCTCGGAATCATCGCGGGGCGGCTGTCGGCCATCGACCACGTGCGCGTGCTGCGGATCCACACCCGCGTCCCCGTGGTCCGGCCCGACAGCGTGACGGATCCGCTCGTGCGCGCCCTGCGGACGTTCGGAGGCGCGGTCTTCGTCGCCCTGCACGCCAACCACCCGCGTGAGTTCACGCCGGGCGCCCGTGCCGCCTGCGCCCGTCTGATCGATGCCGGCATCCCGATGGTGAGCCAGTCCGTGCTCCTGCGCGGCATCAACGACGATGCGGCGACGCTGGAGGCCCTGATGCGGACCTTCGTCGAGAACCGGATCAAGCCCTACTACCTGCACCACGGCGATCTCGCCCCGGGCACAGCCCACCTCCGCACCGGTCTCGCGGAGGGACAGACCCTGATGCGGACCCTGCGCGGGCGGCTCTCGGGGCTCGCACAGCCCACCTACGTGCTCGACATTCCCGGCGGCTACGGCAAGGTGCCGGTCGGGCCCAGCTATCTGCGCGACACCGCCGACGGGCAGCGGGTGACCGATCCGGACGGGCGCGAGCATCCCTATCCGCCCGAGGCATGAGGAAGACGCGTGACGCAGCGCAGGCTCTGGGGACGGCTCACCTCGGTGAACGTCCAGAAGGCGGTCTGGGGGCTCGACGAGGCCGGACTGGCCTACGAGCAAATCGCGGCCGGCGGCGCCTACGGAATCGTCGCCGATCCCGCGTACCGCGCCCTGAACCCGAACGGCCTGGTCCCGACGCTGGAGGAGGACGGCTTCGTCCTCTGGGAGTCGAACGCGATCCTCCGCTATCTCGCGGCGATCAACCCGGGCCTCGCGCTGCCGGATGATCCCCGCGCCCGCGCCCACGTCGAGCAGTGGCTCGATTGGCAGGCCACCAGCTTCACGCCCGCCATGCGCGACGCCTTCTGGCAACTCTATCGGTCGTCGGCGCCCGACCGCAGCGTCATCGCGGCTTCGGTCGCCAAGACCGAGGCCATGGCGGCGATCCTCGACGCGCATCTCGCGGAACGCGACTACGTGGTCGGGGACCGGTTCGGCATCACCGATATTGCCCTCGGCTGCGCGGCGCATCGCTGGCTGAACCTCCCCACCGACCGCGTCGAGCGCCCGGCGCTGCGGCGATGGTACGCGCGCCTCGCCGCGCGGCCGGCGGCGGCCCGGGCACTCGGCGAGCCCATCGCCTGAGGGCTTGGCGGCCCAGGTCTCGGCCCTGACAGGTGGCGCTGGTGCTCGGACAGGCGCCTGTGCGGCCCCTGAACAGGATCACACCGTGGCGCCGATCTGCCAGGGCGCGAATTCCGAGGACCCGAAATCGAACTGCTCGCTCTTGGTCCGCTCGCCCCCCGCGACGCGCAGGATCTGTTCGAAGATCCGGCGCCCGGCCTGCTCGACGCTCTCCGCCCCGTCGAGGATCGTGCCGCAATTCACGTCCATGTCCTCCTCCAGCCGGCGATACATGGCCGAGTTCGTGGCGATCTTGATGGAGGGGGCCGGCTTGCAGCCGAACACGCTGCCGCGGCCGGTTGTGAAGCAGACGAGATTCGCGCCGCCCGCCACCTGCCCGGTCGCCGAGACCGGGTCGTAGCCGGGTGTGTCCATGAACACGAAGCCCTTGGCGGTCACGGGGTCGGCGTAGCGCAGGACGTCGACGAGGTTGGTGCTCCCGGCCTTGGCCATGGCGCCCAGGGATTTCTCCAGGATCGTCGTGAGGCCCCCGGCCTTGTTGCCGGGCGACGGGTTGGCGTCGATCTCCGATCCCTCTTTGCGGGTATAGTCCTCCCACCAGCGCATCAGGTCGACGAGCTTCTGGCCGATCTCTGGGCTCACGGCACGGCGGGTGAACAGGTGCTCCGCCCCATAGGTCTCGGTGGTCTCCGAGAGGATCACCGTGCCGCCGTTCCGGACCACGAGGTCGCTGGCGATCCCGAGCGCGGGATTGGCCGAGACCCCCGAATAGCCGTCCGAACCGCCGCATTGCAGGGCGACGATCAGCTCGCCCGCCGGCACCGGTTCGCGGCGGACCACGTCGGCCTCGGCCAGGATGCCCTTCACGAAGTCGATTCCGGCCTCGACGGTCCTGCGGGTGCCGCCCAGCGCCTGGATGTTCATGCTGCGGATCCGATCGCCGAGCCCCTGCTCGTCCAGGAAGGCGCCGATCTGGTTCACCTCGCAGCCGAGCCCGATCATCACGATGTGCGAGAAGTTGACGTGCCGGGCATAGCCCGCGAGCGTCCGGCGCAGGAGTCGCAGCGGCTCGCCCATCGCCATGCCGCAACCGGTCTTGTGGGTCAGCGCCACGACGCCGTCGACGTTCGGATAGGCGGCGAGCGGGTCGAGGCCGAGGATCGGGTGCCGCCGGAACGCGTCGGCGATGAGATCCGCCACGTGGGCGCTGCAATTCACCGAGGTCAGGATGCCGACGTAATTGCGGGTCGCCACGCGCCCGTCGGGCCGGCGGATGCCCTGGAAAGTCGCTTGCGGCGTGATGCTCTGCGTCGGTCGGACATCGACCCCGAACGCGTAGTCGCGGGCGAATGCGCCCATGCCGAGATTGTGGACGTGGACATGCTGTCCGGCGGCGATGTCGGCCTTCGCGAAGCCGATGATCTGGCCGTACTTGAGCACCGGCGCGCCGCTGCGATGCGGGCGCACCGCCACCTTGTGGCCCGCCGGGATCCGCTCGGCCGCGGTCACGCCGTCCGCGACCGGCGTGCCGGGCTCGATCGCGGCCCGGGCGACGACGACGCCGTCGTCGGGGCGCAGGGCGATGACGGGAAAAGCGGTCATGGGGCTCTCCTCGGGATGCGTCACGGTCGCGTCGCTCATCGGGCCGGCTCGGGGCGGAGCGCCGGGGCGCGGGCGTCCCGGACCGGCAGCGGCGCGATCTCGCCGACCACGAACAGGTAGATGAAGGCGCCGAGCAGGCAGAAGCCGCCGGCCACCATCAGCGGGATGGCGAACGAGCCCTGCGTGACGGTGAGCATGATTCCGGTGAAGGTCGTCGTCACGATGCCGGCGACGTTCGAGGCGAAGTTCTGGATCCCGCCGATCGAGGCCACGTGGGCCGGCGTCGGCGCCACGTCGCCGGGCAGCGCCCAGATCGACGCGGCCGTGAAGGCGAGGCTGCCATAGGCCACGGCGAAGCACAGCAGGGCGACGTAGACGTTGGGCGCGATGATCGACAGCGTGATCACCGAGGACATCAGCATGCCGCCGACCAGGCAGGTCTTGCGGGCGGCGGTGAGGCTCCAGCCCCGGCGATAGAGAGCGTCCGAAGCGAAGCCGCCGAGCCAGCCCGCGGGGATCGAGGCGAGGGCCGGCAGAGTACCCAGGGTGCCGAGTTCCGCCAGCGAGAAGCCCCGGGCCTTGATCAGGTAGGTCGGGAACCACGTGATGAAGAAGTAGATCACGAAGTTCAGGCAGAAGAACCCGGCCATCATCCCCCAGACGGTGCGGTACCGGAACAGGGACAGCCACGGCACCTGAGTCTGCGCCTCGGCGGCATCGACGGCCTTCGGCCGCTCCTGCGCGGCGCGGAGCCGGGCGAGGTCCTCCGGCGCGACGGCGGGGTGGTTCTCGGGCTCGCGGTAGAGCCACATCCAGAACACGGCCCAGACGAAGCCGAGCAGCCCGGTGACAATGAACGATTCGCGCCAGCCCAGCGTCGCGATCACCCAGGAGACCAGGGGGATCGCCAGCGCCGATCCGACCCGCGAGCCGCTGTCGAAGATGCTGCTGGCAAAGCTGCGCTCGCTCCGCGGGAACCACGAGGCCGCGACCTTGGCGAAGGACGGGTAGGCCCCGGCCTCGCCGACGCCGAGCAGCATGCGCAGGCCGAGCAGCGACAGGAAGCCCCGGCCGGCGGCGGTCAGCGCCGTGCAGGCCGACCACCAGACCACCGCCGCCACCAGCGACAGCCGCGCCCCGACCCGGTCGGCGACGTAGCCGAAGGGCAGCTGCATGATCGCGTAGGTCCAGAAGAAGCCCGACAGGATCAGGCCCAGGTCAGTGGTGTTCAGCCCGAGCTCCTTGGCCATGGAGGGGGCCGCGACCGCGAGGTTGGCGCGGTCGATGTAGTTGATCGCGTTGGCGGCCATGCACAGGCCGATCATGAGCCAGCGTAAGCGGGGCATCGTGCTCCTCCCGAAACGCGGGGATGGCGTCCCCGTCTGGAGCGGCGCCCCCGTTTTGGCCGGGGGTCGCCGCGGTCTCGTCCGATCAGATCCGCTTCCGCGGACCCGGCTCAGTCACGGTAGGCGTCCCCGTCGAGCCCGTGCGGCCGGCCCGCGGCCAGGAGCGTCTCCCAAACCGGCTCCGGCAACGGGACCCCCTCGGCGAGGCGCTGGGCGCGCATGCGGCGCTCCGGCTCGCCGGGCAGCAGCACCTCGGCGCCCGGCATCGGCCGGGCGCTCTTGAAGAAGTCGAGATAGGTCCGCGCCTCGGTGGCGAGGGCGTCCTCGGCCCCGAAGGCTTCGGGCCTCACGTAGATCGACAGCATGCCGTTGCAGATCCGCCGCCGGCCCGGACCCGCCGTGCCGGAACCGGTGAGCGCCCCGGCGAGCAGCTCGCACATCAGGGCGAGGCCCGAGCCCTTGTGCTCGCCGAAGGCGCGGATCGCACCGGTGCCGCGCTGGTTGTCGCGGGCGTCCCCGTCGAGGGGGCCGAACAGCGTCGCGGGATCGGCGCTGAGGCGACCGTCCGGTTCGATCAGCGCGCCCGCCGGCAGCGGCTTGCCGCCCCGGGACGCGACCAGCACCTTGCCCTCGGCTACGGCCGAGGTGGCGAAATCGAGGATGACCGGCTCGGAATCCGGCACCGGGAAGCCGGCCGCGAAGGGGGCCGTGGAGAACCGCCGCTCGACGGAGCCGAAGGGCGCCACCAGCAGGCTCCCCGACACGTTGACGAAATGGACCGAGACCAGCCCCGACGCGGCGGCGCGCTCCGCCCATTCGCCGATCCGGCCGAGATGCCCGGCATGCCGGAGCGCGACGATCGCCACGCCGTTCGCCTGCGCCTTGGCGATCCCGAGATCGGTGGCGAAGGGCCCGGCGGTCTGCCCGAACCCGTAATGCGCGTCGATTAGGGCGAAGCACGGGGCGTCGCTGACGATCTCAGGGACCCGGCCCGCCTCGACCTCGCCCGCGCGCAGCCACTCCACGTAGCGGGTGACCCGGACGACGCCGTGGCTGTCGTGGCCGGTGAGGTTGGCGGCGACCAGGAAACGGCCGATCCGCTCCGCCTCCGCCTCCGCGCAACCCTCGCGGAAGAAGATGTCCCGCACATAGGCGGACAGCCTATCGGCCGAGATCCGCATGCCGTTACCTCCCTGGCCGCGCCTCGCCGGGCGCGTGCGGGACGAAGCTAGCGCTCAAGGACGTGCCGCGCGAGCACCGGCGGTGACGTCCGAGCGGACCTGTCGTCCGATCGAAACATCGTCGGCGCGGGGCCCGTCACGAGATCTCGCGGATCAGCTTGGCGATGATCGCGCGCCCGAACGCCTCGAAGCCCTCGGCGGTCATCACGAACGCCCCCTCGCCGCCGATCACGAGGTTCCGGTAATAAGCCGCGAGGCCGCCGGCCGGGTTGGTGTGCTCCCTCAGGAAACCGGGCATTCCGTCCGGATCGGTGAGGATCACGATGCCGTTCACCGTGATCCCGGCCGTTACGGCGGCGTCCCGGGCCTCCGTGATCGAGCGGCCGGCATTGCCGGTGCCGTCACCCGAGACGTCGATCACCTTCCGGTCGGTCCGGAACGGTGCCCGCGCCAGCAGGTCGGCGGCGAAACCGATGGCCGATCCGATCGCGGTCCGGCCGTAGAAGGGGCGCTCCGCTTCGGCGAGCCGCGCCGCGAAGAGGCCCGCATCCTGCGCGGAGGCGATCACCATCCAGTCGACCGCAACGCGCTGCTCCCCGGGCCCGGCCCAGTCGAACAGGGCGACGCCGATGCGCCCGGCCGGCCCGTCGCCGATGGCCCGCAAGATCCGGGGATCGGCGAAGGCCTCGGCATAGCCGCGCCGTTCCAGGTCGAAGCGCGCCTCGCTGATGCTCAGGGACACGTCCACCGCGAGCGCCAGCAGCACGTCCACGTCCAGGTCGGCCGCGGCGGCGCGGCCGCCGGGGAGGGACAGTGTCGCGAGCATTCCGGACAGGAGCTGGCGTCGCCGCATGGCCGACACTCAAGGGGAGGCGCCGCGCGCGGGGGCGGACGGCCGCATCCCAGGCAACGGACCTGCCGCCCCGCCAGTTCGATCCGTCGCCCGCCCGTCTCGAAATGGTTCCGCGCCGGGCCCTCGGCACCGTGCCGCTTTTGGCCCCATCCCGTGCCTGCCCGACGCCGCTAACTGGGCGTCGCGAAGGCGCGTTGTGCGCTGCAGAAACCGGAAAACATCCTATGCGCATCGTCCACCGGATCGGACGCGGTCTCGAGAGCCTGATCGTGGCGGCCCTCATCGGGGCCGTGGCCCTGTTAAGCCGAACGATCGACGCCATGATCGGCTTCGTCGGCCGCCAATCCGATCGCCTCGATGCCGGACTCGGGGAACTCGCCCGCCAATCCAAGGAACGGCACAGGCAGCAGGGCCGGCGACTGATCGATCCGATCAGCCTGAAATAGGTCGATGGCCGGGGCCTCCGTTTCGGGACGACGCACTACAGTCCCGGCCCCTTGGCGGCCCCGAAGATGCGGCCGGGCCGATTGTCGGCACCACCCTGCAGCAGCACGACCCAGCTGTCGGCTTCGGCGATCGCGGCCTGCGTGTCGGGCACATCGAAGCTGACCGCCTGGCCGGTCCAGTGGCCGAGATGCTGCAGCCCCCGCACCACGTTGACGTAGGTCGCGGTCCGGCCGCCATTCTCGCCGGCCTGGATCGCGATCACCCGGCTGCGCAGCACGGGGACCAGCCAGACCTCGCCGCGCAGATCGGCCGCGAGGTCCGGCGCCGCCCCGATCTCCACCTGGATCCGGTCGCCGCGGATCTCGCCGCGCACCGGCACCGGCAGGCCGCCGCGCTGTGACGCATCGCGCATCAACCGGTCGAGACCGGCTCTGTCGGAGCCCACCACCACGCCGCTGCCATCGATCACCGCCTGCGGGGTGAAGACCTGCCGGGCGCCGCGCGTCCGCGCATAGGCCCGCTGACGCTCGGTGAGGGGCCGCGAGGCCAGGGTGTCCTTCCAGCCGAGGTAATCCCAATAGGTCACCGGAAGGGTCAGGGCGATCACCCCGGGCTGGCGGGCGAGGTCGCGCAGCACCGGATCGGCCGTGCGGCAGGCCCCGCAGCCCTGGCTGGTGAACAGTTCCACGACCGCGCGAACCGGCTCGGCCCGCGCCGCGGAGGCAGCCACGGCGGTGCCGAGCAGCACGGCCGCGCGGAGCGCGCGACGGTCGCGGATCGGGGCGCGGTGCCGGGGATTCATGGGGACATCAGAGCGTCTGGTCCGCGTTCTGGGAAATCACGTTGGCTTGAGAAGCCTCGACCGGCGGGCGGGACGCCGCCGATGCCATCCGCGGCTCGGGCAGCATGTCGGGTCGCCACCGGCGGTGCATCCAGAGCCACTGACCGGGATTCTCACGCACCCAGCCCTCGACCACGGCGGTCATCGCCTGCATGGCGCCGGGCACGTCGATGGTCCCGTCAGCGGCCCGCGGCAGAATGAGCGGCGGCGTCAGTTCCAGGCGGAAGCGGCCCTCCGGCAGCCGCACGACCCGGACGCCGTGGACGGGGCACTCGTAGTGACGGACGAGCTTGGCGAGCAGCGGGTTGGCGAGGCAGGGCCGGCCGAGGAACTCCACCACGACGCCGCGGGTGAAGTGCTGATCGATCAGCTGACCGAGATGGCCGCCATTCTCCACCACATCGCGCATGGCGAAGACGGCGCCCGGCTTCGAGGCGGCCAGGCCGCCCATGGAGCGGCGGCGGACTTCCTGCACGAGGCGTGCGGCGGCCGGATTGTTGGGCGGCCGGAATACGGCGGTTGCATCGAGGCCGAACCGGGCGGCGCAAATCGCCGGCAATTCCCAGTTGGCCAGGTGAGCGGAGAAGATCAGGCCCGGCGCGCCGTCGTCGCGCAGGGCGAAGAAATGCTCGATGCCCGAGACCTCGGTCCGGGATGGGCCCGTGGCCGCCGGATCGTAATCGAACAGACTGTCGAGATGGGCGTATTCGGCGCCCGTCCGCCCGAGATTGTCCCAGGCCTCCAGGGCGATTGTTCGCCGCTCAGCCTCCGGCATCTCGGGGAAGGCCGCCCGCAGGTTCTGCAGGGCGGTCTGGTGGGCCGGCAGGAGGGGCCCGATCCGACGCAGCAGCCCGGCGCCCGACGCGGTCGAGCGCGCCGGCCCGAGGCTGCGGGCGAGCCAGACCAGGGCGCGGATCAGGGGTATCGTGGCGTAGCCCAGGAGGCGCGGGTACGACCGTTTCAGCAGAAGAGCGAGACGCAGCACTTTCGTTTCCCGGGCTCGATCCGGGCCGCCCCCCAAGACACCCGTGCGGCACCGTTTACGCCAGGTTTGCCGCAGCGCGAAACACGCTCGGACGCGCAGGCTCCGCGCCCGCGCGCGCCGCCCTACAGGCTGACGAGGATCTTGCCGAAGACGCGGCGCGATTCGAGGCGCTCCAGACCCTGCGCGAAATCCGCGAGGGGATAGACGGTGTCCACGACCGGCCGGATGCCGGCTTCCATCTTATCGAGGGACTGGCGGATATTCGCCAGCGCGCAACCGAACGAGCCGGTGATCCGATATTGCTGCTGGAAGAGCTGCATCAGGTTCATCGTCGCCGAGACGCCCGAGGTCGACCCGCAGGTCACCAGACGCCCGCCGCGCTTGAGGCACAGCAGCGAGCCGTTCCACGTGTCGGCGCCGACATGCTCGAACACCACGTCGACGCCCTTGCGCTTGGTCAGACGCCGGACCTCGCCCTCGAAGCGCTCGGTTCTGTAGTTGATGACGTGATCGGCGCCGAGCTCCGCGGCTTTGCGGCCCTTCTCGTCATCGCCGACCGTCGTGTAGACGGTGCAGCCGATGGCCTTGGCCATGCGGATCGCCCCGGTGCCGATCCCCGAGCCGCCGGCATGCACCAGCACGCTCTCGCCGGGTTCCAGCCTGGCGTTGTCGAACAGCATGTGCTGGACGGTCCCGAAGGCGATACCCGCGCAGGCGGCATCAGTGTCGCTGACGCCCTCCGGCACCCGCACGACGAGGCGCGCCGGCAGGGTCACCAACTCCCGAGCGAACCCGTCGCGGTGGAACCCCATCACGCCGGAGACATCCTCGCAGAGGTTGTCCCGGCCCTCGCGGCAGGCCCGGCACTGCCCGCAGGTCATCGCCCCATAGGGCACGACCGGGTCGCCGGCCGCGAGGCCTGTGACGCCCTCCCCCACCGATTCGATGACGCCCGACGCTTCCGCGCCGACGACGAGGGGCAGCTTGCGCTTGGCGAAGGCCATCCCGCGAAAACCCCAGACATCGATGAAGTTGAGCCCGACGGCACGGATGCGGATCCGCACCTCGCCCGGACCGGGGGCGGGCGGCGCCGCGATCTCGGTCAGGCGCAGGTCGCGGTCGCCAAAGAGCTGGAGGGCTTGCATGATCATCGTCTTTTTGTAGTCGGCGCCGTACCGTCATCGGTCAGGGCCCAGTGCCGCATCAAGCGTGTAGGATCGCTGCGAAATGGGCCGCCAGTCGTGTGCGATCCGCCAGGCCCAGATGTCCGATCCGGCGACCGATCTGACCATTCGGCAGCGTGAACACTTTACAGCGGACCACCGAGGGGTGCCGGAGGCCGGCCGCGGCGAGATCGACGATCGCGTGATCGCTCGGCCAGTGGCTGCCGGCGCCCGTTGTGATCATCGCGGTCACGACATGTCCGTTCGTATCGTTGAAGGCGCCGTTCGAGAGGACCATGACCGGTCGCGGTTTGCGGACCGGGACGTCGATGAACGGAAACAGAGCCGTCAGGACATCGAAGCGCTCATAGGCCGTCATAGGCTGCGGCATCGTCCGGACTGTTCCACTCCGTCAGCGTCGCGCTGAGCGACAGAAGATAGGGATCGGGCATCGGCCGCTCGGCCTCGACCGTGATCATCGAACCGCGACGGGACTGCAAGTCATGCCAGGTCTCCGCATCGGCCGGCTCGGGCCCGACGCCGTCGGTGAAGTGGCCGGTGTCGCCGTCGAGGACCTTCCGGAAGCGCATGGGCCTGCCGTCGATCCGCAGGACAAGGCGCTGGTCCGGCCGTAGCGCGCGGATCGTCAGCGCCAGATCCGGATCGCCCTCCACGTGCCGCGCCCGGAGCACCACGTCGCGCAGGATCATCGTCGCCATCGAAGCACCTCCCGCCGAGAGCTACGCGCCGCCCAGCCGCAGATCAACACGGACTCCGCGACCTTACCCCGGAGCTTGGAGCCGGTGTTCGGGAGGGCGCCTATTCCGGCGCCAGGTAGCGCCGCCGCGCCCAACCCAGGGTTCGGCCGGCCTTGACCCGACACCATGTGGTCCGGCTCGGCGTATCGTTGGTGCAGCCGAAGACCAGGGCGCGGACACGGATCTCACCGACCTGCTCGGCGGCGGGATCAGGCTCCGCCCGGATGCTCAGGGCCTCGCCCGGCGGCAGGCCCGAGATGCGGTAGGGCTCGGGTTCGGCCCACGCGGGACCGGAAGCGAGCGTCGCCGAGAGGCTCAGGGCGGCGGCGAGGGCGAGGCTGACGCGCATCGGTGGGATCGTCCGGTTCGGTGGGTCACCGGTCACGTCCGGTGGATGCCCATCATCGCGGTCAGGCCGCCATCCACCGGCAGCACCGCCCCGGTGATGTAGGACGCCCCCTCGCCCATCAGGAAGGCCACGAGCGCCGCGACATCCTCGGGCTTGGCGAACCGTCCGGCGGGAATCTGCCGCTCTATGCCGTCGCGGTGGGCGGCGTAGCGCGCCAGCATGGCGGTGTCGACGAAGCCGGGCGCGACGACGTTGACGGTGACGCCGCGCCGGGCCGTTTCGATCGCCAGGGTGCGGCAATAGGCGATGAGTGCGCCCTTGGTGGCGGCGTAGGCGGCATTGCCGGCATTCGCCCGCAGGGCGGCGACGGAGCCGATCGCCACGATGCGCCCGGCCCGGCCACGGGTCATCGCCCGCACCAGCGCCTTGGACAGGCGGGTCAGCGAGAAGAAGTTGACCTGCATGGCCGCCTCGGCCTGCGCCTGATCGAGCATGGCGGCCAGCGCGTCGCTGGATTGGCCGGCATTGTGGACGAGGCCGTAATAGGCCGTCTCCTCCGCGGCCGCGCAGAACCCGTCGAGGGCGGCCCGGTCGGCGAGGTCGAGGCGGTGGGCCGCGAAGGCGCGGTCCGGATGGTCGACGTGCAACGCGGCGAGCAGCGCCTGGGCCGCGTCTGCCGAGGACCGGTAGGTGAAATCGACCGCGAAGCCTGCGCCGGCCAGGGCTCGGACGGTCGCCGCACCGATCCCAGACGCGCCGCCGGTGACGAGGACGCGTCGGTGGTGATCCGTGCCGCTCACGCCGGCTCCGCGCCGAGGACCAGACAGGTGTTCTGGCCGCCAAATCCGAAGGCGTTCGACAGCACCGTTCGCACCGGCAGATCGCGGGCCGTCTCGACGATGTCGAGGGCGATGGTCGGATCGGGGACGCGATGGTTGATGGTCGGCGGGATGCGGCCGTGGCGGATGGTCAGCAGCGACACCGCCGCCTCGATGGCGCCGGCGGCCGTGAGCGTGTGGCCGATCATCGATTTGTTGGAGGTCACCGGTAGGGCGGACGCCCGGGCCCCGAAGACGGCCGCGAGCCCGAACGCCTCCATCTTGTCGTTCTCCGGCGTCGAGGTTCCATGGGCGTTGACCGTGTCGATCCCGTCGGGTTCGAGCCCGGCATCCTCCAGGCTCGCCCGGATCGCCGCGATGACCGGTGCCCCGTCCGGGCTGGAGCGGGTGCGATGGAAGCCGTCGCCCTTCTCGCCGCAGCCGAGGACGTAACCGAGGATCGTGGCGCCCCGGGCTCTCGCAGCGTCGGCGTCCTCCAGGACCAGGGCTGCGGCGCCCTCCCCCATGACGAAGCCGTCCCGGTCCTTGGAAAACGGTTTCGAGGCCGCCTCCGGATCGTCGTTGCGGGTGGAGAGCGCCGAGAGCAGCGAGAACCGGATCAGCGATTCCGGGTTCACCGAGCCGTCGGTGCCGATGCAGAGCGCCGCCGCGGTCTCCCCGCGCCGGATCGCCTCGACGCCGAGCTGGATCGCGGTGGCGCCGGACGAGCAGGCGGTGGAGAGCGAAATCGGCGAGCCCTTGGTGCCGAAGCGGTCGGCGATCCGGTCGGCGACGGTGCCGAAGATGAACAGGTCGTGCCAGGCATCGAACCGGCGAGTCGCTGCGGCCCGGAGAAGGCCGGCATAATCGACCGGACCGTCGCCGCCGACGGCCTCCGCCAGGGCCTGCCGCTGCGGCCATTCCATCTCAACCGGCGGCACTGCGATGAACAGCGCCCCGGGGAAGTCGCCGGGTTTGCCGATCCCGGCCTGCGCCACCGCCTCCTCGGCGGCCGCCGCGGCGAAGCGCTCGGACAGGAGGGGCGCCACCAGCGGCTCCGTATCGAGGAAATCCACGGTGCCGGCGATGCACGTGCGCAGGCCGTTGGTTGGGAACCGCGCGATGGCGTGGATGCCGGACCGGCCCGCCACCATGGCGGCCCAGGTCTCGGCCTGACCCTGGCCGAGGGAGGAAACGACGCCGATGCCGGTGACCGCGACGAGGGGCCGGCCCCGGGCGTCGCGGTGGGATCGCGCGCTCATGGTGCGGTCCTTACGGGATTTTCCGCGCCGGTACACCACCGCGCCTTCCGAACCGCCGCCGCGATCCCGCGTCGGGGCGCGACGGCTCCTGGTTCCCGTTGGCAGGCCGAGCCGCCGTCATTCGGCGGCGGAGGGGCTGCGTCCATCCGGGCAGGGTGCGTTGGCCAGACGCAGCACGGTCTGGAGCAGGACATCGGCGCCGGCCGCGCAGTCGGCCTGGGTGGCGGATTCCGATTCGTTGTGGCTGATCCCGTCCTTGCACGGCACGAAGATCATCGCGGCCGGCACCCTGGCGGCGAGGTTGCAGGCATCGTGGCCGGCCCCCGAGATGATCCGGCGGCGGGCGTGGCCGAGGCTCTCGGCGGCCGCGTCGATCGCCGCCACGATGGCGGGGTCGAACGGGACCGGTTCCTTGCGCCAGATCCGTGTCAGGGCGATCTCGAGGTGCCGGCGGCCGGCGATGGCCTCGGCGGCTTCGCCCAGGGCGGCCTCCATGGCGTCGAGGGCCTCCGAGCGCGGGTCGCGCACGTCCACCGTGAAGGCGACCCGCCCGGGCACGACGTTGCGGGAGGGCGCCAGGATCTTGGCCTCGCCGATCGTGGCCACTGCCGAGGGGGCGTGCGCCAGGGCGATCCGCTCGGCGGCCAGCGCGAACTCCGACAGCGCCAGCAGCGCGTCCCGGCGGCGCGGCATCGGCGTGGTGCCGGCATGGTTCTCGAAGCCGGTGATCACCCCGTCGAACCACATGATGCCCTGGCCGCCCTCGACCACGCCGATGGTCTTGCCCTCGGCTTCCAGGATCGGGCCCTGCTCGATGTGCAGCTCCACGAAGGCGCCGATCTCCCGCGTGCCGACTGCCTCGACCCCACGATAGCCGATGGCGTCCAGCGCCTCCGCCACCGTGGTCCCGGCGGCGTCGCGCTTGGCCAGGATCTCGTCCGCGGTGAAGTCGCCGGCATAGGCGGCCGAGGCCATCATGGCGGGGGCGAAGCGGGAGCCCTCCTCGTTGGTCCAGTTGACCACCATCAGCGGCGTCTCGGTCTCGATGCCGGCATCGTTGAGGCTGCGCATGACCTCGAGACCGGCCAGCACGCCGAGCACGCCGTCGAACTTGCCGCCGGTGGGCTGGGTATCGAGATGCGAGCCGAAGGCGACCGGCGGCCGGCTCATGTCGCGGCCCGGCCGGAGGGCGTATTGCGTCCCGAGCGCGTCCACGGAGACTTCGAGCCCGGCCGCCGCGCAGGCGTCCCGGAACCAGTCGCGGACGTGTCCATCCTCGGCCGAGAGCGTGAGGCGGTTGATGCCCCCGGCGGGCGTACCGCCGAACGCGGCGGTCTCCAGGATCGTCGCCCAAAGGCGCGCGCTGTTCGCGCGCAGATTGTGGGTCTTGCTCGGGTTCGTCTCGGCCATGCCGGTTCCTCTGACGGCGGAGCGCCGTGCCACACGTCCCTCATCGGGCAGCGCGCGCCGCCGGAGCAACGCCGGTGCCAACCGGCGCCGTCAGGCCGGGCGCCGCCGCACCGGATTGGCCCGGAGGAGCTCGACCCCGTCGACCTGCAGGGCGGCGGCGATCGCGCCGAGGGCGCTTGCCTCGATGTTGCTGATCCCGTCCTGATCGGCGACATCGGCGGCGATCAGGAAGACGTTCTCGCGCTGGCTCGCGGGCCGCTCCGCGACCGCCGTCACGTGGCGCAGATTCTCCGTCCGCCCGAGGCGGGTCCGCGCCCGGGCGATCCCCTCGTAGAGTTCGGTCTCGAGCATCAGCGCGTCGTAGCCCTTCATCAGGACGGGATCGGCGCTCAGCCCGTGCAGGGCGGCGTCGAACTCCTGGCCGGCCACCTCCCCGTCGGCCACGATGACGTTGGCCGCGGCCGAGACCGCGGCGAGCATCAGCGCCTTGTCGCCGACATAGGCCGTGACGGTGCGGCTCACTTGGCCGAGCAGATCGCGCAGGACGTTCATGAAGACTTTGCCGGGGGCCGGTCGGGGGCGGAGACGCGGCAGGGATAGCAGAGGACGGCGCGGAAGGAAGCCGGCATGGCCCGGCCGGTCAACGCGACGCGGGTGACGGGCCGGCCACGCCGCCCGTTCACGGGGATGTTACAACTTCTGCGGATTTACTGGCGACCAGACACGCTTGGGCAACATCGCCATGCGAAGTCTCGTGGCAGCTGCGCTGATGCGCGGTCGACGGAAGGCGGACCAAGTCCCCCCAGCGCAATCCGCCTCCGTCGCGACGCCGCCGGGACGATGTTCGGGTGCCCCCCAGGCCCGACCTTCGTGCCGGCGGCGGCCCCTCCCGCCGCCGGGTGTCCGATCCGCGCGTTCCACCGGCCGCCGGAATACGGGGCGGCCGAGGTTCACCGCCAGAACGGCTTCACGTCGAGGAGATCGGCCCGCGCCTCGGCGGCGGCCTTGAGCAGGTCCCGCGTCCCCGGATCGTCGGAACCGGGCATCGCCGGCCCCGACAGGCTTTCGGTCATCGTCCGCGCCGTCTCCAGGTCGTTGAGCGCGCCGAGATGATCCTGGAGATCCGACAGCGCGTCGCCGAACTTCGCCTGTCGCCGCAGATCCTTTTCCCGCTGATAGAGACCCGCGAAGAACTCCGCCCCGTAGCGGAGCTTCTTGGCGGCGATCCGCGCACGGTGCCGCGTATGCGGGTCGAGACGCTTGAGGCCGCGGCCGCGCTTCTTGAGCCTGAGACGCGCGCTGTCGAGCACCCGGGCGGCGAAATCGCGCCCGTCCTCGGCGGCGGACGGCTGCGCGGCCCAGGCACCCGCCTCGATCCATCCGGCGAGATCGATGATCAGGCCGCGCCATTGCGGGCTCTGCAGGGTCGCCAGAACCACGTCGTAGGCGCGCTCCCGCTCCGCCTCGGCCCGGGCGCGGAGATCGTCGAGCCCGGTCTCGTCCGGGCGTGCGTTGGCCAGCTCCGGCAGGGTGTGACCCAGGAACACGTCGAGGTTCCGGGCGTGGCCGAAGGGCTCGGTGACACGCTTGATCTCGTCGTTGAAGCCGCCTGCCCGGGGGTCGCCCTCCAGCATCGGGGCGAACAGCGACAGCGCCGAGCGGAGACGGCGCAGGGACACGCGCATCTGGTGCAGGGCCTCGGGCGGCCGTCCGGCTTCGAGGAACGCGTCCTCGTTGAGGCGCATGTGGCGGAGGCAGGCGCGCGCCACCCGGCGGAACACCGCGCCGGCGGTCGCACCCTTCGGCAGCTCGGTCGGCCCGGCCTTGACCACGCCGCGGCCGGTCCCATCGATCAACGCGAAGCCCACGGCGCTCTTGGCGTAGACGCCCAGGCGCAGTGGTACCGTTTCGGCCAGGGCCTGCGCGAGCTGGAACAGGTCGGCCGGGTCGCCATCCTGCAACTCCAATTCGAGCTCGCACAGCGGTACGTCGCCGACCGGGCTCTCGACCCGGCCCTCGTCGAGGGTGACCAGGATCCGCGAGCCGTTCTGTGTCACCGGGATTTCCCGGCGCATGACGACGGTCGAGAACAGCCGCTCCAGCGGCGCTTCGGCCACGCGCAGGACCGGTTCGGCCGCTGTGCCGGCCCAGGCAGCCGGATCGGGGGCCTCACCGGCGATCTCGGTCTCCCACTCGGCCCGGTCGAACAATCCGACAGCGCCGGATCCGGCCTTCACGGTCTGGATGTGGCGGCCGCCCTTCGCGCGGACACGCAGGGTCAGGCCGGCCGCCCGGAGATCGCGCTTCGCCGTATCGAAGTAAGCGGTGACCAGATGTTCGGGCTCGACGGCTGCGGCGCCCTGGAGCCGCGGATGGGCGGCGAGTGCCGTCAGGTCGGGTCCGGCACAGTCGAGCTTCAGCTCGATCTCGCGCGGCTCCGCCGCGCTGCCGCTTTCGCTCTCGCTCATGCTCTCCTCTTCGTGACCCAGCCAACCCGAGCGGGTGTACGCCCATGAGGTTGCACCGAACTGTCGATCCGGTCGCGGCCCCGCGCACCATCAACCACCGCCAGTCTAGCAAAAACCGACGCCGCGCGCGGGCGCAACGGCGATGCATCAGGGATCGTTGCGGCTCGAGATGCTGCACTGCGTTAAAATCGCCCTTTCACAATTCGTAAACGCGTGGCAAGAAAAATTGTCCACAATCCATCTGCCGCGCATGCCCCGGCCCCGACCGTCCGGCGGCCCATGGCTCGACGAAGAGCCGGCGCGGCGGGATTCCCTACGACGAGATGTGTGCGCTCCGCGTGGACGGCGGCGCCGTAGCGATGGTCGGGTCGGTGACTGCGTTGAAGACACTTCTCGTAGGCGTGGTTGGCCATGTGGATCACGGCAAGACCGCGCTGGTGCGCGCTCTTACCGGGATCGAGACGGACAGGCTGAAGGAGGAGCGGGCCCGCGGCGTCTCCATCGTCCCGGGCTTCGCCCTGCTGCCCTCGGCGCGGGGGGAGATCGACCTCGTCGACCTGCCGGGCCACGAGCGATTCGTGCGCGCCATGGTCTCGGGAGCGACCGGCATGCGCGCCGTTCTGCTTGCGGTGGATGCCCAAGAAGGCATCAAGCCGCAGACCGTCGAGCACCTGGAGATCGCCCGGCTGATCGGCGTACGCCGCGGCGTCCTTGCCCTGACCAAATCCGATCTCGCCACGCCCGAGACCCTCGCGGCGCGGACAGCCGAGATCGCCGCCGCGGCGGCCCGCGCCGGGCTCGAGGCGGGCCCGGTCATCCCGACATCGACGGTCACGGGCGCCGGGATCGCCGACCTCACGGCGTCCCTCGCCGCGCTGCTGGCGGAGGCGGAACCCGGGAGCGACGACGGCTTCCCCTACCTGCCGGTGGACCGGGTCTTCTCCCGGGCGGGCTTCGGCACCGTGGTGACCGGTACCCTCCGGCGCGGGGCGCTGGCGGTCGGCGACACGGTCGAGATCGTGCCCGGCGGTCGAAGCGCGGTGGTGCGCGGTCTCCAGATCCACGGACGCCCGGTGGACCGGGCCGAGCCCGGGCGGCGCACCGCCGTCGCCCTGCGCGGTGTCGGCCTCGACGAGATCGCCCGGGGACAGGCCCTGGCGCTGCCGGGCCTGCTCGCCCCGAGCGCGTGGCTCGATGTCGCGATCACGGCCGCCGCCAGCGCCACCGACGCCCTCGGCAGCGGCACCGCCTGCCGGCTCCTGTTCGGGACGACCGAGGTCGAGGCCCGGCTGCGCCTGCTCGATCGGGACGCCCTGGAGCCGGGGGCGAGCGCGCAGGCGCAGCTGCACCTGGCCGAGTCGGTCGCTGTGCCGGCGCGGGAGCCGTTCGTGCTCCGGCTCGATTCGCCGGCCGCGACGGTCGCCGGCGGGCGCGTCCTCGATCCGGGGAGCCGCCGCCGCCGCCGCCACGACCCGCGCGTCCTGGCCGACCTCGCCGCTCTGGCCGCCGGGCAGCCCGCGAAGGCGATCGCGGTGCGCCTCGGACAGGCCGGCGCGGCCGGTGCCCCGCTGGTGGACCTCGCCCGGCTCGCCGGGGCGGCCCCGGCCAGGGTCCGCGCGATGCTGAGCGAGGCGGGGGCCCTGGAGATCGGTGACCGGTTCGTCGGTGCCGGGGCCTTCGAGGCGCTGCGCACCGGGATCCTGGCGACGCTCGCGCAGCATCACCGGGACAATCCGATGGAGCACGGGATCGCGCTCGAACGCCTGTCCCGATCCCTGGCACTCCCGGACGCGCTCACCGGCACGGCCCTGCGTACCCTCGCGGCGGCGGGTACGGTGGTCCAGGCCGGTACCCTGTGGCGGCGCGCCGATTTCGACCCTGCCCGCAACGAGAGCGAAGCAGCCCGGAAGCTGGAGCAGATCTTCCGGCGCGCCGGCCTCAACCCGCCCGACGAGACCGAGGCCGTGGGTCGCGACGTGCGCCGGCGCGAGGCGCTGACCTATCTGGTCGGGGCCGGGACGGTGATCCGGGCCGTCGACCGGGTCCAGCGCCGCGCGGTCCTGTTCCACCGGGAGGCGGTGGCGAGTGCCCGCACGCGCCTCGTCGACGCCTTCCCGCAGGCGGCGACGCCGGAGACCGGCTTCCTGGCCCGGGAGGCCGGCGCGGCGCTGGGAATCTCCCGCAAATTCTCGATCCCGCTCCTGGAGCACCTCGATGCGACGGGATTCACCCGCCGGGCGGGGGATCGGCGGGTGATCGTCGCCCTCGAACCGGCCCCCGGCGGTCCGGCGGTGTAGGGCGTCGACCGCCCGGGCGGCGCGAGGGTCTGCCGAGGTCCCTCCCGGACCCGTTTCTGAGACTGCCGCGGCTTGGTCGGGGCCATGAGCCCGCACAGCGTCCGGACGCGAAATCGCGGCCCAACCTGAAGAAAGCGGCTCAGAAATCCTCGCCCGGCCAGTCCCCGGCCCCGGGCTCGTAGCAGGTGTAGCCGATCAGGCAGTTCGGGTTGTCCCGGGTCGGGCGGAAGGCGCGCTTGGCGATCTCGGTCACCTCGCAGAAGGAGCGGTCGCGCACGAATCGGTCATAGGTCATGCCGCCGGTGCCCAGGACCAGGGCACCCCGCGCCTGGATCAGCCGCACGGCCTGCTGGCAGGTCATCGCGGTGCTCGACGGCCGCGTCTGCGCGACCGCCGGCATGGCGGCGAGGACGAGGACCGTCGCAATCCGGATCACAAACGCGTTCATCAGCTTCCCCACCCGGACATGGCGATAACCCGGGGCGCGCCCGTTTCCGTCCCGGGGCGAATCGTCCCGGCGCAGGCCGTCATTCCTCGAAGGATTCCACGTGGACGGTCCCAGCCCCCTGGCGGCAAGCGGCCGCCTCGATCCGGGCCAGCTGCGCCTGAGCCCGCCCGCAGGGGAAGCCGTAGCGGATGCGGACCCGCTCGCTGGCGATCCCGAGGGCCAGCCGGCTCAGGCTGACGAACTCGTCGACGGGATAGTCCTGACCGACCGCGAGATGATCCTTGATGACCAGGGAGGGGGAATAGCAGGCCTCACGGGATCCGTCCGGCCAGCGGATGTGGAAGCGCATCTCAGGCATCGGTGGGCATCCGCGTCGTGTTCCAGGCCGCCGAGCCGGTGGCGGCCGGCGCCGCCGGCCCGGCACCTGGAAGGAGCGCCGCGTAGGTCGGCAGGTGCCGCGCCGCGCAGGCCGCCCAGGCATGGGCCCGGGCGACATCGCCACCGGCCGCGCGCAACCGCGCCCGCCGCTCGGGCTCCAGGCTCGCCCGCATCGCCGCCGCCAGGGCTTCGATATCCTCCGGATTCACCGACAGGGCTTCGCCGGGGGCGAGGTATTCGGTGAAGGGTGGGCGCGCGGAGACGATCACCGGGGTGCCGCAGGCCATGGCCTCCAGCACGCACAGGCCGTAGCCCTCCGTCAGGGACGGGGAGACCAGCGTCGAACACAGCCGATAGAGGGCCGGCATGTCGGCCTGGGCGATCGGTCCGGTCTGAACGACCGGGCAGCCCGGACCGACCGGCAGACCCGCATCCTCCAGCGCGGCATGGCACAGGGCCTCGTATCCGGGCGGTTCGAGGACCGACGCCTGTCCCGCCACCACGAGCTGCGCCGTCGGACTGCGTCGGTGGAGCGCCGCGAAGGCCGCGATGACCGCGCGGGTGTTCTTGCGCGCCGCGAATCCGCCGACGCTCAGGAAGATCGGGCCGGCACCGAGCCCAAGTCGCCGACGCAGGGCCTCGTCGCCGGGCTCCGGTTCGGGCCCGTAGAACGCCGGGTCGACGCCGCTGCCCACGACCTCGGCCTGTGCGCCGTACTCGGCCGCGAGCGTCGCCGCCCAGGTTCGGCTGACGCAGAGCAGGCGGCCGGCATCGACGATCGCCCGATCCTGCCATCGGGCCAGCTGCGAGTCCGCGAAGGCGTCGATGCGGTGGACCGTGCGCGCGAACCCGGAGACAAGTCGCCGCCGCGTGAGTGTCGCCAGGGCATTGCCGCCGATGCTGCATTGGGCGTGGAACACGTCGAAATCGCAGGCGGCCGGCATCGAGAAATGGGCGAGGTAATCCGCGATCCGCGCCCCGACCACCGCCGCGGCGGATCCGTGGGTCGGCTTGGCCGCCACGGAGATCACCGGGCAGCGCGCGTCGCGGAAGAAGCCGCGCCCGGTCGGATCCGGGGCGTGGACGACGGCCTCGTGACCGAGCCCGCACAGGGCTTCGCCGAGCGCCAGGGCATGGACCCCGGTGCCGCTGGGCTCGGTGGAGGAGGTGAGGATCGCGATGCGCAAGCGGTCGACCCAGGGACGGCGCGACGCGGCTCGCGGCCCGTCCGGACGTGGCGCCCGATGCGACGAACCACGGTCTCCGCCGCCCTCCCGGAGATCCGCACGAGCCTGGACGCATCGTCCGTGCCGTGTTGCCCTGAGCGGTGCCGCAGGCGGGCAGACCCGTTGACGAAGTCTGAATCCGCGCCGGCCAGCCTTGGGCACTTAATTTTGTGTTACGAATTCATCTGACTTTCAAGCGGTCCGAAAAACGGCACTTTCCGAACCCATGTGACAGATTGTATCCGTCATTCAGGAGCGCTGGAGCCGTCGATCCCGTGTCAAAATTCACCACCGCCCTGACGCCTGCGCGGCCGGTCCGCCGAATGCTGCGCCGCCTCGGCGTGCTCTGCGGTCTCCTCGTTCTGCCCACGGCGGTCCTCGCCTATGCGGATCTCCTGCCCGAATCCCTGGATCTCTTCGGCATCGATCTTCAGGAAAGCCCGGACCTGCCGCACGTCGCCCGCCAGATTGCCATCGGCGCGCCGTTGAAGATCGTGGCCTTCGGCTCGTCGTCCACCGAGGGCATCGGCGCGTCGAGCCCGGCCAACGCGTATCCCGCCCGCCTCCAGATCGACTTGCGCAAGACGCTGCGCGGGATCAACGTGTCGGTGGTCAATCGCGGCATCGGCGGTGAGCACGTCGACGACATGCTGGCGCGCCTGGACCGCGACGTCATCGCGGCCGAACCCCAGCTCGTCATCTGGCAGACCGGCAGCAACGACCCGCTGCGCGGGGTCTCGATCGCGCATTTCCGCGAGGCCACGGTGGCGGCGATCCGCCGGATCCGCGATGCCGGCATCGATGTCGTGCTGATGGAGCCGCAATGGTGTCCGAAGCTCGAGGCGACCCCGGGCGCATCGCGGTTCCTCGAAGCGGTGCGCAGCATCGGCGACGAACTCGATGTGCCGGTGATCCGGCGCGCCGACCTGATGCACGGCTGGGTGCGCGAGGGGAAACTCACGACCAAGCAGCTCTTCGCCTCCGACGGCCTGCACATGGCGGATCGCGGCTATGCCCTTCTGGCTGAGGCCGCGGCCCGCTCGATCCTCGCGGATGCCGGATCGGTGCAGACCCCCGAGGCGGTCGCCGAATAGGATCCGTCGGACCGCGCAGCGTCGCCGGCCGATCCCGAACCAACGGCTGGACGGCGCCCTCAAGACTCCCCATCTCGACGCGGTCGAGATCGGAGCCGAACCTTGAGCCAGGACGCCTACAGGCAAGACGACCGGGGCGCCGTGCCTCAGATGCATGCGACCACGATTCTGATGGTCCGCAAGGGTGGTCGCGTCGTCCTCGGCGGCGACGGGCAGGTCAGCCTCGGCCAGACCATCGTGAAGGGCAACGCCCGCAAGCTCCGGCGGCTGGCCAAGGGGGCGGTCATCGGCGGCTTCGCCGGCGCCACGGCCGACGCCTTCACCCTGTTCGAGCGGCTCGAAGCCAAGCTGGAGCAATATCCCGGGCAACTGACCCGGGCCTGCGTCGAACTCACGAAGGACTGGCGTACCGACCGGTACCTGCGCCGCCTGGAGGCGATGATGCTGGTCGCCGACCGCGACGTGAGCCTGCTCCTGTCGGGGTCCGGCGACGTGCTGGAGCCCGAAGGCGGCGTCATGGCGATCGGCTCGGGCGGCAACTACGCGCTGGCGGCGGCCAGGGCCCTGGAGGACGGCGATCTCGACGCCGAGGCGATCGTGCGCCGGGCCATGGCCATCGCCGCCGAGATCTGTGTTTATACGAACGGTAATCTGGTCATCGAGGCGCTGGATGCCGCCTAGACGCCCGAGCTCTCCGTGACCTCCGGCGAATGAGCCGACAATAAACCGCGGATACCAATAGCGAGCGCCTTTGCTCAGTTAACCGCCTTTTGAACAATTGACGATATTTTGCATCCAATCAAACCTGCAGGGTTGGAAGAGCATGCATATCGGCGGGAAACTCCTTGGCTTCGTCGGCGCCTGCAGCCTGACGACGCTGATCGTCGCCGGCGTCAGCGTGGCGACGCTGAACAGCTTCGAACAGGCGCTCATCAGCGTCGAGGGTGCCTCCATCCGGGCGCTCGACGCGGCGAACTTCAACCGCCTGGCCGCCGAGGTCACGATGGATTCCCGCGGCATCTACGCCTCCGCCGACCGCACCGAGGCCGCGAAATACGCGGCCCGTCTCCGGCAGGGTTTGGCCGAGATGGACGCCCTGCGCGCCGAATGGGCGCCGAAAGTCGCGCCGTCCGAGCGCCCGCTCTTCGATGTGATGGCGCGCAATGCCGATTCCTTCCGGACCCTGCGGATGGCCCTCGCCGAAGCCGGCGAGACCGTGAGCCCGCGCGCCGCCGCGGATCTCGGCTTCAACGATGCCAATCAGGCCAACCGCAAGGCGTTCCAGACCAGCATCAACGCCCTGGTCAGCCAGGGCCGCACCGAGATGGCGGCGGTCAAGGGCGATACCCAGGCGTTGTTCCAGGGGCGGACGCTCCTCCTCCTCGGCCTCGCGCTCGCCGGCACGCTGATCTGCTGCGCCCTCGGCCTCCTGGTGGGACAGCGCCAGATCGCCCGGCCGCTGCGGGCGGTCGCGGAGGCGATCGAGCGCCTCGCGCGGGGCGATCACGCGCTTCCGGCGGTGACGCCGCGCCGGGACGAGATCGGCGCGATCTGGACCAGCACCAAGATCCTCAACGAGACCCTGCTCGAAGCCGAATCCCTCCGCCAGGAGCATCAGCGGCAGGATATCGATGCGGCCACGCGCAAGCAGGTCGAGATGGCCGGTCTCGCCGATCAGTTCCAGGGCAGCATCGGCAGCCTCGTCTCGCACCTCGCCGGCGCGGCGTCGGGCATGGAGCGGGCGGCGGCCGCGATGGCGGGCAACGCCGAGCATGCCGGTGTCCAGTCCCAGGCGGTCACGCGCGCCGCCGAGACCACCGCGCACAATGTCGAGGCGGTGGCGGCCGCGACCGAGGAACTCGCCGCGACCGCGAGCGAGATCGGCGTTCAGGTGTCCCAGACTTCGAACGCAGCCGAGAGCGCGGTCGAGGCGACCCGGCGGACACGCACCAGCGTCCAGGCCCTGGCCCGAAGCGCCGACGGGATCGGGCAGGTCGTGTCCCTCATCTCGACCATCGCCGGGCAGACCAATCTGCTGGCCCTGAACGCCACGATCGAGGCCGCCCGCGCCGGCGAGGCCGGCCGTGGCTTCGCCGTGGTGGCGACCGAAGTGAAGGAGCTGGCGACGCAGACCGCCAAGGCCACCGAGGAGATCGCCGCCCAGATCGCCGCCATGCGGGCCGCGACGCACGAGGCGGTCTCCGCGATCGAGGAGATCGGCGGCACGATCGAGCAGGTGCACGGCATCGCCATCGGCGTGGCCGCCGCGGTGGAGGAGCAGCAACTGGCGACGCAGGAGATCGCCCGCAGCATCTCCGAGGCGGCGAGCGGGACCCGCTCGGTCACCAAGACGATGGCCCTGGTCCTCAACGCGGCGCACGAGACCGGCGTCAGTGCCGCGCAGGTCCTAGAGGCGGCCGCCGACATCGCCCGGCGCTCGAACGGGCTGGGCGGCGAGGTTTCCGGCTTCGTGGCCCAGGTGCGGGCGGCCTGAGGCCGCCCCGACGCCCGGGCGCCGTTGCGTTGCGGCGCGGAGCGCCGTAGGACCGGTGCATTCGCAAGGACCCGGTGAAAGCCCGGGTGGCTCTTCCGGCCGCCGATCCGCCGGACCACGCATCCGAGATGCCCTCCCATCCGCCGAGCGCGCGGACGCGCGTCTCGTGCGGAATATTCATCACATGCAGCCCAGTACCTCCGCGACCCGCGGCCTCCCCGGCCCGTGGCTCGGCACGATCCGCGGCGACACCCTCTCCGGCATCGTCGTCGCCCTCGCCCTGATCCCGGAAGCGATCGGATTCTCGGTGATCGCCGGGGTCGACCCGAAGGTCGGCCTCTACGCCTCGGTGGTCATCGCCTGCACGATCGCCTTCGCGGGCGGGCGGCCCGCGATGATCTCCGCCGCCACGGCCGCCACGGCGGTGGTGATGATCGACCTCGTGCGCGAGCACGGCGTGCAGTACCTCTTCGCAGCGACCATCCTGATGGGTGTCCTGCAGATCCTGGCCGGGCTGCTCAGGCTCGGCCGGTTGATGCGGTTCGTCTCGCGCTCGGTGATGACCGGCTTCGTCAACGCGCTGGCGATCCTGATCTTCCTGGCGCAGCTCCCCGAACTCACCGGCGTGACGCCCGCGACCTACGGGCTGATCGCCCTCGGGCTGGCGATCATCTACGGGTTTCCGCACGTCACCCGGGTCGTCCCCTCGCCCCTTGTGGCGATCGCCGTGCTCACCGCGGTCACGGCGCTCTTCCACCTCGACGTGCGCACGGTCTCGCATCTGGGTGCCCTTCCGTCGTCGCTGCCGCGCTTCGCCCTGCCGGACGTGCCCCCGACCCTGGAGACCCTGCGCATCATCCTGCCCTACGCGGCGACGCTCGCCGCCGTCGGCCTGCTGGAGAGCCTGCTGACCGCGCAGATCGTCGACGACATGACCGACACCGCCAGCGACAAGAACCGCGAGTGCATGGGCCAGGGCGTCGCCAACATGGCCTCCGCCGTGTTCGGCGGCATGGGCGGCTGCGCGATGATCGGCCAGTCGGTGATCAACGTCTCCTCGGGCGCGCGGGGCCGGCTCTCCACTCTGGTGGCGGGGGCCTTCCTGCTCCTGCTCCTCGTGGCGCTCCAGGACCTGCTCGCCGTCGTGCCGGTGGCGGCGCTGACGGCCGTGATGATCATGGTCTCGCTCAACACGTTCTCCTGGCGCTCCCTCCTGCAACTGCGCACGAACCCGCTGCCATCCTCGGCGGTGATGCTGGCGACGGTCGTGGTGGTGGTGGCCACCAAGGACCTCGCCCTCGGTGTCCTCGCCGGCGTGCTCCTGTCGGGCGTGTTCTTCGCCGGGAAGGTCTCGCGGCTCAGCCGGGTCACCTCCGAACGCTCAGGCGACAGGCGGACCCGGACCTACCGGGTCACCGGGCAGGTCTTCTTTGCCTCCGCCGGGACGTTCTCGGAGGCGATCGACGTGCTCGAACCCGTCGAGCGCTTGATCATCGACGTGACGGCCGCGCATTTCTGGGACATCTCGGCGGTCGCCGCCCTGGACCGCGTCGTCCTCAAGGCCCGGGCGCGGGGGCGCACCGTCGAGGTCGTGGGGCTCAACGCGGCGAGCGCGACCCTGGTCGAACGGTTCGGGACGCACGACAAGGCCGACCCCAACACCGCACCCGCAGGGCACTGAGGCGATCTTACGCCCCCGCGCGGCCCCTTGCGCGGGGGCGCGCGGGACCCCATTCCCGGCGCAGGGTTCGGGCGATCCGGCCGGGAACAGGGATGGACCAGCGGTGACGACGTTCTCTCCGCGCGAGATCGTGTCCGAACTCGATCGCTTCATCGTCGGGCAACACGACGCCAAGCGCGCCGTCGCGATTGCGCTGCGCAACCGCTGGCGCCGCCAGCAACTCACCGGACCGCTCCGCGAGGAGGTGGCGCCGAAGAACATCCTGATGATCGGGCCGACGGGCTGCGGCAAGACCGAGATCGCCCGGCGCCTCGCGCGGCTTGCCAACGCGCCGTTCCTCAAGATCGAGGCCACGAAGTTCACCGAGGTCGGCTATGTCGGCCGCGACGTCGAGCAGATCGTGCGTGACCTCGTGGAGGTGGCGATCGGCCTGACCCGCCAGACCAAGCGCGAGGGCGTGAAGGCCAAGGCCGAGGCGGCCGCGGAGAACCGGATCCTCGACGCCCTGGTCGGTGCCACGGCCAGCCAGGCCACGCGCGACAGCTTCCGGCGCAGGCTCCGCAACAGCGAACTCGATGACAAGGAAGTGGAGCTGGAACTGACATCCGGCGCCCCCGCGGGCCTGCCGATGTTCGACATCCCCGGAATGCCGGGGGCGTCCATGGGGGCGATCAACATCGGCGACATGCTCGGCAAGGCGCTGGGCGGCCAGCGCGGCAAGCCGCGGCGGATCCTCGTGCGGGACGCCTACGCGCCGCTGATCGCCGAGGAATCGGACAAGCTCGTCGACGACGAAGCGCTCGTGCGCGAATCGATTCGCGAGGTCGAGAACAACGGCATCGTGTTCCTCGACGAGATCGACAAGATCTGCGCCCGCGAGGGCCGCTCCTCCGGCGACGTCTCCCGGGAGGGCGTCCAGCGCGATCTGCTGCCCCTGATCGAGGGCACGACGGTCGCCACCAAACACGGTCCGGTGAAGACCGACCACATCCTGTTCATCGCGTCGGGCGCCTTCCATGTCTCGAAGCCGGCGGATCTCCTGCCGGAGTTGCAGGGCCGGCTGCCGATCCGGGTCGAATTGCAGCCCCTGACGGTGGACGATTTCCGCCAGATCCTGACCAGCACGGAGGCGAGCCTGCTCAAGCAGACCGTCGCCCTGATGGAGACTGAGGGCGTGACCCTCACCTTCACCGAGGATGCCGTCGATGCGCTCGCGCGGGTCGCCGTCGAGGTGAATGCGTCGGTGGAGAATATCGGCGCCCGCCGGCTCCAGACGGTGCTGGAACGGGTGATCGACGAGATCTCGTTCACCGCCACCGACCGGTCGGGTGAGACGGTGCCGATCGATGCCGCCTATGTGCGCGACCGGGTCGCCGACCTGGCGGCCAACGCGGATCTGAGCCGGTTCATCCTGTGAGGGCTTCCTACCTGCAACTTCTCCGCCTCTAGCGATGCGTCGATTGAAGTGCGCAATCGACGCATGTTATGCGTCGATTGATGTACATCTACAACCGGCCGGAGTGGCCACATTTCCGCTGGGACGACGCGGCGCTGCTCGCTCCACTGGGGGCTGTTCGCTACAGGCAGGGGCGCCTGCTCGGCCGTATGGAGGGACTCGGCTTCAACGTCCGCGAGGAAGCCGTCCTGGAGACGCTCACCCGGGACGCCGTCGAGACGAGCCAGATCGAAGGCGAGAGCTTGGCTCGCGACCAGGTTCGATCGTCCCTGGCGCGACAGCTCGGGATCGAAACCGCTGGGCTCGTACCGGCGGGACGGCAGGTCGAGGGGATCGCCACCGTGGTCCTCGACGCGACGCAGCGGTTCGCGGAGCCTCTGACGTCCGCGCGCCTGTTCACGTGGCATTCGGCCCTGTTTCCGGATCGTGACGTCGGGCGACAGCCGATCACTGTGGGTGCTTGGCGAACCGATGCACTGGGACCGATGCGCGTCGTGTCGGGCTCATGGCGACGCGAGCGGGTGCACTTTGAGGCCCCTCCCGCCGCCCAGGTGGCCGCGGAGATGGAACGCTTCCTGAACTGGTTCGAGGACGCCGACGATACGACCGACGCCGTTCTCAGGGCGGCCATCGCGCACATCTGGTTCGTCACGATCCATCCGTTCGATGACGGCAACGGCCGCATCGCCAGAGCCATCGCCGACATGGCCCTCGCCCGGGCCGAGGGGACGGGACGCCGATTCTACAGCATGTCGGCGCGTCTGCGCACCGAGCGGAACGCCTATTACGAGACGCTTGAGGCGACCCAGAAGGGCGATCTCGAGATCACGGCGCGGCTCGCCTGGTTCCTCGGCGTGCTTGATTCGGCGATCGCCGATGCGGAGACCATGCTCGATGCGGTGCTGCGCAAGGAGCGTTTCTGGCGGGCCCTGGATGCCAAGCCGGTGAATCCGCGTCAGAGGGCGATGCTCACGCGTCTCCTCGACGGTTTCGAAGGAAACCTGACCTCGTCCAAATGGGCGCAGATCGCGAAATGCTCGCACGACACGGCGCTCCGCGATATCGACGATCTCCTCGTCCGGGGACTGCTGGTTCGCGGTCCGGCCGGCGGACGTAGCACCCGCTACATCCTGGTCGAACCGCAATCGTGAAGGGCTAGCCCGCGTGTCCCGCAACAGCTTCGGCGTCGGCGATCCGGCCCTCTCGGTCGCGGCCCTCGTCGCCGGCATGGTCTCCCTGCAATGCGGCGCGACCTTCGCCAAGAGCCTGTTCCCGGCCGTGGGTGCGGCCGGGACCGCATCCCTGCGGGTCGGCTTCTCGGCGCTGATCCTCATTGCGCTCTGGCGGCCGTGGCGTCGGAGCCTGCCGTTACGGGAGGCGGGTTGGATCGCCCTGTACGGCACCGCGCTGGGGCTGATGAACCTGCTCTTCTACCTCGCCCTGGCGCGCCTGCCCCTGGGGCCGGCGGTGGCGATCGAATTCGCCGGACCGCTCGCCGTCGCACTCGTCGCCTCGCGCCGCCGCTCCGATTTCCTGTGGATCGGTGTCGCCGTCCTGGGCCTGACGCTGCTCTTGCCGATCGGCACGGGGGACGGGCTCGATCCCCTGGGCATCGCCCTGGATCTCGGCGCGGCCCTGGCCTGGGCGCTCTATATCCTGTTCGGCCAGCGCGCCGGGCGGGCCGATGGCGGTCAGGCGGTGTCGCTGGGGATGCTGACCGCCGCCCTCGTGGTCGCGCCGTTCGGCGTGGCCGAGGCCGGTGCCGGGCTGCTCGCCCCCGGCATCCTGACGGCCGGTCTCGCTGTGGCGCTGATGACGAGCGCCCTGCCCTATTCCCTCGAGATGGTCGCGCTCCGGCGCCTCGACCGGAAGAGTTTCGGCGTGCTGATGAGTCTGGAGCCCGCGGTCGCGACCTGCGCGGGGCTGGCGCTGCTTGGCGAGCGAATCAGCGCTGTGCAGGGGATCGCGATCGGCTTGGTGATCGCGGCATCGGTCGGGATCACCGCGCGCTCCCGATAGCCGGCGCCCGCAGCGACGATCCTGGGACCGGAGGGGCCGTCTACTTCCCCGCGAGAACCCGCGAGGCGACGTTGATATATTTGCGCCCGGCCTCCTGGGCGTGCAGCACCGCGTCGCCGAGGTTCTCCTCGTCGCGGACACTGGCTAGCTTGATCAGCATCGGCAGATTGATGCCCGCCACCACTTCCACCGAGCCGCCGTTCATACAGGACAGGGCAAGATTGGAGGGCGTGCCCCCGAACATGTCGGTGAGCACCACTACGCCCTCGCCGCTATTCACGCGACAGACCGCGGACATGATGTCCCGTCGTCGCAGCTCCATATCGTCCTCCGGCCCGATCGTGATCGTCTCGATCTGATCCTGCGGGCCGACCACGTGCTCCAGGGCGGCCTTGAACTCGGTCGCCAGCAGCCCGTGGGTGACGAGCACCATGCCAATCATCGACACGTGTTCCAACGTCCTGTGTGTGCCGCCATGTTGTGCATCGCACAGACCCCCACAAGGCAAACGCGACTTTTTTGCCTGGACATCAACCGGATCATGCCACGGCCGCCTCTGACACGCCATGGGGCAACACCACCGCTGCGCGACTCGGGCCGGCTGTGCGGCTGCGAAGTCACGGCCGATGCTTTCGCAGCGCCGCACGGACGAGGAGCGCCGCCAGACCGGCGGCGCGGACCTGCGCATCGAGGACGAGGCGCGGGAGCACGACGCCGAGGAGGTCGGCGGGCTCGGGCGGCTCCGGGAGGCGCGGCGACGAGGCGACGAGGTCAACCACGAGGTGAAGCTCCGTCTCTGTCCTGATCGCCAGGCCGAGATCGGAGACCGGCAGGATCCCCTGCCCCCGGACCTCGACCCGGCCGGCGAGTTCGCTATGGGGGCGAGCGACGAGGCGCCCGTCCCGGACCACGCAGATGACCCGATCGTCGGCCACGAAGGCGCCGTCCGCCCCGGCAGCCAGGAGAAGGGCGAGACTCGATTTCCCGGAGCCGGCCTCGCCGCGGATGAGGATGCCGCCGCCCCCGAGGGCGCAGCAGGCGCCGTGGAGCGTGGTCGTCACGCGTGGAGCTGGCGCGGTGCGGCCGGCAGACGGACGATGAAGCGCGCGCCGCGAACGGTCGGCTCGCCATCCTCGTCGGGGGCGCCGGGCCGGTTCTCGGCCCGGATCGTGCCGCGGTGGGCCTGCACGATCTGGCGCGAGATCGACAGGCCGAGCCCGGAATTCTGGCCGAAGCCCTGCTCCGGGCGGTCGGTGTAGAAGCGCTCGAAGATGCGCTCCAGGGCATGCTCGGGAATGCCCGGCCCCTCGTCCTCGCAGATCAGCTCGACCTCGCTCCGGACCCGGCGCAGCACGACGCGGACCTTCGCGTCGGTGGGCGAGAACGAGCGGGCGTTGTCGAGGAGATTGTTCACCACCTGACCGAGCCGGCTGTCGTGGCCGACGATCGTGAACGGCGCATCGTGGTCCGACGCATTGGCCTCGACATCGAGCTGGATCAGGCAGTCCTTGGGGCGGCGCCGCTCGTTGGCCACAGACACCACGGTGGTCAGCAGCCGCCGGAGATCGACCCGCCGGGCCTCCGCCCGGGCGAGTTCAGCATCGAGGCGCGAGGCATCGGCGATGTCGCTGATCAGCCGGTCCAGGCGCTTCACGTCGTGCTGGATGATCGCCATCAGCCGGCCGCGCGAATCGTCGTTCCGGGCGAGCGGCAGCGTCTCGACGGCGCTGCGCAGGGAGGTCAGCGGGTTCTTCAACTCGTGGCTGACATCGGCGGCGAAGCTTTCGATGGCGTCGATGCGCCGGTAGAGCGCCTGGGTCATGTCGCGCAGCGCCCCCGACAGGTGGCCGATCTCGTCGGTGCGCTCGGTGAAATCGGGGATCTCCTCGCGGGTCTTGATGCCCATCCGGACCTTCTCGGCGGCCTCCGCAAGGCGGCGCACCGGCCCCGCGATGGCGCCGGCGAGCAGGAACGACAGCACCACCATCACGGCCGAGGCCACGAGGAACACCTGCAGCAGCCCGAACCGCTCCGAGGCGATCACCCGGTCGATGGCGTCACCCTGGGTCGAGATCAGGAGGGCGCCGCGGACCGACCCGGCCCGGTGGATCGGCACCGCCACCGACACGGTGGTCTCGCCGATCTGGTTGCGGCGCACGAGGCTGCCGCGGTTGCCGCCGAGCGCCGCCTGCACTTCCCGGAGCGAGTGGCCGTTGACCGGCCCCGTCTCCTCCGCCGGCTCGGCCCGGCTGCCGAACAGGCCGCTCAGCTTCGTCTGAACTGTCTGGAAGGCCGATTCGAGCATCCCGGGCTTGTGCGGCCGGGGTTGCAGCGGATCCTGGCGGCCGGCGTCGCCGCGCTTGAACAGCGTCCGGGTGTCGAACAGGAGGCCGCCCTCCTGATCGTAGACCCGGGCCCGGTTGCCCGTGGGCGTCACCAGGCGCGAGAGCAAAGGTGCCACCTTCTCGGGATTGAGCGAGAAGGCGAGCGGCTGCGATTCCTCCTCCGCGGACTCCCCGGCCTGCTGCTGGAGCAGCCGGTCGGGATCGATGCGGATCGTGTCCGTGTCCACCGACGCGGAGGCCGCGATCGCGCCCGCGATGATCTCGCCCTGGATGGCGAGGCTCTGGATCCGCGCCTGGATCAGGCCCTGGCGGAACTGGTTGAGGTACAGGAACCCGACGAGCAGGGCGATCAGCCCGACGAGGTTGAGGACGACGATGCGGCGCGTCAGGCTCGACGAGGCGCGCTGGCCGATCGCGTCCCAGAGGGCGCGGGGCCAGGCGAGCGGGCGGGACAGGGCCTGGGCCAGGGAGGTGCGCGGCTCGGCATCCTCGGTCTGGGCTGGTGTGCGCGTGGACATGCGGCGGATCTTGGGGATCACGCCTCCTTGAACCGGTAGCCGACGCCGTAGAGCGTCTCGATCATGTCGAAGCTCTGATCGGTCACCTTGAACTTCTTGCGCAGGCGCTTGATGTGGCTGTCGATGGTGCGATCGTCGACATAGACCTGATCGTCGTAGGCCGCGTCCATGAGGGCGTTGCGGCTCTTGACCACGCCCGGGCGCTGGGCGAGCGCCTGGAGGATCAGGAACTCGGTGACCGTCAGGGTCACCGCCTCGCCCTTCCACGTGCAGGTGTGGCGCTCCGGATCCATCATCAGCGCGCCGCGCTCGAGGGAGCGGGCCGCCACCTCGGCCTCGCTGCGGGGGGGCGAGCCGGGCGCCTCCTTGGCGAAGCGGCGGAGCACCGCCTTCACGCGCTCCACCAGGAGGCGCTGCGAGAACGGCTTATGGATGAAGTCGTCCGCGCCCATCTTGAGGCCGAACAGTTCGTCGATCTCCTCGTCCTTCGAGGTCAGGAAGATCACGGGCAGGTCGGATTTCTGCCGCAGGCGCCGGAGCAGCTCCATGCCGTCCATGCGCGGCATCTTGATATCGAAGATCGCCAGATCCGGCGGGGAGTGGCGCAGGCCGTCGAGGGCGGAGGCGCCGTCCGTGTAGGTCTGGATGCGGTAGCCTTCGGTCTCAAGAGCGATCGACACGGAGGTGAGAATGTTCCGGTCGTCGTCGACGAGGGCGATGGTCGGCATGCGCGGTCCCTGACTGAACGGGTTCGGGCGCGGTCCCGGCTTACGCACAGGCCGCGCCGCGCCCGGCCCCCGTGGGGCAGACGAGTGCACGAACCGGGCGGTTTCGGCGCAGCCCGGCGCGCGCAAAGGGACAGGTGCTTTAGTACGGCCGATCGGAAAAAGCGAGCGGCGGTCATAGCTTGGCCGTAACGGCCGATCTGACGCGGGCCGGGCGCCTCGCGCGCCGACCGTCGCGGGGCTAACGTGGCGCAGGAATATGGCGGCCATTCGACAGGGGGAGGATGGGCTTATGGGCGAGACGACCGAGACCGCGCCGGGGCCGCGGGGACCGGCCCGGCCCCTGCCGGCGGATCAGGCGCCGTTCGACGCGATCGGCCTGGCGCGGACCCTGCTGCGCGGCATCCGCTCCGGCGCGCTCGCGACCCTCGACCCGGACGGCACCCCCTTCGCTTCGCTCGTCACGATCGCCACCGACGTGGACGGGACGCCGCTGATGCTGCTGTCGCGGCTCTCGGCCCATACCCGCAACCTGCTGGCCCGGCCGCGCTGCTCGCTGCTGTTTTCGCAGGGGGGCAAGGGCGATCCCCTGGCCCATCCCCGGCTCACCGTGGTCGGCCACGCCGTGCAGACCCCGGACGCCCGGGCCCGGGAGCGGTTCCTCGCCCGGCATCCCAAGGCCAAGCTCTATGCCGACTTCCCGGATTTCGGCTTCTTCGCCCTCGATGCAGAGGCCGGCCATCTCAACGGCGGCTTCGCCAAGGCCGCGACGCTGACGCGCGCGCAATTGCTCCTCGACCTCGCCGGCGCCGAGGCGATCGTGGCGGGGGAGCGCGGGGCCGTGGAGCACATGAACACCGACCACGCGGACGCTTTGGCGCTCTATGCCGCGGGTACCGGGGGCGAGGCAGGGGTGCCCTGGCGACTCACCGGTCTCGATCCCGAGGGGATGGACCTGATGGCCGGCGACCGCACCGCCCGGGTCACCTATCCCGAGCGCGTCACCGACATCGGGACGTTGCGCAAGAGCCTCGTCGCCATGGCCGCGCGGGCGCGCGCGACCGGCGCGGACACGTGAGTGTGCAAGGACTTCACGATGGGGCATGGCGAAAAGTCGCTGGATGCCCCATATCGGCCCCATGAGCGACACCCAGACAGACACCTACCCCTTCAGCCTCGACGTGGAGCCCGTCGGCGACAGCGGCTCCCTGTACCAGTGGAGCATCCGCAAGCACGGCAAGCTGCACCAGCGCTCGGACCGGAAGCATCCGACCGAGGCCAAGGCGCGCTCCCACGGCGAGGCCGAGATCGAGCGCCTGATCCGCGACCGCGGCCGCTGAGCCGCCGGCCCGGATCTCGGCGACGGACTTGTCCTGCGGCGGGGGCCGGATCATTCCGGCCCCCGCCGTTCGTGCGCCGGTCCGATGACCGGTGACGGGATGACCCGCGGGACGTCCCTGCGCTTGGCGCGTCCCCGCCGCGCTGCTATCTCGCGCGTGAACCGATCCATCCGAACACGCCCCGACGTCAGACGGTGCGCGCCGTCGCGCGCCCGAACGGAATGCCGATGACAGCCCCGATCGAATTCATCCGCAACTTCTCGATCGTCGCGCATATCGACCACGGCAAATCGACGCTCGCGGACCGGCTGATCCAGGCCACCGGCACCGTGGCGCTGCGCGACATGAGCGAGCAGATGCTCGACTCGATGGATATCGAGAAGGAGCGTGGCATCACCATCAAGGCGCAGACCGTGCGCCTGGAATACAAGGCGCAGGACGGCCAGGACTACGTCCTGAACCTGATGGACACCCCCGGCCACGTGGACTTCGCCTACGAGGTCTCCCGGTCGCTCGCCGCCTGCGAGGGCTCCCTGCTGGTGGTCGACGCCTCGCAGGGCGTGGAGGCGCAGACGCTGGCCAACGTCTACCAGGCCCTCGACGCCAACCACGAGATCGTGCCCGTCCTCAACAAGGTCGACCTGCCGGCCGCCGAGCCCGAGCGGGTGAAGGAGCAGATCGAGGAGGTGATCGGCCTCGACGCCTCCGAGGCCGTGGCGATCTCGGCCAAGACCGGGCTCAACATCGAGGCGGTGCTGGAGGCGATCGTGACCCGCCTGCCGGCCCCCAAGGGCGAGCGCGACGCGCCGCTCAAGGCGCTTCTCGTGGACAGCTGGTACGACGCCTATCTCGGCGTCGTCGTGCTGGTGCGGATCGTCGACGGCGTGCTCAAGAAGGGCATGACCATCCGCATGATGGGCGCCGACGCGGTCCACGGCGTCGACCGGATCGGCGTGTTCCGCCCGAAGATGGCCGAGATCGACGCGCTCGGCCCCGGCGAGGTCGGCTTCTTCACCGGGTCGATCAAGGAGGTGGCTGACACCCGCGTCGGCGACACGATCACCGAGGACAAGCGCCAGACCACCGCGATGCTGCCGGGCTTCAAGGAGGTCCAGGCTGTTGTGTTCTGCGGCCTTTTCCCGGTGGACGCGGCCGAGTTCGAGAATCTGCGTTCGGCCATGGGCCGGCTCCGGCTGAACGACGCCTCGTTCTCCTACGAGATGGAGAGTTCGGCCGCGCTCGGCTTCGGCTTCCGCTGCGGCTTCCTGGGGCTCCTCCACCTGGAGATCATCCAGGAACGGCTGGAGCGCGAGTTCAACCTCGACCTGATCTCGACCGCGCCCTCGGTGGTCTATCGCCTGAAGATGCGCGACGGCACCGTCAAGGAGCTGCACAACCCGGCCGACATGCCGGATGTGATGAAGATCGAGCTGATCGAGGAGCCCTGGATCCGCGCCACGATCCTGACCCCGGACGAGTATCTCGGCGGCGTCTTGAAGCTCTGCCAGGACCGCCGCGGCGTCCAGATCGACCTCAACTACGTCGGTAAGCGCGCCATGGTGGTCTACGACCTGCCGCTGAACGAGGTCGTCTTCGATTTCTACGACCGGCTGAAATCGATCTCGAAGGGCTACGCCTCGTTCGACTACCACGTCTCCGACTACCGCGAGGGCGACCTCGTGAAGATGTCGCTGCTGGTGAACGCCGAGCCGGTGGACGCGCTCTCGATGCTGGTCCACCGCACCCGCGCCGAATCGCGCGGCCGGGCCATGTGCGAGAAGCTGAAGGACCTGATCCCCCGCCACCTGTTCCAGATCCCGGTCCAGGCGGCGATCGGCGGCAAGATCATCGCCCGCGAGACGATCAAGGCCCTGTCCAAGGACGTCACCGCCAAGTGCTACGGCGGCGACATCTCGCGCAAGCGCAAGCTGCTGGACAAGCAGAAGGAAGGCAAGAAGAAGATGCGCCAGTTCGGGCGCGTGGAGATCCCGCAGGAGGCGTTCATCGCCGCGCTGAAGATGGACGATTGAACCATCCCCCTTTTTCCTTCCCCCGCAGAGTTACGGGCGACGCGGGTTCAAGGCACGCGGCTCAAGACGTAGCGCGACAGGCCCGCTCTTCCGTACGGGAGAGGGGACCCGAGCCCCGCCGATCTGGCCGGCGAACTCGCTGAGACCTCAAACTTGTGTCGCCCGTAGCCCGCAGAGGGGGGAGGGAGACGCGCTGGTCATCCCGGCGGCAGCACGTCGACTTGGATGCTTGAGTAATACGCTGCCAGATTCGCGATATCGGCGTCCGACAGTTCTTTCGCGACCACGTTCATGATCTCGTTCTGCCGCTTGCCGTCGCGGTACTCGGTAAGTTGCTTCACCAGATAGGGCTCGACCTGACCGGCCAAGTTCGGCGCCTCGGGCAGCTTCGAGAGCCCGTCCATCCCGTGGCAGGTCTGGCAAGCGCTGGCCTTCTTGCGCCCGAGGGCCGCGTCGCCGGCCTGGGCCGGGAGCGGGACGAGGGTCGCGGCGAGAAGGAGAAGCGGACGGATCATCAGCGGGGCTCGGGAGGGGGCTGGGTGACGCTTGCACGAACGGGCGACGGCGGTGGCGCGGGTCCCCTCTCCCGTGCGGGAGAGGGAGCGCGTCGCGCACGTCCGCGAAGGGGGCGCCTCTCTGGCGGAGAAGCGCCCACTCGCAAAAAACTACTTCTCGTAGGAGATCCTGTAGATCGCCCCGGCGGAATCGTCCGAGACCAGCAGGGAGCCGTCGAGCATCACCGCCACGTCCACCGGGCGGCCGAGATACTCGCCGTCGCCCGTGAGCCAGCCTTCCGCGAACGGCTTGACCGCACCGAGCTTCCCGTCCGCTCCCATGGGGGCGAACATCACCCGGGCACCGACCGGCTCGGTGCGGTTCCAGGAGCCGTGCTCGGCGATGAAGATCCCGCCCTTGTACGAGGCCGGGAACTGCTTGCCGTTGTAGAAGGTCATGCCGAGATCGGCCGCGTGCGGCGGCAATTCGGCCACCGGGGCGACCGCGTCGGCCGGCGGGGTCTGGTCCTTGTACTCCACCGTGCGCACGGCGCCGCCGCCGAACCACGGGAAGCCGAAAGTCTCGCCCGCCTTGGTGGCATGGTTCAATTCGCCCGGCGGCTTGTCGTCGCCCATGCCGTCGACCTGATTATCGGTGAACCAGAGCGACTTGTCGGCGGCGAAGTCCAGCCCGACCGAATTCCGGATGCCCGTCGCAAAAACTTCGCGGTTCTTGCCGTCGGCGTCGATCCGGATGATGCCGCCGATGCCCATCGTCTTGTACAGGTCGAGCTTCTCGGCCGGGGGCACGTTGTAGGGCTGCCCCAGCGCGATGTAGGTCTTGCCGTCCGGCCCGACCCGGCAGACCCGGGCGGTGTGGTTGAAGCTCTCCTCCGCGGCCGGGATCAAGGCGCCTTCCTTCACGAGGATGCCGGCTGCCACATCCGGGTTCTCATAGAAAAATTCGGCGGCCGGGAAGGCCAGGACCCGATTCTGCTCGACCACGGTGAGCACGCCGTCCTTCGAGAAGCAGACGCCGTTGGGGATCTTGAACGCGATGCCGGGCGCGAAGGGGCGCACCTCGTCGGCGACCCGGTCCTTGTCGCGGTCGGTGACCGTGTAGACCTTGTTCTTGCGCGTGCCGACGAACAGCACCCCGGCATTGGGACCGACCGCGATGGCGCGGGCATCGGGCACCACCGCATAGAGGTCGATCTTGAAGCCCTCGGGCAGCTTGATCTTGGCCAGCGTCTTGCGGATCGCGTCGGCGCGCCGGCCGGTCTGCGGGATTTCCGCCGCGGCCTGGGTGTTGGTGCTGTGGAAGCCTTCGAGCTTCTCGAGATCGTCGGTCTTGGCCTTGGTCTCGGCGGGGGCGGCGCCCTGCGCCCAGGCGGGCACGGCGACGCCCGCCAAGAGCGCGGCGATGATCAATGAACGCATCGTTCGAAATCCTCCCGGCCGCCGCTGGACCTCGGCGTTCCCGGGGGTGAACGATAGAGCCGTCGCCCGGACCGGCAAGCCGTGCCGATGACGCGGCCGCCGGCCTGTCGCCGCTCAGGCGACCTTGCGCGGCACGAGGCGCTCGCTGCCGAGGGCGGCCCGGGCGCCCGACACGCCGGCCTCCGTGTATTCGGCATCCTCGTTGACCCGCCAGACATCGTGCCGGCGCTGGCCCTGGAGGATGTTCTCCACGGTCAGCATCGCGGTCATCATCGCGTGGTCCTGATTGTTGTACTTGTGCATGCCGTTGCGGCCGACGAGGTGGAGGGTCGGAAAATCCCGCTCCAGCTCCCGCCGCACGGTGGCGACGTGGCCGGCATAATCCTCGTCATAGACCGGATAGGCCTTGGGCTGCCGGACCACGCAGGCATCGACCACGTCGGCCGGGTCGATCAGGCCGATCTGGCCGATCTCCCGCTTGGCCAGCGCCACGAGGTCCTCGTCCGAGGACGTCCAGAGCCCGTCGCCCTCGAAGCAGAAGTATTCGAGGCCGAGGCAGGTATGATCCTCGTCCGGCACCATCTCGGGGGACCAGGAGCGGAAGTTCTGCACCCGCCCGACCTGCACCGACGGATCGTGGATGTAGATCCAATTATCCGGGAAATTCTTTTGGGACTTGGCGATGAGCGCCACGGTCAGGAAGTCGCGGTATTTCAGCGCCCGCGCGTTGAAGGTGCTGAGCGGCCGCGGCCGGATCGAGTCGACCAGCTCGCGCACCGGGGCGGACGAGATCAGATGGCGGGCCGTGTAGGTCTCGCGGCTGCCGTCGGCGCTGCGGGCCGCCACCGTCCAGATGCCGGTGCCGGCATCGTAGCTGAGGGAATCGACGCCGCGGTTGAGGTGGACCCGGCCGCCCTGGGCCTGGACCTTGGCGGCGGCGGCCTCCCACATCATGCCGGGACCGCGGCGGGGATAGCGGAACGATTCGATCAGCGTCTTGATCACCGGGCCGCCGGCTTTCGGCGCCTTGCGCAGGCCGAGCGAACGCTTGATCCCGTCGCGGATCGCCGCGCCGAGGTCGAGGCCCTTGATGCGCTGCGCAGCCCAATCGGCCGAGATCGCGTCGCACGACATGCCCCAGACCTTCTCGGTGTAGGTCTTGAAGAAGATCGAGAACAGGCGCTCGCCGAACTGGTTGCGCACCCAGGCGTGGAAGTTCTTCGGGTCGCGCACCGGCTTCATGCGGGCATAGAGGTAGGAGGCGACGCAGGCCGCGCTGGTGAACACGCCGAGATTGCGCAGCGCCTCGAAGGCCTTGAGCGGATAGGCGTAGTACCGGCCGCGATAGTAGATCCGCGACAGGCGCGGGCGCTCGATGAAGTCGTTGGGCAGGATCTCGTCCCAGAGATCGACCACCGCCTTGGATTTCGAGAAGAACCGGTGGCCGCCGATGTCGAACAGGTAGCCGTTATGCGAGACCGTGCGCGAGATGCCGCCGACCTGCGCCGGATCCCGCTCCAGGACGGTGACGGACCGGCCCTGCTTCGACAGCAGGTAGGCGGCGGTGAGACCCGCGGGCCCCGCGCCGATCACCAGGGTCTCGGTGTGGTGGCTCATCCCCTGCTCCGGCGATTCGTGTTTGGCGTCGCACAGGCAGCGCCTGATTGCCGGCAGCATGAATCCTCGTGGTTAAGGAATCGCTGGCCTTTCCAGCGGGCGTGATTTTACGAAACCCATTTCAGCAGGGAGATCACCCCCATATTGGCGGCGTGCCGATGGGCGGATACGGCGCGGCGCGTGGCGATCTCCGACCGGTTCGCGGCATAATACCGATAGGTCGCGAGCAGCATCTCACGGTTGGTGAGAGTCGGTGCCCAACCCAGGGCGCCCTTGATCCGGCTGGTGTCGAAGATGAAATCCTCGGCGATCATCCGGTAATGATACGGTCCGAGCGGTGAGATCCGCAGGGGGTGTGCCGCTCGCATCGCGAGGAGCAGCGGCGCCTTCGGCAATCGGGCCGTGCGGGCGCAGGTGCCGGCCTGCGCGATCACAGGCTCGAACGTGTCGCGCGTCGGGCCGACGTCGCCGGACCCGATCCCGAAGGTGCCGGAGGCTCGGCGTCGCCAGGCCAGCACCATGGCCTCGATCAGGTCGTCCACGGACGCGAATTGGTAGCGGTTGCGGCCCTCGCCGACCAGCCAGACCCTTCGGCCTTCCGCGATGAACGCGAACAGGATCGCCAGCAAGCCGAGCCGCCCGGCCCCCATGATGGTCGGTGACCGGATGATCGTGGCGGCGAAGTCGGCGGCATGAGCCACGCGGATCTTCTCGCCCTCCCATTTGCTGGTGCCGCAGGGCTCGCACGGCGCCGGGGGATCGTCCTCCCGCACCGGCCGGTCGAAGCCATGACCCCAGACGCACAGGACGCGGGCCATGGGTCAGTCCGGGGTGCGATCGGAGGTCAGACGGCCGGCTCGAGCCGAGCGAGGGCGGCGGCGGGGACCGTCTCCCGGCCGGGTCTCGAAAGACGCGCGGCCTGGGTGAACAGCGCGCCGGGCACGATCAGGCAGAGGAGCGGTATCTCGAAGATGAAGAAGATGCGCGCCAGCGGGACCAGCAACCAGACCGCCACCGCCAGGCGCGATGGCCTTGGGTCGCCCGCGAGCACGACCAGGGTCAGGGCCGGCGCCACGACAGCCAGGTCGTAATGCGAGGCGTAGGGTTGCATCACCAGAACGGCCAGCAGAACCACAAGGAGCCGGGCCGGACTGCGCATATCGCCGCGCAGGGCCCGTATGGCGGCGGCGAGCGCCAGGACGCTGATGCATCCCTGGATCGTCCAGGCGATGCCCGCGGGCAGTCCCCAGAATCGGGCGACGAAATAGGGTGTGGCCGAGGTCTCGATCATCGGTGCGTTGAACGCGATGATGAAGGAGCTCTGCAGCGGCATCGTCACGGTGACGAACCGTTCCCAGACCGCGACGCCGAACACGGCGACCGAGACGCCCACAAGCGCGGCCGTGGCGATCCCGGCCGCGACCAGACAGCGCCAGAAACCGCCACACAGCAGGATCAGCCCGAGCGCCGCCGCGAATTGCGGCTTCACGGTGAGGCAGGCGAAACACAGGCCGGCGAGCCACGGGCGACGACCGCTCTCCTGCAGCACGACGGTCGCCCCGAGGGCGAGCAGGCCGCCGAAATGGCCGTAGAGCATCATCGTGATCGCGGGCGGCGACAGGCAGGCGACCAGGACAAGGGTGCCGTCGACGGCCTCGGCTGATCGGCGCGTCGCCCAGGCCAGGGCAGCGACGTTCACCGCGGTCCAGACGAAGACGGCCGGCAGGAACGGCAGGCCGACGAGCGGCACCAGAAACAGCAGCACGTGCGGCGGATAGACGAACAGAAGATGCGGATCGTAGCTCAGGCCGAAGGCCGCCTTGACCGCGTCACCGTAGGCCGGGAGATCGATCAGCGTGCCGGCCTGCCCCGCCATGACCAGCCGGGACGCGAGCCAGAAATTGACGTAGTCGTGTCCGAGCGGCGCGCCGATCATCCAGGCGTGCAAATCCCACGGCCTCAACGAGAGCCACGTCCCGAGCGCGATCACGAAACCCGTCGCGATGATCGGGATCTGCCTGCGACCCAGAGTCTGTTTCGGCATGCCCGGAGGGTCCCAGTTCCGTATGCGGCGCGGCGAACTCGAACGGCACGATCCGAACCTAAGTGTGCAGCGCTGACGATCGGTTAACCGCCGCGCAACAGAAGTACGACGAACATGCCCGGCGCCTCGACCGGGCGTCAGGCGTGACCTCGCCCCGATCCGGGCAGAGGGGCCCGCCGCTCGTCTGGGTGCCCGCCATGCCCGCTTCGGCGGATCCGATCCCCGCCCGCGCCGCACGGCTCGATCCGCGCCCGCTCCTGTGGCTGCTCGTCGCCCTGTCGCTTGCGACCATGAACGCGCCGCAGGACATCTGGGACACGATCCGGCACCTGCGCGTGCCCGATACCGACGACGCCATGCGGCTCGTCGCGGTGCGCGATCTGCTCGCGGGCCAGGGCTGGTACGACAACGTCCAGTACCGCTTCCTCCCACCCGGAGGCGTACCGAGCCACTGGTCGCGCCTGGTGGATGCCCCGATCGCCGGGCTGATCCTGGCCCTGACGCCCCTCGCCGGCCGGACCCTGGCGGAGGGCTTGGCCGCCGCATTGTGGCCGGCGCTGCTGTTCGCGCTCTATTGCGGCGTGCTCCATCGCGGCACCCGGGCGCGTTTCGGCAGCCGCGCTGCAGTGCTGGCCGTCATCGCGGCGACCCAGACTCTCGGGGTCGGCATCCAATTCGCCGCCGGGCGGGTCGACCACCACAACGTCCAGATCATCGCGATCCTCGGACTCTCCTTCTGCATGATCCACGGCGGATTCCGGAGCGGTCTCGTCGGCGGCGGTCTTGCGGCCCTGTCGCTGGCGGTGGGGCTGGAAGGTCTGCCGTCCATCGCCCCGGCGGCCCTGTTCCTCGTGGGGGATTGGTGCCTGCGCGGCCGTCCGGCGCTGCCGGTCCTGGCCGGCTTCGGCCTCGGGCTCGGGATCGCCGCGCCGATCCTGTTCGCCGTGCAGACGGATCCCGGGCTCTGGGGGGCCCCGCGCTGCGATGCGCTCTCGCTACCCTGGCTGTGGATCGCCCTCGGCGGCCTGCTCTTCGCCGTCTCCGCGGCCGCAGCTGGCGACCGTCTCGGGTCGATGCGGGCGCGCGCCGCGCTGGCGGCGGCCTGCGGCGCGATCCTGCTCGTGGGCTTCGCCCTCGCCTTCCCGACCTGCCTGGGCGGGCCCTTCCCGGACATGCCGCCCCTCGTCCGGACCCGCTGGCTGCTGACGGTGAACGAGATGGCCTCGCTCCCGAAGTTCATCGCCCGGGGTCAGTGGGAGGCCCTGGTCTTCTATCCGGTGGTGCTGCTCGCGGCGTTCGCGGCGACCTGGATGGCGTGGCGCGGGCCGCAGCGGCGTGCCTGGTCGGTGGCGGCTTTGTTCCTCTGGCCGGGCCTGATCCTCGGCCTGTTCGAGTTCCGGGGGCTCTACATCGCGTCCGGCTTCGTGCCGCTGGTCGCGGGGGCCGTCCTCGACCGCGCGCTCGCGCAGGAGGCTGGAGCTCGGGCCGGTCTACCCCGCTGGGGTCTCGCGCTCCTCGGCGGCTGCCTCGTCAGCTCGCTCTGGATGGCGCCCGCGCTCCTGGCTGAGGCGCTGGCCCCGGCCGCGCGGACGGCCCCCGACCCCGCCGGCGCGGTCGCCTGCCGGAGCGAGGCCGCCCTGGCGCCCCTTGGCGCCCTGCCGCCCGGCACCGTCCTGGCGCCGATCGTCATGGGACCGGCAATCCTGCTGCACACGCCGCACCGGATCGTGGCCGCGCCGTATCATCGGGCGATCCCGGGGCTGATTGCGGCGATCGGGGGCCTGGGCGGCACGCAGGCGGATCTGGAGCGCGTGCTGACGACGTTCGCGATCCGCTACGTGGTTGCCTGCCCGGCCCGCCCGGCCGAGAACCTCCAGGCGGAGCCCGCCTTCGCCACGCGGCTCGTCGACGGCGCTGCGCGATACGATCGGCTGGAGCTTCTCGACCTGCCCGGTCCGCTCAAGGTCTGGCGGGTGAAGCCGGAGCCGCTCAGAGCAGGCGCCGGTCGAGCCGGATGATCCGGCACGGATCGCCGGCCCGGGCGGCGGGCTCGTGCGGCGCGCGGATCAGCAGCGCCTCGGCGTGGCCCAGCACCGCCAGCATCGAGGAATCCTGGCGCTGCTCCGGAGTCGCCACCGGAAGCTGGCCCGGCGTGACGGCGAGGCGCGCGCGCATGTAGTCGGCCCGTCCATCGTTGGCCGGGAGGTCGCGGCCGAGCGTCGCCGGCTCGCTGCGGTCTTCGCCGGCCCGGGGATCGCCCTGCAACGCACGGATCGCCGGCACCACGAACAGCAGCCCGCAGACGATCGACGAGACCGGATTTCCCGGCAGCCCGATCACCAGCATGTCGCCGAGGCGGCCGTGCATCAGCGGCTTGCCGGGCCGGAGCGCCACCCGCCAGAAGCCAAGTTCCAACCCCTCCCGGGCCAGCGCAGCCTGGACGAGGTCGTGATCGCCGACCGACGCGCCCCCGAGGGTCACCAGCAGGTCGGCCCGGGCCTCGCGGGCGCGGCGGAAGGCGTACGCCAGGGCGGCATGGTCGTCCGCCGCGATGCCGAGATCGATGATCTCCGCCCCCGCCTCGGTGGCGAGCGCGCCGACGGCGAGGCTGTTCGAGGCGACGATCTGATCCCAGGCGGGATTCTCCCCCGGGGCCACCAGCTCGTCCCCGGTGGCCAGGATCGCAACCCGGGGCCTGCGCCGGACCGGCAGGCGCGGGTGGCCGGCCGCCGCCGCCAGGGCGAGGCGCCGCGCGTCGAGGGTCAAGCCTTGGGTGAGCAGCGTCTCCCCGGCCGTGAAATCGAGCCCGGCGCGGCGGATGAACCGGTTCGGCTCGACCGGTTCGACCACGCGCACGGTCTCGCCCTCGGCCTGTGCGTCCTCCTGGATCAGAATCGCGTCCGCGCCATCGGGCACCGGCGCCCCGGTGAAGATCCGCACCGCCTCGCCGGGGCCGATGCGTCCCGAGAAACCGTGGCCGGCCGCGCTGGTGCCGATCAGCCGCAGGGTTGCCCCCGGCGATGCAGCGTCGGCGCCGCGCACCGCGTAGCCGTCCATGGCGGAGGCCGGGAAGGGCGGCTGCGTCCGGGTGGCGACGATGTCGGCGGCCAGCGTCCGCCCGGAGGCATGGGCCAGGGGCACGGTTTCGGCCTCGACGTGGCCGGGAACGCTCGCCAGGACCCGCGCCAGCGCCTCGGCGACCGGGATCAGGCCGCTCATGCCAGAGGGGCCCGGTAGGCGCCGGAGCGGCCGCCATCCTTGGCAACGAGCCGGATACCCTCGATCCGCATGCCGCGATCCACCGCCTTCACCATGTCGTAGACCGTCAGACAGGCCACCGAGACGGCGGTCAGCGCCTCCATCTCGACCCCGGTCGGGCCCTGGACCCGCACCTCGGCGGCGATCCGCAGGCCGGGCAGCGCGTCGTCGGGCTCACATATGACCCGGATCTTGGACAGGAGCAGCGGGTGGCAGAGCGGGATCAGCTCGTGGGTGCGCTTGGCCGCCATGATGCCGGCCAGCCGCGCGGTTCCGATCACGTCGCCTTTCTTGGCGTCGCCCTCGCGGATCAGCACCAGGGTCTCGGGCCGCATCACGATGCAGCCCTCCGCCCGGGCGGTCCGGTCGGTGGCGGGCTTGTCGGTGACGTCGACCATGTTGGCCGCGCCGCTGGTGTCGAGATGGGTGAGCGTCGTGCCGGGCTCCATCGCTCAGCCCTTGATCCGGGCCTTGGGGGCCTCACCGTTGCCAAAGAGCAACGCGCGGGTCGCCGCGGTCACATCCGCCTGACGCATCAGGCTCTCGCCGACCAGGACCACGCCGAGGCCGTTCTCCCGGAGACGCATCACGTCGGCGTGGTCGCCGATGCCGCTCTCGGCGACCGCGATTCGATCTTCGGGGATACCGGGCTTGAGGTGGATCGCGGTCTCGAAGGAGACCTCGAAGGTCTTGAGATTGCGGTTGTTGATGCCGATCAGCGCCGTGCCCAGGGGAATCGCCCGGGCGAGCTCGGCCTCGTCGTGGACCTCGACCAGGACGTCCATCCCGAGAAGGTGCGCCGTCTCGACCAGGGCGACGGCCTCGTCGTCGTCGAGGCAGGCCATGATCGCCAGGATGCAGTCGGCGCCCCAGGCCCGGGCCTCGTAGACCTGGTAGGGCTCGAACAGGAAGTCCTTGCGCAACACCGGCAGCCGGCAGGCCTTGCGCGCCGCGGTCAGATAGTCCGGCCGCCCCTGGAACGAGGGTTCGTCGGTGAGGACCGACAGGCAGGTGGCGCCGCCGTCCTCGTAGGCGGCGGCGAGGGTCTTGGGGTCGAAATCGGCCCGGATCAGGCCCTTCGAGGGCGAGGCCTTCTTCACCTCTGCGATGAGCGCCGGGCGCCCCTCGGCGAGATGGGCGCGGATCGCCGCCGCGAAGCCGCGCACCGGATCGGCCTGCGCGACCTTGCGCTCGAGCTTGGCGAGCGGCACGCGCAGCTTCGCCTCGGCGATCTCCCGGCGCTTGTAGGCCTCGATTCGGGCGAGCACGTTGGGCCGCTCGGGGGGCGTCTCGGCGACCGTATCGCGATTCGCCTCTTGCGTCAGCGAGCTCATTGGCCCTCCTGCCCGGTGGCGTGGTCGTTCGAGGCCTGGACGAGGCGGGCGAGGGTCGCCCGGGCCGCCCCGGAATCGACCGCATGGTGCGCCCGCGCGAGCCCGTCCGCCAGGGTCGGGGCGGCCCCCGCGACGACGAGTGCCGCCCCGGCGTTGAGAACCGCGATGTCCCGGTAGGCGTTGCGCGCGCCCGCCAGCACCGCCTCCAGCGCCCGGGCATTGTCGGCGGGATCGCCCCCGCGCAGTTCTTCCGCCGCCCGCAACGCCAGGCCGAGGTCGCGCGGGTCGATGGTGAAGCGGGAGATCCGGCCGTCATCGAGGGCGACGACCCGGGTCGGGCCGGTGACGGTGATCTCGTCGAGCCCGTCGGAGCCGTGGACGGTCCAGACCCTGCGGCTGCCGAGTTCCGCGAGCACCCGGGTCAGCGGCTCGGCGAGCGCCTCCTGGGCGACGCCGAACAGCTGGCAGGCCACGCCCGCCGGATTGCACAGCGGGCCCAGCAGGTTAAAGATCGTCCGCACCGGCAGTTCCGAGCGGATCGCCGCCACGTGGCGCATCGCCGGGTGATGGGCCTGCGCGAACAGGAAGCACAGGTTGGCCTCGGCCAGACAGCGCGCCTGCCCCGCCGCGTCGAGGCCGAGCCGCACGCCGAGGGCAGCCAGGACGTCGGCGGCGCCGGAGCGGGAGGTGGCGGCGCGGTTGCCGTGCTTGGCCACCGGCACGCCGCAGGCGGCCACCAGGATGGCGGCGAGCGTGGAGACATTGACGCTGCCGGACTGATCGCCGCCGGTGCCGACCACGTCGACGGCGCCCTCCGGAGCCGCCACCCGGGTCATGCGCGCGCGCATGGCCTCGGCGGCGCCGACGATCTCCTCGACGGTCTCGCCGCGCACCTTGAGGGCGGTCAGGAAGGCACCGGCCTGGACCGGGGTCACCGCGCCCGACAGCAGGTCGTCGAAGGCCGCGCGCGCCTCGGCCCGGTCGAGGGCGTGGCCCCCGGCGACCTTGGCGAGATGGGGTCTGAAACTGTCCATGGATTCTGTCGGAGGGCCGCCCCGGCCGCCGGCCGTCAATGCACGCCGGCGCGGGTCCTGTCACGCGCCGCGTTCCAGGCGGCGGCGAGATCGAGGAAGTTCTTCACGATCTCCGTGCCGTGCTGCGACCGGATGCTCTCCGGGTGGAACTGGACGCCGTGGAGCGGGCGCTCGGCGTGCTCGAGCCCCATGATCAGCCCGTCCGCCTCGGCGGTGACCCGCAGCGATTCCGGGCAACTGGCGCGGTCAACCACCAGGGAGTGGTAGCGCGTCGCCTCGAAGCTGTCGTTCAGGCCGCGGAACAGGCCGCTGGCCCCGTGCCGGATGGTCGAGACCTTGCCGTGCAGCGGCAGCGGCGCACGCACCACATCGCCCCCGAAGGCTTGGCCGATGGCCTGGAGGCCGAGGCAGACGCCGAAGATCGGGATTTCGTCCGACAGCTCGCGCACCACGTCGAGGCAGATGCCGGCCTCGTTCGGCGTGCAGGGTCCCGGCGAGAGCACGATCGCGTCGGGGGCCCGGCTGCGGATGTCCGCGATGCTGGTCGCGTCGTTGCGGGCGACGTCGATCGTACCGCAGAGCGGACCGATCAGGTGGACGAGATTCCACGTGAAGGAATCGTAATTGTCGATGACGAGGACGTTGGGCATCGCGGCGGCACGCTCGGGCATGCAGGCGATGTGACCGCTCGGGGCGGAGCGGTCAACCGCGTAGGCAGCGCGGCGCGCGCAGGCGGCGGGATCGGCTCACTGCCCCCGCTTGGCCTGAGCCGCGAACCGCACCGCCTCCTCGGCGGCCCGGAACAGCGCCTTGGCCTTGTTGACGCATTCCTGCTGCTCGGACGCCGGATCGGAATCGTACACGATCCCCGCGCCGGCCTGGACGTGCATCCGCCCGTCCTTCACCACGGCCGTGCGCAGCACGATGCAGGTGTCCATCTCGCCGCGCGCGCCGAAATAGCCGACGCAGCCGGCATAGGGACCGCGCTTGTCGTGCTCCAATTCGTCGATGATCTCCATGGCCCGCACCTTGGGCGCCCCGGAGACCGTGCCGGCCGGGAAGCCCGCCGCCAGGGCGTCGAGGGGATCGTGCCGCGGATCGAGGTCGCCCTCGACGTTCGACACGATGTGCATCACGTGGCTGTAGCGCTCGATGAAGAACGAGTCCGTCACCCGCACGCTGCCGATCCGTGAGACCCGGCCGGCATCGTTGCGGCCGAGATCGAGCAGCATCAGGTGCTCGGCACGCTCCTTCGGATCGGCCAGCAGTTCCTCGGCGAGCGCCGCGTCCTCGGCCGGGGTCACGCCCCGGCGGCGGGTGCCGGCGATGGGCCGCACCGTGACGGTGCCGTCGCGGACGCGCACCAGGATCTCCGGCGAGGAGCAGACGATCTGGAAGGATTCGAAGTCGAGATAGCAGAGGAACGGGGCCGGGTTCGTGCGCCGGAGCGACCGGTACAAGCTGAAGGCCGGCAGGGTGAACGGCGCCGAGAAGCGCTGCGACAGCACCACCTGGAACACGTCGCCGGCGACGATGTAGTCCTTAGCCCGTGCCACCATGGCGGCGAAGGCCTCCGGCGCCGTGTTCGAGACCGGCTCCGGATGGGCGACCGCCGCGAGGTCGACCCGGGCCTCGATCGGCAGCGGTCCCTCCAGGGCCTCCGCCACCCGGTCGAGGCGCTGGAGCGCGGCCTCGTAGGCCGCCCGGGCCGGGATGCCCGCCGCCGGCCGCACCGGGGACACCACGGTCAGCAGGTCGCGCACCGCGTCGAACACCACCATCACCCGCGGGCGGACCAGGATCGCGTCCGGAACGCCGAGGGGATCGGGGTTGGGCTCCGGCAGCCGCTCCATGGCGCGGACCATGTCGTAGCCGAGATAGCCGAACAGGCCGGCGGCCATCGGCGGCAGGTCCTGGCCATCCACGTCGCCGATGGCGCTCTCGGCGATCAGGGCGCGCAGGCTGGCCAGCGGCGCCCGGTCGTCCGGCGCGAAGGCGTCGAGATCGGGGCCGCGCGCGATCGCCGGCACGCCGTCGCGGCAGCGCCAGATCAGGTCCGGATCGAGCCCGATCATTGAGTAGCGGCCGCGCACGGCGCCGCCCTCGACCGATTCGAGCAGGAAGGCCGGGCCCGCATGGCGGGCGCGCAGCTTCAGGAACGCCGCCACCGGCGTCTCGAGATCCGCCACCAGGGTCAGCGCGACGAGGCTCGGCTGCCCGGCCGCGTAGCGCTCCGCGAAGGCCGCGTCGTCAGGCGCCTCGGCCATATGTCAGTACTCGCCGCCCAGCGCGCGGCGCAGGGCGACCGCATCGATCTTGACGCCGGCGTTCTTCTGGACCTCGGCGATGTACTGCGACAGCACGTCGTCGGCGAGGGCCGCCCGGAAGTTCTGGGTGATGGTCCGGTCGCTCGGGCTGTCGGCCACGAAGGCCGGCATGGTCGCCGCCGTGACCTTGAACACGGCGCGGGAATCGGCGGCCGCCGCGGTGCCCGCCTTGCCCACCGCCGTCGCGAAGATCAGGTTGACGTCGTCGGCGGTCAGCATGTCCTTGGCCTGGTTGCGCGCGAGATCCTGCGCCTCCTGCGGATTGACGCCGGCCTCCTGGGCGACCGCCTCGAGGGTCGCACCCGTGTTCAGCTTCTCGACCAGTTCGCGTCCCTTGGCCTGGAGGCGCTTGGCGGTCTCGGCGGCCTTCCAGCCCGCGGTCACGCCGTCCTTGACCTGATCCAGCGGCTTGTCGTGCGCGGGATCGATGCCGGTGACGTCGTACCAGACGTAGCCGCCGGCCTTGGTGCGCAGGGGCTCGTTGTCGCCGCCGATCTCGGCGCGGAACAGGGCGGGCAGGGTCGTGTCCGGATCGGGGATGTCGCCGACCTTCCGGCCCTCCGGATCCTTGGCGTTGGTATCCACGGCCTTGACCGGCACGATCTTCAGGCCGCGCTCGGCGGCGATGTCGGTCAGCGGCTTGGCGGCGGCGCGCTGGTCCTCGATGGCGTCGCGGGTGGTCTCGATCGCGTCGCGGGCGCGGGCCAGGGCCAATCCCCTCCGGATCTCGCCCTCGACCGCCTCGAAGGGCTTCACCGTGCCGGGCTCGATCTTGGTCACGCGCAGCAGCACGGTCCCGAACCGGCCCTGGACCGGCTGGCTCACGCCGCCTTCGGGCAACGCGAAGGCCGCGTCCCCCACGGACTTGTCGAACAGCTCGGCCTTGGTGAGCGTGCCGAGCGTCAGGTCCTTGTCATCGGTGCCGCGCTCGGCCGCTACCGCTTCGAAGGTCTTGGAGCCGTCTTCGATCGCCTTGCGCGCGCTTTCCGCGGCGGCGTTGTCCGGGAAGACGATCTGCTGGATCGTGCGCTTCTCGGGGGCGCCGTAACGGTCCTTGTTCAGCGCGTAGGCGGCGCGCGCGTCCGCGTCGCTGATCGCGTCGGGTTTGGCCATCGTGTCCGGATCGACTACGAGCAGGTTCGCCGTCCGGAATTCCGGCGCGCGGAAGCCGGATTTGTTGGCCTCGTACCAGCCCTTCAGCTCGTCCTCGGTCGGGTCGGGGATCTGGCCGGCTGTGGAGGGGGTCAGCATCAGGTAGGCGGCGGACCGGCGCTCGGTGGTGTAGCGGTGGACGGCCTCGCGCATGGCCGCCGGCACGTGCAGGTCGGACGAGACCGCCTCCGCCAGTTGCAGCCGCGCGATCACCGCGCGCTGCTCGTGCACGAACATCCCCTCGTTCAGGCCCGCCCGCTGCAACGTCTGATAGAAGAGCTGCGGCTCGAACTGGCCCTGCTGGTTCTGGAAGCTCTTCTCGTCGTGGATCGCCCGGATCACCGAGGCGTCCGGCACCGCGAGGCCGAGATCGTGCGTCTTCTGGTCGAGGGCGGCTTCGGTGATCAGCTGTGACATCACCTGCCGGTCGAGGCCGAGCATCCGTGCCTGATCGGGGGTCAGCGCGCGCTTCAGCTGCACCTGATAGCGCTGCATCTGGTTCTGATAGGCCTGGCGCACCTGCTCGGCGGTGATCGGCGTGCTGCCGACCGTGGCCACGTTGTTGCTGGAGCCGCCCCGGAAGAACTCCTCGACACCGAAGATCCCGACGCCCGCGATGAGCAGCGTGAAGATGATCGTCAAGACGATCTTGCCGAGCCAGTGCTGGCTAGCGTTGCGGATGCCCTGGAGCATGGTCTGTGATCGGATACCTTCGGCGGCCGACCCATCGCCGGGCCGGCACCATCCCTGAGAGCCGACCGCGATAGACCATTCGCGTCCACAGGCAAAGGCTCGGCGGCGCGGCCGCGTTTGCACGCTCAAGCTCGCTCTGGTAGGCCGCGGCAACTTGCGGAAGGTGGGGCGGAGCGGAGCCAGGGATGACGCAGTCGGGGCGCAGGCCGCTGGTCGCCGGCAATTGGAAGATGAACGGCACGCGGGACTCGCTCAAGGTCGTCCAGGCGATCCGCGACGGGCTCTCGCCGGAGCTGGCCGCCCGCATCGACGTGCTGATCTGCCCGCCCGCGACCCTGATCAGTGCCTGCGTCGCCGAGGCCGCCGGCTCGCCCATCGCCATCGGAGGCCAGAATCTCCACGCCCGGCCGAGCGGGGCCTTCACCGGATCGATCTCGGCCGAGATGCTGGCCGATCTCGGCGCCCGCTACGTGATCGTGGGCCATTCCGAGCGGCGGGCCTATCACCATGAGACCGACGACGGGGTCCACGCCAAGGCGCTCGGCGCCCGGCGCGCCGGCCTGTGCGGGATCATCTGCGTGGGCGAGACCATCGAGGAGCGCGAGCAGGGCCGGGCCCTCGACATCGTCCGCGCCCAGCTCGCCATCGGCCTGCCCAAGGGCGCCCGGGCGGCCGACACGGTGATCGCCTACGAGCCGGTCTGGGCGATCGGCTCGGGCCGGACCCCGACCCCGCGCGACATCGCCGAGGTCCACGCGTCCCTCCGGGAGATGCTCGACAAGCTCGTGGGCGACGAGGCGCAGAAGATCCGCATCCTCTACGGCGGGTCCGTGAAGCCGGGCAATGCCCGCGAACTCCTGTCCGTGGAGAATGTCGACGGAGCCCTGGTCGGCGGGGCCAGCCTCGTGGCCGAGGACTTCCTCGGGATCTGCGCCGCCTACGCCTGAGCCTGCGGACATTGCAGGCCAAGCTTCTCGGAGCTGTCACACGATCCTGCTTAAGAATCGCGGTGTTCAACCACCGCGATTCGAATCATGCCGGACGATCAAAACCTGACCGATGCCACGCTGATGGATACGATCCGTCGCGAGATCCTCGACAGCTACGACGAGGAAATCGAACTTGGATTTGAAGAGGATCGTCTGGACAGTCTCGAAGGCGGGACCGAAGGCGGCCTCGACCGCCGGTTCTACTTTCGTGAGCTGCTGCGCCTCCAGCACGAACTGGTCCGGCTCCAGGACTGGGTGCAGCACAACAAGCTGCGCGTGGTCGTCCTGTTCGAGGGGCGCGATTCGGCCGGCAAGGGTGGTGTGATCAAGCGGATCACCCAGCGCCTGAACCCCCGGGTCTGCCGGGTGGCGGCGCTGCCCGCGCCGAACGAGCGCGAGCGCACGCAGTGGTATTTCCAGCGCTACATCGCCCATCTGCCCGCCGGCGGCGAGATCGTGCTGTTCGACCGGTCCTGGTACAACCGTGCCGGCGTCGAGCGCGTCATGGGCTTCTGCACCGAGGCGGATGTGGAGGAATTCTTTCGCTCTGTGCCGGAATTCGAACGGATGCTCGTGCGCTCGGGCATCGTGCTGCTGAAATACTGGTTCTCGATCACCGACGAGGAGCAGGCCCTGCGCTTCCACATGCGCATCGCAGACCCGCTCAAGCAGTGGAAGCTCTCGCCGATGGACGTGGAATCCCGGCGGCGCTGGGAGGATTACACCCGCGCCAAGGAGGACATGCTGGCGCGCACGCACATCCCCGAGGCGCCCTGGTGGGTGGTCGAGGCGGTGGACAAGAAGCGGGCGCGGCTGAACTGCATCAGCCATCTGCTCGATCAGATACCCTATGGCACGGTCGAGCATCCGCCGGTCGAACTGCCGGCGCGGGTCCGCAACGCGGATTACATCCGGGCGCCGATCGCGGCGGAGATGCACGTCCCGTCCCGGTACTGAGCGGCTGCCCGGCCTGGAAAAAATCCGGGGCGGGAGCGGTCGGTCAGATCTTGTAGGCCTGGCGCGCCAGGAGGCGCCAGCGGCCGGCGTCGCGGTGCCAGACCTGCAACACGCCGATATGGACCGGGGCGCTCTTGCCGTCGGTGACAGCCTCGCCGCTGAACACGTGCCGGGCGATGGCGTCGTCGCCCACCACCGAGACCGACCGGTCCGACAGGGTGATGCTCGGGAAGGTCGCGCGCTTGCTGGCGAGCGGCGCGATGAAGGCGGCCTTGTCCTGCACGAGGCCGCTGGAATGGCCGTAGCTCAGCCCGTCGAGGGTGAGCGCATCGAGGGCGGTGCCGTCCCCGGACAGCAGGGCTTTGGTGAGGGCATCGACCGCCTCCTCCACGGCGGAGCCGTCCGGGCTCGCGGCCGTCCCCGGACGCGCCCGCACCAGGATGGGTGTGGCGAGGGCAGCGGTCAGCGCAAAGCGGCGTGAGATCGGCATGGCGTCCTTCCCGGGCGGGACAGCGGCTTGGATCGGGCCGTCCTTCGCTCTGAGACAGACCACAGCCGGGCCGTCGGCGCGAGGGCTGCGGGAAACAGGCCTGGCCGGATCATAAAGTTGGCGCGGGACCACGAGTGGTGTATGGCCGGCGCAGATTTGCGGCCGTTGCCGGATGCACCGGCCGCCCCGCGCCAGCGCCCGTCCCCCGGGCCCCAAGCGCGAACCTGAAGACGTTTTCGGAATACCGATGCAGACCGTCCTGATCGTCGTCCACCTCATCATCGTCCTCGCGCTGATCGGCGTGGTGCTGCTGCAGCGCTCCGAGGGCGGCCTCGGTCTCGGCGGCGGTGGCGGCGGTGGCGTCGCGGGTTTCATGACCGGCCGCGGCCAGGCCAACGCCCTGACGCGGGCCACCGCGATCCTGGCAGCACTATTCTTCGCCACCAGCCTGCTCCTCGCGGTCCTGTCGCACCGGTCGCGGGCGCCGAAGTCGATCCTCGACACCGGCGCGCCGCAGAGTTCGGGCCAGCCCGCCAAGCAGCCGACCGGCGCCGACAACCTCCTCGACTCCCTTCGCCAGCAGCAGGACCGGGTCCCGAACACCGCACCGGCCCAGCCGGCGGTTCCGGACGCGCCGCAATCGCGCTGACCGCGCGAGGCGACGCGACTCACCCCTCCCACGCTTGATCGGTGCGACGCCGGTCCGGCCCATGCGCTGCGTGATCCCCAGTCCATACACGGGCCGGGGCATTCGCCGTTTGGCAAACGCCGACAGCTTCTTTATGGACCGAGGCCCATGACGCGGTACGTTTTCATCACCGGCGGCGTGGTCTCCTCCCTCGGCAAGGGACTCGCCTCGGCGGCCCTGGCAGCGGTGCTCCAGGCCCGCGGCTACCGGGTTCGGATGCGCAAGCTCGACCCCTACCTCAATGTCGATCCGGGCACGATGAGCCCGACCCAGCACGGCGAGGTCTTCGTCACCGACGACGGCGCCGAGACCGACCTCGACCTCGGCCACTATGAGCGCTTCACCGGCGTGCCGGCGAGCCGGGCCGACAACATCACCACGGGCCGGATCTATCAGGACATCATCGCCAAGGAGCGGCGGGGCGACTATCTGGGCGCCACCATCCAGGTGATCCCGCACGTCACCAACGCGATCAAGGACTTCGTTCTGGAGGGCAACGACGCCTTCGACTTCGTGCTCGTCGAGATCGGCGGCACGGTGGGCGATATCGAGGGGCTGCCGTTCTTCGAGGCGATCCGCCAGCTCGGCCAGGAGCTGCCGCGGGGCACCTGCGCCTACGTCCATCTGACGCTCCTGCCGTTCATCCCGTCCGCGGGCGAGCTGAAGACCAAGCCGACGCAGCATTCCGTGAAGGAACTGCGCTCTATCGGCATACAGCCGGACATCCTGCTCTGCCGCTGCGACAGGCCGATCCCCGTCGAGGAGCGGCGCAAGCTCGCCCTGTTCTGCAACGTCCGCGAGAGTGCGGTGATCGAGGCCCTCGACGTGGCGTCGATCTACGAGGTGCCGCTCTCCTACCGGACCGCCGGCCTCGACCGGGAGGTGCTCGGCCATTTCGGCCTGGACCACGGCGAGGAGCCGGATCTCGGCCGCTGGCGGACCATCGCCGAGCGGGTCCGCAACCCCGAGGGCGAGGTCTCCATCGCGATCGTGGGCAAGTACACGGGCCTGAAGGACGCCTACAAGTCGCTGACCGAGGCGCTGATCCATGGCGGCATCAGCCACCGGGTGAAGGTCAACCTCGAATGGATCGAGGCCGAGGTGTTCGAGCGCGAGGACCCCGCGCCGTTCCTGGAGGGGTTGAACGGCATCCTGGTCCCGGGCGGGTTCGGCCAGCGCGGGGCCGAGGGCAAGATCCGCGCGGCCCGCTACGCCCGCGAGAAGCGCGTCCCCTATCTCGGGATCTGCTTCGGCATGCAGATGGCGGTGATCGAGGCGGCCCGGTCGCTTGCCGGGCTCCCGGAGGCCAACTCGACCGAGTTCGGCGACACGGCCGAGCCGGTGGTCGGCCTGCTGACCGAGTGGCTGCGCGGCAACGAGCTGGAGCGCCGCGCCGCGGTCGGGGACCTCGGCGGCACCATGCGGCTCGGCGCCTACGAGGCGAAGCTCGACCCGGATTCGAAGATCGCCGGCATCTACGGGTCCGAGCACATCTCCGAGCGCCACCGCCACCGCTACGAGGTCAACATGGCCTATCGGGCGCGGCTGGAGGCCAAGGGCCTGCGGTTCTCGGGCGTCTCCCCGGACGGGCTCCTGCCCGAGACGGTGGAGCATGTCGGGCACCCGTGGTTCATCGGTGTCCAGTTCCACCCGGAGCTGAAGTCACGCCCCTTCGAGCCGCATCCGCTGTTCAAGGGCTTCGTCGGCGCGGCGATCGAGCAGAGCCGCCTGGTGTGAGCCGCGGCGGCGCGCCGCTGCTCGCGTCGCGGCCCGTAGCCCTATATGCCACCGAACGTGACCGAGATCCTCTTCTACCACATGCAGCGGCAGCCGCTCGAGCGGGTCCTGCCCAACCTCGTCGAGCGATCCCTCGAGCGCGGCTGGCAGGCCGCGATCCAGGCGGCCACGGAAGAGCGGCTCCAAGCTCTTGACGACCACCTCTGGACCTATTCCGACGAGAGCTTCCTGCCACATGGCACGGACCGCGAGCCCGATTCGGGTAGCCAGCTGGTCGTGCTGACCCTGCGCGACGTCAATCCCAACACCGCTTCGATCCGATTCCTCGTGGAGGGCGCCGACCTTCCGCCGGATGCCGATGCCTATGCGCGGATCTGCATCCTGTTCGACGGCACCGATCAGGACGCCCTGTTGCGCGCCCGCGAGCAGTGGCGGCAGGCCAAGGAGGCCGGCCACGCGGTGGCCTATTGGCAGCAGGACGATTCGGGCCGCTGGAACAAGAAGGCCTGACCGTGATCCTCAGCCGCCCCCTCGCCCGCGCCGCCCTCGGCCTCGCCCTGGCGTTCGCCGGATCCCCACCGCTCCGGGCCGAGGATGCGCCGCACGGCCATCCCCCCGCGGAGGCCAGGGCGGCCCCCCACGGCCCCGAGGGACGCCGCCTGCCGCCGGATTCGACGACGAAGCAGAGCATCACACTCCCGGACGGCCGGACCCTGGACTTCACCGCCACCGCGGGCAGCCTGCCCCTCGTCGACGAGGCCGGCAAGCTCCAGGCCGAGATCGCCTACGTCGCCTATACGGTGGCACCCGAAGCCGGGCGGATGCGCCCCGTGACCTTCGCGGTGAATGGCGGCCCGGGGGCGTCGTCGGCCTATCTCAACATCGGCGCAATCGGCCCCTGGCGGCTGCCAACGGGGGGCGCCAGCATCAGCCCGTCGCAGCCGGTGACGCTGGCGTCGAACGACGGCACGTGGCTCGATTTCACCGATCTCGTCTTCATCGACCCGGTCGGCACCGGCTACAGCCGCGCGGCGGACGGCAATGGTAAGGCCTACTGGTCCGTGGATTCCGATGCCGCGACCCTGGCGGCGGTGATCGCCCGGTACCTTCGGGTCAATGACCAGATGGCCGGCCCGAAATTCTACGTGGGCGAGAGCTACGGCGGTTTCCGCGGGCCGCTGATCGCCGAGAAGCTGCAGGAGGAGATCGGCGTCGGCCTGTCCGGGATGGTGCTGCTGTCGCCGGTTCTCGATTTCGGGTGGCTCGAGGTGCCGCGGGCCAATCCCTGGGGCTACGTGCTCAAGCTGCCCTCCCTCGCCGCCGGCGCCCTGGAGCGGAGCGGCACCGTGCCGACGCCGGCCCTGCTCGGGGAGTCGGAAGCCTACGCGTCCGGCCCTTATCTCGCCGACCTGCTCAAGGGGCCGGCCGATGCCGGCGCGGTGGCGCGGATGACCGAGAAGGTCGCCCCCATGGTCGGGCTTGACGCCGCCCTCGTACGCGGGCAGGCCGCACGGCTGTCGACCCGCAGCGTCCAGCGTGAGATCGACCGGGCCGTGGGTCGCGTCGCCAGCGCCTACGACACCGGGATCACCGGATGGGATCCGAACCCGGACGCGGTGCAGTCGGGCTTCGAGGATCCCCAGCTCACGGCGCTCCAGGCTCCGCTCACCAGCGCCATGCTCGATCTCTATGCCCGTACGCTGAAATGGCCCGTGCCGAATATGCGCTACGAGCTCCTGAACAATGCGGTGAACCATGGCTGGAGCTGGGGTTCGGGGCGGCAGGCGCCGGAGGTTCTTTCAAACCTCAAGGGCGTGCTGGCGCTCGACGGCAAGCTGCGCGTCCTCGTCGCGCACGGCTTCACCGACCTCGTGACGCCCTACTTCGCCTCGAAGCTCCTGCTCGCACAGGTGCCGGCCTACGGCGCCGGCCGCCTGAGCCTGTCGGTCTACCCGGGCGGCCACATGTTCTACACGCGCCCGGATTCCCGCGCGGCGTTCCACCGGGACGTGGAGCGCCTCTACGCAGAGGCCGTCAAGGCGCGCGATGCGGGCCCGGCGGCCATCCCGACCGAGCGCACGAGGGACGCACCCTGACGCCCGGCAGCGGGCGGGTCCGGAGGACGTCGCGTAGATCGCAATGCGTCCGCGAACCGGCTCAGCCCCGCGTGGTCGTCTTCAGGAAGAGAATGTCGATATCCCGCTGCGGGACGTAGTCTTTCACCACCATCTCGAAGGTCGTGGGCCCGGTCTTCCTGACGTTGCTGCCGCAGAACGAGACCATCGTCGCGGGATCACCCTTGTCCACGATCAACCGGAACGTGCCGATGGGCCCGGCCCAACCATGCCCGGGGGCAACCGCGTAGGAGAGGGACTCCTCGTAGGCCTGGAAGGACCGGCTGCCGTCAGCACTCGCCCGGCGGTACAGGCTCTGGGCGAGCCGCGCGAAGGCCGGATCCGTGCAGAATCGGTCCGCATAGCCGGCCATCGCCGCGGGCCCCAGATCCGGGGAGCCGAAGGACAGGCCGGACTGGCTGGCAAGGCTCGGTACGAAGCGTTGACGGACCGCGAGCTCCCGCCCGGCCGGGAAGGCCTGCCGCCGCCAGAACCGCGACTTCAGCGTCCAGAGCGGGACGTCCGCGAGCGTGCCGTCCGCGTGCTCCTGCCGATCGAGGATGCGGGCCTCGATCAAAAGACGGCGCCGGCTCTCCGGGAGGCGGCGCAGGGCGACAGCCGTCGCATCGACGGTCGGCACCAGCGGGATCCCGAGGCCCGCGAGTTCGCCGGTGATCTCGACCGGCCGGCCGTCCCGCGTCAGGAAGGCGTGCTGCTCGACCTGCCACGGGACGGATTGGTCATCGACCGCGGCGTCGAACCCGAGGACGTTGTCGTGCGCCGGATCGGGGATCGCCACGGCCATCCCGGGACCACCGACGATGTCGGGAATCGGAAACGCAAGGGTCGCCTCGATATCGGCCCCGGTCGCATTGCGGAACCGGTAATCGGCCTGCACGGCCGTCTCGGACAGGGTCAGGTCCTCCGCCACGAGGGTGATCGGGCCGGTCGTCTCCAGGACGAGCCCGCCCGCCTTGAGCGCGGCAACGGTGTCCTCGGCCCGGCCGGGCAAGGACGCCGCCATGAGGAGGGCGAGGGCCAGCGACGGGGTTTTCATCACGATCACGCTCAAGGGTCTCGAGAATCCGATGGCTGGCGCGGCCGCTCAGCGCCGTCCCCGGTGATGCGGACAGGATTCCGTCGCGCCTCCGTTGTGCGAGAGCTGTCATGCGTCTACAACGATCGCGTGACGGTGCCCCGGCGACGGGGTGAAAAGGGAATGCGGTGAGGGGCGCGAGCCTCGAATCCGCGGCTGCCCCCGCAACTGTGAGCGGTGAGCGTCTGCCAGAGGGCCACCGGAGCGATCCGGGAAGGCGGTAGGCGCGTCGACCCGCGAGCCAGGAGACCTGCCGTC
>NZ_JAKSYC010000166.1 GCF_022829585.1 Methylobacterium sp. J-026
AGGACTATGTGGCGGCCAACGGTGCCGCCTTCGCCAAGTTCGGCGGCCGCTTCCTCGTGCGCGGGGGCGCCCACGAGGCGGTGATGGGCCAGGCCCGGTCGCGCAACGTGGTGATCGAGTTCCCGAGCTACGAAGACGCCCTCGCCTGCTGGAACTCCGACCTCTACCAGGCCGCCAAGGCCAAGCAGCGCGGCGGCGTCGAGGCCGAGATCCTGGTGATCGAGGGCTATGACGGCCCGCAGCCGAGCGCCTCCGAGCCGGCGCCGGAAGCCGGGGCGGCCTCCGAATAGACGTGCCGCCGGAGCGCCGGTCTGACGGCGCGATCGCCGGCGCGTGACGCTTTTGACGGACGTGTATCCCGATCTTCTCCTCATCCCGAGGTGCTGCGAAGCAGCCTCGGAGAGGCGTCCCGAAATCGCCCGGTACGGGAGAACGCCGTGTCACGGCAGCAGCCTCGGCGGGCCTTCGCGGCAGCGGAAGCAGGCCGGGCGCCGTCGGAACAGGATTCGCGTCCGGCGCGCTACGGTCGGGGTGCCGTCGGCGCCAGGCTCCGCAGCAGGAACGCCGTCATGGCCTCCACGGGCGGCACCGGCTGGAGCATCGACGTCCCGACCAGCACCGGATGCGTGTAGCGGGCGATCGCGGCGTGGATGCAGGCCGCCGCCAGAGCCGGGTCCGCGGCCTCGAACGCGCCGCGCGCCACGCCGTCGCGGATGATGCGCTCGAACCCGGCGGTGATCCGGGCGACGTGGTGGCGGCAGACCTCCCAGCTCTCCGCCATCGCCGCCTCGATCATCTCGTGCAGCCGGGGGAACGCCTCGCAGCGGCGGGTGCAGTCGCGGTGCAGGGTCTCGATCGCCGCCACGAGCCGCGCGGTGGCGTCGAGGCCCGGCCGGTCGGCGATCTCCGAGATCAGCGCCTCGACCTCGCCGATCAGGCGCTCCAGCACCGCCTCGTTGATCGCCTTCTTCGATTCGAAGAAGCGGTAGACGTTGGCCGGGCTCATCTTCAGCGTCCGGGCGATGTCGGCCACCGTCGTCTTCTGGTAGCCGATCTCGCGGAAATACGCGTCCGCCGCCGTGAGGATGCGGCTGCGCGTGTCGGGTGCGCACTCCTCCGCGACCAGTTGGATCGTGTCATCGACGGACATGGGTCCTCAGTAGGCCATGCGGACGCGGAGCGTCAAAGAGAGGGCGCGACGCGGGTTCCCCCGCGCGGCGCCTGCGGCCGGTGCGCGCGTGCGGAACCGGGTCCGGCGGCGCCCATTGCCCCGGCATCCGGCCGCGACCGCGGCGCGCCTGCGAGGAAGCACGATGACCCTGACCGATACCCGTGCCCTGATCACCGGAGCCGATTCCGGGATCGGGCAGGCGACCGCGGAGCTGTTCGCCCGCGAAGGCGCCGACGTGGCGATCACCTACCACACCGACGAGGCCGGCATCCGCGAGACCGCCGCCCGGGTCGAAGCCGCCGGTCGCCGGGCGCTGGTGCTCCAGCTCGATGTCGGCGATCCGGCTGCCGTCACGGCCGCCTTCGACCGGATCGGCAGCGAGTTCGGCACCCTCGACGTGCTGGTGGCCAATGCCGGGCAGGCGATGAGCGGCGTGCCGGTCGCCGAGATGGACGACGCGTTGCTGGAGCGGATCCTGCGGGTGAACCTGATGGGGCCGCTGTTCTGCGCGCGCCCGTTCATCAAGATGCGCAGGGCACAGGGCGGCAACGGCAAGATCGTGTTCGTCTCCTCCGTGGCCCAGCACCTGCCGACCCCGGAGAGCGCCCCCTACGGCATGTCGAAGGCGGGGCTCGGCTCCCTGTGCCGGTCCCTGTCGCGGGAACTCGCCGAGGACCGGATCAACGTCAACAACGTCGCCCCCGGCCTGATCGAGACCCCGATGACCGCCGACCGCTTCGAGAAGACGGAGGTGCTCGACCGGTCTCTGGAGCGGATCCCGTGGCACCGGGCCGGCCAGCCGGAGGAGATCGCCCGGGCGATCCTCTACCTCGCCTCCGACGCGTCCGATTACGTCACCGGCCACACTCTCGTGGTCGATGGCGGGCTGACGATGCAATGGGGCGGGGCCTAAAACGACGCGAGGCGCCGGACCCGGGTCCGGCGCCTCGTAGGCTGAACGGGCTCGGCGGGGGACGGCCCCCGCCCGGGCCCTACGAGCCGAACTGCGAGCCCAGCCGCTCGAGGTATTCCGCGAGGTCGACGCCGCCGACCCGCTTGCCGTAATCGAAGCGCATCCCCTGGCGGATGTCGACGCTGGCGTCCCGGGTCGTCAGGGTGAAGGGCCGGACGCAGACCCAGGCTCCGTCGCGGCGGTGCTCGAAGTAGCCGAGGATCTCGTGCTTGGCCATAACCTGTCCTCCGGAACCGTGTTTGGAGACATAACGGTCACCCCCGCCACAGGTTCGCCCGCCGGGACTGTTTTTCGTGTCGGGATCGGCGGGTGTCGCGTGTCCGGAAACCGGAAGGCCCTCGGGGGCGGTCCGGCCTGATCTCGCCTGAGCTTGGCCATGACTGGCCGAACGCTCGCAGCCCGGCCGGTTCCGTCACGGTCGGTCTGGTCGCGGATCCCGCCGGAAGCCCCTACCGGTCGGCCTTCGCGCCGGCGGTGGTGAGCTTGATGTAGCGCTCGGTGGTCGGCCCGATCAGCGAGCGCACCGCCGCGGCCATGCCCTCTTCCTCCTTCAGCGATTGCTGGAAGGCCGTTCGATGGCCCTGCTGGCCGCCCGCGTCGCCGATCACGAGCAGCGACTCGTAGGCCGCGATCTCGAAGTTCTCGAAGGCGTGGTTGGCGTAGGTGTTCTTCAGGATCTCGTCCTGGGCCGGCGCGTGGCCGAGGGCCATCATGTTGCCCACGAAGCCCAGAAACCCCTCCTTGAGGGCCGAGGGGCTCTCGGACAGGCTCTGGAGCGCCTCCTCCAGGCGCTGGCGCTGGCCGTGCGTCTCCGCGATGTGGCGGCGCAGGGCCTGCTCCATCTCCGGATAATGCTCCAGGCGCTCGACCTGGCGCTCCATGATCTGGAGCGCCTGCATCTCGACGGCATGGGTGTTCTTGAGGGCGGTGACGTAGATCTCGTGCGTGTCGGTGGCCATGGCCGATACCTTTGTTAAGCTGCGGGATTTGAGGCCCGTACAACCAGAGAACGCAGGCTCGGCACGGCCAAGTTCCCTGCGGCCCGTTCCCATCCGGGTCGCCGGCCCGCTTCGGCCCGGCGCGGCGGTGAGCGGGGGGCGCCGCGCCGGGCCGAACCAACGAATTCGTGTGACGACAAGGGGTTAGTGACCGTGGCGGCGGCGCCACAGCGCGTCGGAACCGGTCGCCGGCCGGCGTTTTCCCCCGCCTCCGGGGTACCCCGCGGGGAAACGTCATGCGAGCGTCGTATGCCACATCCCACAACCTCGGGCTGTTCGCCGCGGATCCCGCCCGGGGATCCCCGACCCCGTTGGGTGAGGACCGATGCTGCGCCTGAACCTGCCGAGCGCCCACGCCACCGCGGCGGCGACCGGTCTCGCCCTCGGTCTCACGGCCGGTCTCGGAGCCGGTCCGGCCCGGGCCCAGACCGTCGCCGAGATGGCCGCGCGCATGGACGCGATGCAGCGCCAGATGCTGTCCATGCAGCAGGAACTCGCCGCCCTGCGCCGGCAGTCCGGCGCGCAGAGGGCGGCGCTCGCCGGTGAGACCCGGGAGCGCCGGGTCCTGTCGCGGGATCAGGCCCGCCTCGCCGCCCGGACCGAGCACCAGCAGCGCGTCGCGCAGGCGGGCGGTCCCGGCGGGGCCCGGCCGGGGGTGAGCGAGCACACGCCGGTGATCCTCGCCAACGACCTCGTCTGCAACGCCGGCAGCTACGCGCTCGGGCCGGCGATCTGCTTCACCCCGGGGGGCTTCGTCGAGCTGGCCGGGATCTTCCGCAACCCCAACACGGTCTCGGACACCGCCACCGACTTCAACGGCATCCCGTTCCGCAACAGCCCCCAGTCCCGCGAGAGCGAGTTCCGCTTCTCCGCCCGGCAGAGCCGGCTGAGCGGGCTGTTCACCGCCCGGGTCGAGCCGACGCTCCAGATCTCGGGCTATTACGAGATCGACTTCCTGGCGGCCGGCACCACCTCGAATTCGCGCGAGAGCAACAGCTACACGCCCCGCGTCCGGCAGATTTTTACAACTGTCGACGCCCTCGATAGCGGCTGGCACGTGCTCGCCGGCCAGGCCTGGAGCCTGGTCACCACGGACCTGTCGGGCATCACGCCGCTCAAGGAGCAGATCCCGCTCACCATCGACGCCCAGTACGTGCCGGGCTTCAATTGGACCCGCAACCCGCAGGTGCGCGTCGTCAAGGACATCGCCCCGGGCCTGTGGGCCGGCCTGTCGGCGGAATCGCCCCAGAGCGTCCTGCCGCCGAGCCCCTTCGCGGCGCCCAGCCTCGTCAATGTCAACAACACCGGCGACGCGGCCGGCCTGCTCAACAATTCCACCACCTACTCGAACAGCAGCGTCCCCGACCTCATCGGCAAGCTCGCCATCGAGCCGGGCTTCGGGCATTTCGAGCTGAAGGGTCTGGTGCGCTTCTTCGACGACCGGCTGAGCCCCACCACCCTCACCACCGCGACCCGTCTCCCCGGCCACTCCGACACCGCGGTGGGCTACGGCATCGGCGGCGCCGCGACCCTGCCGGTGATCGACAAGCGCCTCGATCTCCAGGTCAGCGGCCTCGTCGGCCAGGGCATCGGCCGCTACGGCTCGGCGCAGCTGCCCGACTTCGCCCTGAAGGCCGACGGCTCGATCGCGCCGGTCCCGGCCTTCCAGCTGCTCGCCGGCGCGGTCGCCCACGTCCAGCCGGGCACCGACGTCTACCTCTATGCCGGCTGGGAGCACGCGTCCCGGGCGGGCGCGCCGAACGCCACGGGCTACGGATCGCCCACTTTGGTGGTGACGGGCTGCGACGTCGAGGGGGCGGCGAGCGGGACCTGCCAGGCGGAGACCCGGGACATCCGCCAGATCACCGGCGGCTTCTGGCACGACCTGTACAAGGGCGGCTACGGCCGCCTCGTGGCGGGCGCCCAGGTCTCCTACACCGAGCGCGACGCGTTCCGGGGCGCCTTCGGGATCACCCCCTCCAACCACCTCGTCACCGGCCTGACCTCCCTGCGCTACTACCCGTTCTGAGCGCCGGGGCGGCCCTTCCGGCCGAGGGCGCCGCGCATCGCGACGCGGCGCCGGGACCCGCGGGCCCGGTCAGTGCAGTGCGGTGTCGTGCGCGATCCGCTGCCGCGCCGCCAGGTGCCGGCCGATCTCCAGCAGCAGGGTCTCGGTCAGCGCCTGCATGCCTGCGTCGTCGAGCTGCGAGACCGCGTTGTGCAGCGACAGGCACAGGTCGGCGGTCCGGTTGAGGGCGTCGTCGATGCTGGCGCCGTCGCGCTGGGCGAAGGCGGTGCCGGCGGACTTGCTGTCCGAGATCTCGACGATCACCCCCCGGCCCGTGGTCGGCTGGCCGGCCTCGTCCAGGTAGAAATGCCCGCGGGTGAACACCCATCGCAGCCGACCCGCCGGCGAGCAGACGCGGTACTCGGCCGCGTAGGAGCCGCCGGACTCGACGCAATCCAGGATCACCTGCGCAATGTGCGCCTTGTCGTCCGGATGGACCGCCTCCAGGATCTCCGCGAGGCTGACCCCGGCGCGCGACCGGGCGGGGCTGATGTTGAACAGCAGGGCGCTGACCGGATCGGCGCGCGCATCGTCCCTGGCGATGTCCCAGGTCCAGAAGCCGACGCCGCCGGAGGCCTGGAGGGCCGCACAGAGCGCCGCCTCCGACACGACATCGTCCGCCGCCTGGTCCATCTGAACTGTCCCTCGCTGGTCGGGGCGGTCCTGCGCCGTGTCGCCCCGTGCCCGTGGCCGTCTCAACTGGAAGTCGATGATCGAGAAAGGCTGGTCTGCCAATAAGCGCCTCTCACAAAACGTCTGCGCCGCCGGCTTCCCCTCCGGCGAGATCGCGCGCCCCGCGGTGGCGGGTGCGAGCCGTCGCGGGGGGCACGTCCATGGCAAGGCTTTGCCGACGCGCCGTTCTTCGTGGGTAGAGTGCGGCCCCGATCGCGGCCCGGACGGGTCGAGAACGCCTTACGGCAACGCTTGCGCCTGTCCATCCTCCGCAATCGCTACTGAGGCGTGGCCATATTATTATTGCTTACCGTGGGTTCATGAACCCGCAGCCCGCAGATGGATATTCTAAACGCAAATTAGTTGTAGGGAAGCTGCCGATTTGGCGCTATGTGATAGCGTCCACCCAGCTCGGAGACTAGGATGCGCCGTCTAGCACTCGAATCCGCAGTGCTGTCCCTCCTGGCGTCTACGGTCGTCTTCCCGGCCACCTGCTACGGCAAGCCGAAGCAGGTCAGGTTGCCGATGCTGGAGGTGCCTAATGATCTCGGCATCATCCTCAACAAGCCCAATTTCGGCAGCCGCTCGACGCTGCTGCGGGCGCCGGTCGAGTTGTCGGACGCCAATGACCGGCGGGTCCTGGCGCGGGAACAGCTGATGTGGCAGCGCCTCAACGGCTCCCTCTGCACCGGCTGCGGCGAGACCCAGGTCGTGCGCAAGGTCAATTACGTGGATCCGGTCGCCGTCCTGAACGCGAAGCCCGCCGCCGCGCCGGACAGGGCCGTGGCCCGGTACGCGGCCGTGCCGCCGCGGATCGCCCGCGTCCGTCTCGCCCACCGGCAGCACCGCAATTCGCGGCTGTACGCCTATTACAGCAGGCTGCGCTACGCCGTGCTGAAGTGGCGCCGGCACCACCACCGCCGACGGGTCCGGGCCGTCCAGCACAATCCGGCATCGCCCGTATAGTCACGCGACGCCGCGCGGGCGGGATCAGGCCGCCCGCAGGGCCTTGATCTCGGCGATCGTGACCGCCGTGCGGTCCCGGAGCGTGCCGAGCATCGGGGCGACATCCGCCCCCGACTGGCAGGCCGCCTCGACGGCCCGGCAGGTCTCGGCCAGCGTCGCGAAGCCCACCATGCTGGCCGCCGACACCATCGCGTGGGCGTCCAGCATGAGCCGGTCGCGGCTCGTCTCGGGCGCGGCGGTGCCGAACCGCTGGGACAGCTCCTTGGCCAGCATCGCGAGCAGATCGTTCATCCGCGCCCGGCCGATCATCTGGGTCATCTCGTCGAGGACGGCGCGGTCGATCGTGCCGCCGGGGGACGGCGGCTCCGCGGGCCGGTCGGTCCAGCGGTCGATCGCGGCGAGCAGCGTCTGCGCGCGGAACGGCTTGCCGACATGGTCGTCGAACCCGGCCGCACGCAGCTCGGCCACCTGCTCCGGCAGGACGTTGGCCGTCATCGCCACGATCGGGACGCGGCCCGGTGCATCGCCGAGCGCGCGGATCCGCCGGGTCGCCGCGATCCCGTCCATCACCGGCATCTGCACGTCCATCAGGACGAGGTCGTAGGGCCGGGCCTGGACCGCCGAAACCGCGGCGACGCCGTCGCCCACCACGTCCACCGCGTGCCCGGCCCGTTCCAGGATCGTCCGGGCGAGTTCCTGGTTCAGCGGCACGTCCTCGGCGAGGAGCAGGCGCTTGCCGGTCGCGCTGAGACGGGCCGAGGCGGAGGCCGCCGCGGGCGCCGCCGGGGCGGTCTCGGGCAGCGCGGCCTCGAACCAGAAGGTCGAGCCGCGCCCCACCGTGCTCGCGACGCCGATCGTCCCGCCCATCAGCTCGACCAGCGACTTGGAGATGGCGAGGCCCAGGCCGGTCCCGCCGTACTCGCGGCTGATCGAGCCGTCGACCTGCGAGAACCGCCGGAACAGCCGGTCGCACTTGTCCGCTGGGATGCCGATCCCGGTATCGTCGATCTCGAAGCGCAGGGTCGGCGCGCCGGCCCCACCGCCGGGGCCGGCCAGGACCCGCAGGCCGATATGTCCCGCCGGGGTGAACTTCACGGCGTTGTTGAGCAGGTTGAGGAGAACTTGGCGCAGGCGATCCTCGTCGCCCTCGAGCCAGGCCGGCAGGCCCGGCGTCCGGGTGATGGTGAGGGCGAGGCCCTTGCGCTCGGCCGACGGGCGCACGATCGAGACCGCGTTGTCGATGAGCGCTTCGAGGGCGAAGGGCCGGGGCACGATCTCGACCTGCCCGGCCTCGACCTTCGAGTAGTCGAGGACGTCGTTCACCACCGTCAGGAGCGCCGCCCCCGCGGTGCGGATGTGGTCGGCGTGCCGGCGCGCCACCGGTCCGAGGTCCGTCTCGTCGAGGAGCAGGTCGGCGTAGCCGATCACGCCGTTCAGCGGCGTGCGGATCTCGTGGCTCATGGCCGCCAGGAACTCGCTCTTGGCCGCGCTCGCCCGCTCCGCCTCCAGGCGCGCGGCGTCGGCCGCGGCCTTGGCGGCGAGGAGCGCCGCCTCGGCGGCCTTGCGGGCGGTGACGTCGATGTTGAGGCCCATCATCCGCCGCGTCCGGCCGTCCGGCCCGGGGGCGCCGCGCCCGACGCCGTTGATCCAGCGCACGCCGCCCTCCGCGGTCGGGACCTGGAACTCGATCGAGAAGGTCTCCCCCGTCTCCGCGGCCGCGGCGGCGGTCCGCAGGGCGCACTCCCCGTCCCGGCGATCGATCAGGCTGAGCCAGGTCTGCGCGTCGAGCCCGTAATCCCGGTCGGTCTCGATGCCGTGCAGGCGCGCGCTCTCCGCCGACCAGTCGATCCGGCCGGTGTCGAGGTCGAGGTGCCAGGTGCCCGCCTTGGCGGCCTGCTGGGCCAGATGCAGCAGGCTGCTCGCCTCCTCGACCTCGCGGCGCGCCGTCACGATCTCGTCGATGTCGAGGGCGGTGCCGAGCATCCCGACCATCGTCTCCCCGTGCCAGATCGGCAGGAGCACGAGCTTGTGCCAGCGATAGGCGCCGTCGTGCCGCTGCAGCCGCCCCTCGACCTCGTAGGCGGTCCGCCGTTCGCGCGCCGCGCACCACAGCTGCTCCATCCGCTCCGCGTCCTCGGGATGGTTGCGGGCGATCCGCGCGGCCCGCGACGGGCCGATCGGGCCGTAATAATCCTCGAAGCGCCGGTTGACGTAGGTCGCCTCCCCGGTCCCCGTGCCGGCGATCCAGACGAGCTGCGGCAGCGCGTCCGCCAGCGCCCGGTAGCGCGCCTCGCTCAGGCGCAGGGCGTCCTCCGCGGCCTTGCGGCCGCTCACGTCGCGCAGGGTGGCGACGTAGCCATCCGCCTGGCCCGTCACCCCGTCGTGGGTCAGGCTGAAGGAGATCTCCAGCCAGACCCAGTGGCCGTCCCGGTGCCGGTAGCGCTGGCAGGTCAGGGCCTGTTCGGTGCGGCCGCTGGTCAGGCCGTCGAGGACGGCGCGGTAGGCCGCGACGTCGTCGGGATGGACGTCGGCGAGGGGCTGCGTCCCGATCAGCGCCTCCGGATCGTAGCCGAGGACGGCGCGCACGGCGGGGGAGACGTAGCGGCGGCAGGTGCTCAGGTCGGACCAGATGATGATGTCGGTGGCGTTCTCGGCGAGCAGCCGGTAGCGGCGCTCGCTCTCCTCCATCGCGCCCTCGGCGATCCGGTTCTGCGTCACGTCGCTGAAGGTCAGGACCGCGCCGCCATCGGCGAGGGGCGAGCGGCGGACCTCCAGGGTGATCCCGGTGGGCAGGCGCCAGTCGAACAGCGGCGGGAGCGCCCGCAGGTCGCGGCCGACCAGCCCGAGCCGCAGGTCGGATTCCGCCGCCGCGAAGTCGCCCCGGGCGCGCTGGTAGGCGTGGATGTCCGGGAAGGCGACGCCGGCGCGCAGCACGTCGCCCGGCAGGTCGAGCAGCTCCGCGGCGGCGCGGTTGAACACGCGGACCCGCTGCTCGGCATCGAGCACGACGAGGCCCTGGTCCATGCTGTCCAGCGTCCCGTGCAGGAGCCGGTCGGTTTCGTGGGCGCGCCGCTCGGACCGGACGAGGTCGCTCACGTCGAGGAGCATGCCGTGCAGGGCGACGAGCGTGCCGTCGGGTCCGAATTCGGGCACGCCCTGGATGATCGCGTCGAGGTGCGAGCCGTCCGGACGCATGATGCGGGCCCGTGCCTGATAGGGGCTCGCCGGCCGGTTTCCGGACAGGATCCCCTCGACCCGCGCGGTCACGGCGGCGCGGTCGTCCGGATGGTAGCAGGCGAAATGGTCCTCGAAGGCGAGGTCGCGCGCCTCCGGCGCCCCGAGCAGGCGCGCGAGCCCCGCCGACCGGGTCACCCGGCGGCTGAGCGGATCGAGGCGCCACTGGCCGAATCCGGCGGCTCCGTCCCAGGGGGCCGGCTCGCCCGTGGCCGGGGGCGCGGCGGGGCTCGGCGGCGCGACCGGGGAAGGCGCGTCTGTCTGCATCGGCGCTCGCGGATCCGTTCGACCGGCGCGAACCGCGCCCCGAAGCACCGACGGCGGTGCTGAGACGGCAGCTTTCTCACCCGATGGTTGCGGAATCCTTGCCGCGACACCTGCGGCATTCGCGCCGGCCGCCCCGGCACCCTTCGTCATCCCGCCCCGTCCAGGCTGTGGGCGCCCCGTCGGCCCCCGTCGGCCCCCCTCGGCCCCGAACACGGCCGGGTCGGTGGGAACCATCCGGGCCGCAAGCGGCTTCCTCGCCGACCCGTGGGAGAATCTGCTCCCGCCAACGGTCTCGAGGAAACGCCTGCCCTCACCGGCGGCGAGAGAGGACACCCCCTTGCGCACCACGATCATCACCGCCGCACTGATCGCCGTCTTCGGCAGTGCCGTCGCCCTGCCGGCTTCGGCCGCGCCGATCGGACCCGGAGCCGCCGCTGCCCCCGCCGACATGGTCACCCATGTTCAGATGGACCGGATGGAGCACCGCATGATGCACCGCCGCATGGAGCGCCGGATGATGCGCCACCGGATGGAGCGTCACATGATGCGCCGCGACATGCGCCACCGCATGATGCACCGGATGTGAAGCCGATCCGCCGCGGGGCCTGCCCCGCGGCGGCACCGCACGGGATGGCCGTCCGGCCTCTGAACCGCCCGCCTGCCGCGTATCGGCGGGCGCCGGCCGCCCGCTCGATCTCACGGCCAAGCCGATCGAACCATTCCCGGTGCGAGGCGTTTCACGCCACCGGAAGAAGGATCTGGAACAATGAAGGCGCTTCTGACAGCGGCCGCGGTGACCCTCGGTATCCTGGGCGTGGTCGGCCCGGTCTCGGCGCAGCCCCGTCCCGATTACGAGGATTACGGCGATCGCGGCCGCGACCGCGTCTATCGGGATCGCGGCGAGGACGAGTACCGGGATCGCGGCTATCGCGACCGGGACGAGTATCGCGGGCGCGCCACCTTCGAGTTCGACGAGCGCGAGTACCTGCGCTGCAATCCGGATGTCCGCCGCGCCATCGCCAACGGCCAGATGGAATCCGGGGCCGCGCATTACCGCACGTTCGGGCGCCGGGAAGGCCGCCGGCTGAGCTGCTGACCGGACGGGGTGTCGGGGCCGTGCCGAATCCACCGGTACACGGCCTGACCTGACTGACGTCGCCGCGGGGACGCGGCGGTGGACACGGCTTATGCTCCCGGCCCGCATCGCGGCGCGCACCGGAGCCCCCATGTTCGACTTCAGCCAGCTCCGGTGCTTCGCGGCCGTCGCGGAGGAGCTGCATTTCGGACGTGCGGCGGCCCGCCTGAACATGACGCAGCCGCCCCTGTCGCGACAGATCCAGGTGCTGGAACGGATCCTCGACGTCCGGCTCCTGGAGCGCACGAGCCGTTCCGTCCGGCTGACCGCGGCCGGGCGCAGCTTCCTTCCCGAGGCGCAGCGGATCCTGCGCCTCGCCGAGGCCGCGACCCATGTGACCCGGCAGGTCGCGGCGGGACGCGCGGGCGTCCTGAAGCTCGGCTTCACGGCGGCCTCGGCCTACGACGTCCTGCCCTGCCTCGTCTCCGCGGTCCGGCGGACGCTGCCGGACGTCACCCTCGCCCTGCGCGAGATGGTGAGCAAGGATCAGATCGCGGATCTGCTGGCCGGCCGCATCGACGCCGCGCTGGTGCGTCCGCCGGTGACGCATCCGGACCTGACCGCGATCCGGGTCCTGGCCGAGCCCCTGGTGGTCGCGCTGCCGGCGGCCCATCCCCTGGCGCCGCGCGACCGGCTCAGTCCCGGCGATCTCGGTGGCGCGGCGCTGATCGGCTACGCGCCGAACGAGGCGCGCTACTTCCACGATCTCACCCGCGACCTGCTCGTCGAGACCGGGATCCAGCCGCGGATCGTCCAGCAGCTGACGCAGATCCACTCGATCCTGGCCCTGGTCCGGGCCGCGGTGGGGATCGCCCTGGTCCCGGCGGCGGCCGAGCGCCTGCGCTTCGCGGATGTGGTGTTCCGCCCGCTCGCGCTGTCCGCGCCGCGGCCGGTCGAATTGCTCCTGGCCTGGCGGCGCGATGCGGACGATCCCCTGATCGCGCAGCTGGTCTCGATCCTGTCGGACATGCCGGCCGGCTGATCCCAACGGGCGCATCGATGCCGCGCTCGCATCGATCGATCCAGCCTTTGGCTTTGACCTCGGGGCGGAAGGCTGCGCCTGATGGCACCGGACGGCGCGCAGACGCCCGGTGCCCAGGGAGGGACTCGCGATGGACAGCCTCACCAACCGCTTCAAGGCGGCGCTCGCCGAGGGGCGCCAGCAGATCGGCCTGTGGTGCAGCCTCGCCAGCCCGATCTCCACGGAGATCGTCGCCGGGGCCGGGTTCGACTGGCTGCTCCTCGACATGGAGCACTCGGCCAACGACCTGCGGGACATCTACGCCCAGCTCCAGGCGATGATGGAGGGCCCCACCCACCCGATGGTGCGGGTGCCGAGCGATGATCCGATCACCATCAAGCGCATCCTGGATGCCGGCGCGCAGTCGCTGATGATCCCCAATATCGACGATGCCGAACAGGCCCGGCGGGTGGTCGCGGCGACGCGCTACGCCCCCCGGGGCATCCGCGGCTTCTCGCAGGCGCCCCGCGCCGCCCGGTTCGGCCGCATTCCCGATTACCACACCCGCTGCGAGGCCGAGATCTTCGTGGCGGTGCAGGTCGAATCGCGCCGTGCCCTGGACAATCTGGACGCGATCGCCGCGGTCGAGGGCGTGGACGGGGTGTTCATCGGCCCCGGCGACCTCTCCACAAGCCTCGGCTATCTCGGCCAGCAGGGTCACCCCGAGGTGGTCCGCACCATCGAGGACGCGGTCGCCCGGATCGGGAAGGCCGGCAAGCAGGCCGGGATCCTGACCCCGAGCGAGGAGCTGGCCAAGCGCTACATCGCCGCCGGCACCCGGTTCACCGCGGTGGGGTCCGATATGGGGCTGCTCGCCCGCAACGCCGAGGCTTTGGCCGGGCGTTTTCGGACGCCAAGTTGAGGGGATGGCGATGCAGGCCGAGAGCGAAGCCCCGTCCCGCGAGCGCCCGTCCGGCGACCTGCCGCGCACGATCCGCCTGAGCGAACGGGACAACGTCGCGATCGTGGTCAACGCCTTCGGCCTGCCGGCCGGCACGGTGTTCCCGGACGGGCTGGAGCTCGTCGAGTTCGTGCCGCAGGGCCACAAGGTGGCGCTCACCGACATCCCGGAGGGCGGCGACGTGCGCCGCTACGGCGAGGTGGTGGGCATCGCCACCCAAAACATCCCGCGGGGCGCCTGGGTGGAGGAATCCCGGGTGGCGACGCCGCTGGCCCCCGCCCTCGACGCCCTGGACTTGGCCACGCGGGTGCCAGCCCCCCTGCCCCCGCTCAAGGGCTACACCTTCGCGGGCTACCGCAACCCCGACGGGTCGGTGGGTACCAAGAACATCCTGGCGATCTCGATCAGCGTGCAATGCGTCGCCGGGACCCTCGACGTGGCGATCCGGCGGATCAAGCAGGAGCTGCTGCCGCGCTACCCCAACGTCGACGACGTGGTCGGCCTGACCCACGCCTATGGCTGCGGCGTCGCCATCAACGCCCCCGAGGCGGTGGTGCCGATCCGTACCCTCCAGAGCCTCGCGCAGAACCCGAATTTCGGCGGCGAGGTCATGGTCGTCGGCCTCGGCTGCGAGAAGCTCGTCTCGGAGCGCCTGCTGCCTGACAACGGCGCGGCCGGGGACGGGGTGGTGCGCCTCCAGGACGAGCGCCACCGGGGTTTTTCCGCCATGCTCGACAGCATCCTGGCGATGGCCGAGGCCCGCCTGGAGGTGCTGAACCGGCGCACCCGCGAGACCTGCCCGGCCGCCGACCTGGTGGTCGGCCTGCAATGCGGCGGCAGCGACGCCTTCTCGGGGGTGACCGCCAACCCGGCGCTGGGCTTCGCGGCCGATCTCCTGGTGCGCAGCGGCGCCACCGTGCTGTTCTCCGAGGTGACGGAGGTGCGCGACGCGATCCACCTCCTGACCCCGCGGGCGAAGAGCCCGGAGGTCGCCCAGGCTCTGATCCGCGAGATGGCCTGGTACGATGCCTATCTCGCCAAGGGCGAGGCCGACCGCCGGGCCAACCCCTCCCCGGGCAACAAGAAGGGCGGCCTCAACAACATCGTCGAGAAGGCGCTCGGCTCGGTCGCAAAGTCCGGCACGAGCGCGATCTCCGGAGTCCTGGCCCCGGGGGAGCGCGTCCGCGGGAAGGGCCTGATCTTCGCCGCGACGCCGGCGAGCGACTTCGTCTGCGGCACGCTCCAGCTCGCCTCGGGCATCACCCTGCAGGTGTTCTCCACCGGCCGCGGCACGCCCTACGGTCTCGCCCAGGCCCCGGTGATCAAGGTGGCAACCCGGACCGAGCTCGCCGAGCGCTGGTCCGACCTGATCGACCTCGATGCCGGCCGGATCGCCACCGGGGAGGCTACGATCGAGGCGGTCGGCTGGGAGCTCTTCCACCTGATCCTCGACGTGGCGAGCGGGCGCAAGCAGCCCTGGTCGGACCGTTGGGGCCTGTTCAACGACCTGACCCTGTTCAACCCGGCGCCGATCACCTGAGACCGGGGGGCCCGGCCGCGGCCCATGCGTCCCGCGGCGTCGTCAGCTTGGCCGGAAACTGGTAGGCAGCCGGCACCGCCATGACGCTGCCGATTCCCTCCCCCCGGACCGTGCTCTTCCGCCTGCACTGGGCGCTCGGCCTCACCGCCGGTCTCGTGCTCGCCCTGATGGGCCTGACCGGGGCGCTGATGAGCTACGAGGAGGCGATCACCGCCTTCGCCAACCGCGACCGTCTGGCCGTGGTCGCCGGCGACCGCGCGGCGCTCCCGCCGGCGGCCCTCGCGGCGCAGGTCGAGGCCCGGGCGGGCGGCCGCCGGGTGAGCGCGCTGACCCTCTCGGACGACCCGCATGCCAGCGTCGCCGTGCGCTTCGCCCGCGATCCGGAGACCCGCGAGCGCCCGCCCGCCCTCTATGCCGACCCCTATGACGGCGCGGTGCTGGGCCCCGTGCGGCTGGAGGCGGCGTTCGCGACGATCCGGGACCTGCATCGCTGGCTGCTGCTGCCGGGCGGCTCGAAGGGCTGGGGCCGCACGATCACGGGGGCCTGCACGCTGGCGCTGCTGGCCTTCCTGGCCACCGGCCTCTACCTGCGCTGGCCCAAGATCCACCGCTGGCGGATCTGGCTGAAGCCGAGCCTGTCCCGCCCCGGCCGGCCGCGCTGGTGGTCGCTCCACGCCGTGGCCGGGACGTGGCTCCTGCCGGTCTACCTCGTCGCCGCGCTGACGGGGCTGACCTGGTCCTACCCGTCGGTCAAGGACGCCGCCACGTGGCTGCTGGTGGGCGACCGGGCCGCGGGCAAGCCCGCCCGTGCCGGCCGCAGGGCTGCCCCCGAGGCGCCGGGCGACGCATCCGGGCCGGCGGCCGTCGACCGCGCCTGGGCGGCGTTCCGGTCCGGCGCGGGGCGCGAGGCGGGCACCGCGATCCTGACCCTGCCGGAACCCGACGCGAAGGCGATCCGGATCCGCTGGCTGCCGAAGGGCGTGGATGATCCGAGCGCCCGCAACGAGGCCCGCTACGATGCCGCCACGGGGGCGCTCCTGTCGGCCGAGCGCGCCGCCGACACGCCGCTGGGCCGGCGGATCCTGGAGAACATCCTGGAGGTGCATCGCGGCCGCTTCTTCGGCGCCCCGTTCGCCCTGCTGTTCTGCCTCGGCGCCCTGGCCCTGCCGGGCTTCGCGGCCACGGGGCTGACCCTCTACGTCCTGCGTCGCCGCGCGGATGCGCGGCGCCGGAGCGTCCTGCCGGGGGCGAAGACCGGGTTTCCGAAGGGCGAGCCCTTCGGCGGGGTTCAGGGGCGGAGCCCCTGAGAGACCCGGGCTCCGCCCTGGACCCGCACAAGGGCTCGCCCTTTTGAAACCCTGACCGTCCCCGATCCGACCCGGCTCACAGCCGCGCGGTGATCGTCGCAAGCACCGAGAACGGCGCGCCGGGGAGATTGTCGGTCGGGCTGAAGGGTTGCTCGATGTAGCGCCTGTCGGTCAGGTTGCGCAGGTTGATCGAGAACCGGGCGTGCTCGTCGAAGTCGTAGAACACGGCGGCGTCGAGCCGGGCGTAGCCGCCGACCGTGTAGCTGTTGTTGAGGTCGCCGGTGCGCCGTCCGACATAGGTGATCCCGGCCCCGACGTTCCAGCCGCGCAGGAAGCCCTCCTGGAACGCGTAGGTCGACCAGATGCTGCCGCTGAAGGACGGCGCTCCCGGCAGGCGGTTGCCGACCGGGTAGACCTGATCCTTGGTGATCCGCGCGTCGAGGAAGCTGACGGCGCCGATCACCTTCCAGCCCGGCAGGATCTGGCCGGCAAGGTCGGCCTCCACGCCCTCCGAGCGCTGCTGGCCGGTGATCACCGAGTAGAGGCTGTTGTTCGGGTCGGTCCCCGACACGTTGTTGCGGGTGATGCGGAAGGCGGCCGCCGACAGGGTCAGGTCGGGGGTGAGGTCGAGCCGGCTGCCGATCTCGTAGAGCTCGCCGGTTTCGGGGGGCGGGTTGGTGACGTTGAGGATGTTGGCGGTCTGCGGCTTGAACGAGGTCGTGTAGCTTGCATAAAACGTCAGCGGATCCACCGGCCGGTAGACAAGGCCGACGCGCGGCGAGGTGCCGGACAATTGCTGTTCGGGTGGGATCGTGCGCGAGGTCGGAATGCGGCTGAAATAATACTGCGTGCCGGTATCGTAACGGACGCCGACCAACATTTGCAGGCCGAGGCCGAGATCGATCTGGTCTTGCACGTAGAGGCCGTTCAGCTCGTTCTTCTGCTTCAGATCCGACTGGAATTGAAGGCCAACGATGGCGGATCCGGGAACCGGGTTCAGGAAGTTGACCGACGGGTAGTTGGTGCTCTGCGTCGTGTAGGAATGCCGGTAGCCGTTGCTGTATTCGATCCCGGCCAGCACGGTGTGCCGGAAGCCCAGCAGGTCGAACTTCGCCACGATCTCGGTCTGGCTGTCGACGGAGGCGTAGGTCGAGTAGCCCGCGGTCTCGCGCCGGCTCACCAGCGTGTTGCGGCTGGCGAGCCCGGTCGCGCGTGTCGCCAGGAAGTTGAAGCCGCCCCATTGGGCGTTGAGGACTTCGCGGAGCGTGATGTTCTGGTCGAGGTCATGCTCGACTTTCAGCAGGCCAAAATTTGACGTGCCGTTGTAGCGGGAGAACAGCTCGCCGTAGTAGCGTGAAATATTGTCGAGCGGGACGCCGCCGTTCCGGGCGACAAGCCCCTCGTCATACTGCGAATCCAGCCGCGTGAACTCGCCGACGAACGAGACCCGGGTATCCGGGCTCGGGTTCCACGTGAAGGCCGGAGCCACGAAGGTCCGGGAATTGTTCCGGTCGCCGAAGTTGCGGAAGGTCGGGTCGGACTGGCCGGCGAAGCTGAGGCGTCCGGCGAGGCCCTCCACCCCCTCGATCGCGCTCGACACCGAGCCCTGGACCCGGCGGAAGCCGAAGCTGCCGCCCTGCAGGTTGATGTCGCCGGACGGCGCCAGTGTAGGCTGACGCGTGACGATGTTGATCAGGCCGCCGGGCTCGCCCCGGCCGTACAGCACCGAGGCCGGACCTTTCAGCACCTCGATCCGCTCCACGTCGGCGAGATCCCGGGTGACCGTCGAGAAGTTGCCGGCCTGGTTCAGAAGCACGCCGTCGATGGCGTAGGTCTGGGTTCTGAAGCCGCGGATGATGAAGGTGTCGCTCCGGCCCTGGATCGTGCCCCCGGGCTGGACGCTGCTGACGTTCTGCAGGGCGTCGCCGAGGCGGATGTCCTGCTGGTCGACCAGCACGTCCCGCGGCACCACCTGGACCGATTGCGGCGTGTCGCGCAGGGGCGTGTCGGTCCGGGTCGCCGTGGCCGACCGCGTGGCCCGGTAGCCGGCGACGGGGCCCCCGGCCCGCTCGACCGCGGGACCGGTGCCGGTGACGCTCAGCTCGGAAAGGACAACGTCGCCCGATGGACCGTCAACTTCCGCCTGTACGGAAGTCGTCGCCAGAGAAAACAGAGTTGTCGCGAAAACACGTCCAATGGAGATGCTGTTTCCACGGCGCTTGCGGCGAGTGCTGTCCGTACGTCTGCGGCGCCCGGGCATAGTTTATAATCGCTCTCAAGAGAAACCGCACCGATCGAGTGTACGGATCCTTGAGCGAAGCACCGATGATTTTTCAATGCGCGTGCGCGGGATGCGGCTTGGATTCGACCGTAACTCGCCGGACGTGACCAAGCGGACACATTGTCGCATTGGAATAACTTAAGATCGCCGAGCCGATTTGCCCGGACTCCGCAGCGTGCGGAGGCTGCACATCCCGATACGGGATCTCCCGCGCGACAGTCCTGTGGACCCTGCGGCAGGGCGCGTGCACGGGCGGCGAAGCGCGTCGCCCGCCCGGGAAGACGGTGGCCGGTTCGCGAGAGGCGCGGTGCGGTTCGCCCGCGCGGGGGCGGCGGCTCTCGTCCGCCGGATCCCACGGATCCCGGACTTGCGGGATCCGTGCGACCGGGTCTCAGCCCTGCAGGGCCGGCTTGAGGGCGCCGGTCCGCTCGTGGAAGTCCGGGCCGTTGGTGGTGCGGGCCACGTGCCCGGCCCGGATCAGGTAATCGCCGAAATGCTCGCCCGGCTGCCGGCCCTTCGCGTAGTCGGCGAACAGCGGATCGAGGGTGTCGCGGATCTCGGAGGCCTGCACGTCCTCCCGGTAGAGCTTGCTCAGCCGCGAGCCGTCGAAGGCGGCGCCGAGATAGAGGTGGTAGCGCTCGGGGCCGCGGCCCACGAGGCCGATCTCGGCGATGAACGGCCGGGCGCAGCCGTTCGGGCAGCCGGTGGAGCGGATCGTGATCTCCTCCTCGGCGAGGCCATGGGACGCCAGGCTCTGCTCCAGCTCGGTCATCAGGTCCGGCAGGTAGCGCTCGCTCTCGGCCAGCGCGAGGCCGCAGGTGGGCAGGGCCACGCAGGCGATGGAATTGCGCCGGAGCGCCCCCGCCCCCTTGGTGAGCCCGTATTCGTCGACCAGCGCCTCGATCGCGGCGCGCTGCTCCGCCGGGACATTGGCGATGATCACGTTCTGATTGGCGGTGAGGCGGAAATCGCCCGTATGCACCTCGGCGATCCGGCGCAGGCCCGAGAGGAACTGCGCGCCGCCCTCGATGTCCTTGATCCGCCCGGACGGGACGTAGAGCGTGAGATGGTGCCGGCCGTCATCGCCCTCGGTCCAGCCGAAGCGGTCGCCGTTGTTGGTGAAGGTAAACGGCTTCGGCGCGGCGAGCGGCTTGCCGATCCGCGTCTCCACCTCGGCCCGGAACGCGTCGAGCCCGTAGCGCTCGATCGTGTACTTGAGCCGGGCGTTCTTGCGGTTCTTGCGGTTGCCCCAGTCGCGCTGGACCGTCATCACCGCCTCGGCGACCTTGATGGCGTCCTCAGGCTCCACGAAGCCCATCACGTCGGCGGTGCGCGGGAAGGTGTCGGGCTCGCCGTGGGTCATGCCCATGCCGCCGCCCACCGTGACGTTCCAGCCGGTGACTTGGTTCTTCTCGTCGAGGATCGCGATGAAGCCGAGGTCGTGGGCGAAGATGTCGACCTCGTTCGACGGCGGCACCGCCACCACAGTCTTGAACTTCCGCGGCAGGTAGGTCCGGCCGTAGACCGGCTCGACCTCGGCTTCCTCTTCGCCGCCGGCCACGCGCTCGCCGTCGAGCCAGATCTCCCGCCACGCGCTGGTCTTCGGCAGCAGCGAATCGGAGATGTCCTTGGCGAGCTGGTAGGCGGCCCTGTGGGCGCCGGCCTGGGCGGGGTTGGTCGCCGCCATGACGTTGCGGTTGACGTCGCCGCAGGCCGCGATCGTGTCGAGCAGCGTGGCGTCGATCGCCGCCATCGTGCGCTTCAGGTTCGACTTGATGACGCCGTGATACTGGAAGGTCTGGCGCGTCGTGGCGCGCAGGGCGTTCCCGGCATAGGTCCGGGCGATGTCGTCAAGGACCAGCCACTGCTTCGGGCTGATGACGCCGCCCGCGATGCGCAGCCGGATCATGAAGCTGTAGGCCTTGTCGAGCTTCTTCTTGGTCCGCTCGGGGCGCAGGTCGCGGTCGTCCTGCAGGTACATCCCGTGGAACTTCACGAGCTGCCCGTCATCCTCCGAGATCGCCCCGGTGGCGTGCTTCAGGAGCCCGTCCGCCAGGGTGCCGCGGAGATAGCCGCTGGCAATCTTGATGTGCTCGTTCGCCGCGAGCTGGGCCGCCCGGGCGGCCTCGGCATTGGTGATCGGCCGCTCGGTCGGCGGGGTCTCGTAGACGCGCTTGGTGTCAGTCATGGGCGTTCGTCTTCAAATGATCAAACCGCTTGCCGCGGGACCTCCCCCCCCCCTCTGCGGGGGAGGGTGGCCCTCGCGTGAGCGAGGGTCGGGAGAGGGGAGCGCCGGGACCGGAGATGTCGCGACGGGCGATTCATCCTGAACCGTCGCGCTCCCCTCTCCCGCCTGCTCCGCAGGCACCCTCCCCCGCGGAGGGGGGAGGGTTCCGTGTGTCTCAGTATACGTCCTGCTGGTAGCGGTGGCTGCGCTCCAGCGCCGCGACCTGCGCCTCGGCCTTGGCCGGGCTCAGGCCCTTGGCGGTCTCGTAGGCCTTCACCACCGCGTTCCGGACATCCTTGGCCATGTTCTTGGCGTCGCCGCAGACGTAGAAATGGGCGCCGCCGTCCAGCCAGGAGACCAGCTCCCGCGCGTGATGGGTGATCCGGTCCTGCACGTAGACCTTCTCCGGCTGGTCCCGGGAGAAGGCCACGTCGATCTGCGTGAGCGACCGATCCTCCAGGGCCTCCTGCCATTCGAGCTGGTAGAGGAAGTCGTGCAAGAAGTGGCGGTCGCCGAAGAACAGCCAGGACCGGCCGGGCGCCTCGATGGCGCGGCGCTCCTGCACGAAGGCGCGGAACGGCGCGACGCCGGTGCCCGGCCCGACCATGATGATGTCGGTGGCCGGGTCCTGCGGCAGGCGGAAATGGCGGTTCGGCTTCAGCCGCACGCGCAGCTTGGCGCCGTCGCGGATCCGGTCGGCCACGTGGACCGAGGCGACCCCGGAGCGGGCCCGGCCGTGGGTCTCGTAGCGCACCGCCACGATGGCGAGGTGGACCTCGTCGCCGACCTCCTTCCGCGAGGAGGCGATCGAGTAGGCCCGGGGCGGCAGCGGCCGGGTGATGGCGGTGAGGTGCTCGGCCGTCAGCGTCGCCGGGAAGGTCGCGATCAGGTCGATCAGGTGCCGGCCCTCGATCCAGGCCTTGGCCTCGCCGCTCTCGATGAGCCGCTGCGCGTCCGTGTGGCCGGTGGCCTTCACGAAGCGCTCGATCGTGGCGGCCGACAGGGTGGTGATGTCCCGTTCGGCGAGGAGCGCGTTGCGCAGGGCCGCGTCGCCCGAGAGCCCCGCGGCGGTGAGGATCTCGTCCACCAGCTGCGGATCGTTCTCCGGGAAGAGCTCCAGCGAATCGCCCGGCTCGTAGGCCGGGGCGCCGTCCTCGAAGGCCAGCGCGAGGTGGATCGTCTCCTTGTCGGAGCGCGAGGAATTGAGGTTCACGTGCTCGACGACCTCGACCACCAGCGGCTCGCGGCTCGGCTCGGCCTCGTCGTCCTCACCCGCGGCGACGCGGGCGAAATCGACCGCCACCACGTTGTCGGCCGCCTCCGCGGGGGCCAGCGCCTTGAGCGTGGCCTTGATCCAGTCGGCCGCCGGCTTCTCGAAATCGAGATCGAGGTCGGCCCGCTCGGCGGCGCGCTTGCCGCCCAGGGCCTCGAAGCGCGCGTCCAGCGCCTTCCCGATGGCGCAGAACTCCGCGTAGGAGGTGTCGCCCAGCGCCAGGACCGCGAACTCGACGCCGTCGAGGCGCGGGGCGCCCTCCCCCATCAGCTCGCCGTAGGCCCGCACGCCGCGCGCCGGCGGCTCGCCCTCGCCCCAGGTGGCCGCGATGGCGACGAGCTTTCCGGCCTTGGGCAGGGTCGCCACGTCGAGGTCGGCGAAGTCCACGACCTTCGGCTTGAAGCCCTGCTTGCGCGCGAGCTTCGCGACGGTCCCGGCGAGCGCCTCGGAATTCCCCGACTCGCTCGCGTAGATCACCGTCAGCGGCGCGGCGGCCTTGGGCGGGGCGGCCGGCACGGCGGCGGGCTGCCCGCCCGCGGCGTCGAGCCCGGCCAGGAAGCCGGCCAGCCACGCGCGCTGCGTGGGGCTCGCGGCGCCGAGCACCGCGTCGAGGCTGGCGCGCTCGCCGTCCCCGAACGGGGCGGTGCGCGGGAGGAGATTCTGGCGTGACATCAGGTGACCATGTCGGGGCCTACGGGGCCGGTGTCAATCGAGAAACGTTCGTTTTGCAGAACGGGCGAGGATTAGAACATCACGTTCGTTGCACTGCGAAGAAAGAGAAGATCATTCTCCGACCACCGCAAGGACCGGCCCGGTTCCGGGCAGGTGCCGGCCGTTCTTGGGTGGGGCCGGCAACGGCAGGGCGGTGGTGGATTTCACCTTTTCCATGGCGAAGCGCGAGGTGACGTTCTTGAGCGGCAGCACCGCGATCAGGTGCTTGTAGAAGCTGTCGTAGGCCTGCATGTCGGCCACGACGACCCGCAGCATGTAATCCACATCGCCGGCCATCCGGTAGAACTCCAGCACCTCCGGCATGGCCGAGACGGTTGCGGCGAAGCGTTGCAGCCAATCCTGGGAGTGGTCTGCGGTCTCGATGGAGACGAACACCGTCAGCCCGAGGCCCAGCTTCACCGGATCGAGCACCGCCACCCGCCGGTCGATGACGCCGTCGGCCTCCAGCTTCTGGATGCGCTTCCAGCACGGGGTCTGGGACAGGCCGACGCGCTCGCCGATCGCCGCGATGGAGAGCGTCGCGTCCGTCTGCAGCAGGGCGAGAATCTTGAGATCGATCGCGTCCAAGGCTGTCTCCGTGGGGTCCGTCCACGCGGGTGAGGCCCGCGATCGGTACAGGGTCGCCCGGGGGCGGTGAAGAAGATTTTTTCACCTGGGTGCCGCGGGGCCGCGGCGGCCGCTGTGTGCAACCGCACGCCGGACCGCGTCTCCAGGCCCGACAAGCGCGCCGAAGCGCCTTGACTTCGTTCGGTATAGCGAACATCTCGACCCCTCGACAACGGGGTGCGGCACCGACCGCATCCTTATCCCTTCACGAACCCCGGGACATGGTGCGATGACCCGTCTTGACCGACAGACGGCCGAAGCCCTCGCGGAGCGGCTGTCCGGGCTCGACCTTCCAGGCCGCCTTCACGCGATCGCCGCCGCGATTCCCGGCCGCCTCGTCTTCACCACGAGCCTCGGCGTCGAGGATCAGGCGCTCACGCACGCGCTGGCCATGGCGGGCCTGGCCAAGGGGCTGACGAAGGGTCGGGTCGCGATCGTCACCCTCGATACCGGCCGCCTGTTCGCCGAGACCTACGACACCTGGGCCGAGACCGAATCGGCCTACGGCATCCGGATCACCGCCTACGCGCCGGAGCGCGCGGCCGCGGAGGATTTCGTGCGGGACGAGGGCATCAACGGCTTCCGCCGCTCGGTGGCCGCCCGGCAGGCCTGCTGCGGCTTCCGCAAGGTCGAGCCCCTGGGCCGCGCCCTGGAGGGGGCGAGCGGCTGGCTTACGGGCCTGCGGGCCGGCCAGTCGGCCAACCGCGCCGAGACGCCGCTCGCCGAATTCGACCCCGCGCGCAACCTGATCAAGCTGAACCCGCTGGCCGATTGGACGCGGGCGCAGGTCGACAGCTTCGTGCGCGACAATTTCGTGCCCTACAACGTGCTGCACGACCGCGGCTTCCCGTCGATCGGCTGCGCCCCCTGCACCCGCGCGGTGAAGCTCGGCGAGCCGGAGCGCGCCGGCCGCTGGTGGTGGGAGCAGGAAGAGAAGAAGGAGTGCGGCCTGCATGTCGGCCAGCCCTCCGCGTCGGTGCAACCGGGCCAGGAGCCCGCAATCTTCGAAAGCGATCCAAACGTGAAGACCCGCCAGCCGGAGTTCGCCCGATGAGCGCCGCCCTCGCCGCCGCCGTGCAGCCGAGCGCCCCCGCCGACCGCCTCAGCCACCTCAAGCGGCTCGAGGCCGAGGCCATCCACATCTTCCGGGAGACGGTCGCCGAGGCCGAGAACCCGGTGATGCTCTACTCGATCGGCAAGGATTCCTCGGTGCTGCTGCACCTCGCCCTCAAGGCGTTCGCGCCGGGGCGGCTGCCGTTCCCGCTGCTCCACGTCGACACCACGTGGAAGTTCCGCGAGATGATCGCCTTCCGCGACGCCCGCGCCAAGGAACTCGACCTCGATCTCCTGGTCCACACCAACCCGGACGGGCTCGCCCGCGGGGTCGGGCCGGTGAGCCACGGTTCCGAGGTCCACACCGACGTGATGAAGACGCAGGCGCTGCGGCAGGCCCTCGACAAGTACAAGTTCGACGCCGCCTTCGGGGGCGCCCGCCGGGACGAGGAGGCGAGCCGCGCCAAGGAGCGGATCATCTCGTTGCGCACCGCGCAGCACCGCTGGGACCCCAAGCGCCAGCGCGCGGAGCCCTGGCACCTCTACAACCTCAAGAAGAAGCGCGGCGAGTCCCTGCGGGTGTTTCCGCTCTCGAACTGGACCGAGCTCGATATCTGGCTCTACATCGAGCAGGAAAACATTCCGATCGTGCCGCTCTACTTCGCGAAAGAGCGCCCCGTGGTGGAGCGCGATGGCCAGCTGATCATGGTCGACGACGACCGCCTGCCCCTGGAGCCCGGCGAGGTTCCGCAGCAGCGCCTCGTCCGGTTCCGGACGCTCGGCTGCTACCCGCTGACCGGCGCGGTGGAGAGCGACGCGGCGACGCTGCCCGAGATCGTCGGCGAGACGCTGGCGGCGCGCACCTCGGAGCGCCAGGGCCGGGTGATCGACAAGGACGGTGCGGGCGCCATGGAGCGCAAGAAGCAGGAGGGCTATTTCTGATGACGGTGCACCAGGCTCCCACCGCGTTCGGTGACCGTGCCGCCACCTATCAGGCGTTCCTGGCCGCCCACCAGAACAAGGCCGTGCTGCGCTTCATCGCCTGCGGCTCCGTGGATGACGGCAAGTCGACGCTGATCGGCCGGCTCCTGCACGACACCAAGCAGATCTTCGACGACCAGATCTCGGCGCTCCAGCGCGACTCGCGCAAGCACGGGACGCAGGGCGCGGAGATGGACCTCGCGCTGCTGGTGGACGGCCTCCAGGCCGAGCGCGAGCAGGGCATCACCATCGACGTCGCCTATCGGTTCTTCTCCACCGACACGCGCTCGTTCATCGTGGCCGACACCCCCGGCCACGAGCAGTACACCCGCAACATGGCCACCGGCGCCTCGACGGCGGACGTGGCGGTGATCCTGGTGGATGCCCGTCAGGGGCTCACCCGCCAGACCCGGCGCCACGCGCTGCTGGTCTCGAATCTCGGGATCCGCCGGGTCGTGCTGGCGGTGAACAAGATGGACCTCGCCGGCTGGGCGCAGGGCACCTTCGACGGCATCGTGGCGGGTTTTTCCGACTTCGCCCGGGGGCTGAATTTCTCCGAGGTCAAGGCGATCCCGCTCTCGGCCAAGAACGGCGACAACGTCGTGGAGGCCGGGGTCGCGGCGCCCTGGTACACGGGCGGCCCGCTGCTCCGCTACCTGGAGACCGTGCCGGTCCACGCGGAGGCGCTGAACGCGCCGTTCCGGATGGCGGTTCAGTGGGTCAACCGGCCCAATTCCGAGTTCCGCGGCTATAGCGGCCGGATCGGCAGCGGCCGGGTCCGCCCGGGCGATTCCGTGACGGTCCAGCCCTCCGGCCGGACCTCCACGGTGGCGCGGATCTACACCGCCGACGGCGACCTGGCGGAGGCCGGCGAGGACGAGTCGGTCACCCTGGTGCTCGCCGACCAGATCGACGCCTCCCGCGGGCAGGTGATCGTCGCGACGGACGCGCCGATGCGGGTCACCGAGACGCTGGACGCCCGCCTGTTCTGGGCGGCCGAGACCGATCTCAGCCCGGGCGCCAGCCTGTTCGCCAAGATCGGCACCGCTACGGTCATCGCGACCGTGGAGCGGATCGTCTCGCGCATCGATCCCGAGACCGGCAAGCCCGGCCCGGCCGAGCGCCTGTCGGCCAACGACATCGCCGACGTGTCCCTGCGCCTCGACCGGCCGGTGGCGGTGGACGCCTACGCGGAGAACCGCGAGACCGGCAGCCTGATCCTGATCGACCGCGAGACCACCGATACGGCGGCCTTGGGGCTGGTTCTGGCACCCACGATCCAGGCGTCCCAGCCGGCGGCTTCACAGGCTGGCGAGAAGGGACCGAGCCTGCTCGGTCGCCTCGGACGGTTGTTCGGGCGCTGAGCATCCGGGGCGCCGGACGGACATCCGCTCCGTCGCCCCGGAACGCCTGCGTTCACAGCCTTCGCATCACACCCGCAGCACGATGAAGCGGAGCACGAGGATCGCGAGCAACAGGCCGAAGAGGCCGCCGTGGGACCAAGCGAGGTAGCAGGCGAGACCGCCGGCGAGGACGAGCGCCGGCAGGCCGATCCGCAGCCTGCCGAGGATCGCGAGGGTCGGATCGGGGGCCGTATCGTGAAGACCCGGCACCGTCCGCGTCGGGTTGGGCGGAAAGGGTTTCCCGCTCACGATGAAAGCGGCGATCTCGGGCCAGTGCGCCTCCCCGATCCCGGCCCCGTGTCCGCCCAGGAGGTAGCGGTACTCGGTGAGGGCCGGCCGCAGCCCGGCATCCCGGAAGCCGTCGAAGCCCGCGCCCCCGAGATCGAATGCGCGGATCCACTCGACACTCTTCGGCAGCAGGGCGACCACCCAATCGTCGGCCGCCACAATATTCTGGCAGGCCGTGATGCGTCCATTATTGAGCATCTGCGCCCACGGGTAGTCGCGGCGCACGACGCTGCCGGCAAACAGGACGTGCCTGAAGTGGATCGCCGGATAGTCGGTCAGCGCCCGCGCGGCAAGGTACGTGCCGTTCGAGTGCCCGACATAGTGAAAGTCAGAGACCGGGTACTGCGCGAAGGCCGTCACGTACTGATCGGCGAACCACTCGACCTTCTCGCGCCGGATCCACGGCAGCACGAACGGCAGCATCGCGAAGTAGCCGTAGCTGGGCGTCCAGCTCCGGAAGATCGTGACCCCCGTGTCGGTCAGCCCGCCGTGCTTGCGGACCTTCTCGGCGATCCGGTGCGTCCAGAAGCCGTCGTCGCGGATGCCGTGGATCACGAACACCGTGTTGCCGACATCGAAATCGACGGCGTCGATCTCATCGACGAGCAGGGCCGGATCGAGGGCGGCCTTCGCCAAGGTGGGGCGCGTGGCCGTCAGGGCCGTTTGGACCAGATGCCCGCGCCGGAGGGCGGCCGGATCGCCCGTGAGCGTGATCGCCTGTGCATGGTCGGTGTCGGGCAACTCGATCAGGAAGTAGTCCTGCTGGGTCGGACCGGCGGCGGCCGCCGTGTAGCCGGTCTGCTGAAAGGCCCATTTGCTGCCGTCGACCGCGAGGTCGACCTGATCGACCGGCGAGATCAGGTCGTCCTGCGTGCCGAGCATCTGGATGAGGATCGGGCGGTCCTTGTCGACGAGGTGGCGCGGCGGGTTCCGGCGATAGGCGAGCCAGTGAAGCCGGGTCTGCGCCATGAACGGCGCGCCGAGCCGGAAATCGAAGGCGGTCGGGGTCCAGCCTCGGTCCGGAGCCGGTACGTGCCCGAAGAGGCCGACGAGGTTGAACAGGATGCTGTAATACCAGCTCATCCGCTCGGAGATCTTCCAGCCGCGGTTGAAGGCTGCGAGCATGACGATGCGCTCGACCTTGTAGGCCCAGTCGCGCGGCCTCTGATGGCCAAGATCGCGCTCCTGCCGGAAGTTGCTGGGCCAGCCGGCCGCGACCAGGAACAGGCGCCGTGCCAGCGTGGCGCCGACGCTGTGGCCGACGAGGACGATCCGGTCGGGCTCGCGCAGGCGCACCTGCTCGTCGATGCCGTCGAGCAGGAGGCCGATGATCGCGCCGGCCCGTGCCCCGGAGAGCCAGCTCCCATGGGGAAGGTCCGGGGCGAAGATCTGTGTATCCGGTCCGTAGGCGATCCGGGCCGCGGCGATGACGTCGCGCAGACGGTGCGCCGAACTTCCGAGACCGTGAACCACAACCACGAGGGTCCGAGCGGCCGGCGCAGCGCGCGCTGGATTCGCGGCAGTCTGGCTCATGGCGGCGCCCGTCCGTTCGGTTTCGGGTGTTTTAACTTCCCGTCGCGGCCTCGTAAATTGATTTCACGGAACAGACATCTTTTTTGGTGAGGCGCTGGCCCGTATCCATGCGCCAGATAGAAGGTATCTGGAGCGCAATCGGCCGTATTCCGCCGGGATAGAGTGCGGGATTCCCTATCCGACGGTCCCCGCAAGGCCCCAGGCCCGCGCCAGCAACGTGTAGGATTCCCGCCGCGCCGCCTGGTCGGGAATCGCCGAGACGATCATCAGCGCGTCCGCTTGGGTGTGCTCGACCAGCTCCGCAAGTCGCGCCCGCAGGGTCTCGGGGCCGCCCACGTGCAGCTTGTCACGGCCGCGCTCGATTTGGGCCCGCTCGGCCTCGGAATATGGATAGGCCAGCGCCTCAGCGAGGCTCGGCAGCGGCCGGTATTCCCCCCGCTCCCGTCGGAGCGTCGACAGGCGGGCGCTCGCGGCCAGCCGCTCGGCCTCGGCATCGGTGGCGGCACAGATCGCCGCCACGGTCAGGATGGCGTGCGGCCGGGCGCCGAGCCGCGTCGGCCGGAACAGGCGGCGATAGGCGAGCATCGGCGCCTCGGCGGGCATCCCGGAGAAGTGCTGCGCGAAGCCGAAGCCGCAGCCGATCTCGCCGGCGAGCTGGGCGCTGTAGTCGGAGGAGCCGAGCAGGAAGAGCGGCGGCAGCCTCACATCCGCCGGGCTCGCCGTGATCCGGGCGAACGGGTGCCCCTCCGGAAAGCCCGCGTCCCAGAACAGCAGCTCCTGCAGGCGGTCGAGGAAGTCGTCGTTGCCGCCCTCCCCCGGCGCCTCCCGGCGGCGCAGCGCCCGGGCGGTGAGGCCGTCGGTGCCCGGCGCGCGCCCGAGGCCGAGATCGATCCGGCCGGGAAACAGCGCCTCCAGCACCCGGAAGCGCTCGGCCACCATCAGCGGCGCGTGGTTCGGCAGCATGATCCCGCCCGAGCCGACCCGGAGATGGCGGGTCGCGGCGGCGATCTGGCCGATCATGATCTCGGGGGCCGGGCTCGCCACGTTGGGCAGCGCATGGTGCTCGGCGAGCCAGTAGCGGGTGTAGCCCAGCCCATCGACGTGCCGGGCGAGCGCCAGGGTGTCGTGCAGCGCCTGCGCCGGGGTCGAATCGGCGCTGACGAAGGAGAGGTCGAGGACGGAGAGCGGGGTCATGCCGAGAGAGATGGGGGTGCGGGCCGGGCGGTGCGAGGGCGCTGCGTTACGAGGACGGCCCACGCGGTTCGTCCCCTGTCCCATCCCCGTAGAACGCCGCGACGTCACGTCCGCCGTAGAAGACATTGAAGATGCGCACGGCTCCGCGCTCCACACGGTATGTGATGACCGCAGACCGCTCGAATGACACCGTCCGCAGGCCTTCCAGGAGATCGTCGCGGGGCCGGCCCGCATGCGGCGCGTCACCGATGCGATCACACCGGTCCTTGATCCGCTGCGTAAAACGCCGCGCCGTCACGATGTCCTGGCTCCGATGCAGGATCGTTCGAAAGATATCGGCGAGGTCGGTTCGCGCCTGCGGGCGGAACACCACCGGCAGTCTACGCACGACGGAAGTCGCGCTCTGCTTCGGCGAACACCCTCTCGAGATCCTCCTGAACCTCGTCGATGCTCAGATCGGGCCGCGGATCGTCCAATGATCTCCGGATGCGGGCGCGGATGGCATCGAGCCGTTCGGCATCCTCCCGGCGCTGGCGCTGCAGGGCGTGCACGGCCTCGTCGAGGAGCGCGTCCACGGAGGCGTACTCGCCGGCCTCGACGCTCGCGCGCACGGCGCGGAGCGTGTCCGGCGCCAGGGTAATGCTGATCGTCTCGCCCATCGGCAGGGCCTCGCGTTCCGTCCCGAGTCTCGACCATGGTAGCAGAGAACGCGGGTCCGCGCGCCGCCCCGGCGTCCCGTGCTTGCCGGCTCAGCGTCCCCGGCCTAGGGTCCCGCCGCGCCGCGGAGCCGCGGCATCCGATCTCGAAAAACCGGAGCATCGCCCATCATGGCTCTCCTCGCCGACGTCCTCTCGCGGGTGAAGCCGTCCGCGACCATCGTGATGACCCAGAAGGCCCGGGACCTGAAGGCGTCCGGCGTCGACGTCATCAGCCTGTCGGTGGGCGAGCCGGATTTCGACACGCCGGACCACATCAAGCAGGCCGCGATCGAGGCGATCCACCGCAACGAGACCCGCTACCCGCCGGTCTCCGGCATCGCGCCCCTGCGCGAGGCGATCGTGCGCAAGTTCAAGCGTGAGAACGGGCTCGACTACACGGTGTCGCAGACCATCGTGGGCACCGGCGGCAAGCAGGTGCTGTACAACGCGTTCCTCGCCACCCTGAACCCCGGCGACGAGGTGGTGATCCCCCGCCCCTACTGGGTGTCCTACCCGGAGATGGTCGGGCTGTGCGGCGGCACCCCGGTCTTCGCCGACACCGACATGGACCACGGCTTCAAGCTCCAGCCGGAGGAGCTCGACCGGGTGCTGACCCCGAAGACCAAGTGGATCGTCCTGAACTCCCCCTCGAACCCGTCCGGGGCCGCCTACACGCGCGACGAGATGAAGGCGCTCACCGACGTGCTGCTGCGCTATCCCGACGTGCACATCCTGACCGACGACATCTACGAGCACCTGACCTACGGCGACTTCGAATTCGTCACCCCGGCCCAGGTCGAGCCGCAGCTGATCGAGCGCACGCTGACCATGAACGGCGTCTCGAAGGGCTACGCCATGACCGGCTGGCGGATCGGCTACGCGGCCGGACCCGAAAAACTCATCAAGGCGATGGACTTCGTGCAGGGCCAGCAGACCTCGGGCGCCACCACGATCGCGCAATGGGCCGCGGTCGCCGCCCTCGACGGGCCGCAGGATCACCTCGCCACGTTCCGCGCGGCCTTCCAGGGCCGGCGCGACCTCGTCGTGTCGATGCTCAACCAGACCAACGGCCTGACCTGCCCGACGCCGGAGGGCGCCTTCTACGTCTACCCGTCCTGCGCGGCGCTGATCGGCAAGAGGACGGAGGCCGGCAAGACCATCGAGACCGACGAGGACTTCGTCACGGAGCTGCTCCAGGCCGAGGGCGTGGCGGCGGTGCACGGCTCGGCCTTCGGGCTCGGCCCGAACCTGCGCATCTCCTACGCGACCTCGAACGCGGTGCTGGAGGAGGCCTGCCGGCGCATCCAGCGGTTCTGCGGCTCGCTGCGGTAGGCCCCGGGGGCTCCTAAGCGGCTGGCTGCTCACGGCAGCGGGTCGCTCCAGGGATCGAGGAGCGGCGCGCGCGCGGCGACGAAGTCCGCGGTGTTGCGCGTGACCAGCGTCAGTCCTGATACCAGCGCGGTCGCGGCGATGAGCAGATCGGGCTGAGAGAACGTATGCCCGCTCCGCCGGCCTTCATCGACGAGGAACCGCCAGCGCACCATCACATCCTCGTCGATCGGCAGGACGCGCGGTCCGAACATCGGGCGGAGCTGCCGGTTCAGCCAGTCGGTCAGCTCCGTGCGGCGGGGGCCGTCGGCCAGCCGCTCGATGCCGAACCGCAACTCGGCGAAGGTTACGACGCTCACGTACAACGCTTCGAGCGGCTGCGCGGTAATGAACGCGACAACGCGCTGCTCCGGTCGAGGGCGGCGCAGCTCTGACAGGATATTGGTGTCGAGCAGCCAGCGCGTCACAGATCGACGTCGCGGACGGACATCATGACCGGTTCGGGCTCGAGATCGACATCGCGATGGGGCGATGCCTGCAGGACATCGACCAGCGCCTTTCCTGTCGCCGTCGCGGTGAGGCGGCGGAACTCCTCGGCGGAGATCACCACGACAGTGTTTTGACCGTCGACGGTCACGTGCTGCGGACCATCGCTGCGCACGCGGCGAACCAGTTCGGTGAAACGGGCGCTGGCATCCTTCAGACGCCACGGCCCGGATGGCTCGGCAGGGCGCACCGCAGGATCGGACATGGGGGAGAAGATACCGGCGCAGCCGGGGCCCGTAAAGGCGATCGCGGCGCGCCCTTCGATGGGCCGAGCCGTTCGGAGAGACCCTGGTGCGGCATTTCCCGACGGGCGTATATCGGTCCTCACCAAGGCACCCCTCTCGTCCCGTCGGAGCCATTCCATGCCCACCATCGCGGTGATCGCCCCCGGCGCCATGGGCAGCGCCGTCGGGGCCCGGCTTGTCCAGCACGGCGCCCGCGTCCTGACCGCCCTCGACGGGCGCGGGGCCGCGAGCCGGGCCCGGGCCGAGGCCGCCGGGATGGTCCACGCGGCGGATGCCGACCTCGCCGCCGCCGACCTCGTGCTCTCCATCGTGCCCCCCGCCGACGCGGAGGCGCTGGCCCGGCGCCTCGCGCCCGCCCTGGCGGCCGCCCCACGCAAGCCGGTCTACATCGACGCCAACGCCGTCAGCCCGGATACGGTCGGCCGCATCGCCGGGATCGTCGCCGCCACCGGCGCGCCGTTCCTCGACGGGGCGATCCTGGGCCTGCCGCCGCAGCCCGGCACCAAGGGGCCGCGCGTCTACGTCTCGGGCGCCGACACCGCCCCGGCCCTGGTCCTGCGCGATCTGGGCCTCGACCTGCGCGTCTGCCCCGGGGATGTCGGCGCCGCCTCCAGCCTGAAGATGAGCTATGCCGGCCTCAACAAGGGCCTGACCGCGCTCGCCGCGATCATGATCCTGGCCGCCGAGCGCGCCGGGGCCGGCCCGGCCCTCCTGGCCGAACTCGCCGAGAACGAGCCGGCGCTGCTGGCCCGCTTCGCCAAGGGCCTGCCCGACATGGCGCCGAAGGCCTACCGCTGGGCGCCCGAGATGGCGGAGATCGCCGACTTCCTCGGTGCGGACGCGGCCGGCCGGCAGGTCTTCACCGGCTATGCCGGCCTCTACCGGCACCTCGCCGCACAGGCCGGCGAGGCCGACATCGCGGCCCTGATGCGCTTCGCCGCGGCCGCCGTGACGCGCTGATCGCCGCGGGGGCGCCGAAACGATCCCGCCTCTGTTGCCGGCTCGGCTGTCAGCCTCTACACGGGCTGTCCCCGGCCGCCGATGCGCCTGAAGGTTTCGCGAGCCCGCTCGGGCCTGCATGGCAGCGGGGTCGGTAGTGACGGGGCGGTCCGGACCAGTTCTCTGGGCCGTTCCTGTGAGGCTCAGTGGGCCGAGTCGCTGCAGGAGTGTCGGGAGCGCGGGGAACAGGAACCGCGGGTTCGGCGCAAGGCCCACATCGCTTCCCCCGTTCGACACCCGGCAGCGCGGACCTGACCCGTTCCGGGACGGGCGCGCCCGGGGCGATTGCGGCTTCGTTCACGCTCCGGGGCGATGATGCCACGAGGCCGGGGATCCGGTCCGGCGTAACCGCGTTCTTTCGGGCCTGAGATCATGCGAGCCCTGCTCACCGGCGGCATCAAGGCGATCCTGGCGGTCGCCGCGCTGTCCACCGCCGCCCATTGGACCCTGCGCGTGCAGAGGGAGGCCGCGCTCCCCGTTGCGGCTACCGCCGCGTCCGAGCCGGCCGTGACGGGATCGATCGAGCCCCGTCGGGTCGAGCGTCCGCTCGCCGCCGCGGGCGCCCCGCCCGCCCCGGTGGTGCCGGCGGCGGGGATCGGTCCGGTCTCGGGTCTCGACCAGACGCACCTCGCCACCCTGATCGCCGGCGCGACGCCGTCGAAGCCGAAGCTAGCCAAGGCGGCGACCCGGACCGCGTCGGCCGAGAAGGTCGCGGCCAAGCGCTGAGCCGGCCGCCTGCCGACCGTGCCGCCTGCATGGTTCCCCTGCAAGCCGGCCGATACCGGAGCGGGCGCGCGCGTGGCAGGAGTATCGGCCTCCAGCGAGGTTGAGCCGAGATGCGCACGCGGGTCGCGACGTCCGTTACCGATGACATCGCCCCCGCGCGCCCCGCCCCCGACGCGGATCTCGCCGGCCGCCGGAGGCTCGTCGGCATCGCGCTGATGTGCGGGGCGGTCGCCTTCTTCGCGAGTCTCGACGCCTGCGGCAAGACGCTGGCCCGGGCCGGGGTCGACCCGCTGGTCACCACCTTCATGCGCTACGCGGCGAGCGTCGCCATGATCTCGCTGTTCATCAACCCGGTGCGCACCCCCGCCGTGGTGAAGAGCCGGCGGCTGCCGCTGCAGATCATCCGCTCGCTGCTGCTCTTCGCCTCCACGGCCCTGAACTTCCTGGCCCTGCGCTACCTGCAGATGGCCGAGACGATCTCGATCCAGTTCGCCGCGCCGCTGACGGTGGCTCTGCTCGCCGGGCCGCTGCTGGGCGAATGGTCCTCCCGGGCGCGGATGGCGGCGATCGGCGTCGGCTTCCTCGGCGTGCTAGTGATCGTGCGCCCGGGGGTCGGCGGGATGCACCCGGCCGCGCTCCTATGCGTGGCCAACGTGGTCGTCTACGCCTTCTACGCGATCATCACGCGCAAGCTCGCGGCCTACGATTCCACCGCCACGACCATGTTCTACACCGGGCTCGCGGGCCTCGGCCTGATGGCCCCGCTCCTGCCGTGGATCTGGTCGAGCCCGGCCAGCCTGACCCAGTGGGCGCTGCTGCTCGGGGTCGCCCTGTTCGGGACGCTGGGCCACTGGCTGCTGGTGTTGGCCCATGCCCGGGCGCCGGCCAACGTGCTGGCGCCGTTCATCTACACGCAGCTGCTCTGGTCCGTGACCTTCGGCTTCCTGCTGTTCGGCGACCTGCCGAGCCGCTGGACCGTGGCGGGCGCCATGATCGTGGTCGGGTCCGGCCTGTATCTCCTGGCGCAAGAAACCATCCGCCGGGAGGCGCGGCCGGCCGCCTGAGGCGACCGGCCGGGATCAGCTCAGCGACCAAGGCGCTCCTGGCGGTCCATCCGATCCTCGCGGCGCTCTTCGCGGCGATCCTCGCGGGCGCGGCGGGCCGGATCCGGATCGGTGCCGAGCACGCCGCCGACGGTGCCGGTGGCCGCGCCCATGGCACCGCCGACGACCCCGCCCACCGGGCCGGCCGCGGCCGCACCGTCCTCGGCGCCGCGCTGGGCGCCGCGGGCCGTGCCCTGGGCCTGCGCGGCACCCGCGAAGACCAGCGGCGCCAGGGCGAGGGTCGTGATCAGAAGCTTCTTCATGGGGGTTTCTCCGGTCTTCCTCTGGGACGGCTCCGCGCCGCCTCGGGCGCGGAGGATGTCCGGGTCAACGGCCCAGGCGCTGAAAGGTCTCATCCGCGCTCGCATTCGCGTGATCGGCCCTGCCGCTGGCCTCGGGCCGGGGCGGCTGATAGAGAACGCGTCATGCCCGCTTCGTGCGCCCCGCGCGGCCCCGGCCGCCCGATTCGAATTACCGGCCCGGCCTCCGCCTGAGGGCCCGCTTCGGCGCGGCCGCGCGGAGGTCCGGGATCCTCCTGCCGCCTGACCCGAACCTGCCGGCCGTCCGCCGCCGGCCCGACCGCCGATGCGAGATCCGATGACCACCCCCGAGACTGCGCCCGCCGCGCCCGCCCGCGACTATTCCAAGACCCTGTTCCTGCCGCAGACCGAATTCCCGATGCGCGCCGGCCTGCCGGTCCGCGAGCCGCTCCTCATCGCGCGCTGGAACGAGATCGACCTCTACGGCAAGCTGCGCGCCCGCGGCCGGGGCCGGCCGAAATTCGTCCTGCACGACGGCCCGCCCTACGCCAACGGCAACATCCATATCGGCACGGCGCTCAACAAGATCCTGAAGGACGTCGTGGTGCGCTCGCAAGGCGCGCTCGGCTTCGATGCCAACTACGTCCCGGGCTGGGACTGTCACGGCCTGCCGATCGAGTGGAAGATCGAGGAGCAGTACCGCGCCAAGGGCCGCAACAAGGACGACGTGCCGGTGATCGAGTTCCGGCAGGAATGCCGGACCTTCGCGGCGCACTGGCTCGACGTGCAGCGGGAGGAATTCAAGCGCCTCGGCGGCACCGGCGACTGGGACCACCCCTACGCCACCATGGCCTACCCGGCCGAGGCGGTGATCGCCGACGAGCTGATGAGGTTCTCGATGTCGGGCCAGCTCTATCGCGGCTCGAAGCCGGTGATGTGGTCGGTGGTCGAGAAGACCGCGCTCGCCGAGGCCGAGGTCGAGTACGAGGAGCATGTCAGCGACACCGTGTTCGTGGCGTTCCCGATCCGGGACGGAGCCGACGCGGCGCTGAAAGACGCCCGGGTCGTGATCTGGACCACGACCCCCTGGACCATGCCGGGCAACCGCGCCGTCGCCTATTCCAAAAAGATCGCCTACGGGCTCTACCGCGTCACGCAGGCGCCGGCCGACAACTGGGCGACGCCCGGCCAGACCTATGTGCTCGCCGACAGCCTGGCCGCCACGGTGTTCAAGGCTGCCCGCGTCGAGGCGTTCGAGCGCGTCGGCGACGTGCGTCCGGAGGCTCTCGCCGCGCTCACCCTGAACCATCCCCTGGCGGCGCTCGGCTACGGCTTCCCCGTCCCGATGCTCGACGGCGACCACGTCACGGACGAGTCCGGCACCGGCTTCGTCCACACGGCGCCCGGTCACGGCCGCGAGGATTTCGAGCTCTGGATGGCGAGCGGCCGTCTGCTCGCCGAGCGCGGCATCAACCCGGCCATCCCCTACACGGTGGATGCCGACGGCGCCCTGACCAAGGCCGCCCCCGGCTTCGAGGGCAAGCGCGTCCTCACCGACAAGGGTGAGAAGGGCGACGCCAACAAGGCGGTCATCGCCGCGCTCACCGAGGCCGGGGCGCTCGTCGCCCGTGGCGTGCTGCGCCACCAGTACCCGCATTCCTGGCGCTCCAAGAAGCCGGTGATTTTTCGCAATACGCCGCAATGGTTCATCGCCATGGACCGGCCGGTCGACAGCCTCGGCAACCGGTCCCTGCGCGAGGTGGCGCTCCAGGGCATCGACGACACCCAGTGGGTTCCGCCGCAAGGCAAGAACCGCATCACCGGCATGGTCGCGAACCGGCCGGACTGGGTGGTCTCGCGCCAGCGCGCCTGGGGCGTGCCGATCACCGTCTTCGTCCACCGGGAGACGGGTGAGATCCTGAAGGACGCGGCCGTCAACGCCCGCATCCGCGATGCCTTCGCCACGGAGGGCGCCGACGCGTGGTTCCGGGACGATGCCGCCGCGCGGTTCCTCGCGCCCGACCACGACCCGGCGTCTTACGAAAAAGTCACCGACGTCCTCGACGTCTGGTTCGATTCGGGCTCGACCCACGCCTTCGTGCTGGACGATCCGGAGGCCTTCCCGGGGCTGGCCGGGGTGCGGCGGGTCCGCGACGGCGGCCAGGACCGGGTGATGTACCTGGAGGGGTCGGACCAGCACCGGGGCTGGTTCCAGTCCTCGCTGCTCGAATCCTCCGGCACCCGCGGCCGGGCGCCCTACGACATCGTCCTGACCCATGGCTTCGTCCTCGACGCCAAGGGCCTGAAGATGTCGAAGTCGAAGGGCAACGTCGTCGCGCCCCAGAGCGTGATCAAGGATTCGGGCGCCGACATCCTGCGCCTGTGGGTGGCGGCCTCGGACTATACCGACGACCTGCGCATCGGACCGGAGATCATCAAGACGTTTGCGGAGACCTACCGCAAGCTGCGCAACTCCCTGCGCTGGATGCTCGGCTCCCTGGCGCATCGGGTGCCGGGCGATGACGTCGAGTTCCAAAAAATGCCGGAGCTGGAGCGGCTGATCCTGCACCGGCTGGCCGAGCTCGACGGCGAGATCCGCGAGGCCTACGCGACCTTCGACACCAAGCGGGTGGTGGCGTTGCTCAACGGCTTCATGACCGGCGACCTGTCGTCCTTCTACTTCGACGTGCGCAAGGACGCCCTGTACTGCGATCCCGTCTCCTCGGTCCGCCGCCGGGCGGCCCTGCAGGTGATCGACGCGGCGTTCCACCGGGCGGCGATCTGGCTCGCCCCGGTGCTGGCCTTCACCGCCGAGGAGGCGTGGCTCGACCGCTACCCGTCCGCGGATGGCTCCGTGCATCTCCAGACGCTGCCGGACACCCCGGCCGCATGGCGCGACGACGCCCTCGCGGAGCGCTGGCAGAAAATCCGGCGGGTGCGGCGGGTGGTCACCGGCGCCCTGGAGATCGAGCGCGCGGCCAAGCGCATCGGCGCGAGCCTGGAGGCGGCGCCGACCGTCTACGTGGCCGATCCCGAGCTGCTGGCCGCGCTGGAGGGCTGCGCCTTCGCCGATACCTGCATCACCTCGGACATCACCGTGGTGGCGGGCGAGGGCCCGGCCGACGCCTTCCGCCTCGACGAGGTCCGCGGCGTCGCCGTGGTCCCGAGCCCGGCCGAGGGGCGCAAATGCGCCCGCTCCTGGCGGGTCAGCCCGGACGTGGGCAGCGATCCGGATTTTCCCGACGTGACCCCCCGCGACGCCCAGGCCCTGCGCGAGTGGGACGCGGCGCATCCGGAGGCGAGCGCGGCGTGGCATGGGCCACATAAATCTGCTGGACGTAGGTAAACGCCAGCAGCCCACGAACGGGGTACAGCGACGTGTAGGTGGCGAAGCCCAGCAATCGGGCATCATCGTGAGCCACGGCTATGTTCACCCTCTGAGCTTGCCGGATGACATCCTTGGCGACCGCCAGATCAGGATCGACCGTAACGCCGTAGAAATCAGTCATCTCGATCATCAGGTCAGCGAGGGCCGGAGCATCATTCTCCTGAAAGCTGCGCACCCGAACCATGCGGCGACTCCTTTGTGACGACCTTTCTAGCTTCGGTACACCGCCAATGCTGCACGTGCCACCAAAGCTCCTGCAACGGATCGCTAGTCGGCGCGACGGCGATGTCTGCTTCTGCCACTTCTCGCTCGAAAACAGACCATCGCAAATCCCCCTCAGCAGCCATCCCGGTTCCGACCCAACCCGGCCGTCTGGATCGCCATGGCCGCGTCCCGTAAGCGGTCATTGGTCGGCTGTCTGGCAACTTCGGCTCAGGGTGGTGGGCGGACCATAGCGTTTCGCCCGAAAGCGGGCGTCTCGCCTATATCCCGTTGCGCGTATGGCAACGAGACTGACTACTCTCGGGAAGCTTCACGAGGGCCCGAAGCCCAAACCCAATCCATCGGTTGTGCATCTGCGTTATTTACAACTTCCAACTGTATGCTATGGTTAGCAGCGCTGCCGGGCGACGATGATCGTAAACGACCGCCCGAAGGATCGAGTTGGTGTTCCACGTCATCGTGCTGAGGTTCAGCATCTGATCGCAGGGGGCATGATATGGTGGTAGTGGTTCTCGACCCTCGGACCGGCAAACTCATCCAGATCCGTGTACCGCCTCGACCACCGTCCAAGCCGGCAACGCAATGGTCAAGATGCTTCTGTCTTCAGTAGGAGCCGAGGTTTCGTTCACTCAGTTGAGCCGCAGCCGCGATCCATCACTGCGGGCCAATGCTTGGCCGATCTTAAACAAGGCGGCTTTGACCTCCTTCAAGCCTGACGTCGCATCGTGCTGCTCCATTAGCGAGTACACGATGATGAGGTGGTCCGCGATGGTATCGAGGGGTGACACGGCCTGCGTGGCCACCTGTGTCGGCGGCGGGATGAACCTCTCGATCCCACCGTATGCGGCGATCTCAGTTGCCTCTGTCGGCGCAAACTCGGTCATGGACCCGAGATAACCGAGGAACGACCGCCCCGGCGGTCCAAACGAGGGAACGCCTCCTGCCGCGAGCCATCGCACCGACCCATCCGCGCACCGAATGCGGAACCGGACACAGAACTCGGCCTGTGCCTTGGCCGCCTCTGAGAAGATGGCCCTGACAGCATCCTGATCGCTTTCCAGGACTGGTGTGGTCCAGCCGTCCCGGTATGCCATCTCGCGCGTCTGCCCGGCGTAGGCGTTCCATTCGAGACAGATGTACGTGATTTCGCCCTGGGCGTCGGTCGTGAAAATCACCGGCACCTCCCGCATCAGTCCGGTTGGGTCAACATTCCACTACAACCTTTGAACACACAACTTGTTCGGGCTACAACTCGGCGGAATGGTATCTCCAGCCACCTTACACGACGGACAACCGTTGGAGGGCAACATGCGGAACGAGAAAGACGCTCGTCATGAGAATTTAAGACGGATTGCAGATGCGCTCCGTATACCCGTCGATGATTTATATGGATCTGGCGAACATGCCGGACAGTACATGCAGACTAATCGCATGTTGACGTTGTGGGGTAAACTATCGACAGATCAGATGCGCGAGAACGCACTGAATGAAATTAGAGCGATAATCAATAAAAATAGATAGTGTAGCATATATTGCGACGTGCTTAATCGGCGATCATGATTGGTTCGTAGTTGCCCTCCATCATTAGCCTACGCTGTGGCCGATACAAACGCACAACCTTATCTCAAAAAGTGGTTGCAAGCGGACCTGCTCAGAGTCTGCAATGGGTGGCAATCGGACCTTGATCTTTCGTCCTAACGCGGACGTGCCACATCCAACCCAGTCTTACCGTTAAGGCCGACGCGCGCTGTGCCGGGACGCTGACGAATGAGGCAGCGATCCATTAGTGCTTGCGTGATGGAACTGCTCTGCTGGAACGAGGCCTTCTAGAGAGGACGTTACTCGGTACGACATGCTGGCTCGCAGGTTCATTCAGTCTGCTTTGCCGAGATGCGGTTGTGGCGATACGACAATAATAATTGCCAGCCTGAATGCTAGCTCTTTGTTTCCTTGAGGGGACGCGACGCGAATGGCTCACTCAGCTACTAATCGCGCAGCAGCTCGGGCTTTTGCCCGTCCGGCAAGATCTCCTTGATATGCTCCCGGACTATCTCAGCCAAAAATGGCTTGCCGAGGAAGCGTGCCCCCTCCGGTAAGTCGCCGGAGCAAGGGCGAGCCTTCCCGGATGCGAGGACGATCGCGATGTGCGGCCACCGGCCGGCCGTTTCCCTGGCGACGGCAAAGCCATTGCGGGACCCAGGCATCTGTACATCGGTGAACAGCAGAATGATCAGGGCGTGCTTCTCAGCCAGCAGGGCCATGGCTGCGGCGCCGTCTCCGGCCTCGAAGGTGTGGAACCCCGCCTCCTCCAGGACGTCCATCGCGGTCATACGGATCAGCGCATCATCGTCCACGACGAGGGCGTAAGGCACGTGCGATACAGGCAATTGGAACCTCCTGAAAGTACCCCAGGCTTGAGAAAGGTTCGGGGGCGTCGCGTTCCAGCAGAGTGCGGACGCCGGTATCGCCCAACCACGGGGCAGCGCCGACGAGGTCAGGTCGGCGCTAGGCGTTGCCGCAGCCAGCGCGTCGCCTCCTCCAGGTCCAGGAAGGTCAGAGACTTGTTCCCCTGCAGCCGGCCGAACCCCGCTTCCAGAAACCAGCTTCCGACATTGGCGTGCTCGGGTTCGGCGAGGCGGACAAGAACCGCCACAAGGAGGCCGTTGGCGATCACCAGCATGCCGTCATGGTCGGGGCTACCCGTGTCGACCGCGATCGGCTGCAGCACGATCAACGTCTCGACGTTGCCCCGCTCGGACATCGGCTAGCCTTCCTGGGCTCGGCCGAGCCAACTCAGGTCGCGGCGCTCTCCCCAACGGGTATTGCGCAGGTGCAGGTAGTTCGGTGCGAAGCTGCAGAACGCCTTTAGCTGCTCGACGTCGAGAATGGTCAGCACCCGGCGCTTGAGGTGGATCAGGCCGAGGGCGCGCAACCCGCGTAGGGTTCGGTTCACGTGCACGTCGGACAAGCCGATCATGTCAGCGATCTCGGTCTGCGTGAGTGGGAACGCGTAGCTATTATCGGTGACACGCCCCACCGCCTCCAAGCGCATCAAAAGTTCGCAGAGGAGGTGAGCGATGCGCTGGTCCGGAGCGCGTGCGCCCATGTTGACCAGCCACTCTCGTAGGACCGCACCGTCGACCAGGGAGCACCACCAGAAGGCGCGCGCGATGCTCGTGTGATGCGCCGTGATCTCATCGAT
>NZ_JAKSYC010000008.1 GCF_022829585.1 Methylobacterium sp. J-026
TTGGCGATCTCTTGTGGATCTGAGCAAGAGCCGGATGCGCGCCTTTCCTTCCCCCCTCTGCGGGGGAGGGTGGCCCCTGGGACCGCATGCGACGGGAGAGGAGAGCCTCAGTGCAGCAGATGGCAGAGGCCTTCAAGGTGCCCGAGACCAATCCGGCAGCCGGGGGCATCGCCCGCGAGCCCCTTCGCCTGCCACCCGCATCCGTGCAGGGGGGGGGCGGGGCCGCTGACCACGTCGCTGGCGGGCTCGCCGGCGCAGTTCCGTGTGTGCGCAGCGGGGGCGCAAGTACGCGCGGTCATAGGTCTGGAATCCGGTCACGCCCGCGAACACCGGCCCCTGG
>NZ_JAKSYC010000010.1 GCF_022829585.1 Methylobacterium sp. J-026
GTTCTGGCCGTCATGGAGCGGCTGGTGGCGACCCACCGGCCCGACCTCGCGGTCATCGCCTGCAACACCGCCTCGACCCTGGTGCTCCCCGCCCTCCGGCAGCGCTTCACGACCCCGTTCGTCGGCGTCGTGCCGCCGATCAAGCCGGCGGCCGAGGCCACGCGCTCGGGGCTCGTCTCCCTGCTGGCCACGCCCGGGACGGTGGCCCGCTCCTACACGCGTGACCTGATCGCCACCTATGCCGGAACCTGCGCGGTGAGCCTGGTCGGCGCCCAGAATCTCGCGGCTTACGCCGAGGCCGAACTCGCGGGCACCCCCGTCGACGAGGCCGCCCTGGCGGCGGAGATCGCCCCGTGCTTCGTGACCGCGGCGGACGGCCGGCGCACCGACGTGATCTGCCTCGCCTGCACCCACTACCCCCTGCTGCTGCCGCGGCTCGAAGCCGTGGCGCCCTGGCCGGTGACCTGGATCGATCCGGCACCCGCCATCGCCCGGCGCGTCATACAGCTGATCGGTTCCGCCCCCCGGGATGCGGACCGGCACGGCGCGGCGCTCGGCGCGTTCACAGCCGGGAGCTGCCTGACCGCCCCCCTGCGCACGGCGCTGGCGGCCCGCGGGATCGGCGAGGTCACCGTCGAGGCGATCCCCCTGCCCATGCAGTAGGCCGGCGGCACCCGCGATCGTGCTGACGAACGCGTGAAGACAATTTCCAGCGCTTGCCAATCCGTCGAACGCGGTCTCTGATTGACCCGATTCGGTGAGATAAGCTGCATTCGGGGGTCGTCACGATGCTGAAAACTTTAACGCTTGCGACCCTTCTGCTGATCGGCGTGATGCCGGCGGGTCCGGCTTTGGCCTGCGGCGACGGCGAGGCCCCGACCTCCTGCGACGATCCGAGCCCCAACGGGTTCGCCTCGTGGATGCTCGGGCGCGTCGACCGGGCGCTCGCCGCCGACAAGACCCAGGCGCTGCAGGACTTCACCAACGGGGCCCGGGGCTTCCGCACCGCCGACACCTACGTGTTCTGCGTCGGGCCGGACGGCGTCATGAGCGCCCATCCCAATCCGATCCTGAACGGGCATGACGTCCGCGACCTGCACGACCGGACGGGCAACCACTTCATCCGGACGATGATGGAGAGCGCCAAGCCCGGGCAAATCGCGGTGATCCGGTATCTGTTTCCGAAGCCCGGGAGCACGATCGAGGAGCCCAAAACCACGTATTACACGAAGGCCGGCGATCAGACCTGCGCGGTCGGCGTCTACGATGCCGATGTCGCCGCGCCGGCGGTGGCGACCGCCGAGGGACGGGTCGCCCAGCTCCGCCAGAGGCTCGACGGCGAGATCCCGACCGGCGCCCGCGCCGACTGGACCGCCTTCCTCGAGGCCCTGAATGCGCAGGAGGCCGAGAAGGCGACGGCGATCACCCAGGCCCGGCGCGATCTGACAGCCGCGGCCGGCGCGCTCACCAAGGCCGGGGGCCGACAGGGCGGCGAGTGAGAGGCGCGGGACGGGCGGGCGACCTATGGCTGTCCGGTTTGGCTTAGGACGGACCCGGTCCTGATCGGATCCGCCGAGGCGTCGGCGGGCACGACCATATGGACGAACAGCATGCCCGCGGCGACGATCAGCGCGAGCGCGACGATGCGCCAGAGTTCCAGAATCGGGCCCTGCGGCGTTTCATTCGTGCTGCTCGGCATCGCGTCCTCATCCCGGCCTCTGCGACCCCGATCGGACACCCGGAGGATGAACGCTTCGTAAACACCGGCTCCGGGCACCGCATTCGCGGCGGCAACCGGGGGCGGCGGGGGTGGGATCGACGCATCGCCCCGCGAGGCCGACTGCGTGCCGGCGTCAGGTCGTCGGCTCTCCGTGACGGTCGTCGACGGTCGCGGTGGGCGCCAGCCGTCGCGAGGTTCCGGAGCTGCGGACGCCAAAAAAAGAGCCCGGCACGGGGCCGGGCTTCTGAGTCTTCGTGTGCACGAGGGTCGTTCGTCGGCACCGAGGCCTCTGGCCTCGATGCCGTTATCCGATCGCCAATGGGGATCAGAAGTCGCGCTGGACGCGGAACCGCACTTGCGAGACCGAGTCCTTCGTGGCGGTCGCCACGGCGAAGGTGCCGGCGTTGATGCCGGCGATGTTGGCATAGGCGGTCGGGCTCTTGTCGAGGTCGATCGCCCGGCCGCTCTTCAGACCAATCTGGGTGTAGAAGCCCTCGACGCCGATATCGAGGTCCTTCACCGGCGACCAGATGATGCTCGCACCGGCAACGAACTGGTAGGTGTCGCGCAGCGCCTGGCTCAGCTGGTAGAACCGGGTGCCCGGCGTACCGACCGCGTTGGAGCTGAACGGGTTGCTGCCGGCCAGGCCGCTCACCAGGGTGTAGGCGGCGCCCTGGGCGAGACGGGCGCTGTTGGAGAAGCTCTGCTCGCCGTAGGAGCCGAAGAACGCCGAGCGCCATTCCGGCGTCCAGTAGTGCAGGTACGAGGCGACCGCGGTGAAGCTGGTCGAGGTCTGCAGCTGGCCGGTATAGGGATTGATCGTCGCGTCGGAGAAGTACTGGGCGAACTTCTGACCCTGGATCGTGGTGGTGCTCTGCGTGTACGAGCCGGTGTACTGCGAGTAACCGGTGTAGAGCTGCGCACCGTCGCCATAGGCACCCTGCAGGTACAGGGCGTCGCACGGCGCGATGAACGGGGCGTTGATCTTCAAGCCGCCCTGGATCGCCCAGCCCTGAACGTTGCTGGTATGGGCCGGGGCCACGATGGTGCCGGTTCCGGTGCTGGCGGCGGTCGAGAGGTTGCCGACGTTCAGCTCGTGGGTGGCGGCGGAGAGCTGGGCCGAGCCCCAGGCCTGATCGAGGCGCAGGACACCGACGAAGTCGGGCAGGCGCTCGCGCTCGATGCTGTCGACGTTGCCGTAGCGGGTCGGGATGCCGCCGGTATAGCCGACGAAGACCGGCGTCGGCTGGTTGGTCACGCCGAAGTTCGACACGCTGCCGGAGCTGACCGTGGCGCCGACGTTGAACGGCGAGAAGATCGGGGTGCGGCGGAAGACCGGGTCTTCGATCGAGATCGTCGCCGACAGGCCGTTGCC
>NZ_JAKSYC010000012.1 GCF_022829585.1 Methylobacterium sp. J-026
TCCATGAACATGCGTTGTACGGTCGAAATACATTGCGATGTACACGGCCAGGCGGCGCAACATCTCGGCGGTGGTTTGGTTGCAGCACCCCGTGACTTTGGCCCGCGGCTGTTGCCGAGATGATACAGAAGCGATCCGCCAGCCTGCCACAGAATAGGCCCGCCATCGGGTGTTCAGCCCCATCATGCCGATCCGGCCCGAGCACCGCTTTTTCTATCCGATCGACTGGCGCGAGCTACCGATGGCGATCCGCTTCGGCCGGGCGCAGGGCCGCTGCGAGAGCTGCGGCCGGCCACACGGTCGCATGGTCTATCATCTGGGCGACGGGCGCTGGTGGGACGCGGACGCTAGCCGCTGGCGCGACGGCTGGGGCAGACGGATCCGGATAGCTGCGGAGGCTGACATCCTTGGACTCGCTCGCCGGACTTGGGTGGTGTTGGCTGCAGCCCATCGGGACCACGACACCTCGAACAATGCGGACGCCAACCTCTCGGCCTTCTGCCAGCGCTGCCACATGATCCACGATCGGCCGGAGCATCAGCGGCGGCGTTGGCGCACCCTGTTCCGGCGGAAGGCGCTCGGCGATTTGTTCGGCGGTCCTTACGCTTGAAGCATGGGGCGCTCGACGAGGCTGAACCAGCAGCTCCAGGGCGCCGGCTCCTCCTACGGATCGTAGGTCTGGCCGCGATGGTCGGGCATTTGCAACAGGATGCATGCGCCGCGCCCGGCCGGCAATCGCGCCGCCGCCAACTGTCACCGCGCGCACATCTGGGCTGACAGGTACCGCCTTCCCGTGGCACCCGTCCGCCATGGCGACTCTCGACAAGAACAGCTGCGAGGTGCGGATCGACGGCGCGTGGCAACTCGTGCCGCTGGCCGAGGCGCACGCCCGCCACCGCTCAGCCGAGAAACGCTGCCCAGTCTGCCATGGGCAGGTTCGCACGCAGGGGAGTTACTCGGCGCAGGGCACCATCGCCATGACGCACCAGCGGGTGCATGACGGCTGCCCCAGAATACCGCGGTCCTACGCCGGCATGCCGAAGCGACACCCGCAGGCCCTGGATTGAGATGCGCCGTTCGCGTGACTGCCGGTTCCGGGATCGCAACCCATGCGGGATCCTGCATGGCTGAGGCGGCAGAACACCACCGCTGGATCGAGGACCGAGCCTCCCGTGATCGCTATGGTTTCAAATTTGGTACATTGACAAGGCAAATGCCACTGAACCCGCAAATCACCGGCAAAGCAACTTCAGATTTAGGACCCTATAGAGACCTGAGTTAAGTCGTTCGCAGATCGTCGGCTTTAAATACTACTCTTATCAGATTTCTTACCCAGGTTGTATCCGTGTCGATTTACAATCTCCGCAGTCATTTTTTCCGCTGCAGCGCCTTTGCGCTAGTCGCAGGGCTGCTAGCGCTTGGACCGGCCCAGGCCAGCCTGTCCAGCGTCGTCCGGATCGTGCTGCAGAAGGGCCGGCACTACGATCCGACCGACCTGTTCCTGCACCGAGGTGACACCATAACCCTGGTCAACGGCGACGAGAATGCCGTGCATCACGCCTTCATCGAGGCCGATCGGTTCTCGTTCGACGCGGGCGATGAGGAGCCCGGCAAGCAGGCCACGCTGACGCTCAAGGAGCCCGGTGATTTCGTGATCCAGTGCGGCATCCATCCGAAGATGAAGCTCACCCTCCACGTGCAGTAAATGGTTCGATACCCGCCCTTTTCCGATCGCCTCAGATGACCGGCAGACGACCGAAGCCCTCGTACAGGGCTTCGTGGCCGACGTAGTACAGTGCCAGGAAGGTCGCGAGCGCGCCGCCAAAGTATGCCGGCGCCCAAGCGGCGTCACGCACTCGCACTGCGGTTCGCACATCATCAGCCGCGATCCCGAGCAGTACGACGATGATGCCCGAGTGGCCGATCGCGTCGACCTTGCCGAACTCGAACACCGCCGAAACGAAGATCGCCGTTAGGATGATCGCCGACATCCGACGCACCAGGGGCGTCCAGATCAGCGCGAAGGCCAGGGTGAACTCGATGACGCCGGCGGCCTGCATGAACAGCTCGGCGGTCGCGCCCATGGTCATCTGCGGCTTGGCCGCCAGCAGCGGATCGGTCCACTGCGGGTAGGCCCACTTCTCGACCGATGCCCACATCAGCGTGATCGCGGCAGCCCACCGCACGATGTCGAGGGGGCGAACGCCGAAGGGCTTCAAGCCGAGGCTCTGGCAGATCAGGTAGGCGGCCACGCCCAGGAAAACCGGATAATCGGCGAGGTGGAAAACGCCATACTGCGCAGTGGCGTAGCTGAACAGGAAGACGATACCGAGCCCGGTGAGCGGCATGGTCCGGCGCCAGATCAGGCACGCCGCCATGGCGAGTTGCAGCCACGGGATCCAAGCTACGTCGGTTTTCAGTTCCGGGGTCAGGATGATCCCGCCGAGCCCCCAGAGCGAGACCAGGAAGAAGCCGAGCGTGCAGCGAACCAGCAGCTCGGTGTCGATGCGGATGCGGGTTGTGACACGGTCGAGCGCATTCAGGAGAGCGTAGCCGAGCGGAGTACCCTCGGCCAGGCAGCCCGCCATCAGGCAGACCAGGGCGAGCCCCGTCAGCCACTCGAAGTTCGGGCATAGCACCTGCTCGAGGCCGCGCGGTTGGCCGGCGACATCATAGGCGCAGAACCACTTCACGTGCGCGCTGGCGGAGCCTGTGCCGGCGAGCAGAAGTAGGGTCGGCGGCGCAGCGAGGCTCGCGAGAGTGCGCAGACCCAGGCGGAGTGAGAGCCTGGGCGCCGTGACCCGAACCATGTTGACCTCGGAGGGTGAGACGGGCGGCCAGCCCGCCTACGTATTTCCTCACAAAGCTGAGCTTCGCGCCAACAAATTATTAACCTCTGTTGCACGATGGTTAATACGGTGGAATGAGTTGGATAAAGAGCCGGCAACTGTGCAGATCTGCACTTGGCGTCGTAAATGTGCTTACAAGATAGGCAAATCCGCATCAGCTGCAGGCGGCCCTATCCGTGCAACTGCCCAACTGACCTGAGGCGACGATGAGCCCTGTGGGACCCCATTCCATCGTTCCGTTTGATGAGGTTCAGGGTCTCAGGGCAGCCCTGGCCGGTGCCTTCGCCGAAGGGGTGGATCTCGGCCCCCGCGGGGCACAGATCCGCGCCCTGGGGGAGTCGCTGGAAACGATGACCGCCGCGTTGCGTCTGGTGCTTGCCGGTCTCTGCGACCGACTCCAAGTCGATGGCATGGAACTGGATCTTGCTCAGCTCACTCGCATGGCAAAGGCCGCTCGCACCTACGGCATAGGCGAGGCTGATTGAGGTTGCTGATCGGTAAGCGCTTACGTTGACAGGCTGTAAGCAGATGCTCGCGGTCTCCTATTCCTGCTCCCCCTCACGCGACCGTGCGGCAGGCTGGTAACTGGGCGGCTTGTAGGCGCCCAGCGCAGAATGCGAGACACCTTGGGATTTATACCGCTCACTCGGTCGCACTTTCGGTGACCGCCTGACGTCTATGCCCAGAGGTCGCTGTGTCGTTGTCCATCGCCCAACGCATCCTGCTCGGCTTCGGCGCCGTCATCGTAGTGATCGTCGCGCTCGGCTTGTACGCGATCGGGCAACTCAGCGCCGTGCGCGAGGCCACCGATGGGATCATCAGCCGGGACATCGCGATGATGCGCCAGGTCGACGACCTCGGGAACCAGACGCGTAACCTGGGTATCCTCCGACGGAACGCGGTGATCGCCAGCCTGATGAAGGCACAGAACCGTCCCGTGCGCGATGTCGACACCTTTGGGATCTGGCGCCGGACGGCTGCCGATACGGATCAGCTGTTCGATGATCTGATCCGCGAGGCGGACGCATACCGCACGCAGGCGATCTCGGCGGATCGGGCGGCCAGTTGGGGGCGACTCTCTACCGTACTCGCACAAGCCAACGAAACCTACCGGCGCTATCGCGATACCAGTGCGCTCCAGCTCAATGCCGCCACATCAGGTGACTTCCAGGGCGTCGAGGACCGCAATGAGGACGCCACGCAGCAGTACGAAGCCACGGTCGCAGGCGTCGAGAAGGCTCGCGGCGCTCTCGACGAGAGCGTGATGGCTGGCCAGCACGTGGTGGCCGACATCTACGAGCGGTCGCGCGTGTCGATCTATCTGACGCTGGCCGGCTCGGTGCTGCTGGCGGTCCTGATCACGTGGTTGATCGCCCGGGCAGTGGTACAGCCATTGAAAAGCCTGATGGCGTTCGTCGATCGCGTAGGCGAAGGCGATTTGTCGGGGCGACTGGAGGCCCGTGGGCGTGACGAGGTCAGTCATCTCGCCACTAACCTCAACTCCATGGTCTCGGGGCTCTCAGACCTCGCACGCACCAACCGCACTGCCACTGCCGACCTGAACGCGGCGGCGGCGGAGATCCGGGCGTCGGCGCAGGAGCAGGCGGCCTCGGTGGAGGAGCAATTTGCGGCCGTTCAGGAGACCGCCGCCACGGTTGACGAGATCACCCAGTCAGGCGCCCAGACGGCCAAGCGCGCCACGGAGGTGATCGCCACCGCCCAGGCCACCGCGCAGACCTCCCGCCAGGGCTTGCGCGCGGTCTCGGACACCGTCCGGGCGATGGACGCGATCCGCGAGCAGGCGGAGGCTGTGGCAGGCAACATCGTCGGCCTGTCGGAGAAGACCCAGACGATCGGGGACATCATCGAGACGGTCAACGACATCTCGGAGCGCACGCACCTGCTGGCGCTCAACGCGGCCATCGAG
>NZ_JAKSYC010000013.1 GCF_022829585.1 Methylobacterium sp. J-026
CCGTCTGCCCCAGCCGTCGCGCCAGCGGCTAGCGTCCGCGTCCCACCAGCGCCCGTCGCCCAGATGATAGACCATGCGACCGTGTGGCCGGCCGCAGCTCTCGCAGCGGCCCTGCGCCCGGCCGAAGCGGATCGCCATCGATAGCTCGCGCCAGTCGATCGGATAGAAAAAGCGGTGCTCGGGCCGGATCGGCATGATGGGGCTGAACACCCGATGGCGGGCCTATTCTGTGGCAGGGTGGCGGATCGCTTCTGTATCATCTCGGCAACAGCCGCGGGCCAAAGTCACGGGGTGCTGCAA
>NZ_JAKSYC010000015.1 GCF_022829585.1 Methylobacterium sp. J-026
ACAGATTGCGCCCCGAGAGTACCGTCGGGCCACACCTCCGATCGTGAGCCGCGACTTCATGGCCGATCTTATGAGGGTCTATGCTATAGACCAGAATGAACGATACGCGCTCTTGTTGCAGCCTCAGTTCGAGGGGTGGCATGTTTCGCAAAAAAACCGTCGATGAGATCGCGGTCGCCAATCTGGAAACAGCATCAGATCAAATCGAAATCCAGCCTCCAAAGCACAAAGGCACTGGCGGTTATTTTACGCTACAGACCTACGATGGTTTCGATGCAGTGCGCTTGCTGCTCCCACGTTGTATGGCTCGTGTCCGGCAGGCGCTTCGAAGTTCCATGCTATTTGCCGGTATCCCCAATCGCGACTTCCTGGTCGTTTGGACGCCAGATTTTTCTCGACGTAGCGCCTTCGCGACTTTGATCGCCAGGGATATCACACTCCAGCCGCAACCGCTGACAAGAGCGCTCTTCGTTGTGTCAGACATTGGTACGCGGCTCGCCAACTCAGACGGG
>NZ_JAKSYC010000016.1 GCF_022829585.1 Methylobacterium sp. J-026
CTTCTGGCCGCCCGCGGGTTCCACGTCGCGCTCGGCCTCGCGCTCCGGGCCGGACAGGACGAAGCGGCGGTAATCGTCCATGTCGCCGTCGAAGGTCTTCACGGTGCCGTCCGCCACCAGCCACAGCCGGTCGGCGCAGGCTCGACCAGGAACCGGTCGTGGGAGACCAGGATCACCGCGCCCTCGTAGTCGTTGATCGCCTCGACCAGGGCCTGGCGGCTCTCGATGTCGAGGTGGTTGGTCGGCTCGTCGAGGAGCAGCAGGTGCGGGACGTGGAAGGCCGCGAGCCCCATTAGCAACCGCGCCTTCTCGCCGCCGGAGAGTTTCTGCACCCGGGTAGCGGCCTTGTTGGCCCCGAAGCCGAGCCGGGCGGGGGACCTGCGCACCCTCGCCTCCGGCAATGCCGGCCTCCGGGTGCGGACATGCGACTGCTCGCGCGCTGGGGGTGGCAGGTGTGGGGGCGGGCGACGGGCGACGGGATGGGACCCCAGATTCG
>NZ_JAKSYC010000069.1 GCF_022829585.1 Methylobacterium sp. J-026
CTTCTGGCCGCCCGCGGGTTCCACGTCGCGCTCGGCCTCGCGCTCCGGGCCGGACAGGACGAAGCGGCGGTAATCGTCCATGTCGCCGTCGAAGGTCTTCACGGTGCCGTCCGCCACCAGCCACAGCCGGTCGGCGCAGGCCTCGACCAGGAACCGGTCGTGGGAGACCAGGATCACCGCGCCCTCGTAGTCGTTGATCGCCTCGACCAGGGCCTGGCGGCTCTCGATGTCGAGGTGGTTGGTCGGCTCGTCGAGGATCAGCAGGTGCGGGCCGTGGAAGGCCGCGAGCCCCATCAGCAGCCGCGCCTTCTCGCCGCCGGAGAGTTTCTCCACCGGGGTATCGGCCTTGTTGGCCCCGAAGCCGAGCCGGGCGGTGGCCGAGCGCACCTTCGCCTCCGGCACGTCGGGCATCAGGGTGCGGACATGCGCGTAGGCGCTCTCGGCGGGGCGCAGCTCGTCGAGCTGGTGCTGGGCGAAGTAGGCGACCTCCATCTTCGAGGAGCGCTTGACCTCGCCGGCGAGCGGCCCAAGCCGGCCGCCGATCAGCTTGCAGAAGGTCGATTTGCCGTTGCCGTTGGCGCCGAGCAGCGCCACGCGGTCGTCGGGGGCGAGGCTGAGATCGAGGCCGGTGAGCACGATCCGGTCGCCGTAGCCGGCCTTGACCCGCTCCATGGCGACGATCGGCGGCGACAGGGGCTTCTCCGGGCTCGGCAGGTGGATCACCGGCACGTCGTCCTCGAGCAGCGCCGCGATCGGCTCCATCTTGGCCAGCCGCTTGACCCGGGACTGGGCCTGGCGCGCCTTGGTGGCCTTCGCCTTGAACCGGTCGATGAAGCTCTGGAGATGCGCCCGTTCGGCATCCTGCTTCACCTTGGCCTTGGCGAGCAGCGTGCGCTTCTCGGAGAGCTGCTTGGCGAAGCTCGTATAGCCGCCGCGGTAGATGGTGAGCTTGCCGCGGTCGAGGTGAAGGATGTGGTCGACGCTGGTGTCGAGCAGATCCCGGTCGTGACTGATGACGATCGCGGTGCGCGGGTAGCGCTCCAGGTAATCGTAGAGCCAGAGCGTGCCCTCGATGTCGAGGTAGTTGGTCGGCTCGTCCAGCAGCAGCAGGTCGGGCTCCGAGAACAGCACGGCGGCCAGCGCCACCCGCATCCGCCAGCCGCCGGAGAAATCCGAGCAGGGCCGCGCCTGCGCGGCCGCGTCGAAGCCGAGCCCGTGCAGGATCGCGGCGGCGCGGGCCGGGGCCGAGTGGGCGCCGATATCGACCAGCCGCGTCTCGATCTCGGCCCGGCGCAGCCCGTCGGCGTGTTCGGCCTCCGCCATCAGCCGGGCCCGCTCGGTATCGGCGGCGAGCACCACCGCATGCAGGGTCTCCGGGCCGGCCGGGGCTTCCTGGGCGACCGCGCCGATGCGCATGCCTCTCGGCAGCGACACCGATTTCGCGTCGACCGGCAGGTCGCCGAGGATCGCCTTGAACAGCGTGGTCTTGCCGGCACCGTTGCGCCCCACGAGGCCGACGCGGGCGCCCTCCGGGATCGTGAAGGTCGCGGAATCCAGGATCAGACGGTCGCCGATGCGGTAGGTGAGGTCGTTGACGCTTAGCATGGCGGCGTTCTGGCCGTCCGGAAGCGGCGAGGCAAGCGCCGGCTGCCGTGCGGTGTCGGCGGGGCCCACCGCGCCACCGACCCCGGGCAGTTTCCTGAAGCGGCTGCGAAAAACTGCATTGCCAGCAGGGCGTTTAACGAATTTGCAGCATTCGCGCGGCATTTTTGGCCGTCGCGCAGTAGTGCAGCCGACGAAACGTCTGATACGGACGCTGGCTGACATGGCTGGAGAGCATCGCGTCGGACCATGCCATCGATCGTCGCGCCATGATCTCCGAGACTTTGCGCCGGCCTACGGTATGACAGGAGGCACGTGTTGGGCCGGACCCTGATCCTCACCGACGACGTCAGCCGCGCCGGCCGTCTGGCGCGCAATCTCGGCGGCGATGGAGACGTGTCGCTGCACGATCTCTACGGGGACGCTGCGCCACCCTCCGGAGCCGCGCTGATCATCAGCGACGTGAGCGCGCTGACATCCGAATCCCTGCGGCGCCTGCGCCAAGCCCTCGCGGTGGTGCGCGGCCCCGAGACGCCATTCCTCGCCCTCATCCACGGCAATCTCGGCCGCGGCGAGATCCAGGCGTCCGCCCTCGGAGCCACCAAGGTGCTGCAGGCCTCGGCGGCGAGCGCGCTGCTGCTCAACACGGTCACCGCCCTGGCGGCGGGTGCCACGGCGCGACCTCCGGGGGGCGGCGACCTTCGGCATCAAGCCACGGCATCCCGGGACGCCTTCGTGGCCATCTTCCGTGCGGATGGCGCCCCGGCGCTGGCGACCGTCGAATCCGGTGCCGTCCTGGTCAATCGGGCGATCCGCGACGCCAAGGTCCGGGACTGGCTCGACGTCGTCGCGAGCTTCGACGACGCCACGCACCGGCACTGCCTCAGCGTGGCCGGCCTCGCGGCGGATTTCGCCCGGACGCTCGGCCTCAACGATGTCGATTCGCGCTACCTGATCAAGGGCGCCCTGCTCCACGACATCGGGAAGGCCAAGATCCCGCGGGCCATCCTGAACAAGCCGGGACCACTGACGCCCGAGGAGCGGTGCGAGATGGATCGCCACCCAGCCATCGGCCACGCGATGCTGCTGAACGGGCATTACGACGCGCTCACCCTCTCGGTCGTCCGCTCGCACCATGAATATCTCGACGGTTCGGGCTACCCGGATGGCCTGCGCGGCCAGGAGATCCCGGACCTCGTGCGGCTGATCACGATCTCCGACATCTTCGCGGCCCTCATCGAGGCGCGGCCCTACAAGGCGCCGAAGCCGGCCCACGAAGCCTACGCGATCCTGAAGGCCATGGGCGCGAAGCTCGACACCGATCTGGTGCGCGCCTTCGGAGCCGTCGCCACGGCCTGCGAGATGCCCTACCGCGCATCCGCCTGAGCGCGGCCGGGCGATCGGTCCGGACCTCAGTCCAGTTCCCAGGCGGTCTCGTCCTGCATCAGCGCCGCCACCAGGGCGTGATTCAGCTCGTGCCCGGTGTGGAAGGCGGTGACCCATCCCTCGACCGGATGACCCACGAGGGCCAGGTCGCCGATCAGGTCGAGCACGCGGTGCCGCACCGGCTCACCCGGGACGCGCATCCCGCCGAGCACGTGGCCGCGCACCAGGAGCGCCGCCGAGTGCCGAGAGACGCCCTGCAGGAAATCCTTCCGTGCCACATACCCGAAAGCGCGTCCGGCCATCGCGCGCGCGAACCGGCCGAAGCTGCGCGACGGCGCGATCTCGGTCACGAACGTCTCGGGGGTGATGGCCCCCGACCAGTCGACCGATCCGAAATGCGAGAGCGCGATATGACCGGTCACGTGAAGACCCGTACCGGGTTCGATGCGGATGTGCCGCCGCCCATTCGTCACCGAAACAGTGCGGCGCACCCGGATCTGACGGCAGGGCTGCGCCTGCTCGCTCCGGCCCGATGCCCGGATCGCCTCGCACCAAGGCGTGGCGCTCCCGTCGAAGATCGGTAGCTCGTCCGCATCGATCTCGACCACCGCATTGTCGATCTCCAGGGCGCTCAGAGACGCCATCAGGTGCTCGATGGTGCGGACGAGAATGCCCTCGCGCCGCAGCGCCGAGGAGAGCGGCTGCGATTCCCGATGGTACCAGCGCGCCGGGATATCGATGACGCGCCCGTCCCTCAGCCGGCGGCGGAAGACGATGCCGTGATCGGCCGGCGCCGGGCAGACGCGCACGGTGGCATGCCGGCCCGAATGCAGGCTCTGCCCGGACCGCTCGAACGGGCGGGTCAGCGTGGCCTGGAGGCGCGGGACCGGCACGGACGTCCGGGAATCGAAACGCGTGATCGTCACATCATGGTGCATCGGAATCGCCCGCTGCGGCAAGCTTGGCAGGGAGGCCGGGCATGTAGCCCGGATATCCTGATCCACGCTAATAAACTCCTGTTCACCCGGGCCCGGCTTGACCGGCCGGCAAGTGACGGTCACGATCATCTCCGCCCCGTGGATGGAGCGCTGCAGTCGCGGCGTCCAGCTAAACCGTGCGGGCCGCTCCCGTCCCGAGATCTGCTGGCCGGCACCCGTTTGGGCAGGGACGGAGGCCGGACTGGAGTTGAGGGAACAGCATCGATGGCGCGGCTGGGGACCATACCCTTCTTCAAGGACCCGGGCATCGAGCTCAACACCTACGAATCCCGGTGCCACTGGCGGCGCTTCGACGAGAACGAGGTGCTGGTCGACTTCGACGACATCTCCACCGACGTCTACTTCATCGCCTCCGGCGAGGTTCGCATCCTTAACCGGACCCAGTCCGGCAAGGAGGTGATTCTCGGCGAGATGCGCGGCGGCGCGTTCTTCGGCGAGCTGGCTGCGATCGACGGGATCGGGCGCTCGGCCAACGTCACGGCGCTGACCCGCGGCGAAGTCTGCGTGGTGCCGGCGGCGGTGTTCCGGCAGATGGTCTTCGCCTCGGAGGCGATCGCCGACCGGCTGTTCCGTCTCCTCGCCAAGCGCGTGCGCGAATTGAACACGCGGCTGATGGAGCACGCCCTCCTCGATCTGAAGCATCGCCTCTACGCCGAATTGCTGCGCCTCTCGGTGCCGCGGACCGGCGCCTCCGGCGAGCGCGTGGTCTCGCCGCCGCCCTACCACCACGTCCTCGCCGCGCGGATCGGGTGCCGACGGGAGCAGGTCACCCGGGAATTCACCGCCATGGCCGCGGAGGGCCTGGTCGACCGGACCCGCGGCGCCCTGGTCCTGCGCCGGCCGGATCTCCTCGAAGCACGCGTCGCCGAGGCCCTGCGCGAGGATTCCTGATCCCGTGTCGGGCACGCCGCCGCGCCTGGAATTGGACGCGCTGACCAAGCGCTTCGGCGCGCATCCGGCCGTCGATTCGGTGACGCTCGCCCTCGAACCCGGGGAGTTCTTCTGCCTGCTCGGCCCGTCCGGCTGCGGTAAGAGCACCCTGTTGCGCATGATCGCGGGGTTCGAACGGCCGAGTTCCGGCCGGATTCGCCTCGGCGGCCGGGACATCACCGGGCTGCCGCCGCACAGGCGCCCGGTCAACATGATGTTCCAGTCCTACGCGCTGTTCCCGCACATGCGTGTGGCCGGCAATATCGCCTACGGCCTCAAGGGGATGGGCCGGAGCGAGGCTGCCGCGCGGGTCGCCGAGCTGCTGCGGCTCGTCCGCCTCGAAGGCTTCGGCGACCGCCGTCCCGAGACGCTCTCGGGGGGCCAGCGGCAGCGGGTGGCCCTGGCCCGGGCGCTCGCCCGGGAGCCGGAGCTGCTCCTGCTCGACGAGCCCCTCGGCGCCCTCGACCGGGGCCTGCGGGAGGAGACCCAGGGCGAATTGCGCGCCGTGCAGCGCCGCCTGGGCACCGCCTTCGTGGTCGTGACCCACGATCCGGAGGAGGCGATGATGCTCGCCGATCGGATCGGCGTCATGGAGGCCGGCCGGCTGGTTCAGGTCGGACCGCCGGCCGAACTCTACCGGCGGCCGGCGAACCGGTTCGTGGCGGGGCTGCTCGGCGACGTGAATCTCCTCCCCGGGCGCCTCGGACCGGACGCGGCGGGCGGTGCGCGCACCGTGCAGACCGCGCACGGGCAAGTCCGGGGGATCGCCGCCGCGGCGCTGGCTGAAGGCGCGGCGGTGGTGGTGGCGGTGCGTCCGGAGGATCTGGTCTTCGGCGGGACAGGACTGCCGGTCACGGTGGCGGAGGCGACCTTCCTGGGGGATCGCCTGCGCCGAACCCTGCGCCTGCCGGACGGCGGAATCCTTCGGGCCAGTGGCCGCCCGGCCGATGCCGACCTGCCGCCGGGGTCGCAGACCTGCGCCGGGTTCGCGGCCGAGGCCGCGGTGATCCTCCCGGCATGAGCGAAAAGCCGCGGACCCTGTTCGATCGGCTGGTCCGTCTGCCGCCCTTCGTCTGGCTGGCGGCCTTCTTCCTTCTGCCCTTCGCCATCACCCTCAAGATCAGCCTGTCGGAACCGGCGACGGCGATACCGCCCTACCTTCCGGTGCTCGATTGGCGGGGCGGCCTCGATGGCTGGTCCAGCTTCCTCGAAGCCCTCAACTTCGACAATTACGCCACGCTCTCAGCCGACCCGCTCTACCGCGACGCCGCGCTGGGTTCGCTGGGCTACGCCGCCCTGGCCAGCCTGATCCTGGTCGCCCTCGGCACGCCCCTGGCCTATGCCCTGGCGCGGGCGCCGTCCCGCTGGCAGCCGCTCCTCGTCGCGCTGGTGGTCGTGCCGTTCTGGACGAGCTTCCTGATCCGGGTCTACGCCTGGATCGCGATCCTGAAGCCGGAGGGTCTGCTCAACCTCGTGCTGCTCCGGCTCGGACTGATCGCCGAGCCGCTGACGATCCTCAACACCGACGCCGCGGTGATCATCGGTCTCGTCTACGCCTACCTGCCGTTCATGGTGCTCCCGCTCTACGCGGTAATGAACCGCCTGGACCCCGCCCTGCGGGAGGCCGCGGCGGATCTCGGTGCCACGCCGACCCGGGTGTTCTGGAGCGTGACGCTGCCGCTCAGCCTGCCCGGCATCGCGGCCGGCGCAGCCCTGTGCTTCATCCCGATGGTGGGCGAATTCGTCATTCCGGACCTGCTCGGGGGCTCGGAGACCCTGATGCTGGGCCGGGTGCTGTGGACGGAGTTCTTCTCGAACCGGGACTGGCCCCTGGCCTCCGCGGTCGCCGTCCTGATCCTCGCCATCGTCATCGGCCCGGTGGTGCTGTTCCGCGACAGTCTGCGCTCGGGCGAGGGGGATGCGCCGTGACCTGGGTCACCCGTACCGCCCTCGTCGCCGGGCTTGGCTTCCTCTACCTGCCGATCCTGGTGCTGATCGCCTACTCGTTCAACGCCTCGCCCCTGGTCACCGTCTGGGGCGGAGTCTCGACCCGGTGGTACGGGGCCCTGCTGGCCGATGCGCCCCTGCTGGCCGCGGCCTGGGTCTCGCTCAAGGTGGCGATCCTGGCGAGCCTCATCGCCACGATCCTCGGGACGCTGGCGGCGCTCGTTCTGGAGCGGCAGCGCCGCTTCCGCGGACGGGCGCTGTTCACCGGCCTCGTCTTCGGGCCGATCGTGATGCCGGAGGTGATGATCGGCCTGTCGCTGCTGCTGATGTTCATCGGCATCGGACTCGACCGCGGACTCGGCACCATCGTGATCGCGCACGCCACCTTCTGCACCGGGTTCGTGGCCGTGGTGGTCGCCGCGCGCCTGCGCGGCCTCGACCGGACCCTGGAGGACGCCGCCGCCGATCTCGGCGCCCCGCCGATGAGGGTGCTGACGACCATCACCCTGCCGCTGCTGGCGCCGGCCGTGGCGGCCGGAGGGCTCCTCGCCTTCACCCTGTCGCTCGACGATCTGGTCATCGCGAGCTTCGTCTCGGGTCCGGGCTCGACGACGCTGCCGATGCGCCTCTACAGTCAGGTCCGGCTTGGGGTGAACCCGGAGATCAACGCCGCCTCGACCCTGCTGGTCGGCCTCGTGAGCGCGGCGGTGCTCCTGGCCTCCTGGCTGACGGCGCGCCGGGGGCGGCCCTGAGCGATCCGGCGGTCCAAGACAGGACCGTGCCCCGGGTCGCGGGACGCCCGTCCGGACGCGGCCTCAGGCCACCTGGGCCTGGGACGCCGTGTCGGCGCGGGTCAGGCGCGCCACCGCGGCCGTCACCGCGAGGTTCACCACCAGGGCGGCGACGCCGACATTCACGTCCTGGAGCGGCCCCAGGATCGGGAGCTTCGACAGGCTGAACCCGCTCAGCACCGTGGCCGCCACGGTGGCGACGCCGGCCACGATCCCCGCCGCCGCCGCCGGCCGGCTCACGGGATTGCGGGGCAGCAGGCTGGCGATGAAGCAGGGGAACAGCTGCGTCACGAAATTGTAGCCCATCAGCAGGAGCTGCACGATCGTATCGCCGCCGCTGAGGGTGAACCCGACGCAGACCAGGGCCAGGACCGGCACTAGGATCTTGCACAGCCGCGCGGTCGCCGCGTCATCCATGCCGGGCCGCATCGGCCGGACGAGGTTGTTGGCCACCAGGGTGACGCCGGCGATCAGGATCATCGAACCGGGCACCAGCGCGGTGAGCACGCCGGTGGCGCCGATCAGGCCGATGAACCAGGGCGGGAAGCTCGCCAGCGAGAGCTTGAACAGCGACAGGTCGACCTCGGATCCGGCGAGGCCGGGCACCTGCAGCACGGCCGTGAAGCCGATCATGAACACGAACAGGTTGATCAGCTGGTAGACCGGCAGGAGAACCGCGTTGCGCCGGAAGGCGCCGGGCTCGCGCGCCGTGTAGAGCGACGCGAAGGTATGCGGCCACATGTAGCCGCCGAGCGCCGTGAGCAGGACCGTGGTGGAGAACCAGACCGGGCTCTGGCCGCGCTCGGGCAGGGCCAGGAATCCCGGCTTGGCGGCCTCGATCGCCCGGAACAAGCCGTCGTAGCTGCCGTAATAATGCAGGGGCAGGTAGATCCCGAGGAAGATCACCAGCGCCAGGATGGTCGTATCCTTGATCACCGCCGTCCAGGCCGAGCCGTGCACCCCCGACACGACCACGTAGGCCGTGAGCGCGGCGGCGCCGATCCAGACCGCAGCCGTGGACGAGATGGCGCCGTAGGACGCCGTGGAGACGATGATCCCGAGGCCCTTGAGCTGGAGCACGAGGTAGGGGACGAGCGCGACGAGCCCCACCGACGCCACCAGCATGCCCAGGGCCGGGCTCCCGTATTTCCGCGCGAAGAAGTCCGGCTGCGTGTAGAGGCCGTGCTGCTTGGCGTAGCGCCAGACCGGCGGCAGCAGCCAGTACGAGGTCACATAGGCGAGCGTCAGGTAGCAGAGGATGTAGTAGGCCGGGCCGCCCTTCCCGTAGGCGATGCCGGACCCGCCGAGGAACGTGAAGGTCGTATAGATCTCCCCGGCCATCAGCAGGAAGACCAGGGCGGTGCCGAAGCCGCGCCCGCCGACGGTCCATTGCTCCAGGCCCATCTCGCGGCCCAGCCGGGCGTAGAGCCCGAGGCCGATCGCCAGCGCGAAGCCGGCCGCGACGATGGCGAGGGCGACGCTCATCGGGGATCCCCGGACGCGCGATTCTCGGGATCCGCCCTGTAGATCAGCGCCATCACCACCGACGTTCCGATCACGCAGAACACGAGCCAGGCGAGGAGCAGCGGCAGCCCGAGGACGAACGGTTCGACCCGATTCAAGAAGAAGGGCCCGATCAGGATGCCGATGAACGGCAGGGCGGCGAGCCATCGCAGGTTTCGCATGCGCGATACCGTCCAGAAGCCATCAATCCTTTGGGTTGAATCAGTCCCGGGCGGCTGTCAATCGCGGATCTCGAGAAGGCCTGCCCGCGCGGGGGGTGCGCCGACGCACACGGCTACGCTTCGGGCGATCCTATCCTTGTCCCGTCCGCGACCGCGACCGCCGCGGTTGATCGTGAGGGACGCCGTCGATGACCCGCACCCTGACCTTTCTCTCCCTGGCCGCGTTCCTCGCGGCCCCCGTCGCCGAAGCGCACCCGGCTCGGAATCCGGCAAAGCCCGGGCTCAGCGCCGCCATCAAGGCGCGCCAGAGCGCGATGAACGATTTCAGCGCCCGGATGAGCCGCCTGGATGGTCTGATGGGCGTACGGCCCGCCACGCCGGTCCGTACGCGATCGGCCGAGGCCGGGCGATAACGGGCCGTCCGGCTCCGTCGGCCCGGGTCACCGGCCCAGCCCGCCCGCCTCCTCGACGAAGCGCGCCACGGCGTCGGCGCCCGCGCCATCGCGCAGGGACGCGAACACGTAGGGACGGGTCCCGCGCATCCGCCGCGTATCGGCCTCCATCACCGACAGGTCCGCGCCGACGAGCGGCGCCAGATCGGTCTTGTTGACGATCAGCAGGTCCGACCGGGTGATGCCGGGGCCGCCCTTGCGCGGGATCTTCTCGCCCCCGGCCACGTCGATCACGTAGAGGGTGAGGTCGGCCAGTTCCGGCGAGAAGGTCGCCGCGAGGTTGTCGCCGCCGGATTCGATCAGAACCAGATCGAGCTTCGGGAAACGCCGGCTCATCTCGGCGACGGCCGCGAGGTTGATCGAGGCGTCCTCGCGGATCGCGGTGTGCGGGCAGCCGCCGGTCTCGACCCCGAGGATACGCTCCTCCGGCAGCGCCCCGGCCACCGTCAGGATGCGCGCATCCTCCTTGGTGTAGATGTCGTTGGTGATCGCGCAGATCTCGTAGCGGTCGCGGAAGCGCTTGCAGAGCTGCTCCATCAGGGCGGTCTTGCCGGACCCGACGGGGCCGCCGATGCCGACGCGGAGGGGGCCGTTCGCGGAACCAGTCACGGGGGTCATGCAGCGCCCTCAGGAGCGGAAGATGCGGGAATACTGAGTCTCGTGCCGGAACGAGCCGAGGTCCAGGCGGAACGTGGCGGAGCCGAGGGCGTCGAGATCCGCGCTGCCGGCATCGGCCGCCAGCGCCACGAGGCGGGGCGCCAGGGCGGCGACGATCCGCGTCCCGGCCGCTTGGCCCACCGGCGCCGCCCGCAGCGCCGCCGAGACGAGGTTCTGGACGAAGGCGAGGCCGTAGGCGGCCAGCACGGGACCGGCCGCCATGGCGTGCGCCCCGGCGGCGGCCCCGACCGCGACCGGATAGGCGAGTGGGCCGGGCAGGCGTTCGGCCAGTGCCGCCAGCGGCCCGCAGGGCCAGGCCCCGAGGGTCGCGTCGAGGAAGCTGCGCCCCTGCTGGCTGGTCTCCAGGTGCAGCTCGCGTGACGGGGCGAGCGCCAGGGCGAGGTCGTTGAGGTCGGCGAGGGCGTCCCCGTCGCCGGCCCGCCCGGCGCGGTGGGCGTGGGCTGCGAGGATCAGGTCGTTGCGCAGGGAGCCGCAGGCGCAGACATCGCCGAGCCAGGCCGTCAGGCTCGCCTCGTCGCGCACATCGCCCGCCTCCACGGCCCATTCCAGCCCGTGCGAGTACGCGTAGGCGCCCACCGGGTAGCCCGGCGACAGCCACGCCGTCAGCCGGAGCGCCTCCAGGGTCTCAACCATGGGCATCGTGATGATGATGGTCCCCGCCATGCGGATGGTCGTGCCCATGGCCTCCGGCATAGGCCCCGCCCTCGGGGCGGAACGGGCGCACCACCGGCTCGGCGCTGCCGCCGAGTCCCCGCACCATGTCGGCGAGCACGTGATCGTCGGCGATCCAGACGGCGTCGGTGCCGATCTCGGCCGGGATGTGGCGGTTGCCGATATGCCAGATCAGGCGCTTGAGGGCGCGGTCGCTCGGCGCGCGGATCTCCAGCAGCCGCTCCGGCGCGGCCTCGACCCAGACGAGGCGCCCGTCCTGCAGCACCAGGGCGTCGCCGTCCTCCAGTACGGTCGGTTCCGGGAGGTCGAGCAGGAATCCCAAGCCGCCGGCCCCGCGCATGGCGACGCGGCGGCGGTGCCGGTCGCCGTGGTCGAGGATCACGCGGTCGACGATCTCGCCGCCGGACAGGGCGTCCCGGCGCAGGATGCGGGTGGCGCGGATCATGGCCTCAGGACGGGTCAATGAGGTCGGGCTCCTTCGGCAGAAAGCCGTCGGCCAGCGTCTGTTCGATGCCGAAGGGGGGCTGATCGGGCAAGAGCGTGCAATCGATGCCCTCCTGTCCGTCGGCACCACGATAGCTCAGAACAGGAAATAACGCTGGGCCATCGGCAGGACCTCGGCGGGCTCGCATACGAGGAGCTCGCCGTCGGCGCGGACGTCGTAGGTCTCGGGATCGACCTCGATGACCGGGGTCGCGTCATTGAGCACCATGCTCGCCTTCGAGATGCCGCCCCGGACATTCTCCACCGCGACCAGCTCCTTCTGCACGCCGAGACGGTCCCGCAACCCGTCCTCGACGGCCGCCTTGGACACGAAGGTGAGGGCGGTGGCGAAGGGCGCGCGCCCGTAGGCGCCGAACATCGGGCGGTAATGCACCGGCTGCGGCGTCGGGATCGAGGCGTTCGGGTCGCCCATCGGCGCGGCCGCGATGCTGCCGCCCTTGATGACGAGGTCCGGCTTCACCCCGAAGAAGGCCGGCGTCCAGAGCACGAGGTCGGCGAGCTTGCCGGGCTCCACCGAGCCGATGTGCTTCGACACGCCGTGCGCGATCGCCGGGTTGATCGTGTACTTGGCGACGTAGCGGCGGGCGCGCAGATTGTCGGTGCCGGAGGTGTCGCCCGCCAGGGCGCCGCGCTGGCGCTTCATCTTGTCGGCGGTCTGCCAGGTGCGAATCACGACCTCGCCGACCCGGCCCATGGCCTGGCTGTCCGACGACATCATCGAGAGCGCGCCGAGATCGTGCAGGATGTCCTCGGCCGCGATGGTCTCCCGGCGGATCCGGCTCTCCCCGAAGGCGAGATCCTCGGGGATCGACGGGTCGAGGTGGTGGCAGACCATGAGCATGTCGAGATGCTCGTCGATGGTGTTCCGCGTGTAGGGCCGCGTCGGGTTCGTCGACGACGGGAGCACGTTCGGCAGACCGGCGACCTTGATGATGTCCGGCGCGTGGCCGCCGCCGGCGCCCTCGGTGTGGAAGGCGTGGATGGTCCGGCCCTTGAAGGCCGCGATCGTGTCCTCGACGAAGCCCGATTCGTTGAGCGTGTCGGTGTGGATCATGACCTGGACATCGTGGGCATCCGCCACCGACAGGCAGGTATCGATCGCCGCCGGGGTGGTGCCCCAATCCTCGTGGAGCTTCAGCGCGCAGGCCCCGGCCCGGACCATCTCGATCAGGCTTTCGGGGCGCGAGGCGTTGCCCTTGCCGGCAAATGCGAGGTTCATTGGGAAGGCATCGGCCGCCTCGATCATCCGGGCGATGTGCCAGGGGCCGGGGGTGCAGGTGGTGGCGAAGGTGCCGTGCGCCGGCCCGGTCCCGCCGCCGAGCATCGTGGTCACGCCCGAGCAGAGCGCCTCCTCGATCTGCTGCGGGCAGATGAAGTGGATGTGGCTGTCGAAGCCCCCGGCGGTCAGGATCTTCCCTTCACCGGCGATCACCTCGGTTCCGGGGCCGACGATGATGTCGATCCCGGGCTGCACGTCCGGATTGCCGGCCTTGCCGAGCCGGAAGATCCGGCCGCGCACGATTCCGACGTCGCATTTCACGATGCCCCAATGGTCGAGCACGACCGCGTTGGTGATCACCGTGTCGACCGCACCGGCGGCATTGGTCACCTGGCTCTGGCCCATCCCGTCCCGGATGACCTTTCCGCCGCCGAACTTCACCTCCTCGCCGTAGATGGTGAAATCGCGCTCGACCGTGATCTCCAGGCTGGTGTCGGCGAGGCGGATGCGGTCGCCGGTGGTCGGGCCGAACATGTCGGCATAGGCGGAGCGGGGGAGGCTCGCGGGCTTGGGTGTGTTGGCCATGGTCAGAGCGTGCCCATCACGTCACCGCGGAAGCCGAAGACGGTGCGGCCGCCGGAGAGCGGCACCAGCGTGACCTCCCGGGTGGACCCGGGCTCGAAGCGCACCGCGGTCCCGGGCGCGATGTCGAGGCGCTTGCCGCGGGCCTGCTCGCGCGGGAAGACGAGGCCCGGATTGACCTCGTAGAAATGGTAGTGCGAGCCGACCTGGATCGGTCGATCCCCGGTATTGGCAACCTCGATCACGGTGCGCTCGGCATCGGCGTTGAACACGATCTCGCCGGGCAGGGGCGTCACCACGCCGGGCACGTCCGCCGAGGCCGCCCCCCGAATCGGATGATGCACGGTCACGAGCTTGGTGCCGTCCGGGAACGTCGCCTCGACCTGGATGTCGTGGATCATCTCGGATACGCCCTCCATCACCTGATCGGCGGTGAGGACGGTGGCGCCGGCCTGCATCAGCTCGGCGACGGTGCGGCCGTCCCGGGCGCCCTCGACCACGAAGTCGGTGATCAGCGCCACCGCCTCCGGATGGTTGAGCTTGACGCCCCGGGCCAGACGGTTCCGCGCCACCTGGGCCGCCATGGCGATCAGCAGCTTGTCTTTCTCGCGGGGTGTCAGCAGCACGGGCAACCTCGTCGTCGCGACGGCCGGAGCAAGGATCATGCGCGCGGCGCGGTCAAGGGAGCCTGATCGGGCCGCGCGACGGGCCGGCCGCCCTCAGGGTGTCATGCCGGTGAAGCCGGCGAACAGATCCGGAAGCGGCTCGCCCTTGATGGCGGTGGGCAGGTCCCGGGGATGGATGAACTCGTCCCGGAACCAGGGATAGCGCTTCGGATCGAAGGCGGCCCGCAGCCAGTCGATCGTCCGGCGCACCCGCTCGATCCGCTCCGCGTCCGGATGATAGGTCAGCCAGATGTCCAGGCTGAACCGGCCCAGATTGTCCACCGGTATGACCCGCGCCCCGATCGCGCTGGCGTAGGTCGGCAGGAGACCGATCCCCGCCCCCTTGGCGATCGCCCAGTAATACGCGCTGCTGACGTTGATCTTCAGCGCGATCGGAACCGAGGCGGGGAAACCCGGCAGCTCGCGGCTGAAATCCTCCAGGCGGATCGTCTGGCTGCTGGCCTGGACCACGATCCGGTGGCGGGCGAGATCCTCCGGCGCGGCGGGAAGTCCGTAGGTCTGTTCGTATTCGCGCGCCGCGTAGGGAATCAGGTGGATGCGGCCCAGCTTGACCAGCCGCAGATCGGGGCTGGTCGGCCGCGACAGCTGGATCGCCACGTCGGCCTCCAGACGGAGGACATCGGCGGATTCCATCGCGCAGCGCAGATCGACCGTCAGGCGCGGGTTGGCCCGCTGAAACTCGACCAGGCGCGGCGCCAGCCAGAACGCGCCCAGCCCTTCCGTCACCGCGATCCGGACCTCGCCGGCCTCGGCGAAGGGCGCGGTCTCCCCCGCCCGCATCAGGCCGAACGCCGCGGTCTCCATGCGGGCGGCGGCCTCCAGGATCGCGTGTCCCTCCGAGGTCAGACGGATGCCGTCCACGTGGCGCGTCAGCAGCGGCGCGCCGATCAGGGTTTCGAGATCGGCGATCCGCCGGCGCACCGAATTCACCGACACGCCGAGCTTGGAGGCCGCGGCCCGGAAGCTCCCGGAGCGCTCGAGGGTCAAGAAGACGCGGATGCTCTGCCAGTCGGGCATCACGCCCCGGCCCGCCTCCGTCTGTTCCATCTACGGAACGCCCCTGTTCCAAATTTTGCACATACAGGGAGTGCGCTAGATGCGAAGTGCTGAACCGTCAATCCGTACCTCAATGTCAGGTCATCCGATGACGGTGCACATTGCACGCTCCCATTTCGTCGCGACGGACGTGGATCATCTTGGGTCTTCCCAAGTCTCTCCGCGGCAGCGGCACGCACTCGGCGCGCTCAAGGTCGATCGCGTCGCCCGCCACCTCGTGATCTTCATGCCGGCGTCATGCGATCTCGAACGGCTCATCGCGGCCGCGCGGCTCGATCTGCCGGACCTTGCACCGCTGAAGACTGTCCAGCGGGTGATGTCGCGCAACCCGGATAGTGTGATGGCGATCGCCCATCGGCACAGATTCGACGCCGCCGCGCCACGGGGCGACGGCTTCGTCGCCTGCCTGATGCTGAATGCCGACGGCCTCGCCGCACTCAAGGCGGGACGTTTCGACGCGGCGGATCCGCCGGACGCGATGCTGGCCGGCCAGCACGAACGCCCCGCTTGCATCTATGTCTGGGCCGTCCACGCGCGGCGGCGTCTGGCCGGCGGCGTCAGCCTGGTCTTCGACCGCCTCTCCAGCCCGAACTACCAGGGCGTCGACTTCTACGCCCGGGCGGCGACGCCGGAGGGCGCGAGCCTGCTGACGGCCCTCGGCTTCGAAGCACCGAGCGCCGCACAGGGCGGACTCTACCACTTCGCCCGCGGGCCGAAGGCCGAGCCCGCACCGCCCTACGACAGCCACCGCCCCGGCGGGACCGGCACCAGCGTCGCGGTCGCGCGCAGCATGGAGGATCTCGCCCGCGTCATCGCGCTGCGCGCCGCCGTCTACATGGCCGAACAGGCCTGCCCCTACGAGGAGGAGTTCGACGGCAACGACCTCTCGGCCACCCACCTCATCGGCTATGTCGGCGATGAGCCCGCCGGCTGCCTGCGCATCCGCTTCTTCGCGGACTTCGCCAAGATCGAACGCCTGGCGGTGCGGGCCGAGTACCGCAACACCCGCATGGCCTTCGCCCTCGTCCGCGCGGGAATCGAACTGGCCCGGGTGAAGGGCTACCGCCGCCTCTACGGGCATGCGCAGAAGCGCCTCGTCGGGTTCTGGAGCCGCTTCGGCTTCGCGGTCTTCGAGGGGGCGCAGGAACTGGTCTTCTCGGATTTCGACTATGTCGAGATGCTGCTGGAAACCGAGCTCCATCCCCAGGCCATCGGGCTCGGCGTCGATCCCTACGTGATCATCCGGCCCGAGGGCCGCTGGCATCGCGCGGGGGCCCTCGACCGCTCCCGTGCCCGCGCCGTCACCCGGCCCTCCGTCGATCGGAAGGTCGCGGTGTGATGCGCCAGACGAATCCGATCCTCTACCGTCGGCCGCGCAGCGTCCCCGTGCTGGTGCTGGTGGACATGCAGCAGGAATATGAGATCGCCGGCCGGCCGCTGGCGCTCCCGCGCATCGGCCCGGCCCTGGAAAATTGCCGCCGCGCCCTCGGCCATGCCCGGGACAGCGGCATCCAGGTCGCCTATGTGCGCTGGATCGGCGCGCCCCTGTTTCAGGCCGGCACCCGATTCGCCCGCTGGATCGAGGGTTTCGAGCCGCTGGGCTGCGACATGATCTTCGATCGGGATCGACCGTCCTGCTACGCCAGCCCGGCCTTCGCCGACGTGATGGAGCGGGGCAGCCCGCCCCTCGTCGTCGCGGGCTTTGCCGGCGAGGCGGCCTGCCTGGCCACCGCGATCGACGGCTATCACCGCGGGCAGGACGTGACCTTTCTGTGCGACGCCTCCGCCAGCCACGCCCTCGACGGGATCGCGGCCGAGGACATCCATCGCTCGGTGAGCGCCGTGCTGCGCGCCTTCGCGGATGTCACGGACACGCAGGCCTGGATCGACGCCTCGGCGCCCTTCCGGACGACGGCCTCCATCTCAAGACCGACGCATGCCCATGATTGACCGAAGCCACGACAATGCCGCCGGCGGCGCCGTGTTCGCCCGGGACGCGGATATCGATCAGCGCCTCGGACGCCACGCGATCGCGCTCCTCCAGGCCGCGCGGGACGCCGGGGATCCGACGCTGATCGCCCATGCCGAGGCCGCGGCGATGGCGGTCGGCTTCGCGCTGGCGGCCCGCCAGCCGGACGGGGGCCCGGGCGACGACTGATCAGCTCGCGTCGTCTTCGCCGCCGATGAGGCGCATGGCGCGCAGCCGCGCCGTCCGCTCGTCGCGGGCCCGCCGCTCCGCGTCGAGGGCGAGCCAGAGGGCGATCGTTTCGGCCTTGGGCTGCGGCGCGACGCGTGCGTCGGCATCGCGGGCCGCTGCGGTGTGATCGAAGGCGTCCATCGTACGGGTTCCGTGCGCTGATTTGTCGTCCGCTACCGCCCAGGGATCGAGCGGTCCAGCCGAATGGCAGGCTGGGCGTCGACAATGCGCCGCCATCGTCACATCCATCCGCCCCAGTTTCCGCCACACCGGACTGAAGGCCTGTCGCGGACCGGCATCGGCACCGTGCTCCGAACATGTCCGGCCTATGGACCTCGATGACAGAACCGTAATGGACTCGAGCCAGTCTCTGACCATTTACGAGATTGAAATCATTCGTTTCGTCCGTGACGTGTGATTAATATTTTGTCATTACAAAATTGCATGGGGCACGACACGGCGTAGATCTCAGAAACAAGATGGACATCAAGATGGCCTAGACCATCGCGATATCCGCCGAGGGAACTCGGCGTGCCGGGCGCTCTGCGAGCCGAGCGTGTCAGGTCTGGGATTCCATCAGCGTGGCGATAACGGACTCGACCACCTCGATCTGCTGCTGCAGCGCCACGAGCCGCGGCCCGGCCTCCGAGCCGTCGCCCAGGACGAACGTGCCCTTCTGCCGCCGGGTCTCGCGCAGCTTTCGCACCGACGCCACAAGGATCTGCCGCTCCTCGATGAGCGCGGCGCGAAGTTCCTGCAATCCGTCCAGTTCCAGCGTGGAGATCATGCAGCGTCCTGGTCTCTTCGGCCGGGTGCGGCAACGCCGGCCTGTCGGTGATGGGCGATGCCGCTCAGCGCCGGTTGGGCCACGCGACGCCGGGACGGGCGATCGCTGGCCGCTGCGGAGCGGCGGCCGCGAAGCTACCCTGCGACACCCGGATTTGCACGCCCTGTCCCGGCCACGATTCCCCGGCTCGGTGTATCGCATCGGTGTCGGCGGTGGGGATTGTATGCTATTGAATGCAAAATACTCAGGTTCGACCGAGGGCCGGACCGGGAGGCGGACGTGAGCGCATGCTGAGCGGGGACGAGGATGATCGCGCCGCATCGCGATCGCGTGAGATCGATGCGGCGCCAGGCGGGGTCGACCGGCGGCGCGATCCGGTCGCGCGCGGGTCGCGGCGCGGCCGCTCCTTCGCGGCGATCCTGGTCCTGCTCGCCCTCGCGGGCGGGTGTGCCTATGGCTATACGCGGCTCGGCCAGCCCGCCGAGAAGCCGAAGGCCGCCGCCCCGCGTCCCGTGCCCGTGACCCTCGGAACCGTCGAGCAGGGGCCGTTCGCGCTCGTGTCGAACGGTCTCGGCACCGTCCAGGCCTACAACACCGTTCAGGCACGCACGCGCGTCGACGGCGAGATCCAGCAGGTCGCCTTCCGCGAAGGCCAGGCCGTCCACAAGGGCGACATCCTCGTTCAGGTCGACCCGCGCCCCTATCAGGCGGCGATGGACCAGGCCAAAGCCAAGAAGGAGCAGGACACCGCCAACCTCAACAACGCCAAAGCGGATCTCGTCCGGTACACCGGCCTCGGCGCCTACGCGTCGCGGCAGCAGACCGAGACGCAGACCGCCCTGGTCGCACAGCTCACGGCGCAGGTCGCCTCCGATCAGGCCGCGATCGACAATGCGTCGACCCAGCTCGGCTACGCCACCATCCGCGCGCCGATCGACGGCGTGACCGGCTTCCGGCAGGTCGATATCGGCAACATCGTCAACGCCGCCGGCCAGACCCCGATCGTCACGATCACCCAGGTGGAGCCGATCTTCGTGGTCTTCACCGCGCCGGAGGATCAGCTGCCCGCCATCACCGCGGCCCTGCGGAAGGGCGACGTGCCGGTGGAAGCCTGGAGTTCGGACGGGCTCACCAAGCTCGCCGACGGCAAGCTCGCCCTGTTCAACAACCAGGTGGACACGGCGACCGGCACGATCCGCCTCAAGGCCGTGTACGAGAACCGGAACCACGCCCTCTGGCCCGGCCTGTCGGTCTCCACCAAGATGCGGGTCGGCATCGTCGCCGTCGCCACCACGGTTCCCGACAACGCGGTCCAGCATGGACCGGACGGCCTGTTCGCCTTCGTGGTGGACGACGGCAATCACGCCCATCAGCGCGCCCTGAAGGCCGGGCGCTCCGATTCGGGCCGGACCCAGATCCTGAGCGGCGACCTGAAATCCGGCGAGCGGGTGATCACCGCCGGGCAGTACAAGGTCCAGGACGGGAGCCTCGTCGGTGAGCCGCCCGCATCCCGGGCGGCCCAGGCGGAGGCGCCGGACACGTCCGCGCGCCGGGTGGAGGCTCAACGCTGATGGGCCTTCACGCCGCGACGGCGGTCTCACAACTCGGGCGGGCCCGGCGATGAAGGGCGGCATTTCGGCGCCGTTCATCCGGTTCCCAGTGGCGACCACGCTGATCATGGTCGGCATCCTGTTCCTCGGGGTGGTGGCCTATCCGCTCTTGGGCGTCGCCCCGCTGCCGCAGGTGGATTTCCCGACGATCCAGGTGACGGCGCAGCTCCCCGGCGGCAGCCCCGAGACGATGGCGTCCTCGGTGGCGCAGCCCCTGGAGCGGCAGTTCTCGCAGATCCCGGGCGTATCGCAGATGACCTCGACGAGTTCCCTCGGGATCTCGACGGTCACCGTTCAGTTCGAGCTGAACCGCAACATCGACGGTGCGGCGAGCGACATCCAGGCGGCGATCAACGCCGCCGGCGGCCAGCTGCCGAAGAACCTGCCGAGCCCGCCGACGTACCGGAAGGTCAACCCGGCTGATTCGCCGATCCTCCTGCTCTCGGCCACCTCCGACAGCCTGCCCCTGATCGACGTCGACGATGCCGTCGACGTGCAGCTCGCCCAGCGGATCAGCCAGATCTCCGGCGTCGCGCAGGTCTTCATCGGCGGCCAGCAGAAGCCCGCTATCCGCATCCAGGTTGATCCCGCCAAGCTCGTGGCCAAGGGTCTCTCGCTGGAGGACGTGCGCACGCAGCTCACCCTGACCACGGTCAACAACCCCAAGGGCAGTATCGACGGCGGCAGCCACAGCTACACGATCTACGCCAACGACCAGCTCACCGAGGCCAAGAACTGGGACGCCGTGATCGTGGCCTACCAGAACGGCGCGCCCCTGCGCGTGCGCGACATCGGCCACGCGGTGGCCGGCTCCGAGGACACCAAGCAGGCCGGCTGGACCAACGGCCAGCGCGGCGTGTTCCTGGTGGTGTTCAAGCAGCCCGGTGCCAACGTGATCGACACGGTGGACAGCATCAAGGCGCAGCTGCCGCGCCTGACCTCCACCCTCCCGGCCGGGATCAAGATCGGGATCCTGAGCGACCGGACCCAGACCATCCGCGCCTCCGTGGAGGATGTGCAGTTCACCCTGCTGCTCACCATCGTGCTGGTGGTGGCGGTGATCTTCGTCTTCCTGCGCAGCTTCTGGGCGACGGTGATCCCGAGCGTGACGGTGCCGCTCGCGCTGCTCGGGGCATGCGCGCTGATGTGGATCGCGGGCTACACCCTCGACAACCTCTCGCTGATGGCGCTCACCATCTCGGTGGGCTTCGTGGTCGACGACGCCATCGTCGTGCTGGAGAACATCAGCCGCTACGTGGAGGAGGGGATGCGGCCGATGGAGGCCGCCTTCAAGGGCGCGGGCGAGATCGGCTTCACCATCGTGTCGATCTCGGTGTCGCTGATCGCGGTGCTGATCCCGCTCCTGCTGATGGGCGGCATCATCGGCCGACTGTTCCGCGAATTCGCCGTGGTGCTGTCGATGACGATCGCGGTGTCGGCCTTCGTGTCGCTGACGCTGACGCCGATGATGGCCGCCCGGCTGCTCAAGCCGCACGACGCCGAGCGCCACGGCCGCCTCTACCGGATGAGCGAGGCCGGGTTCGACTGGCTGCTCTCGGTCTACGAGGACGCCCTCGACGTCGCCCTGCGATTCCGCAAGGTCACGCTCTTGGTCTTCTTCGCCACCTTGGCGCTGACCGGCTACCTGTTCGTGGCGATCCCGAAGGGCTTCTTCCCGCAGCAGGACACCGGCTTCATGATCGGCGTCACCGAGGCGGGACAGGACATCTCCTTCTCGGCGATGATGACGCTCCAAGAGAAGGTCGGAGCGATCGTCCAGGCCGACCCGGCGGTGGCCACCGTCGGCATGTCGCTCGGCGGGAACGGCCAGGCGCTGAACTCGGGCCGCATGTACATCACGCTCAAGCCCCGGGAGGAGCGCGACGTCAACGCGTTCCAGGTGATCGGCCGCCTGCGCCCGAAGCTCGATCAGGTCGCGGGCATCCGCACCTTCATCCAGGCCACGCAGGACGTGCGCACGGGCGGCCGGACCTCGCGTACGCAGTTCGAATACACGCTCCAGGACCCGGACCTCGCCGAACTCAACACCTGGGCGCCGCGGATCCTCGACCGGCTGAAGACCCTATCGGAACTGCGCGATGTCGCCACCGACCAGCAGACCCGGGGCACGACCCTGACGCTGTCGATCGACCGCGACGCCGCCTCGCGCTACGGGATCACGCCCCAGCTGATCGACGACACCCTCTACGACGCCTTCGGGCAGCGGCAGATCGCGCAGTACTTCACCCAGCTCAACAGCTACCACGTGGTGCTGGAGGTGCTTCCGGCCCTGCAGGGCAGCGTCGAGAGCCTCGACAAGATCTACATCAAGGCGCCCAACGGCGGCGGCCAGGTGCCGATCGCGGCCTTCGCCCGCTGGACCACCGACCCGGTGGCGCCGCTGGCCGTGAACCACCAGGGCCAGTTCCCGGCGGTGACGATCAGCTTCAACCTCGCCCCCGACGTGGCGCTGGGCCAGGCGACAGAGGCGATCGGCCAGGCGATGCGCGACCTCCAGGTGCCGCAAACCGTGGTGAGCGGCTTCCAGGGCACCGCGCAGGCCTTCCAGCAATCGCTCTCGACGGTGCCGCTGCTGATCCTGGCGGCTCTGTTCGTCGTCTATCTGATCCTCGGCATCCTCTACGAGAGCTTCATCCACCCGATCACCATCCTGTCGACGCTGCCCTCGGCCGGCGTCGGCGCCCTCGCGGTGCTCATGTGGGCGGGGTACGATTTCAGCCTGATCGCGCTCATCGGCATCATCCTGCTGATCGGCATCGTGAAGAAGAACGGCATCATGCTGGTCGACTTCGCCATCGTGGCCGAGCGCGAGGAGGGGCTGACCCCCGAGGAGGCGATCCGCCGGGCCGCGCTGCTGCGCTTCCGCCCGATCCTGATGACCACCATGGCGGCCCTGCTCGGGGGCATCCCGCTGATGTTCGCCACCGGGACCGGCTCGGAGATCCGGCAGCCGCTCGGCTACGCCATGGTCGGCGGCCTCGCGGTCAGCCAGATCCTGACGCTGTTCACGACGCCGGTGATCTACATCTACCTCGACCGGCTGGCGCACCGCTTCTCCTTCTGGGACAAGCCCGGGGCGGTGGACGCGGCCCTGGCCGATCCCGGGGCGGAGCCGGTCGAGGAAGTCCGGGGACCGCCCGCGCTCCGCGCGGCGGAGTGATCCGCGTCCCCGCGCGCAGCGCGACGCGGAAGCCAGTCTGACGCTCACGGCAGCGCGGCCCTGTCACCGGACCCGGCTTGGCGCGGGCCGAGGCTGACCCAGGTGAGCCGGGTCCGGCCCCGCGGGGCAGCTTAAAATCAAAGGACGCGCATGAGCCAGACCCTGCCGCTGCGCGGGCTGACCGTCCTGGCCCTGGAGCAGGCGGTGGCCGCGCCCTACTGCACCGCGCGGCTCGCGGATGCCGGCGCCCGGGTCATCAAGATCGAGCGCCCGGAGGGGGATTTCGCCCGCGGCTACGACGATGCGGTGAACGGGCTGGCCAGCTACTTCGTCTGGCTCAACCGCGGCAAGGAGAGCTTCGTCGCCGACATCAAGGATCCGGAGGATGCGCGCCTCCTGCACGCGGTCCTCGCCCGGGCCGACGTGTTCGTCCAGAATCTCGCCCCCGGTGCCGCCGCCCGGGCGGGCTTCGGCGCGGCGGACCTGCGCGCGCGCTACCCGCGGCTGATCACCGTGGACATCTCCGGCTACGGCACCGGCCACGCCTACAGCGCCATGAAGGCCTACGACCTGCTGGTCCAGGCCGAGAGCGGGCTTGCCGGGATCACCGGCCATCCGGCCGGGCCCGGCCGGGTCGGCGTCTCGGTCTGCGACGTGGCCTGCGGGATGGATGCCCATGCCGCCGTGCTGGAGGCGCTGATCGCCCGGGGAATCTCGGGGCAGGGCTGTGCCCTCGACGTGAGCCTGTTCGGCGCCGCCGCCGACTGGATGACTGTGCCGCTGCTCTATTTCGAGGGCACAGGCCGGGTCCCGCAGCGGGTCGGCCTCGCCCATCCGTCGATCTGCCCCTACGGCGCCTTCCCCACGGCCGATGACAGCCTGGTGCTGATCTCGATCCAGAACGAGCGTGAATGGGCCCGCTTCTGTGCGTCGGTGCTGGAGGACCCCGACCTCGCCACCGCCGAGGGATACGCGTCGAACACGGCCCGCGTGGCCAATCGGGACGCGGTCGATCTCCGGGTCGGGGCCGCGCTGGTACGGCTGTCCCGCGACGCGGCGGCGGCCCGGCTGAAGGCCGCCGGGACCGCCTACGGCTTCGTCAACACGCTGGCAGACTTGGCCGCCCATCCGGCCCTCGTGCGCAGTGTGGTCGAGACACAGGCCGGACCCGCCCGGATCGTGGCGCCGCCTGTGCTGATCGACGGGCAGGTGCGGGCGCTCGGTCCGGTCCCCGAAATCGGCCAGCACACTGCGCGGATCCGGGCCGAGTTCGCGCCCCCTGGAAGCAGCGGGCGGAACGCATGACCGAACGGGAGGTGACGATGAGGCTCGAGGGCAAGATCGCGATCGTGACGGGGGCCGGCGGCGGTTTCGGGGCGGGGATCGCCCAACGTTTCGCCGCCGAGGGGGCCCGGGTCGCCTGCGTCGACATTGATGCGGCGGCCGCTGGGCGGGTGGCGGGCGAGATCGGCGCGAATGCCCTCGCGGTCGGTGCGGATGTGGGCGAGGCCGCCGATGTCGAGGCCGCCGTCGCGGCGACCCGGGAGCGGTTCGGCGACCCGCACATCCTCGTCAACAATGCCGGCACCACCCACCGCAACAAGCCGCTGCTGGAGGTGACGGAGGACGAGTTCGACCGGGTCTTTCGGGTGAACGTGAAGTCGATCTTCCATTTCGTCCGGGCGGTGGCGCCGCTCATGCGCGACGGCGGCGGCGGCGTGATCCTGACCGTCAGCTCGACGGCGGCTCTGCGGCCGCGCCCCGGGCTCACCTGGTACAACGCCTCCAAGGGGGCGGCGAGCCTGGCCTCGAAGTCGCTGGCCCTGGAGCTGGCGCCTTGGAAGATCCGGGTGAACGCCCTCTGCCCGGTCATGGGGGCGACCGGGTTGCTCGAGCAGTTCATGGGCATGCCCGATACGCAAGAGAACCGCGCGCGGTTCATCGCCTCGATCCCGCTCGGGCGGTTGTCCCAGGCGAGCGACATCGCGGCGGCGGCCCTCTTCCTCGCCTCCGACGAAGCCGCCTTCATCACCGGCGTCGACCTGCCGGTCGATGGCGGGCGCACCGCCTGAGGAGCCTGCCATGGAAGCCTATACCGAGATCCGCGAGGCCGTGGCGAAGCTCTGCGCGGGCTTCCCCGGCCCGTACTGGCGGGCGCTCGACCGGGAGATGGCCTACCCGACCGCGTTCGTGAACGGGCTGACCGAGAGCGGCTACCTGTCGGTCCTGATCCCGGAGGAGTACGGCGGCTCCGGCCTGCCGCTCTCCGCGGCGGCGGCGATCCTGGAGGAGGTGCAGCGGGCGGGCTGCAACGGCGGCGCCTGTCACGCCCAGATGTACACGATGGGTACGCTGCTGCGGCACGGATCCGACGCCCAGAAGGCGGCGTATCTGCCGGCGATCGCCGAAGGACGCCTGCGGCTCCAGGCCTTCGGGGTAACCGAGCCGACCTCCGGCACCGACACCGGCAGCCTCAAGACCACGGCACGCCGCGAGGGCGACCACTACGTGGTCAACGGCCAGAAGATCTGGACCAGCCGCGCAGAGCATTCGGACCTGATGCTGCTGCTCGCCCGCACGACGCCCCGGGCCGAGGGCATGAAGCGCACCGACGGGCTGTCGGTGCTCCTCGTCGACATGCGCGAGGCGCGGGACAGCGGGCTCACCATCCGCCCGATCCGGACGATGATGAACCACGCCACCACGGAGGTGTTCTTCGACAATCTCCGCGTCCCGGCGCAAAACCTGATCGGCGAGGAGGGCAGGGGCTTCCGCTACATCCTGTCCGGCATGAACGCCGAGCGCATCCTGATCGCCGCGGAATGCGTGGGCGACGCCAAGTGGTTCATCGACCGGGCAAGGGCCTATGCGGGGGAGCGCTCGGTCTTCGGCCGGCCGATCGGCGCGAACCAAGGCGTGCAGTTCCCGATCGCGAAGGCCTACGCCAACATGCGCGCGGCCGAGCTGATGGTGCGCGAAGCGCTCGCCCTCTACGAGGGCGGCGCGAATCCCGGGGCGGAGGCCAACATGGCCAAGATGCTGGCGGCCGACGCCTCGTTCGAGGCGGCCAATGTCTGCATCCAGACCCATGGCGGCTTCGGCTTCGCGGAGGAATACGACGTGGAGCGCAAGTTCCGCGAGACCCGCCTCTACCAAGTCGCGCCGATCTCCACGAACCTCATCCTGGCCTACCTGTCCGAGCACGTGCTCGGCCTGCCGCGCTCCTACTGACATGATGGACTTCGCCGCCTGGATCGGCCGGACCCGCACGCAATCGGACCTCGTCACGCCGCGGCTGCTGGCCGAGTTCCGCGCCACCTTCGCGCCGCATCTGGCGCCGGTCGCCGACGGGACGGCGCCGCCGGCCCTGCACTGGTGCCTCGCCCCGGAGACGGCGCCCGCCGAGTCCCTCGGGCCGGACGGCCATGCCGCCAAGGGTGGTTTTCTGCCGCCGGTGCCGCTGCCGCGCCGGATGTGGGCGGGCGGGCAGATCGAGACTCTATCCGCGTTGCGCGAGGGCGACCACGTCACCCGGACCGAGACGGTGCGGGATGTGGCCTTCAAGGATGGGCGCAGCGGCCGGCTGTGCTTCGTCACGGTCGAGCACGCGGTCGCCACCGACCGCGGCGTGGCGATCCGGGAGCGGCAGGACATCGTCTATCGGGAAGCCGCCGGCGCGCAGACCGGGGCAGCGGCCGCGGCCGAGCGCGACGATCCGGGTGCCTACGATACGGTCTGGTCCGTGCCGGCGACGCCGACGCTCCTGTTCCGTTACTCGGCCATGACCTTCAACGGTCATCGGTTCCACTACGACCAGCCCTACGCCATGCAGGTGGAGGGCTATGCCGACCTCGTGGTCCACGGGCCGATGCAGGCGACGCTCCTGATGAACCTCGCCGCCACGATGCTCGGCCAGGTTCCGCGGCTGTTTCGCTATCGCGGCCTCTCGCCGATGACCGCCAACCAGATTTTTCGCGTCTGCGGCCGGCGGACTGGGGAGCGGTTCGAGGGCGTGACGCTGGATGCAGCGCGCGGCGTCTGCATGCGGGCGCACGCAGAAGTGTGAGCGCGGGTTCGGCCAGTCACGGCTCGCACCGAATCACGCCGTCGTCCCGCGACTGTCCAAGACGCACCCTCATCCCGAGGGCACACCGCATTGCGGGCGCAGTTCGGGATGAGGGACGGATCGATAGAGGCGCTCAGGCGAGCGTCAGGCCGACATTCACGTTGCCGCGGGTGGCGTTCGAGTACGGGCAGACCTGATGGGCGGCGTCCACCAACTTCTGCGCGTCGGCGCGGTCGAGGCCCGGCAGGCTGACCTTCAGATCGGCGGTGATGCCGAAACCGCCCTCGGAGCGCGGCCCGATGCCGACATCGGCGGTGACGCTGGTCTCGGCCGGGACCTTCAGCTGCAGCGACGGGGCGACGGCCTTCATGGCGCCGAGGAAGCAGGCCGAGTAGCCGGAGGCGAAGAGCTGCTCCGGATTCGCACCCGGACCACCCGCGCCGCCCAGTTCCTTCGGGGTCGAGAGCTTGACCTCGAAGCTGCCGTCGGCGGTCCGGGCCGCGCCGTCGCGGCCTCCGGTGGCGGTGGCGGTGGTGCGGTACTTCACGTCGACGGACATCGGCAATCTCCGGTTTCAGGGCAAGGGCGGCATCTAGGGGCCTGCCGCCGGCTGCACAGCCCCGATTTAGATTGTGCGCAATCGAAATTCAAGGATCGATCAGCATGAACCGGTCGACATCCACGAGCCCGCGATCGGTGATCTTGAGGTGCGGGATGACCGGCAGCGGCAGGAACGCCACCTGCAGGAACGGCTCCGGGAGGACCACGCCGAGGCTGCGCGCGGCGGCCCTGAGCGCCACCAGGGCGTGCCGGATCGCCTCGAACGGCATCAGGCTCATCAGGCCGGCGACCGGCAGGGCGATCTCGGCGAGCACGCGGCCGCCCTCGACCACGACGAAGCCGCCCTCGATCTCGCCGAGCCGGTTCACCGCGACGGCCATGTCGGCCTCGTCGACGCCCACCACCGTGATGTTGTGGCTGTCGTGCCCGACCGACGAGGCGATGGCGCCGCGCTTCAGGCCGAATCCCTTCACGAAGGCGACGCCGATCCCGCGCTCCCCCGGCGGCGTCCGGCCGTGGCGCTCCACGACCGCGACCTTGATGGCATCCTGATCAAGGTCGACCCGGCGCTCGCCGCCGACATAGGGCAGGCTCAGATCGTGGCGCAGGGTGATGATCTGGCCCGGGACGACGCCGATCACGGGTGTCGACGGCCCGGAGCCCGGGGCTGCGAAATCCGCGCCCGTCACGCGCCGCGCGCGGACGCTGCCGCGGCCGATCGGCGTCACGGGGGGCCGCGCGTCGAACAGCGCCGCGTCCACCGGTCGCCCGGCGGCGAAGACCTGCGAGACGGCGCAAATCTCCAGATCGTCGAGCGCCACGAGGTCGGCGCGCTGGCCGGGGGCGACGAGGCCGCGGTCGAACAGGCCGAAGGCCCGCGCGGCCGACCACGACGCCGCCCGGTAGGCGGCCAGCGGCGGGGCGCCGAGGGCGATGGCGGTGCGGATGATGTGGTCGAGATGCCCCTCCTCGGCGATGTCCAGGGGATTCCGGTCGTCGGTGCAGAAGGCCAGGAACGGCGCCGTGCGCTCGGTCAGGATCGGCGCCAGGGCGTGCAGATCCTTGCAGACCGAGCCCTCCCGGATCAGCACGGTCATGCCCTTGGACAGTTTCTCCATCGCCTCTTCGGGCGTCGTCGCCTCGTGCTCGGTGCGGATGCCGGCCGCGATGTAGCCGTTGAGCGCGGCGCCGCGCAGCAGGGGCGCGTGGCCGTCGATGTGCCGGCCCTGGAACGCCGCGAGTTTGTCCAACACGCCCGGATCGCCCGCGAGCACGCCCGGAAAATTCATGAACTCGGCGAGTCCGATCACCTTGGGATGGCCTGCGAAGGCCAGCAGGTCCGCGGCAGAGATCCGCGCCCCCGATGTCTCCAGGTGGTCGGTGGCTGGGACGCAGGAGGAGAGCTGCACCCGCAGGTCCATGGCCAGCGTCCCGGCGGAGTCCAGGAACCAACCGAAGGCCTCGGTCCCGAGGACGTTGGCCATCTCGTGCGGGTCGCAGATCCCCGTCGTGACCCCGTGGGGCAGGACGCAGCGCTCGAATTCCTGCGGCGGCATGAGCGAGGATTCGACGTGGAAATGCGTGTCGATGAAGCCAGGCACGACGATGCGGCCGGACAGGTCAATCTCCCGCCGCCCGCGATACGTGTCGAAGGTGCCGACGATCCGGTCGCCGCAGATCGCGATGTCCGAGGCGACGATGTCGCCGGTGACGAGATCGAGGAAGCGGCCCCCCTTCAGGACGAGGTCGGCCTCGACGCGCCCCTGGCCCTGGTCGATCGCCCGTCGCAGGAAGTCCACCTGATCCATCACGCCTCGCTCCACCCCGGCATCTGCCAGGAGCATGCCACGGATGCACGGCCCGCGGCGACGCTTGCGGCCGCGCGGCGGCGGGCGCAGAAGCCCTGCACCTTCAAACCGATCGAAGCTCGCGATGCCCGCCTATCGTTCCCGCACCACCACCCACGGCCGCAACATGGCCGGCGCCCGCGGCCTGTGGCGCGCCACCGGCATGAAGGACGGCGATTTCGGCAAGCCGATCATCGCGGTGGTGAACTCGTTCACGCAGTTCGTGCCGGGCCACGTCCACCTCAAGGATCTCGGGCAGCTCGTCGCCCGGGAGATCGAGGCCGCCGGCGGCGTCGCCAAGGAGTTCAACACCATCGCGGTCGATGACGGCATCGCCATGGGCCATGACGGCATGCTGTACTCGCTGCCGTCACGGGAGCTGATCGCGGATTCCGTCGAGTACATGGTCAACGCACACTGCGCCGACGCAATGGTGTGCATCTCGAATTGCGACAAGATTACCCCCGGCATGCTCATGGCGTGCCTGCGGCTGAACATCCCGACGGTGTTCGTCTCCGGCGGCCCGATGGAGGCCGGCAAAGTCCAGCTCCCGGGGATCTCCAGGAAGGTCGATCTGGTCGACGCCATGATCGCGGCCGCCGACGACCGGATCTCGGACGCCGATGTCGAGGTGATCGAGCGTTCGGCCTGCCCGACCTGCGGATCGTGCTCCGGCATGTTCACGGCCAATTCCATGAATTGCCTGACCGAGGCCCTCGGGCTGGCCCTGCCGGGCAACGGCTCGGTGTTGGCGACGCATGCCGACCGCCGGCGCCTGTTCGTCGAGGCCGGACACCTGATCGTCGACCTCGCCCGCCGCCATTACGAGCAGGACGATGCCGGCGTGCTGCCGCGGGCGGTGGCGAGCTTCGAGGCGTTCGAGAACGCCATGACGCTGGACATCGCCATGGGCGGGTCGACCAACACGGTGCTGCACCTGCTGGCCGCCGCCCACGAGGGCGAGGTGCCCTTCACCATGGCCGATATCGACCGGCTGTCCCGCCGGGTGCCGGTCCTGTGCAAGGTCGCCCCGGCGGTGGCCGATGTCCACATGGAGGACGTGCATCGGGCCGGCGGGATCATGGGAATCCTGGGCGAGCTCGACCGGGCCGGGCTGATCGACACGGCGGCCGGCAACGTCTCGGCCGGGACGCTCGCCGCCGCCCTGGCGCGGTGGGACGTGCGCGTGGGCCCGAGCGCGTCGGTGCAGACCTTCTACCGGGCGGCCCCCGGCGGCGTGCCGACCCAGGTGGCCTTCAGCCAGGAATCCCGCTTCGACGACCTCGATCTCGACCGGGAGGGCGGGGTCATCCGCGACGCGGCGCATGCCTACTCGCAGGATGGCGGCCTCGCCGTGCTCTACGGCAACCTCGCGGAGCAGGGCTGCATCGTGAAGACCGCGGGCGTCGACGCCTCGATCCTGACCTTCTCGGGGCCGGCCCGGGTGTTCGAGAGCCAGGACGCGGCGGTGGACGGGATCCTGAACGGCAAGGTCTCGGCCGGCGAGGTCGTGCTGATCCGCTACGAGGGCCCGCGCGGCGGCCCCGGCATGCAGGAGATGCTCTACCCGACGAGCTACCTGAAATCGAAGGGGCTCGGCAAAGCCTGCGCCCTGGTCACGGACGGGCGGTTCTCCGGCGGCTCCTCGGGGCTGTCGATCGGACACGTCTCGCCGGAGGCGGCCGAGGGCGGCCTGATCGGCCTCGTGCGCGACGGCGACACCATCGCCATCGACATCCCGGCCCGGAGCATCCGCCTGGAGGTCGCGCCGGACGAGCTCGAGCGGCGGCGGGCGGCGCAGGCGGCGGCGGGCTGGCAGCCGGCAACCCCGCGCAAGCGCAAGGTCAGCGCGGCCCTGCGCGCCTACGCGATGCTGACCACCAGCGCGGCGCACGGGGCGGTGCGCCGTCTCTGATCAGCGGTTGCGGCGGACCCGGGCGGCGACCGCGGCGAGCACCGCCGCGAGGCCGGCGACGCGCCGCTGCGCCGCTCCGTGGGCCGGTGCGGCAGCGGCGTCGGCCCCCGCCCCGGGCGCAACGCGGCCGAGGGCCGAGAGCATCAGCGGCTCGATCGCCGCGTAGCCCGCCCGGCTCAGATGCAGCCCGTCGGTGCCGTAGGAACGGCGCAGCCCGCCGGACTTGTCCGCCAGGACGGAATGGTAGTCGATGTAGGTGGCGCCGTGCGCCTGCGCGTGCGCCCGGAGCCACGCGTTGACCGCCGCGATCATGGACGGAGCGTCGGGCACCTCCGGGTTCCACGGGATCCGGGCGGCCGGCATGATCGAGCCGACCCAGGCCGTCACGCCCATCGCCCGCGCCTCGTCGAGCATGCCGGCGATGGTCCGGGCGATCTCGTCGGCGGGGACGAAGAACCCCTCGTTGCGGCCGATATCGTTGACCCCGCAGAGGAGATGGACGCCCCGGGCTCCCGTCTCCTCCAGGTCGCGGCGGAACCGCATGGTGATCCAGCGCGCCGTCTGCCCGGATCCCCCGCGGGGGATGAGATCATGGGCCGCGAAGGTCGCGGCGCGGTGGAAGCCCCATTGCTCGGTGATCGAATCCCCGATGAAGACGATCGGCCCCGTCATGGCCTAGGCCGGCGATCCGGCGCGGGCGCCGAGCACATCGGCGACCTCCGCCAGCAGCCGGTCGGCGATCATCTGCCGGCCCTCGGAGGTCACGTGCACGATGTCGGTGAACAGGAGGCGGCTCTCGCCCTCGAACAGCCGGCCGAGGTCCCGCACCGCGAAGGGCGCGTCCGCGCCGCCTCGGGCGTCGAGGCGGTCGAGAACGCCCTCGAAGCGCGTGTATTGCCGGTCGAGATACGCGAGGAACGTACCGGAGGCGGCGTGGGCCTCCTCGCCGACACGCTCCGCCTTGCGGACGACGGTCGGCTGGAGCAGGAAGCGGACCGGTGCGCCGATGCCCGGTGCGAGCCGGGCCAGCCGCTTCAACGACAGCTCGAATTGCCGCACCACCTCCCATTCCCAGATGTCCGACTGCCAGTTGGTCAGCACCCGCAGGTTCTCGAGACGGTTGAAAATCATCTCCTGCAGGCTCTCGTAGGACAGCTCCTCCGTATCGGCTTCCATCCTCCGGTGGTCGAAGAAGTACTCGTAGAGGCATTCGCTGGCGAATTGGTTGTAGGGATAGCCCGCCCGCGGATCGAAGCTCCACGGCTGGAAGATGTCGGTGCCGCCGCCGACGATCAGGATCACGTCCGGCTGGAGATCCATCAGCCGGCTCGTGATCAGGGCGATCATCTGGTTCAGGCAGGCCGAGATCACGCCGAAATTGTAGACCCGCGCGCCCTCGCCGTGGACCCGCTTCAGGCCGGTCTCCATTCGGCCGGGTATGGTGTCGGCGAAGACCTGCCCGTCGACCAGCGTGCTGTCGCCGACGACGAACACGCGCAGGGTCTCCGAGGGCGGGCGCGGCTCCGCATGCGTGTCGTTGCGGTAGCCGAGCACGTCGTAGCGCCAGCCCTTCTCGGCCAGGACCGCCAGCGGCTTCCCGGCGAACTGCACGTAGGGCGCGGGAAATCGGGTGTTGGCATCGAAGTTCTGGAAGACCTTCAGGAACTTCTGCCGTCGCATGTGTTCGTCGGCATCGGACCGCCGCTCGGCCATGAGCCCTCTCCTCCCGATCGATACGTCAATGGCGGCGCGCCCGCGCGGGTCGCTGGCCCCCGCTCAGCTCCGCAGGGTGGCGTGGTTGTCGAGGAACCAGGCGTAGGTCTGGCGCAGGCCGTCCTCCAGGCCGACCTCCGGCCGCCAGCCCATGGCTCTGAGCCGCGACACGTCCATCAGCTTGCGCGGCGTGCCGTCGGGCTTCGACGCGTCGAACTCCAGCGCGCCGTCGTAGCCGATCACCCGCGCCAGCGCCTCGGCCAGGTCCCGGATCGTGCAATCCTCCCCCGTGCCGACATTGATGTGCGACAGGTCCGGCCGGGTGTTGGCCGCGTAGACCGCGTCGTCCATCTCCATCACGAACACGCTGGCCCGCGCCATGTCGTCGACGTGCAGGAACTCGCGCATCGCCCGGCCCGTGCCCCAGACCGTGACCGCCGGGCGGCCCTCCGCCTTGGCCGCGTGCAGCCGGCGCATCAGCGCCGGCAGGACGTGGGCGTTCTCCGGGTGGAAGTTGTCGTTGGGCCCGTACAGGTTGGTCGGCATCACGCTGCGGTAGCGCCGCCCGTACTGGCGGTTGTAGCTCTCGCACATCTTGATGCCGGCGATCTTGGCGACGGCGTAGGGCTCGTTGGTCGGCTCCAGCACCCCGGTGAGCAGCGCGTCCTCGCGCATCGGCTGGGGCGCGTGCTTCGGGTAGATGCACGAGGAGCCCAGGAACAGCAGCCGGTCGACCCCGTGCCGATGCGCGGCGTCGATGATGTTGGCCTGGATCAGCAGGTTCTCGTGGATGAACGCGGCCGGATAGGTGTTGTTGGCGTGGATGCCGCCGACCTTGGCGGCGGCGAGGTAGACCTGATCGATCCGGTTCTCGGCGAAGAAGCGCCGGACCGCGGCCTGGTCGAGCAGGTCGAGGGCCTGCCGGTCGGCCGTCAGGATCTGCGCGCGCTCCCGCTCCCGCAGGCGGCGCACGATCGCCGAGCCCACCATGCCCCGGTGGCCCGCCACGAAGATGGTCTGATCGCGACCGTCCATCACACGTCCCATGTCCCGTTGAAAGCGCCTCTCACCACGGCCCTATAGCGCCGTTCGATCGGATAATCGCCGCGCGACCATGGAATTTCTGCCGCGCATGGCATCGTCGCAACGGCCATCGGGGCGTTCGCGCCGAGGCACCGGGCCCGGCCGTATCCGAGGCCCCATCGCCGCCATCCGTGCGCCTTCGCAATTCGCCCTTGCGGACCGGCGAACCGGCGCGATAGTGTCAAGCCATGCTGACACTCGCGGTCGATCAAAGCGTGGTGCAAGAGGCCGATCGGCGACCGCATGCCGTGGTCATCGGCTCGGGCTTCGGCGGCCTCGCCGCGGCCGTGCGCCTCGGGGCCCGGGGCTATCGGGTGACCGTGCTGGAGCGGCTGGAACAGGCGGGCGGCCGGGCGCGGGTCCACCGCCAGGACGGTTTCACCTTCGATGCCGGACCGACCATCGTCACGGCGCCCCAGCTGTTCGAGGAACTCTGGACCCTCGCCGGGCGCAAATTGTCGGACGACGTGACGCTCTGTCCGGTCGATCCATTCTACCGGATCCGCTTCGCGGACGGCACGTCCTTCGCCTATAGCGGCGATCCCGAGCGCATGCGCGCCGAGGTGGCCCGCTTCGCACCCCAGGATGTCGCCGGCTACGAGCGCTTCATGGCCCATAGCCGCGCCGTCTGCCAGATCGGCTTCGAGCAGCTCGGCCACGTCCCGTTCGGGCGGGTCGGCGCGATGCTGAAGATCGCCCCGGACCTGCTGCGCCTGTCCGGGCACCGCTCGGTCCACGACGTCGTCTCCCGCTTCGTCCGGGACGAGCGGCTGCGCACGGTGTTCAGCTTCCATCCCCTGCTCATCGGCGGGAATCCCTTCCGGGCGAGCGCGATCTACTGCCTGATCGCGGATCTCGAGCGGCGCTGGGGCGTCCACTTCGCCATGGGCGGCACCGGCCAGCTGGTCGACGGGCTCGTGCGGCTGATCCGCGGCCAGCGCGGGCGGGTGCGCCTGGGCGTGGAGGTCGCGCGGATCCGCGTCGCGGGCGGGGCGGCCACCGGGGTCGAGCTCGACAGCGGCGAGACCATCGCGGCCGATCTCGTGGTCTCGAACGCCGATTCGGCGGTGACGCATGCGCGCCTCCTGCCGCAGGCGCAGCGCTGGAGCCCGGGCCGGTTCCGGCGCGCCCGCTCGTCCATGGGCCTGTTCGTCTGGTATTTCGGCACGCGGCGCCGTTACCCGGAGGTGGATCACCATACGATCCTGCTCGGGCCGCGCTATCGCGGATTGCTGGCCGACATCTTCGACCGCAAGGTCCTGGCCGATGATGCCAGCCTCTACCTGCACCGGCCCACCGCCACCGATCCGAGCCTCGCGCCGCCCGGCTGCGACGCCTTCTACGTGCTGGCGCCGGTGCCCAACCTCGCGGGCGGCCAGGATTGGCGGGCGCTCGCGGAGCCGTACCGGCGGCGCATCGCCGAGATGCTCGAGACGAGCGTGCTGCCGGGCCTGTCAGAGGCGATCGTCACGTCCCGGGTGACGACGCCGCAGGACTTCCAGGACGATTTCCTGAGCTATCGCGGCTCCGGCTTCGGCCTTGAGCCGGTGCTGACGCAGTCGGCGTGGTTCCGACCGCACAATCGCTCCGGCAACGTGCGCAACCTCTATCTGGTCGGCGCCGGCACGCATCCCGGCGCCGGGCTGCCCGGCGTCCTCTCCTCCGCCCGTATCCTCGACAGCGTGGTCCCCGATGCCCGCGTTACCGCCTGAATTCGCCGCCGCGGCCGACCGGACCGCCTGCCGCACCGCGATCCGGCGCGGCTCGAAGAGCTTCTTCGCGGCCGGGCAGCTCCTGCCGGGGGATGTCCGCGAGGCCGCCTATGGGCTCTATGCCTTCTGCCGCCTGTCGGACGACCTCGTCGACGAGGCGACGGACCCGGAGGCCCGCCACGCGGCGGTGGCGCGCCTCGATCGGCGGATCGGCCGCGCCTATGCCGGCCAGCCGGCCGACACGCCCGCCGACCGGGCCTTCTCGGAGATCGTCGCCGGCTTCGCGATCCCCGAGGCGCTGCCGCGGGCGCTCATCGAGGGTTTCGCCTGGGACGCAGCGGGGCGGCGCTACGCCGATCTCGACGCCCTCCACGCCTACGCGGCCCGGGTCGCCGGCTCGGTGGGGGCGATGATGGCGCTGATCATGGGGGTGCGGACCCCGGAGGCCCTGGCCCGCGCCTGCGACCTCGGGGCCGCCATGCAGCTCACCAACATCGCCCGCGATGTCGGCGAGGACGCCCGCATGGGCCGGCTCTACCTGCCGCTCGACTGGATGCAGGAGGCCGGGCTCGACCCGGAGGCTTTCCTGGCCGATCCGCGCCCGAGCCCGGCGCTGGCCGCCATCGTAGCCCGGCTTCTGGCCGAGGCCGACCGGCTCTACGCCCGCGCCGAGGCCGGGATCGACGCGCTTCCGCCCCGCTGCCGACCGGCCATCCGCGCCGCGGGCCTGATCTACGCGGAGATCGGCCGCGTGATCGCCGCCTGCGGGCACGATTCGGTCAGCCGCCGGGCCCGCGTGGGGGGCGCCCGCAAGCTCGCCCTGATCGCCCGCGCCACCCGCATGAAGGCGGTCGCCGCGGACCTCGCCGCGCCGGTGCTGCCGCAGGCGGCGTTCCTGGTCGAGGCGGTCGCGCGCAATCCGCGCCATCCCGCCCGCCTGCGGCCCGCCCTGCGGCCCTGGTGGGATGTGGGCGGCCGCGCGGTTCATGTCCTCGACCTGATCGAGCGCCTCCGCGAACGCGAGGCCTTCGGCCGGTCCGCGCCGTCCTGAGTTCCGGAGATGGGCGAGGGGCTCTTCGCCGTGCTGGATCTCGGCCTCGCCTTCGCCGTGGTGTTCGGTCTGGGCGTCTGGCAGCTGGTCGCCGTGCGCCGGAGCATCCGCCGCGATCGTGATCGACCGGGCGGCGGCCCAGATGGTACCCGGTGAGCCGGGGCCCGGTTATTTCAGCTCGCACACATAGGTGTCGCCGGCCGCGGCCTTGAGGGCCGCCCCGGCCTCGCGGCCGATCCGCTCGGCCTCCGCGGCCGGTCCTTGTCGGGACACCGACCAGTGGCGGCTGCCGTCAGGCAGAAACAGCAGGCCGTCGAGCGACAGGGTCTCGCCCTCGATCCGCGCCAGGGCGGCGATCGGCGTCCGGCACGAGCCGTCGAGTTCGGCGAGCAGCGCCCGTTCGGCGGCGACGGCGGTGGTGGTGCGGGCGCAGGCGATGGGCGCCAGCAAGGCGTGGATCGGGCGATCGTCCGCCCGGCACTCGATCCCCAGGGCCCCCTGCGCCACGGCGGGCAGCATATCCTCGACCGACAGCACGCTGCGCGCCATGGCCTCGAGGCCCAGGCGCTGGAGGCCGGCCAGCGCGAGCAGCGTCGCGTCGCATTCACCGGATTCGAGCTTGCGCATCCGGGTGTTGGCGTTGCCGCGCAGCGGGACGACCCGGAGGTCCGGCCGGCGCATCAGTACCTGAGCGGCCCGGCGCAGGGACGAGGTGCCGACCCGCGCACCCGCTTGCAGGCCGGCCAGGCCGTCGGCATGCGGGGACAGGAACGCGTCCCGCGGATCGTCGCGCTCCAGGATGCAGGCGATGGTCAGGCCCTCGGGAAGCCAGGTCTCCACGTCCTTCATCGAGTGGACGGCGACATCGACCTCCCCGGCGAACAGGGCCTGCTCCAGCTCCTTGGTGAACAGGCCCTTGCCGCCGATCTCCGAGAGCGGCCGGTCCAGGATCTTGTCGGCCACCGTGGTGACGACCACGAGTTCGGTCTCGAGGCCCGGATTGGCCGCGACGATCCGGTCGCGCACCATCCCGGTCTGCGCGAGCGCCATCGGGGAGCCGCGGGTGCCGATGCGCAGGGGACGGTTCAACATCTGGGTCCGGATCTTCTTCGCGGGACGGGGAGGGGCCTTATAGACCGGCCTTCACGTCAGGCCACGGTCCGGTTAGGGATTCAGAGTTGCTGAACCCGGCGCATGTCAAGCTCACGGGCGGCGCGAGTCGGCCCCGCTTTCGCCGGACTGCGCGCCTAGCCGCTCACGGCGAGATTCAGGGCCAACGGAATGGTGCGATGCTGATCCTGCCGAGTCGACGGCAGTTCCTGACCGGCCTCGGCGCGGGCGTCGGGATGACGGCGGCAACGGGCGTCTACGCCCTCGATATCGAGCCGATGCACCGGCTCGTGGTGACCTCCTACGCGCCGGCCCTGCCGCACTGGGACCCGGCGCTCCGCCTGCGCGTGGCGGTGCTGGCGGATTTCCACATCTGCGAGCCGTACATGCCCTTCGACCGGGTCGCGGAGATCGTCGACGCCACCAATGCGCTCAAGCCCGATCTCGTGCTGCTCCTCGGCGACTACCCGGCGGGGGGGATCGCGTGGCGCAAGCTGCCTCTCGGCCAGTTCGCCCGGATGATGGAGGCGTTGAAGGCCCCCCTCGGCACCCACGCGATCCTCGGCAACCACGATTGGTGGGACGACGAGGCGGTCCAGTCGGCCCGGCGCGGGACGCCCGCGGTCAAGGGACTGCTGGAGGCGCGCGGCATCCCCGTGATGGAGAATCAGGCCGTCCGTCTGGTCAAGGACGGGCGCCCGTTCTGGCTCGCCGGCCTCGCCGACCAGCAGCCGTTCACCGGAACCTGGATGTCGCTGAGCCACGCCGACGTGCCCCAGACCCTCGCGGCGGTCACCGATGCGGCGCCGGTGATCCTGATGGTGCACGAGCCCGATATCTTCGTGCGCGTGCCCGAGCGGGTCTCCCTCACGCTGGCCGGCCACACCCATGGCGGGCAGATCCGCCTGTTCGGGCGCTCCCCGGCGATCCGCAAGGTCCGCGGGCACGACTATTCCTACGGTCACATCGTGCAGGACGGCCGTCACATGATCGTGTCCGGCGGCTTCGGGATGAGCCGGATCCCGGTCCGCCTCGGCGTTCCGCCGGAGATCGTCCTGCTGGAACTCGGACAGGTCGAGGCGTCGCCCGCCGCCGTCTGATCGGGCAGGGCGGGGCCCGCGCCGGAACGCCGCGCCGCTCGTTTTTCCGGCATCGCCGCGCTACCTGCCCCACATGCGCGCGCTCCTGCCCCTTCTCGCCCTCACCTGCCTGACGGCCGCCCCCGGACCGGCCCGGGCCCAGTCCTGCGACACCCTCGTCGACAAGGTCACGGCCGAGACCGCCGCCAAGGCGACCGAGCGCCGGAGCGATTACGCCAGCTTCACGGCCAGTCCGGACATGACGCTGACGCTCGCCTGCGGGGAACCGGACCTGTCCTCGGTGGGCGCCCAGTTCCGGGGCGAGAATCCGCCGGACAGCTACTACGACCTGTTCGGCCATGCCGGCCACGCGGTCACGGGCATCGACGCCGCGGTGATCACCGAAGCCGCACGCAAGGCGCAGGCGGCGTCGGTTCGTCTGCGCCACAGCAACGTCGACCTCGGCGGCGCCCGCGTCACGTGCTCGGCGATGGTCTCCCCCGACAAGGGGCCGCTGACCCTCTGTGCGGTCATCGAGCACAGCGACCGGAGCTGAACCCAGCTTCCGGCCGCCGATCCCGCCTCAGAGCGGGATGTTGTCGTGCTTCTTCCAGGGCTGCTCCATCTTCTTGGTGCGCAGCATGCCGAGCGCCCGGGCGATCCGGCGCCGGGTCGAGTGCGGCATGATGACCTCGTCGATGTAGCCGCGCTCGGCCGCCACGAAGGGCGACAGGAACCGATCCTCGTACTCGCCGGTGCGCGCCGCGATCTTCTCGGGGTCGCCCAGCTCGCTGCGGAAGATGATCTCCACCGCGCCCTTGGCGCCCATCACGGCGATCTGCGCGGTCGGCCAGGCGTAGTTCACGTCCGCGCCGACATGCTTGGACGCCATGACGTCGTAGGCGCCGCCGAAGGCCTTGCGGGTGATGAGCGTCACGAGCGGCACGGTCGCCTGCGAGTAGGCGAAGAGCAGCTTGGCGCCGTGCTTGATCAATCCGCCATATTCCTGAGCCGTACCGGGCAGGAAGCCCGGGACGTCGACGAAGGTCACGATCGGGATCCCGAAGGCGTCGCAGTAGCGCACGAACCGCGCCGCCTTCCGCGACGCGTCCGCGTCGAGCACGCCGGCCAGCACCATCGGCTGATTGGCCACGAACCCGACCGTGCGCCCCTCGATCCGGCCGAAGCCGGTCATGATGTTGCGGGCGTAGGCCGCCTGGATCTCGAAGAAATCGCCCTCGTCCACGACGCGGCGGATCAGCTCGCCCATGTCGTAGGGCTTGTTCGGATTGTCGGGGATCAGGGTGTCGAGCGAAGAATCGAGGCGATCGACATCGTCGAAGCTCGTGAGTTCCGGCACGCCGTCGATGTTGTTGGCCGGGAGAAAATCGAGCAGCCGGCGGATCTGGAGGATCGCCTCCACGTCGTTCTCGAAGGCGCCGTCGGCGATCGACGACTTGGTGGTGTGGACCTTGGCGCCGCCGAGTTCCTCGGCGGTGACGACCTCGTTGGTCACCGTCTTCACGACGTCGGGGCCGGTGACGAACATGTAGCTCGTGTCGCGGACCATGAAGATGAAGTCAGTCATGGCCGGCGAGTAGACGTCGCCGCCCGCGCACGGGCCCATGATCACCGAGATCTGCGGGATCACCCCCGAGGCCATGACGTTGCGGCGGAACACCTCGCCGTAGCCGCCCAGCGCCGCAACGCCCTCCTGGATGCGCGCGCCGCCGGCATCGAAGATGCCGATGATCGGGGCGCGCATCTTCAGCGCCATGTCCTGGACCTTCACGATCTTCTGCGCATGGGCCTCCGACAGGGAGCCGCCGAACACGGTGAAATCTTTGGAGAACAGGAAGACCGTTCGGCCGTTGATCGTGCCCCAGCCGGTCACCACGCCGTCGCCGGGGATCTTCTGGCTCTCCATGCCGAAATCCGTGGAGCGGTGCTGCACGAACATGTCGAATTCCTCGAACGACCCATGGTCGAGGAGGAGTTCGATGCGCTCCCGCGCGGTGAGCTTGCCGCGCTTGTGCTGCGCCTCGACGCGCCGCTCACCGCCGCCGAGGCGGGCCTGCGCCCGGCGCTCTTCGAGCCTGTCGAGGATGTCCTTCATGATTGTCGCCCACCCTTCCGCCGCCCGGAACCTGCGGCCCGGATCGGGCCGGTCCAAGCTTATGCATTGACCGATGGAGCGCCCTTAGCACGGGCTTTTCGGGCGGCAAACCGACGCGGCGCATCGGGCGATCGGCCATCGGGAGGGGGGCTGGTGGACGGTGCAGGGATCGAACCTGCGACCTTTCCCGTGTGAAGGGAACGCACTACCGCTGTGCTAACCGTCCGTACCGGGGACCCGCCAAGAGGCGGAGACGCCGCGTCGCCTGTGCGGATGTGCCACCCGGGCACCGGCGACCGGATGCCGGGCCTTCTAGGGCGTGGCGGGCCGGGGCGTCAAGCGTCACGCGGCGGCGAGGTTGACAAGCCCCGTGACACAATGCGCTGTGCCCGGATGCACGAGGGGCCAGCGGACGTGAATCCCGGCAGCGACGTGACGGGTGAGGCCCCGGTTCGGGCGGAGCGGCCGCGCGTCGCGATCACCTACTGCACGCAGTGCAATTGGCTGCTCCGATCCGCCTGGATGGCGCAGGAGCTGCTCTCGACCTTCCGCGACGATCTCGGAGAGGTGGCTCTGATCCCGGCGACGGGCGGCGCTTTCCGGATCGAGCTGAACGGTGCCCTGCTGTGGGAGCGGGTGCGGGATGGCGGTTTCCCCGACGTGAAGGCCCTGAAGCAGCGGGTGCGGGACCACCTCGACCCGGAGCGCGATCTCGGCCATATCGACCGGTCATGAGGCGAGGGAACGGTGACGAGCCCGCGGAGCGCCGCGGGCCGGGGACGGGCCCCGCTTGAGTCCGGACCATCAGGCCGAGGGCGGCGGGCTCCCGGCGGTGATGCCCGCGCGCCGGTCATGGCTGGCGCGGCGGCTGCACCGCTTCGCCGGCAACGGCTTCTCCACGCAGGTCTATCTGATCGCGCTGGTGATCGCGCTGATCGGACCGGGCCTTCTGTTCACCAGCATCCTGCTGATGCGCTACGCCTCGGCCGAGCGGGCGCGGTTCGAGCAGGATGCGCGCGAGAACGTGCGCGGCATCGGCCTGTCGCTCGACCGCGATACGGCCGGTCTCGTCTCGGTGCTACAGACCCTGGCGACCTCGCCGCGGATCCGCCAGGGCGATTTCGAGGCCTTCGACGCCCAGGCCCGGCTCGTGCGCGATTCGATCGACCTCGACGTCCTGCTCCGGCGGCCCAACGGCCAGGAGGTCGTCAACACCGGCGTGCCGCGGAGTGCGCCGATGCCGATCATGGCGGTCCCGTTCGACCAGGAACTCGCCCGGGGCACGCAGCGCGCCATGGTCAGCGGCTTCGTCCCCGGTCCGACCCCCGGCGAGTCGACCTACGCGGTCGGCGTCCCCGTGATGATCGACGGCGAGGTCGGCTACATCCTGAGCTTCACCGTGCCGCTGTCCCGCCTCCAGGGGATCCTGTCCCGGGAGGTCGTCCCGGGCTGGACGACCGGCATCAGCGACCGCAACGGCGTCGTGCTGGCGCGTCTGCCCGATCCTGATTCGGTGATCGGCCGGCCGCGGCTCGCCAGCCTCCGGCAGGTCCAATCGGCGACCCCCGGGGTGTGGGAGGGCCAGGACCGCCAGCACAAGCCCGTGGTGGTGATCGAGGCGCGCTCCCGCCTGACCGGCTGGATGGTCGCCACCAGCATCCCCCAGGCCCTCGTCGACGCCCGGGTGCGGCGCTGGATCTGGGCCTTCGCGGGGTTCGGCCTGCTGGTGCTCGCCACCTCGTCGCTGCTGGCGGTCAATCTCTGGTCGCGGGTCTCCCGGCCGCTGCGTCTGCTCGCCGCCTCTGGACCCGCCCTGGCGCGGGGCGAGGCGATCCCCCGGGTGTCCTCGCCGGTCCACGAGATCGAGCGGCTCGGCCTGGTCCTGTCGGAGGCCTCGCTCCGGCTGCGCACCCGCGAGCAGGAGCGGGACCGGGCGCTGGCCGACACCAGGCGCGGCCTCTCGGCGCTCAGCGAGAGCGAGGCCCGATTCCGGCACATGGCCGATTCGGCGCCGGCCCTGATCTGGATGACCGACGAGACCGGGGAGGTGAGCTTCGCCAACCTGCATTTCGAGCACATGTTCGGGACGCCGGCGGCGGAACTCGCCAATCAGGGCTGGCACCGGATCGTCCACCCGGAGGAGCTCGAGGGGTTCCGCGCTGCCTTCACCGAGGCCTTCGAGGCCCGGGCGTCCTTCCGCATCGAGGTCCGGGTCATCGACCGGGAACGGGCGGTGCGCTGGCTGCGCTGCGAGGGCGTGCCGCGCCTCGACGACGACCACAACTTCCTCGGCTATACCGGCTGCAACATCGACATCACCGATGCGAAGAACGCCGAGGAGCACCTGCTGCTCCTGATCCACGAACTCAATCACCGGGTGAAGAACACCCTGGCCACGGTCCAGTCGATCGCGGCCCAGTCCCTGCGCGGCCTCGAAGGCGCCGAGGCCGACGCCGCCCGGGCGGCGTTCGAGGCGCGCCTGCTGGCGCTCGCCCGGGTCCACGACGTGCTCACCCGGGAGAGCTGGGAGGGGGCCGAACTGTCGGCGGTCGTGGCGGACGCGATCCGGCCGCTCGAATCCGGCGATGGCCGCGCCTCGCGCTTCCGGGTGGCGGGGCCGCCCCTGCGCCTGCCGCCGCGCCTGGCTTTGTCGATCGCCATGGCGCTGCACGAACTCGGCACCAACGCGGTCAAGTACGGCGCGCTCTCCGCCGAGGGCGGGGTCGTCGAGATCGCCTGGACGGTGCGGCGCGAGACCGAGACGCGCCTCGCGCTCCGCTGGTCGGAACGGGGCGGGCCGCCGGTGAAGAAGCCGACCCGGACGGGTTTCGGATCGCGGCTGATCGAGCGCAGCCTCGCCCGGGAACTCGCCGGCGAGGTCGCCTTGACCTACGAGCCCGGGGGCGTCGTCTGCACCATCGACGCGCCGGTGCCGCCCCCGGGCCTGATCGAGCGCAAGAGCGCCGTGGCGCCCGCCCGGATCGCACCGCTGCCGTTGGCCGGATGATCCCGGATCCGCCGCCCGTCAATGATACGGGTCGGCGGCGTCGCGAAGGCCGTCGCCCATGAAGTTGAAGGCCAGCACCGTCACCAGGACGGGCACGACCGGGAGCAGCAGCCACGGGTAGATCTGTACGGCGGCGAGATTCTGCGCCTCGTTGAGCAGCACGCCCCAGCTCGTCACCGGCGGACGCAGGCCGAGGCCCAGGAAGGAGAGGGCGGTCTCGCCGAGGATCATGGTCGGGATCGACAGGGTCGCCGAGGCGATCAGGTGGCTCATGAAGTTCGGGATCAGGTGCCGGCCGATCACCCGCGCCGGGGACGCGCCCATCAGCTCGGCCGCCTGGACGAAATCCTCCTCGCGCAGCGCCAGGAGCTTGCCCCGCACCGCCCGGGCGAGACCCGGCCAGTCGAGGAGGCCCAGGATCACCGTGATGCCGAAGAAGACGAGGAGCGGGCTCCAGTTCGGCGGCAGGGCCGCCGACAGGGCGAGCCAGAGCGGCAATTCGGGCAGGGAGCGCACGACCTCGATCAGGCGCTGCACGCCGGCATCGACCAGCCCGCCGAAATAGCCCGCGACGCCGCCGAGGAGCAGGCCCAGCGCGAAGGAGATCGCCACGCCGACGAGGCCGATCGTGAGGGAGATCCGCGCGCCGTAGATCATCCGAGAGAACAGGTCGCGCCCGAGCTTGTCGGTGCCGAACAGGAACAAGGTGCCGGTCTCCGGCGGGCAGACGAGGTGCAGGTCCCCGTGGATCAGGCCGAGCCAATCGTAGCCGTCCCCGCGGCACAGGAAGCGCAGGGGCTGCGGTGCGCCCTCATCCACCACGTAGTCCCGGCGGAACGTGTCGAGGTCGAGATGCGCCCGGTACGGGTAGACGAACGGACCGGCGAGGCGCCCGTCGTGGACCAGGTGGACGCCCTGAGGCGGCGCGTAGAGGAAATCGCCGTTGCGCCGCGCCTGTCCATAGGGCGCCATCAGCTCCACGAACGGCACGATCGCGTAGAGCGCCAGCAGTATCAGCGCCGAGGCCACGGCAAGGCGGTGCCGCAGGAATTTGCGCAGGATCAGCCGCCAGGCCGAGGCGCTGCCCGCCATGCCCTCGGCGCGGGCATCCGGCTCGAAGGGCAGCGGGTCGACGAAATGGCCGGCGGCGGGCATCGCGTCGTTCATCGCAACCCCATGCGGATGCGCGGATCGAGCCAGAGGAGGGTCAGGTCCGAGATCAGCATGCCGACGAGCGTCAGGGCGGCGACGAACATCAGGATGAAGCCGGCCATGAACTGGTCCTGGCTGCGCAGCGCGTCGAGGAGCAGTGGCCCGACGGTCGGCAGGCTCAGCACCAGCGAGACCAGGACCGACCCTGAGACCAAGTGCGGAAGCAGGTTGCCGATATCCGCCACGAACGGGTTGAGCGACATCCGGAACGGGTATTTCACCAGCGCCCTGACGGGCGGGAGGCCCTTGGCGCGGGCGGTCACCGTGTAGGGCTTGGCGAGCTCGTCCAGCAGGTTCGCCCGCATCCGGCGGATCATCGCCGCCGTGCCGCCGAGCCCGATCACCAGGGTCGGGACGACGAGATGCGCCAGGAGCGAACGGATCTTGGCCCAGGTCCAGGGCTGGTTGGTCAGGGCCGAATCGTAGAGGCCGCCGATCGAGAGATCGAACCAGCGGTTGGCGTAGAACAGCAGGATCAGCGCCAGCAGGAACCCCGGCACCGCGAGCCCGACATAGCCCAGGAGGGTCACGACGGCGTCGCCGACGGTGTGGCGGTGCGTCGCCGAGTAGAGCGCGGCCGGGATCGCCACCAGATGGACGAAGATCACCGCGGTGAGGTTGATCAGCAGCGTGAGCCAGAGGGCGTCGCCGATGACATCCGCCACCGGCTTGTCGTACTCGAACGACCAGCCCCAATCGCCCTGGAGCAGGCCGGAGAAGCCGGCCGGCCCCGGCATCGCCCCGATCCACATCAGGTATTGCTGCCAGACCGGCCGGTCGAGCCCGTATTGGTGGATCAGCAGCTCGGCCTTGGCCACGGAGGTCGCGTCCCCGGTGGCGCGCAGCTCCATGATGCGGTTGGTCAGATAGTCGCCCGGCGGCAGCTTGATGATGACGAAAACCAGCACCGAGATGACCAGGAGCGTGGCCGCCATGGTGGCGACGCGCCGGAGCAGCGGCGCGATCACCGGACCTCCGCGCGCGGACCGGCGCCGCTATCCCAGAACATCTCGTCGAGGCGCTGGACGCCGATCATCGCGGTGGGCTCCCAGGAATACAGGGCGCGCTGCGGCAGGTTGATCAGGCGGGCCGCGCCGACCACCGGCTGGAGCGCGCCGGCGACCGTGCCGATCACCCAGGTGTTGCGGGCGTGATTCATCAGCATCTCGCGCCAGATCGTCGCCTGCGTCCCGGCATCGGTGGTGTCGCGCCATTGCCGGTCGAGGTCGAGGAGGCGCTGGACGTCCGCGACATCGCAGGGCTCGCCGCTCTTGCCGTGACTTTCCGCGCTGAGGCTCCAGGCCGGCCAGGAATAATGCTCCGGCTGCGCCGGGCTCAATTCCGTCGGCGGCATGATCGCGGTCGGCACCGCGAGGTCGAGGCCCTGGGCGGCCACCATCACGGTGAGGCCGCCGATCGAGCGCCGATGCAGATTCGTGCGCTCCTGGGGCTTGGCGATGAGGCGGATACCGACCTCGCGCCAGAATTCCGTGATCAGCTGGAGGGCGTCGAGCACCATCTCGGCCTCGCCGTCGCTCTCCACCACGATCTCCAGGGGCCGTCCGTCGGGCAGCAGGCGGATGCCCGCGCCGTCGCGGCCGGTCAGGCCCAGCGCGTCCAGGAGACTCGCGGCCTGGGCCGGATCGTAGCCGGCGTTGAGGGTTCGAAGCTCCGGCGCGTAGAGCGGACTGTCCGCCACGATCGTGTCGTTGCCCTCGGTGCCCAGCCCGAACAGCAGCGTGTTGTTCAGCGTCCGCCGGTCGATGGCGTGCGACAGGGCGTGGCGGTAGCGCAGATCGCGGTTGAGCCGCCGCCAGACGGGATCGGCCGTGGTCAGGTTCGGATAGAGCGCGATCTCCGAACCGCGGGCCACCGGCCAGAGGTTGGTGCGGTAGCCATGCGCTTTCTCGCCCTCCTTGAGGCTCGGGATGTCGGGCATCGCCAGGCCACGGAACATCAGGTCCGCCTCACCGGCATTGGTCTTGGCGACCAGCAGACCCTGCGAGGCCACGTCCATCACGATCGCATCGACGTAGGGCAGTTGCGTGCCCGCGGTGTCGACGCGGTGATAGCTGCGGTTGCGCTCGAACCGGAACCGGGTGGCCGGCGAGCGGGTCCGCGGCACCCAGCCCTGAAGGGTCGGGCAATCCGGGTTGTTCAATTCGTAATTGTCGTCGAGGCGGTTGTGCAGGGCTGCCCAGCTGCGCAGCTTCTGCGCCTTGGCCTTCGCCTCGGCCACCTCCTTGCCGACGTAGCGGGCGTGGACCGGCTTCAGGTAGTGCGACGGCCGGTAGATCAGCGGATCGCGCGGCGCGGCCAGCGCCGGGAGAAAGATCGGGTTCGGCCGCTCCCAGGTATAGCGGATCGTGAGCGGATCGGGATAGGCGACCTGCGGCGGCTTGCCGTCCACCAGGAAGAAGGCCGGCGGCCCCTCGGGGCTCAGCGCCTTCTCGTTGGCGACATCCTCCCAGTAGTAGCGGAAATCCTCGGCGGTGAACGGCTGCCCGTCCGACCAGCGGTGTCCCTTGCGGATGGTGAAGGTGAAGCGGCCGCCCTCGACATCGACCCGCTCCAGCAGATCGGGCCGGAGGTTCAGGTCGGCATCGTAGCCGACGAGGCGGGTGTAGCCGTAGACCGAGAGGTAGCGCACGTCCCGGGCCTTGGCGATCAAGGTCCGGATCGTCCCGCCGGCGCTGCCGACCCGGCGCCCCCGGGCGGCGAGGTCGACCACCAGGGGATTTTCGGGCGGGGCGGGGGTCTCGCCCTCCGCGCGGGCGATTCGCGGACCGACAAGGGCGGCGGCGCCGAGGCCGGCGACCAGGGTGCGGCGCGAGATGCCGCGCGCGTGGGTCGGCTCACGAGACACGGGACACACGTCGCGTTCGTCGACCCGCGAGTCCGCTTGCTCCAGGAGCGTCGCGAGGAAACCGGCGCCGGTCCCGACCTCGCTCACGACCCGCCTCCCGACACAGGATGCAGGCCCACATAGGTCAGCCGCGCGGGGGAATAGCCGGTGGCCCGGTGCAGGTCGTCGAAGGCGTGCGACCGCTGGATCAGCCCGGACGCCTGCCGCACCAGCGCATCGTCGGCCGGCTGCTCGAACTGGCGGCCGTTGCGGGTCCAGCGGATCGGCTCCGGGCTGTGCGCGGGACCGGTAATCATCGCGATGGTCGGATGCGCGGGTCCGCCATGGGCGTGGATGCGGTGGCCGGCCGCGTCGTCGTCGAACAGCAGACGGGTCAGGCCCCGGGCATGCGCCTCCACGACGCGCCGGCCCTGCGCCACGTGATCGTCGAAGAACGCCACCGTGGCGGCCGGATCGAGCATCGACCAATCGGCCGTCGACCAGTCGGCGGTGCTGTAGCGGGCGCGGGCGTCGCGGTACTGGAGGCCCGACAGGTCGGGGTCGTGGCAGAAGATCGCCGCCCGCGGACAGGCCTGCCGGATCACCCACGTGGTCAGCCCGCGGAACACCCCCGATTCGATCACGCAATCCGGCTTGAGCGCCCGCATCGCCACGTAGAGCTGCAACGCGCCGTTGAAGCCGCTGCCGCCCCGCCGCTGCCGCACGGGGGCGGTCGGGATCAGCGACCAGAACGCCCGGACCTGTTCGAGCACGTCGCCGTCCGGCACGAGGCCGGCGGCCGCGAGGTCGCGTTCCAGGATGGCCGCTGCGGACTCGAGCAGCGTCGCGACCTCGCGCGGCGAGGTCGGCCGGTGGCTCCAATCGGGGGCGGCGGGAACGAGGTCGTAGCCCAACCGGTCGAACAGCGGCGACAGCACCTTCCGGCGCAGGCGTTCCAGCAGGACGGGCGGCCGCGGCTGGATCATGCGGCCACGGCCTCGGCGGCACCGCCGAACCGGACCCGGTGCCCGGGCTCGATCGCCCGCATCGTGCCGGCCTCGTCGGGGTCGAGCCGGTACGGCGCCTCCCAGCGGGACGGGTCGTTCCGGTCGGTGGCCACGGCCGCGAAATCGAGGGGGTGATCCAGGCTCGGATCGGGCACGGCGGCCAGGAGCGCCCGCGTATAGGGATGGACCGGCCGACGGAACAGGGCGGCCCGGGGGGCCTCCTCGACGATCCGGCCCCGGCACATCACGCTGATCGTATCCGCCATGTAGTCGATCACCGCCAGGTTGTGGGACACGATGAGGAAGGACAGGCCGAGGGCCGATTGGAGGTCCTTGAGCAGGTTCAGGATCTGCGCCTGCACCGATACGTCCAGGGCCGAGACCGGCTCGTCGAGCACCAGGAGGCGCGGGTTCGGGGCGAGCGCCCGGGCGATGCCGATGCGCTGGCGCTGGCCGCCCGAGAAGGCATGCGGGTAACGGCCGAGGCCGCCCGGTTCGAGGCCGACCATGGCCATCAGGGCCCGGCAGCGCGCCCGCCGCTCGCCGGCCGGGACGCCGTGGATCTCCATCGGCTCCGACAGGATCTGGCGCACGGTCATGCGCGGGTCGAGGGAGGCGTAGGGATCCTGGAACACGAACTGCACATTGCGCCGGTAGGCGAACAGGGCGTCGCCGGACAGGCCGTGCACGTCCCGCGGGCCGCCGCCGTCGTCGAACAGGATCCGGCCCGAATCCGGGGCGAGCGCCCGCATAATCATCTTCGAGACCGTGGTCTTGCCGGAGCCCGATTCGCCGACGAGGCCCAACGTCCGCCCGGCCGCGAGGCTCAGGGACACATCGGAGACGGCGTGGACGAGCCGGGGTTTCTGCCACAGGCGGCCGGAGCGCAGGGTGAAGGTCTTGCTCACGCCCTCGACCTGGAGCAGCGGGCCGGCCAGCGGCGCGGGCGCCCGCGCCGGCGGGATCTCCGCCTGGGCCGGGCGGATCGGCGTCAGCCGCTCGCCCGGGGCCATGTCGAACCGGGGCACCGCGTGAAGCAGGGCCCTCAGATAAGCGTGGCCGGGGGCGCGCATCACCGTGTCGCGCGGCCCGGATTCCACGAGGCGGCCGCGGTAGAGCACCGCCACGTCGTGCGCCATGTTGGCGACGACGCCGAGATCATGGGTGATCAGCAGGATCGCCATCCCGCTCTCCTCCTGGAGCCGGGCCAGCAGCGCCAGGATCTGGGCCTGGGTGGTCACGTCGAGCGCCGTGGTCGGCTCGTCGGCGACCACCAGGGCCGGCTTCAGGATCAGCGCCATGGCGATCATGGCGCGCTGGCGCAGGCCCCCCGACAGCTCGAACGGGTAGGTCCGCAGCGCCCGGCGCGGATCCGGGAAGCCGACGCGGGCCAGGGCCTCCTCCGTGCGCGCATCGGATTCCCGTCGGCCGGCACCGGTGTGGATGCGCAGGGCCTCCCCGACCTGATCGCCGATCGTATGGAGCGGCGACAGGCAGGTCATCGGCTCCTGGAAGATCATCGCGATGCGCTGGCCGCGGATCGCCCGCATCGCCGAGCCCTCGGCGGGCAGTTGCGCGATGTCGATCTCCGAGGACCCGTCGCGCAGCAAGATCTGGCCGCGGGTGATGGCGGCGGAGGGCGGCAGGATCCGCAGGATCGCCTGCGCGGTCACCGACTTGCCGGACCCCGACTCCCCGACGAGCGCCAGCGTGCGCCCGCGGTTCACATCGAGGGACAGGCCGTGCAGCGCCTCGAACGGCGTCGGTTCCGTGCGGAACGCGACCGCGAGATCGCGTATGGACAAGAGTGCGCTCAACCAGTCCTCACGATCTGGAGGCCCGGATGATGGGGTGCCGCGCCGCCCCTGTCCATCGCGCTACGGTCGAACAGACGCCGCGGATCCGGGACACGCACCGCCGGATGTCCGAGGAGGACGGCCAGCAGATCCTCGACGAAGCGCCAGACGGCCGCATCCTGGACGAGATGGTGGGTGAGCAGGCCGATCGGCCGGTCCGGCACCCGCGTGATGTCGTCCGCGAGCGCGCGCAGCATCGCTTCCGGCTCGCGCAGGGAGCGCGTGCCGCGCCAGTCGATCGGGTCCAAGGTGGCGTCGATCCGGCGCAGGCCGGGGATCGGCGGTCCCGGGACGGCCGACAGGCCGCGATAGCCGAGCTCCGGCAGGAGCGCGGCGAGCGCCGGGGCGAGGCGGTTCCACGGCGGCACGAAAACCGGCAGCAGGATCGATTCCGATATGCGTTCCCGGGCGATCCGCAGACCCGCGGCGGCGTCCGCACGCAGGTCGCTCAGGGGCCGGTCGGCGCCGAACTCCGCGGGCTTGGCGCCGGGCGGGGCGTGATTCCGGTGCGCGAGGCCATGGACCGCGACGCGCATCTCGGGCGCCATTTCGAGGCGTCGTGCCAGCGCGGCATCGATGCCGTCCGGGATGGCGGCGAGCAGGATCGGCGTGCCGCGGGTCTGTGCCAGCCCGATCAACCGGTCGAGCGCCGGTGTCGCCGTCACCGCGTCGTCGTCGCGCCACAGGAAAGGCACCGACAGGCCGCGCCCGGCGATCGCGTCGAGGGCTCGGCGCAGGGCCTGAAAGCCGGGGCTTGCCGGTCGGGTCTGATGGCGCGCCCCGCGTCGGCCGGCATGGAGCGTCGCCACGATCTCGACCGTGCGCCGGGCCCCGCCGAGGTCGATCCCGTGGGGTCCGGGCGGGGGTGCCGCACGCTGCGCCTCCACCGCCCGGAGCAGCGTATCGGCGCTCAGTTCCGCCTCCGGCAGGACCCGGGCGAGGCCCCGGGCGGCGAGGCGCTCGGCACGCAGCCGCTGCTCCGTCTCGCCGCCGGCCTCGAACGGCACCAGCACCGCGGGCGTCCCGGCCGCCAGCAGATCCGTGGCGGTGTTGTAGCCGCATTGGCTCACCGAGACCGCGGCCCCGGCCAGCAGGGTCCGGTAATCGGTCCGGGCGCGGCCCAGGACGCCCTCCGGCAGGCCGCGGGCGAGCGCCGACAGGGCCGCCTCCGGCACGCCGTGTCCCGCCAGGATCCGCCAGCCGAGCTCCGGCCGCCGGCGGCCCGCCTCGGCGGCGGCGCGCAGCAGGACCAGCCCGGCCGGCCCGGACCCGGCGGCGACCAGCACGCCGGCGCGCGCGCCACCGACGGCGGAACGGGTCCCCTCATCCACGTAGCCGGTGTAGCGGAGCTTTCCCGGGGTTTCGGCATCGAGCGGCCAGGAGGCGTCGAGGGGCGCGAGCGCCGGATCGCCGTGGACCAGCACGGCATCGTAGAAGGCGGCAACCCGGGCATGGGCCTGGGCGATCCGCTCCGGCTTTGCGGAGGCGACCAGGATGTCGCGCACCGAGGCGAGCACGAGCGGGCGCGGCACGCTCGCATGCGCGGCCTCGACGAGGGCCAGGAACTCAGCCGCCAGGGCCCTGCGGCCGAAGGGGAACAGCTCGGTCACGACGGCGTCCGGCGCGAAGGTCCCGACCGTCTCGACCATCACGGCGCGGCGGCGCGCCAGCCACACCGCATCCGCCGGCGCCCCATCCGGCTTGAGCAGCGTCGAGAAATCCGTGCCGGCGATCTTGAGCGGCGGCAGCTGGACGAGACGGACGCCGTCGAGGCGCACCATCGGGGCCGGCACCCCGCCGGAGATCAGCATCGCCTCGTGGCCGGCATCCGCGAAGGCCCGGGCGAGGGCCGCGGCGCGGGTCAGGTGCCCGGCGCCGAGCAGGTGCGTGACGGCGATCAGGACGCGCACGCGGTGACCTCCGTCGCGGTCGGAAGCGTGGGTGTCGCGAGGCCTGCCGAAGCCCGCAGCCGCTCCGCGATCAGTGACACCGCCGCCGCCTCGGAGAAGTCTGTCACGAGCCGGGCCCGCGCCGCCGCGCCGAGGCGGCCTCTCCGATGCGGATCCCGGGCCAGGCGGATCAGGGCCGCCCGCAGCGCCGCCGGATCGCCGGGCCGGACGAGGAGTCCCTGGACGCCGTCGGCGATGAATTCCGGCGTCCCCGCGAAGGCGGTCGCGAGGATCGGCAGGGCCTGGCTCGCGGCCTCCATCAGCACGTTCGGCAAGCCGTCGCGGTCGCCGTCGGGGCCGGGCTTGGTCGGCAGCACGAACAGGTCTGCCGCGCGCATGGCCGCGATGACGTCGGGTTGCGCCAGGGCGCCCCGGAACGTCACCCGCCCGGCGAGGCCCCGGTCGCGGACCCGCGCCTCCAGGGATTGGCGCAACGCGCCGCCGCCGATCAGGTCGAGGGTCCAATGCAGGGTGGCGGGCAGGGAGGCGAGGGCGTCGATCAGGTCGTCGTGCCCCTTCTTGGCCACGAGCCGCCCCACGCAGAGGAACCGGAGCGGTGCGGCCGGATCGGTGCCGTCGCGCGCCTCCCGGGGCGGAGGCGGTGCCGGGAAACGGCCGAGGTCGAGCCCGTGATAGGCGAGGCGCGTCCGGCCCGGAGCGAGGCGGTCGAGCCGCCCCTGGCCGTCGCGGGTGCAGGCTACGCCCCAGCGCGCGTCATTCAGTTTCTCGGTCAGCTCCCAGTCCGGCGTCGTCCAGATGTCCTTGGCGTGGGCCGAAAAACTCCAGCCGCGTCCGGTCAGCAGGGCGGCGTAGCGGGCGACGCTGGCGGGCGTGTGCAGGAAATGCACGTGGATGTGGGCGATTTCGGCGGGCAGTTCCCGGGCGAGCACCAGGGCCTGCCCGAGGCGGCGCAGGCGCGAGAGCGTCCGGTCGCGCCGGAGATCGCGGGCAAACAGCGCGAGCAGCGCGCCGAACCGCGGCCGCCGCAACGCCGCCAGGAGGCCCCGGAGCACCCGCAGCGGCGCCGTGTGCAGGTATTCCGGCAGATAGGTGACCGGGGCGCGGATCTGCGCGTGCATCGGATGGCGCGCCCGGTCGGTCGGCCGGCGCAGGGACCAGATCTCCAGGGGCAGGCCGCGCTGCTCCAGCGCCAGGATCTCCTGGGCGATGAAGGTCTCGGACAGCCGCGGATAGCCCTTCAGCACCACGGCGATCCGCCTGTGCGTCACGAGTAGGCCCGCACGCGCGGGCGGCCGATGCCGGACCCGGCGAGCGCCCGGACCCGGCGGGCGACCGCGTCGAGACCGCCGAGCAGGCCCGGGATCAGGACCCGCGACGGCTCGGTCTGGTCCGGCAGAGCCCGGAGTGCGGCGGCCATGCGGTCCGGCGCCCGGCCCTCCGCCTCCATCAGGACCCGGACCAAGCCCAACCGCTCCGCCGCCAGAGCGCGGATCGCCTGTTCCCGGCGCGGCTCGGTGCGGGGGACCAGGATCGCCCGGCGATCGAAGGACAGGATCTCGCAGAAGGTGTTGTAGCCGCCCATCGCCACGACGCCGGCCGCCTTGCGCATCAGGAATTCGATCTCGCTGTCGAAGGTGATCGCGGCGATCTTCCCGGACAGCGCCCGGATGCGCGCGTCGAACCCGTCGCGCGTCGCGGCGTCGAGGAACGGCCCGAAGGCGACGAGGGCGGGCAGCGGGATGCCGGGATCAGCCTCGTAGGCGGCGATGACCCAGTCGATCAGGGAGGCGCCGTCGCCGCCGCCGCCCGCGGTGACCAGGATGAACGGGCCGCTCGCCATGGCGGGCTCCTCGCGGCCGGGGCGCCGCTCCGGGAGGTCGCGGCGCAGATAGCCCGTGAAGATCAGCCGGGCGGCGATCCGCGCGGTCAGCGCCGGGTCCATCGGCAGCGCCGCCAGGGGCTCGTGGATACGGCTGAGCCCGTAGACCCAGATCTCGTCGTAGAAGCGCGCCATGGTCTCGACGGCACCCTTGCGCTCCCACTCGGGCACGAGGCGGTCGGCCTCATCGAGCACGTCGCGCAGGCCGAGGACCAGGCGGATGCCACGGGCAGCGGCCCATGCCAGGGTCGGCAGCAGCTCGCCGTGGAACCCGGCGGGCTCCTTGTCGACGATGATCATGTCGGGATCGAAGGTCTCGCAGCTGCGGGCGATCACCTCTGAGCGAAGGGCCACGGTCCGGGCCAGGGGGACGGCCGCATCGAGGCTGCTGTATTCCCCATCCGCGGATTTGGTCACCGGGGGCAGCCGGACCGTCCGCACCCCGGGGGCGAAGGCGAAGCGGTCGATCACCGGCGAACCCGAGACGATCATCGCCTTGGCCCGGCCGTCGCACGCGACGATGGCGTTGGCGATGGCCCGCGAGCGGCGCAGGTGCCCCAGCCCGAACGTATCGTGGCTGTAGATGAGAACGCGCGGACCGATTGACGCCTCGTCGACTCGCATGCCGGTGACCGCCTCGGTTGACGGCGCGAGGATCGCAGCCGCCGCCCTCTCGCACAAGCGGGGTCACCGGGTAAACACTGAGCGGCCCGCCCGGCGGCGGCACGGCAGCCCTCCCTACCGGACCACCGGCGGCCGCGGCATGCGGAAGGGCAGCATCAGCTGCACCAGCGGGTTCCGGAAGCGATCCAGCGACAGGCTCTCGTGCATCGCCCGGACCGGCTCGCCGCAGAGCGTCGAGGCGAGCAGCGAGCGGGCGTAGAAGGGCGTGTTCTCGTAGGTGGCGAGAACCCGCGCGCGGCCGTCGTCGCTGCGGGTCTCCCGGCCCACCCGCCAGAGGCGGGTCGCCGGCAGGGCGGCGGCGACCGGCGGGCGGATCTCACGGCGGCTGCCGTCCCGGGCGAAGCGCAGCGACAGGTTCTGGCCGCCGCCCTCCCGGTGATGCACGTCGTAGAGGATCGCGGCGCCGTCCGGCAGGTCGGCGCGGCACCAGGTCCAGCGGGAGAACGCCGCCTCCAGCGCCTCGTCGCCGTCATTGGTGTCAAAGTAGGCGCTCCCGCTCCAGCGCAGGCCAGGCTGCGCGAAATCGACTTCGACGCGGGAGGAGGGCGCCATCGGCCACCAGCGGTGGCGTCCGGCCCGGTCCAGGTGGAACGGGCCGGCGGTGAAGCCCGGCGGCTCCAGCCGGACGGTGCCGCGCAGGGCGAAGGGCAGGGGCGCACCGCGCTCGTCGATGCGGATCGTCAGCGCCGTGCCGTCCCAGTGCATGGCGCTCGGGCCGATGGCGATATGGTCGGCGTCCCGCGACAGGCTGTGGCCCCGGCGCTCCGTCATGGCGAAGCGGCTGCGCGCGCCGTAGAGGACCACGTTCATGGCGCAATGGGCGAACGGATCCCGCTCGGCGCTCCAGGCATAGTAGGGCGAGAACACGCTGCCGATGAACGCGATGATCGTGAGGCCCTGACGGCCGTCGTCGCTCACCGCATCGACGTACCACCACGCGTAGCCGCCCTGGGCGACCGGGCCGTCGAAGCGAGGTCGTCCAGGATCGCCGCCGCGGCCAGCCGGCCCGACTGCGCCGCCATCGGCACGCCGGGGCCCGGATGGACCGAGCCCCCCGCCAGGTAGAGGCCCGGCACCGCCGTCCGGGCGCCGGCCCGTTTGAACGTCGCCGCCCAGCCCTGTGCCGCCCGGCCGTAGAGCGCGCCCCCCGTCCCGGGAAACAAGGCCTCGAACGCCGCCGGCGTCGTCACCGCCGGGGCCGACGCCGCGTCCAGGCTCAGCCCGCAGGCCTCCAGCCGGCGGTACAGGGTCCGCGTGCATGTCTCGATCTCCGGCGGCGTGAGCGGGCGGTCCCGGCCATCCGCCGGGGCGTTGACGAGCAGGAGCAGCCGCTCCGGTCCGGCGGAAACGGTGCCGGACTCGGTCCTGTCCTGGGCGCAGATGTAGACGGTCGGGTCGTCGGGCAGGCGCCGGTCGCGCAGGATCGCGTCGAACTCGGCGCGGTAGTCCCGCGAGAAGAACACGGAATGGTGGGCCAGGGGGAAGCCCGTGGGCACCGCCGTGGTGCAGAGGGTCACGGCCGAGAGCGAGCGCTCGGCGGGCGCCAGCCGCGCGCCGGCCGCGGCCGCGTCCGGCCCGAGCAGCCCGGCCCCCAGGGCGGCGCAATCGGCGTTGCAGACGATGCGGTCGGTAGCGATCCGCTCGCCGCCCGCGAGCACGATCCCGGCGACCCGGCCGCGCTCGACGACGATCCGCTCCACATGGGCGCCGTAGCGGAATGCCGCGCCCCGCGCGGCGGCGAGATCCGCCACCGCCCGCGCCAGGGCGCTCAAACCCCCCGCCACGGTCCAGACCCCCGCCTGCTCCACATGGGCGACGAGCATCAGGGTCGCCGGCGCGCTGAACGGCGAGGCGCCGCAATAGGTGGCGTAGCGTCCGAACAGCTGCAGCAGCCGCGGATCGCGGAAGAAGCTGCCCAATGCCGACCACAGGGTGGCGAAGGGCTGGATCCGCCAGAGATCGCCGAGCCCGGACAGCCCGACCCGCTGCGCGAGGCCCGCCGGGCTGGTCCGCCCGTCGCGGATGAACGGCCCCTCCAGCGTGCGGTAGACCTCCGCCGAGCGGGCGCAGAACCGCCGGTAGCCCTCGGCCTCCCGGGGACCCGCGAAGGCGTCGACGGAGGCCGCCGAGGCCTCGATATCGGCGAACAGATCGAGCCGTTCCGTGCGGCTCCAGGCGTGCCGGGCGAGGAGATCCGCCCGCGTCAGCACAACCCGGTCTTCGAGGTGCGCGCCGCATTCGGCGAAGAGTTCCTCGAACACCCAGCGCATGGTGAAGACGGTCGGCCCGGCCTCGACCGCCCGGTCTCCGACCGGAACGCTGCGCATCTTTCCGCCGGGACGCGCGGCCCGTTCCAGGACGGTGACGTCGAGGCCGGCCTGCGCCAGCCGGAGGGCGGCGGCCAAGCCGCCGATCCCGGCCCCGATCACGACGACGCGTTCCTGCGCCACGTTCGCCCCGCTCTGCACCCCGGGAGGGATTGATCTCCCGCCACCGGAGTGTCAATAAGAAATGACACCTGTCGCTGACAAGCCAACACCACACAGGAGGCAACGCGATGGAGTCGGGCCGGCGGATCGAGATGGCGCTGGATCGCGCCGTAGCCTACGCGGAGGCGCCGGGCGCGCCCCCCCTGTTGGCGGAGGCGTTGCGCTACGCCGTCTTCCCGGGCGGGCACCGGATCCGCCCGCGCCTGTGCCTGTCGGTGGCCCGCGCCTGCGGCGACGACGATCCCGCCGGGTCCGAAGCGGCGGCGGCGGCGATCGAATTGCTCCACTGCGCCTCCCTGGTCCACGACGACCTGCCCTGTTTCGACGACGCGCCGATGCGGCGCCAGAAACCCTCGGTCCACGTGGCCTTCGGCGAACCGATCGCCGTGCTGACCGGCGACGCGCTGATCGTCCTCGCCTTCGAGACCCTGGCCCGGGCCGCGGGCCCCTATCAGGGACGGCTGGTCCGCCTGGTGGGGCTGCTCGGCCGGGCCGCGGGCTCGCCGTCCGGCATCGCGGCGGGACAGGCCTGGGAATCCGAGGCCCATGTGAGCCTCAGCGACTATCAGCAGGCCAAGACCGGGGCCCTGTTCGCCGCCGCCACGGCGGCCGGGGCGGCCGCGGCCGGCGCAGAGCCGGAACCGTGGCGGCGCCTCGGGGAATGCCTCGGGGAGGCCTATCAGGTCGCCGACGACCTGCGTGACATCGCCTGCCGTCAGGAGGAGATCGGGAAGCCGGCGGGGCGCGATGCCACGCTCGGGCGCCCCAACGCGGCGGCTCTGCTCGGGACCGGCGGCGCGCTGGACCGCCTGTCGCGCCTGACCCGGGAGGCGGTGGCGGCGATCCCGGCCTGTCCCGGCGCGGCCGCACTCACCGCCGAGATCGAGGCGCAGGCGCGGCTGTTCCTGCCCGCGCGCCTGCGCGCGGTCGCGGCCTGAGCGCCGGCTCGCTCCCGGGGTCCGGTGCCGCGGCGCCGGTCCCGACGGCCCTGCGCGACCGGTGGCTCGCGTGGCGCAATCGTCTGGTGGCGAGCCCGCGGTTCCAGCGGTGGGCAGCGGGCTTCCCGCTGACCCGGGGCATCGCCCGCCGGAATACCCGGGCGCTGTTCGATCTCTGCGCCGGCTTCGTCTACGCACAGGTGCTCGCCGCCTGCATCCGGCTCGACCTGTTCGCCATCCTGGCGGCGGGCCCATTGACCGTGGACGCCCTGGCGTCGCGCCTCGACCTGCCGCCGGAGAACGCCCGGCGCCTGCTGCGGGCGGCTGAATCCCTCGCGCTGCTGCGGTCCCTCCCCGGAGACCGGTTCGGGCTCGCCGATCTGGGCGCGGCCCTGGTCGGTAACCCCGGGATCGGCGCCATGGTCGCGCATCACGCGCTGCTCTATACCGACCTCGCCGATCCGGTGGCGCTCCTGCGCGGGCAGGCGCCGCCGACGCGCCTCTCCGGCTACTGGCCCTACGCCACCGGCGCGGAGGGGGATGCGCAGACGGTCGCCCCCTATGGCGGCCTGATGGGCGCCTCGCAGGCGCTCATCTCGGAGGATGTGCTCGACGCCTGCGACCTGTCCCGGATCCGGCACCTGATGGATGTCGGCGGTGGCGAGGGGGCCTTCCTGGAGGCCGTCGCGGCCCGCCATGCCGGGCCGCGACTCACCCTGTTCGACCTGCCCGCCGTCGCCGAACGGGCCGCGGCGCGCCTGTCACGGGCGGGCCTGTCCGAGCGGATCGCCTGCCGCGGCGGCGACTTCCACGCCGATCTGCCGGCGGGCGCCGACGCCATCACGCTGGTGCGCGTGGTCCACGACCATGACGACGGCCCGGCGCAGGCCCTGCTCGCGGCGGCCCACCGCGCTCTGGCGCCCGGCGGGCTGCTGCTGCTGGCCGAGCCGATGGCCGGCACGCCCGGCGCCGAGCCGGTCGGGGACGCCTATTTCGGCTTCTACCTCCTGGCGATGGGATCCGGACGCCCGCGCCGCCGCGAGGAGCTCCACACCATGCTGACGGCCGCCGGTTTCACCGCCGTCCGCGAGCGGCCGACGCGGCGTCCGCTGCTCACCCGCGTGCTCGTCGCCCAAAAAACGGGCCCGCTTGCGTAAGAATGACTTGACGCTTTGATGTGTCTATCTAGGATGACACTTAGCGGCTCCGATCGGCGAGAGTCGCGTCACACAGGGCGGAATCTCCCAGCCATGGACGCTCTCGCCGTCATCCTCGAAGGACCGGAGCGCCTCGCCATCCAGCATCTTCCGCTGACCCCTCCCGGCGAGGCCGACGCGGTCGTCGCCGTGGCCTGGAGCGGGATCAGCACCGGGACCGAGCGCCTGCTCTGGTTGGGCCGGATGCCGCCGTTCCCGGGCATGGGCTATCCCCTGGTGCCGGGCTACGAGTCGGTGGGCACAGTCGTGGAGGCCGATGCCGCCGGTGCGGTCCGGGTCGGCCAGACCGTCTACGTCCCGGGGGCGCGCTGCTTCGGCCCCGTGCGCGGCCTGTTCGGCGGCGCCGCCTCCCATCTCGTGGCGCCGGCCGCGCGTCTCGTCGCGGTCGATGCGGCGCTGGGCGACCGTGCCTGCCTGCTCGCCCTGGCGGCAACCGCCTACCGGGCGCTGGGCGGAATCCGTCCCGGCGCGACCCCGCTGATCGTCGGGCACGGGGTGCTCGGGCGGCTGCTCGCCCGCCTGACCCTGGTGGCCGGCGCGGAGCCCACCGTGTGGGAGACGGACCTGACCCGCATCGCGGGGGACCACGGCTACCCGGTGGTGACGCCCCAGGCGGATCCGCGGCGCGACTATGCGGTCGTCACAGATGTGAGCGGCGATGCCTCCGGGCTGGACGCGCTGATCGCCCGCCTCGCCCCCGGCGGCGAGATCGTACTGGCCGGCTTCTACGAGGCGCCGCTCAGCTTCACCTTCCCCCCCGCCTTCATGCGGGAGGCCCGGATCCGGATCTCCGCCGAGTTCCGCCCCGAGGATCTCGCCGCCGTGACGGCGCTGATCGAGGGCGGCCGGCTCAATCTCGACGGGCTGATCACGCACCGCACCCCGGCCGCTCGGGCCGAGGACGCCTATCGCACAGCCTTCGCCGATCCCGCCTGCCTGAAGATGATTCTCGACTGGAGGGACGCCGCGTGAACGTTCAGCTCAACAAAGCCGCCCTCAGCCAGGCCACCCAGCTCCGCGCCGAAGCGGCGATCGAGCCGGACGCGGTCCCGACCGCCCCGGTGAAGAAGGAGACGCAGATCATCGCGATCTACGGCAAGGGCGGCATCGGCAAGTCGTTCACCCTGGCCAATCTCAGCTACATGATGGCCCAGCAGGGCAAGAAGGTCCTGCTGATCGGCTGCGACCCGAAGAGCGACACCACCTCGCTGCTGTTCGGCGGCAAGGCCTGCCCGACCATCATCGAGACCTCGACCCGGAAGAAGCTCGCCGGCGAGGCGGTGGCGATCGGCGACGTCTGCTTCAAGCGCGACGGCGTCTACGCCATGGAACTCGGCGGCCCGGAAGTCGGACGCGGCTGCGGCGGCCGCGGCATCATCCACGGCTTCGAGCTGCTGGAGAAGCTGGGCTTCCACGATTGGGGCTTCGACTTCGTCCTGCTGGACTTCCTCGGCGACGTGGTCTGCGGCGGCTTCGGCCTGCCGATCGCCCGGGACATGTGCCAGAAGGTCATCGTCGTCGGCTCGAACGACCTGCAATCCCTTTACGTCGCCAACAACGTCTGCTCGGCGGTGGAGTATTTCCGCAAGCTCGGCGGCAATGTCGGGGTCGGCGGCCTGGTGATCAACAAGGACGACGGCACCGGCGAGGCCCAGGCCTTCGCGGACGCCGCCGGCATCCCGGTCCTGGCCTCGATCCCGGCCGACGACGACATCCGCCGCAAGAGCGCGAATTACGAGATCATCGGCCGGCCGGAGAGCCGCTGGGGCTCGCTGTTCTCCGACCTCGCCGCCAACGTCGCCGACGCCGCGCCGCACCGGCCAACGCCGCTGACACAGGACGGGCTGCTCGGCCTGTTCTCCAGCGACGTGACCGGCCGCGACGTGGTGCTGGTCCCGGCGACCCACGAGGACATGTGCGGCGTCGCCCACGTGACCAAGCCGTCCCTCGAAGTCGTCTACGACGAGGTTTGAGGCATGGCCGTCTCCCTCGACATCGCCGATCTGCGGGCCCGCCCCCGCGCCGCCGCCCCGCCGGCCGAGGCGATCAACCTCGACGCCACGAAGGGCGACGGGCTGGGCTGCCATTCCGGCAAGGACGCGATGCGGGAAGCCGCCGAGGCGGCCGGGATGTCGGAGACGCTGGCGCAGCTCCGCGAGGACTACCCGCAGGGGCCGCACGACCAGCCGCAGAGCATGTGCCCGGCCTTCGGCTCGCTCCGGGTCGGCCTCCGGATGCGCCGGACCGCCACGATCCTCTCGGGCTCGGCCTGCTGCGTCTACGGCCTGACCTTCACGTCGCACTTCTACGGAGCCCGCCGCAGCGTCGGCTACGTGCCGTTCAATTCGGAGACGCTGGTCACCGGCAAGCTGTTCGAGGACATCCGCGAGGCGGTCTACGCCACGGCCAAGCCCGCGGATTACGACGCCGTCGTCGTCATCAACCTCTGCGTGCCGACCGCCTCGGGCGTCCCGCTCCGCCTGCTGCCGAAGGAGATCGACGGCGTCCGGGTGATCGGCATCGACGTCCCGGGCTTCGGTGTCCCGACCCATGCCGAGGCCAAGGACGTGCTGGCCGGCGCCATGCTCAAGGTCGCCCGCTCGGAGGCCGAGCAGGGCCCGGTGGCGGCGCCCCGCGGCGGCCGTTCGGAGCGTCCGAGCGTGGCGCTGCTGGGCGAGGTCTTTCCCGCCGACCCGGTGGTGATCGGCGCGCTGCTGGAGCCCCTCGGCCTCGCGGCCGGCCCGGTGGTGCCGACCCGGGAGTGGCGGGAGCTCTACGCGGCCCTCGATTGCGCCGCCGTGGCGGCGATCCACCCGTTCTACACGGCCTCGATCCGCGAGTTCGAGGCCGCTGGCCGGCCGATCGTCGGCTCCGCGCCGGTGGGCGTCGACGGCACCGCCGACTGGCTCGACCGGATCGGCGCGGCCTGCGGGGTCGCCCGCGGCACCGTCGAGGCGGCCAAGAACCGGATCCTGCCCGGCATCCGCGGGGCGCTCGCCGCCATGCCGATCAAGGGCCGGATCACGCTCTCGGGCTACGAGGGCTCGGAGCTGCTGGTGGCGCGCCTCCTCGTCGAGAGCGGCGCCGAGGTGCCCTATGTCGGCACCGCCTGCCCACGCACCCCCTGGTCCGAAGCCGACCGCGACTGGCTGGAAGCCCGCGGCACGCAGGTTCAGTACCGCGCCTCCCTGGAGGACGACCTCTACGCCCTCGACTCGCTCAAGCCCGACCTCGCCATCGGCACGACGCCGGTGGTGCAGCGGGCCAAGGAGCGCGGTACCCCCGCGCTCTACTTCACCAACCTGATCTCGGCCCGCCCGCTGATGGGCGCGGCCGGCGCCGGATCCCTCGCCACGGTGATCAACGCCGCGCTCGGCAACAAGGCGCGGTTCGACGCCATGCGCGACTTCTTCGAGGGCGTCGGCACCGGCTACGCCGCCGGTGTTTGGCAGGACGTCCCGCAGAAGCGCCAGGGCCCGAAGATCGAGGGCGCAGCGAAGCCGATCGGGGAGATGGCGTGATGCTGATCCTCGATCACGACAGGGCGGGCGGCTACTGGGGCGCGGTCTACGTCTTCACGGCGATCAAGGGCCTTCAGGTCGTCATCGACGGACCGGTCGGCTGCGAGAACCTGCCGGTGACCTCGGTGCTGCACTACACCGACGCGCTGCCGCCGCACGAGCTTCCGATCGTCGTCACCGGCTTGGCGGAGGAGGAACTCGGCCGCCACGGCACCGAGGGCGCCATGAAGCGCGCCCACGCCACCCTCGATCCCGGACTGCCCAGCGTGGTCGTCACCGGCTCCATCGCCGAGATGATCGGCGGCGGCGTGACCCCCGAGGGCACCGGCCTGCAGCGGTTCCTGCCGCGCACCATCGACGAGGACCAGTGGCAGGCGGCCGACCGGGCCATGCGCTGGCTCTGGCAGGAATACGGGGCCAAGAAATTCGCCAAGAAGGGCATCCCGGCCCGGCCGGAGAAGAAGCCCGGCGAGAAGCCGCGGGTCAACCTGATCGGCCCGGCCTACGGCACCTTCAACATGCCCTCCGACCTCGCCGAGATCCGGCGGCTGGTCGAGGGGATCGGCGCCGAGGTGAACCTGACCTTTCCGCTGGGCTCGCACCTCGCGGATGTGCCCAAGCTCGTCAACGCCGACGCCAACATCTGCCTCTACCGGGAGTTCGGCCGCCTGCTCTGCGAGGATCTGGAGCGGCCCTACCTGCAGGCGCCGATCGGCATCCTGTCGACCACTAAGTTCCTGCGCTCGCTCGGCGCGATCCTCGGCCTCGATCCGGAGCCGTTCCTCGAGCGGGAGCGCCACACGACCATCAAGCCGGTCTGGGACCTGTGGCGCTCGGTGACGCAGGATTTTTTTGGGACCGCGAGCTTCGGCATCGTCGCCACCGAGACCTACGCCCGGGGCGTCCGGCACTTCCTCGAAGACGAGATGGGCCTGCCCTGCCATTTCGCCTTCGGACGGTCGCCGGGGCTGAAGCCCGACAACGACGCCGTGCGGAAGGCCATCGCCGCCAGGCCGCCGCTGGTCCTGTTCGGCTCATTCAACGAGCGGATGTACCTCGCGGAATGCGGAGCCCGCGCGACCTACGTCCCGGCCTCATTCCCGGGGGCGATAATCCGGCGGCACACCGGAACGCCGTTCATGGGCTTTTCCGGCGCGACCTACCTCGTCCAGGAGGTTTGCAACGCCCTGTTCGACACGCTCTTCCACATCCTGCCGCTCGCCCGCGACATGGACAAGGTCGAGGCGACCCCGGCGCGCCACCATCGCGAGCTGCCCTGGGACGAGGCCGCACGCGCCGCCCTCAACGACCTGGTCGAGGCGCAGCCGGTTCTGGCCCGGATCTCCGCCGCCAAACGCCTGCGGGACGCCGCCGAGCGCGCCGCCCGCAACGCCGAATCCGCCGCCGTCGCGCCCGCCCATGTGGCGCGGGCCCGGGCCGATCTCGCCGGGGGTGTCCCCGCATGAGCCGCCTTTCCGTTTCACCCAGAGGAGACCTGACGATGCGAACGATGGTCCCGACCGCCCGCCAGCACCAGGAAGAGATCCAGTTCCGGCTGATCCTGGCGGCGACCTACCCGTTCTTCCTCGCCGCGGCGACGCTGAACCGGGTCATGCCGACCCGCGCTCCGGCCCGCCCGGGGCTGGTACCGGCGCGCCGCTCGGTCTTCGGCGAGGCCCGCGCCATGGCCGTCCAGGCCATTCCCTTTGCCTTCATGGGCTGAACGCCCTGTCCGAGACGCTTCCGTCCGGTGACGCGGGGGAAGTCAAGCCGTGACCGCCTAGAGCAACACGGCAGCACCCGTCGCGCTTCGTCAGAAGCGCGGCCAACACACGGAGGTCTGAACGATGGCCGGTGGACCCGTTGCAACAGAAAGACCGAGCAGCCTGTCCGGGCTGACGGAACCGGAAGCCAAGGAGTTCCACGCGATCTTCCTGACGAGCTTCCTCATCTTCACGGCGATCGCCGTGGTCGCCCACATCCTCGTCTGGCTGTGGCGCCCGTGGCTTCCCGGACCGCAGGGCTATGCCTCGCTCGAAGGCGTCCGCGATGCGGCCCACGCCCTCGTCACGATGATCGGTTGAGGAGGATCGGATGCACAAGGTTTGGTTGCTGTTCGATCCGCGGCGCACGCTGGTGGCCCTGTTCACCTTCCTCTTCATCCTGGCGCTGCTGATCCACTTCATTCTGCTCTCGACCGACCGGTTCAACTGGCTGGACGGCCCGAAGAACAACAAGGCCGCGAACGCGATCACGCTCGCGCTGCCGCAACTGCCGGCCTGAGTGCCGGTCCGGACCGCGGCGCGCGAGGGCCGCGGTCACCCCCCATCCCTTCTTCGGCCTGACTGGGGAGCAGCCGCCATGGCGATGCTGAGCTTCGAGCGCAAATACAGGATTCGCGGCGGCACGCTGCTCGGCGGCGACCTGTTCGACTTCTGGGTCGGGCCGTTCTTCGTCGGCTTCTTCGGCGTTGTCGGAATCTTCTTCACGGTGCTCGGCACCGCCCTGGTGATCTACGGCGCGGCAATCGGCCCGACCTGGAACGTCTGGCAGATCAACATCGCGCCCCCCGACATCAGCTACGGATTGAAGCTGGCCCCGCTCAGGGAGGGCGGGCTCTGGCAGATCATCACGTTCTGCGCGCTCGGTTCCTTCGTCTCCTGGGCCCTGCGCGAGGTCGAGATCTGCCGCAAGCTCGGCATCGGCTACCACGTGCCGGCGGCCTTCGGGATGGCGATCTTCGCCTACTTCACCCTGGAGGTGATCCGCCCGTTCCTGATGGGCGCCTGGGGCTACGGCTTCCCCTACGGCATCCTCAGCCACCTCGATTGGGTGTCCAACACCGGGTACCAGTACCTCCACTTCCACTACAATCCGGCGCACATGCTGGCCGTGACGTTCTTCTTCACGACCACGCTGGCCCTGGCGATGCACGGCGGCCTGATCCTCGCGGCGACCAACCCGAAGAAGGGGGAGACCGTGAAGACCCCCGAGCATGAGGACACCTTCTTCCGCGACACGATCGGCTACTCGATCGGCACCCTGGGCATCCACCGCCTGGGCCTGTTCCTGGCCCTGTCGGCGGGGTTCTGGAGCGCCGTCTGCATCGTGATCAGCGGGCCGTTCTGGACGCAGGGCTGGCCGCAATGGTGGGGCTGGTGGCTCAACCTGCCGGTCTGGCGCTGAGGGCGGAACGGCGCACCACGCGACCGAAAAGAAACCACACGGGATGAGGCGGGCCGGCGGCTCGCGCGGCTCACCGGGGAGGGCGGGCGATGGCCTATTACCAGAACATCTTCACGCAGGTTCAAGTCCGCCCCCTGAAGCCGGAGCAGGGCATCCCGGTCGAGATCGACGACCGGGTCGGCAAGCCGTTCAACAGCTACCTGTTCGGGCTCTTCGGGAACAGCCAGGTCGGGCCGATCTACATCGGCTACATCGCGGCCCTCTCGATGGTCTGCGGGCTGATCGCCTTCGAGATCATCGGCCTCAACATGTGGGCCTCGGTGAACTGGAGTCCCGTCCAGTTCGTCCGGCAATTGCCCTGGCTCGCCCTGGAGCCGCCCCTGCCGAAATACGGCCTGAAGGTCCTGCCGCCCCTCAACGAGGGCGGCTGGTGGCTGATCGCCGGCTTCTTCCTCACCGCCGCGATCCTGCTCTGGTGGGTCCACCTCTATCGGCGGGCGCGGGCCCTGGGTCTCGGCACGCACGTGCCGTGGGCCTTCGCCTCGGCGATCTGGCTCTACCTCGTCCTCGGCTTCATCCGCCCCGTGCTGATGGGCTCCTGGTCGGAGGCGGTCCCCTTCGGCATCTTCCCGCACCTCGATTGGACGGCGGCCTTCTCGCTCCGCTACGGGAACCTGTTCTACAACCCGTTCCACATGCTCTCGATCACGTTCCTCTACGGATCGACGCTGCTGTTCGCGATGCACGGGGGCACGATCCTGGCCTGCTCGCGCTACGGTGCCGAGCGTGAGATCGACCAGATCGTCGACCGCGGCACGGCGACCGAGCGCGCCGCCCTGTTCTGGCGCTGGACCATGGGCTTCAACGCCACGATGGAGTCGATCCACCGCTGGGCGTGGTGGTTCGCGGTCCTGACCACGCTCACCGGCGGCATCGGCATCCTGCTCACCGGCACCGTGGTCGACAACTGGTACCTCTGGGCGGTCAAGCACGGCGTCGCGCCGTCCTATCCGCAGGTCTACGGACCGATCATCGATCCCGCCCATCTCGCACCCGGCATGAAGCCGTGAGGAGGCCGTCATGAAGACGATACTGGCGGTAGTCGGCGGGGCGCTGGCCCTGTTCCTCACCATCGCGATGTTCGGCGGCGCGGGCTGGACCCACCCGCCCATGGCGGTCAAGCAGACCGGCTTCCGCGGCACCGGGATGGACCTGATCCGCACCCGCGCCGGCAACGCGGCGCTGACCGCCGCCAACGTCGCGCCGGCCCCGGCCGACCCGGCGGAGGCGGGGGGCGACAAGGCCTCGGCGGTCTACGAGAACGTGCAGGTGCTCGGCGACCTCTCGGCCGAGCAGTTCAACCGGCTGATGGTGTCGATCACCGAGTGGGTCGCGCCCCAGCAGGGCTGCACCTACTGCCACAGCACCGAGAACATGGCCTCCGACGAGCTCTACCAGAAGCGCGTCGCCCGGCGGATGCTGCAGATGACGCAGTACATCAATTCGTCCTGGAAGGAGAACCACGTCCATGAGGCGGGCGTGACCTGCTACACCTGCCACCGCGGCAATCCGGTGCCGGCCAACATCTGGTTCGACCACCCGGTCCAGGGTGCCGGACGGTTCATCCCGCGCAACAACAGCCAGAACCTGGCCTCCGCGGAGGTCGGCAACACCTCGCTGCCCTACGACGTCTACCAGGCCTTCTACCAGTACAAGGACACGTCCGAGGACGCGGTCCGCGTCAACGCCACGACGGCGCTGCCGGTGTCGAAGGGCAAGCCGATCCAGGACGCGGAGAAGACCTTCGCGATCATGATCAGCATGTCCCAGTCGCTCGGGGTGAACTGCACCTTCTGCCACAACACCCGGTCGGTGGCGCAGTGGGACACCAGCACTCCCAACCGGGTCCATGCCTGGTACGGCATCCGCATGGTCCGCGACCTCAACCAGGACTACATGACGCCGCTGACCTCGACGTTTCCCCGCAACCGCCTCGGGGCGCTCGGCGACGCGCCGAAGATCAACTGTGCCACCTGCCACAACGGCGCGAACAAGCCGCTCAACGGTGCCAACGTAATCGAGCCCTATCCGGAGCTGGCGCACCCGACGGTCGCGGTGAACCTGCCCACCGGCGAGGCCAAGGATCCGATCCCCGGCACCCAGACGCCGACGCCCAAACCCTGACCCTGACCCTGACCTCGATGAGCCCGACTCATCGGGGTCTGCCCGTGCGACCGTGCAGCGGCGGGGGGCCGACGAACCTCACGGATCCCGTCCCTGGGTGAAGATCCATGAGGCTTGGAATCGTGGGGGCGGTCGGACTTTCCGGCCGCTCCGCTCAAGCTTCAGGGAACCTCCGTGGGGTAGGGGCGTCGATATCGGCGGCCAAGCTCGGCCCCGGGAGGCGTCCGTGACGATCACCATCTCGAACCTCCAGCCGCTCATCGCGATCCTCGCCGGGATCCTGATCCTCGTGATGCCGCGGCTCCTCAATTACATCGTGGCGATCTATCTGATCGTCGTCGGCGTGCTCGGGCTGGGCATCCTCCGGTGAGCGTCGGCGCCGCGCCGCGGTGAACGGGCGCGGGCCGTCCTCCATCGCGCCGGAGCCACCGCGGGATCGGGTCGGGAACGGCGCCGGTCTGACAGACCGCCATCGCCGTCAGCCGCGTGCGCACAACGCCGCCGGGTGTTCATCTTGCGTTGCGGTGCGTGATGGTCCAACCCCGCCCATCGGCTCGGCGCGCGCCGGGCATCAGAGACGGACGGGATCGACATGGCGACCGGCAGCGCGAAGTGGGTCTATGCCTTCGGCGACGGCAAGGCGGAGGGCAAGTCGCAGATGCGCGACCTGCTCGGCGGCAAGGGCGCCAACCTCGCCGAGATGTCCAACCTCGGCCTGCCGGTCCCCCCCGGCTTCACGATCACCACCGAGGTCTGTACCGCCTACTACGACAACGGCAAGTCCTATCCGCCGGAGCTGAAGGCGCAGGTCACGGAGGCGCTCGGCCAGATCGGCACGCTCACGGGCCGCCGGTTCGGCGACGCCACGAACCCGCTGCTGGTCTCGGTCCGCTCGGGCGCCCGGGCCTCAATGCCCGGCATGATGGACACGGTGCTCAACCTCGGCCTGAACGATCAGACCGTCCTGGCGCTCGTTAAGGAGGCCGAGGACGAGCGCTTCGCCTACGATTCCTACCGCCGCTTCATCACGATGTACTCGAACGTCGTGCTCGGCGTGGAGCACCACGCCTTCGAGGAGGCGCTGGAGCACTACAAGGAGGGCAAGGGCTTCGACCTTGACACGGAACTCGGCGCCGAGGACTGGAAGACCCTGATCCAGACCTACAAGAAGATCGTCCGCGACGAGCACGGCTCCGACTTTCCGCAGGGCGCGGAGGACCAGCTCTGGGGCGCGATCAGCGCCGTCTTCGACTCCTGGATGATCCCGCGGGCCAAGAAGTACCGGGAGTTGAACAGCATCCCGGAGAGCTGGGGCACGGCGGTGAACGTGCAGGCCATGGTGTTCGGCAACATGGGGGACACCTCGGCGACCGGCGTCGCCTTCACCCGCAACCCCTCCACCGGCGAGAAGGCGCTCTACGGCGAGTTCCTGATCAACGCCCAGGGTGAGGACGTGGTGGCGGGCATCCGGACCCCGCAGAACATCACCGAGAAGGCCCGCATCGAGGCCGACAGCGACAAGCCTTCCATGGAGAAGGCCATGCCCGACAGCTTCGCGGAGCTGACCCGGATCTACGGGATCCTGGAGAGCCATTACCGCGACATGCAGGACATGGAGTTCACCATCGAGAAGGGGAAGCTCTGGATGCTCCAGACCCGGAACGGCAAGCGCACGGCCAAGGCCGCCCTGCGCATCGCCGTGGACCTGGCGGGGGAGGGGCTGATCACCCGGGAGGAGGCGATCGGCCGGGTCGAGCCGGGCGCCCTCGACCAGCTCCTGCATCCGACCATCGACCCCAAGGCCGAGCGCAAGGTCGTCGCGTCGGGCCTGCCGGCCTCGCCCGGCGCGGCCACCGGCGAGATCGTGTTCAATTCCGAGGACGCGGAGGCGCACCGCAAGGCGGAGCGCAAGTGCATCCTGGTGCGGATCGAGACCTCGCCCGAGGACATCCACGGCATGCACGCCGCCGAGGGCATCCTGACCACCCGCGGCGGCATGACCAGCCACGCGGCCGTGGTCGCCCGCGGCATGGGCAAGCCCTGCGTGTCCGGCGTCGGCTCGATCCGGATCGACTACAAGGCGCAGACCCTCACGGTCGGCGGCGTCACGCTCAAGGCCGGCGACCGGATCACCATCGACGGATCGACGGGCCAGGTGATCCAGGGCGCGGTGAAGATGCTGGAGCCCGAGCTCTCCGGCGACTTCGCCACGCTGATGGAATGGGCCGACGATTTCCGGGGGATGAAGGTCCGGGCGAACGCCGATACGCCCACCGACGCCCGCACCGCGCGCAACTTCGGCGCCGAGGGCATCGGCCTGTGCCGCACCGAGCACATGTTCTTCGAGGGTGACCGCATCATCGCGGTCCGCGAGATGATCCTGGCGGACGACGCCGAGGGCCGCCGGGCGGCTCTGGCCAAGATCCTGCCCTATCAGCGCCAGGACTTCCTGGAGCTGTTCACGATCATGTCCGGCCTGCCGGTGACGATCCGGCTGCTCGACCCGCCGCTCCACGAGTTCCTGCCGCATACCGACGCCGAGGTCGCCGAGGTCGTGAAGGCCACCGGCGTGTCCGAGGAGAAGATCCGGCACCGGATGCGGGAATTGTCCGAGCACAACCCGATGCTCGGCTTCCGCGGCTGCCGCCTGGCGATCGCCTTCCCGGAGATCGCCGAGATGCAGGCCCGGGCGATCTTCGAGGCGGCCGTGCAGGCCGCCGCCGATACCGGCGCGCCGGTCACCCCCGAGGTGATGGTGCCGCTGGTCTTCACCCGCGCCGAGTTCGACATCGTCAAAGGGCACATCGACGCCATGGCCAAGGCCGTGGCTTCGGAGAAGGGCGCCACCCTCGATTATCAGGTCGGCACCATGATCGAGCTGCCCCGGGCGGCGCTGATGGCCGGCCAGATCGCCGAGACCGCCGAATTCTTCTCGTTCGGCACCAACGACCTGACCCAGACGGCGTTGGGCATCTCCCGCGACGACGCCGCGACCTTCCTGGGGCCCTACACCCAGAAAGGCATCCTTCCGGCCGACCCGTTCATCACCATCGACCAGGAGGGTGTCGGCGAGCTGGTGCGCATCGGCGTCGAGCGCGGCCGCAAGACGCGTCCGAACATCAAGCTCGGCATCTGCGGCGAGCACGGTGGCGACCCGGCCTCGGTCGGCTTCTGCCAGGAGGTCGGGCTCGATTACGTGTCCTGCTCGCCCTACCGGGTGCCGATCGCCCGCCTCGCGGCGGCCCAGGCGGCGCTCGGGAAGGTGTCCGGCAAGGAAGGCTGAGCGGCTGCGACAGGACGGGGAGGGGGCCGGCCGGTGCCCTCCCGCGGGTTCGTCAACCAAACGGACCAATACCAGTTGAAAAATCCGTCCAACGTCGCGAACCCGGCCGGGTACGGCACGTTGCACTGTTGAGCTGACGGATCGTGCGTGCGTCTGATCGATCCGCGGCGGGTCCAGCATAACCCGTCAGAATCACCGGCCATGATGCAGCTAGATTCCACACCGCTGTGCCTTAGCGAGACCGGAGCGGTGACGCCGCGGGCGGCGCGGCGCGCCTACCTGGCCCTGATGGCCGCCGCGGGCGGGTTGATCACCGCGCTCCTGCTGGCGACATCGGTTGCCGCGAACAGCGGTGGGGAGGCGGAGCGTATCGCCGCCATGCCGGATGACGGCTACGTTGCGACGCTCGTCGCCGCCCTGGCGGTCGATCTCGCGAAGCCCCTGCGCTGAGGCGCGGAGCGGGACCAGCCAGAGCTCAACGCAAACGTCCCGGGCAGCCAGAGCCTGACGGATCGGCAGCGCCGTCCCGCCGAGCCGCCGGCTCAGCGTCCGCCGGACGGTGCCCGCGCCGCCGAGCCGGTGAACCGCGCCGCGGTGAGATCGTCCCCGGGACTGCGGGTGCTGAACCGCGTCGCCAGGCGCTCGGGGGCCGCGGCCACGACGGCGTCGGGGGCGGCGTCACGGACACGGGTGGCGGCGATCCGGACCGGTGCGCCGCGGCTCGCGGGCGCCGTCACGGGCCCGGACGAGGCTGCCTCGAACAGCGCGCGCAGCTGCGCCTTGGCATCGGCATTCGGGGCAACCAGGGTGCGGGGGTGGACCGGCTCGGGCAGGGTTGCCCGCGCCAGGGCGCGGAGTTCGCCCGGCGCCGCAAAGTTGGCCATGCCGCCATCCAGGGCGGCGAACTGTACGGGGCGTGGCGGCGGCAGCGGCATGGTGAGGGCCGCCGCCACGGCGGCGAGGTCGGAGGGCCGGCGCGGCGGCAGCGGCGCCACCACGGCCACGGCGTCGTCGATCGCCGGAGCCGGGCGGTCCGCGGTCAGCAGGGACTTCGCGTCCGCGTCCCGCCCGCCCGACGCCTTCGCCAACTCGCGCTGGACCAGCGAGCCTCGCAGGGCGTCGTCGGCGGCGGGGGCCGCGTAGGCGAGGGCGGCGCGCGTCCCCACCGGATCCTGCGGATCGGCGCTCGCCACGGCGATGACGGGGGCGCGGCGGGTCTTCGCTGCCACGGCCACCGGCGGCGGTGCGGGCGGGGGTGCGGGTTCGGATCGGCCGCCCCCGAACAGGCTCGCCAGGAAGCCGAACAGGCTGGGCCCGTCCTCCTCTTCGCCATCGGCCATCTGGGTGGTGATGCCGGCCACGGTGCCGCCCCGGGCGAGGATCTCGGCCTTGGCCTCCTCGTAGCGGGGGAACGGCCGGTTGTCGCTCGGCAGCAGCACGGTCTTGCCGTCCGGGAACAGGCGGGCGAGCTGGTCGTGGGTCATGCGCGGCCACATCCGCACCGAGCCGACATCGAGATGGATGAAGGGCGTGCCGGCATGCGGATACCAGCCGACGCCGCCGCGCTGCATTCGCAGCCCGACCTCGCGGATCCGATCGATCGGCACGTCCGGCAGGAAGAAGTCCATCGCCTTGCCGAGCATGTGCTGGCTGTACTCCGCCACCATCTTGGAGCGCCGGCGCAGCATCGCGTTGGTGCCGGGGGAGCGATAGGCCGAGACGATGTGGATCGGCTGGCCCGCGCCGACCTGCCGATAGGCCTCCCAGACCGTATCGAACAGGCGCGGATCCATCTTGGTGGGCTCGTTGATGCGCCAGTCGCGCAGGAGCCAGTTCAGCTGATCGAGGGCCGCGCGGTCGTAGCGCCCGTCACGCTTGAACGTGATGGTCGCGCTCTCCTGGGTATGCGTGTGGTAGATCGTGAGCGTGCGGGTGTCGCCGTTGGCGACCGCGTTCTCGGTCTCCGCGGTCCCGGCGGCGAGGCCGAACGCGATGCCGGACAGGGCGAGGGTGACCCGTCGAAGGGCGTGGAGAAGGCTCGGCACGATGGTCCTCATCCACTCCCGTCCGGCCGGCGCGGATCGCGCACGGCTATCGGCGGCAACGGTTAAGGTTGGACCGTGGCGAAATCGTGCCCGGATGTGTGGTCCCGCACGTGAAAGTTGCGGGTGGCGGCGAAGCCTACCACCAGCTCCGGGGCGCGGCCTGCTGCGGCGCCGGGGTCCATAGGCCGGGCTCGCCATATTCCGGCGCGCCACCGGCGCGCGCGGCCCGGCGCAGATGGCGCGTCGGCTCGACCTCCTCGTAGCGATCGTCCGGCCAATCGTCGGCGACGCGGCGATGAGTCGGGTGGCGCTGGGCGGTGCGGGCCTGGGGCGGCGTCGGCACGCTGTCGGCTTTCTTTCGGGACGGCTCGTCCGGCAGCCGGGCGAGGGCCGGACCGCCGCCGCCCGGCAGGCCCAGGGCCGCGCGCATCGGCGCGTCGTAGCCATAGAGGTCGGGCAGGGTGCGGTAGCTGCCGCCGTCGTCCACGTAGGCGGTGAAATAGGCGAGGTGGACCGGCAGCTTCTCCGGCAGCCGGATCGTGCGCTCCCCCTTGCCGATCAGCTTCTTGAGGCGCTCCGCGGACCAGTTCGGCAGGACGGTGTCGGCGAGACGGAACGGATCGTCGACGCGCACGCAGCCGTGGCTGAAGTCGCGCTTCGCGGCCGAGAACAGCGAGCGGTTCGGCGTGTCGTGCAGATAGACCGCGTGCTGATTCGGGAACATGAACTTGATGAAGCCGAGGGCGTTGCGCTCCCCCGGCGGCTGGCGCAGCGCGATGTGGCCGCCGTGCCGCACGACCTCGTAGCCGCCCCAGGTCTTGCCGCCGTATCCGGCGAGCTTCGGCGCCATGGTCTTCAGGATGGAGGGCGGCACGTACCACGACGGGTTGACGACGGCGTATTCCATCAGCCCGGAGAAGAGCGGCGTGCGCGAGTCCGGCTTGCCGACGATCACCCGCGCCTCGTCCCGCAGAACCCCGCCGCGATAGGCCCGAAGGCGATATTCCGGGACGTTGACGAGGATGTAGTCCGGACCCAGGTCGCCGGGCAGCCAGCGCCACCGCTCCATGTTGACGATCAGCTCGGCCTCGCCGCCGGTCGGTCGGTTGGCGCGTCCGGGATCGGCCAGCGCCAGGACGGTCTGGACGTTCAGGACGCCGCTGGCGGGCAGCCCGTGGCTGCGCTGGAAGCGGCTGACTGCATCGGCCACCGTGGCGTCGTAAGTGTCCGGCTCACCGGGTCCCTGATCGAGCGTCCCGGCCGGGCGGTTCTCCAGATCGAAATGCGCCCGCAGCAGCGGGACGCGGGCATCGCGCATGCCGATCCGCAGGGCGGGTCCGGCCGGCAGCCGCAACGGCTTCGCCGCCGCCGGGGCCGGCCCACGCAGCGACGCGAGCCGGCTTTTCAGGGCGCGATAGCCGGGCGTCGCCGGGTTGTAGGCCTGCAGGGTCTCTCCGGCCTTGGCACCGGCGTCGGCGAGCTTGGCCAGGACGTCGTTGCCGGCCGGAAGGTCCAGGGTCGGGGTGATCAGACGCGAGATCGAGGCGAGGTTGACCCGGCCGCCCCGCGCATCCCGGGCATAGAGAACCGCCGCCGCCGAGAGGCGAAGGTCGGCGTCGGCCACCGCCTTCGCGTCCGGCTTCTCGGGGAGGTTCGGGATCGTGTAGGCGCGGGCGTCGAGTCCGTCCTCCCCGGCCGCCGCCAGCCGCGCCGAGACCGTCTTCGCGGCCTCGCTCCAACTGCCGTCGGCGATCCAGAGGGGCTTGTCGACGCGGGCCTCGTAGAACGAACGGATCGCCTCGCGGTCCCGGGTGGTCAGGCGCAGCAGGAGCGGGGCCGGATCGGCGAGCCGGGCGAACACCGCGGCGCCGAGGGGATCGGTCGGGGCGACGGGTGCGGCAGCCGCCGGGGCCGGGGCCGGTTCGGCGGCCGGTGCCTCGGGCTTGTAATCCGGCAGCGCGGCCGGGGCGGGGCCCGGTTCCGGCGATGGCGACTGCGCCGGGGTATCGACCGGTGCCTTGTCGAGCGCGGCCATCTCGGCGGAGAAGGCGCCGGCCGAGGCCAGCGTTCCGGTCATCAGGGCGGCCAGCACCATCAGGCTGGAGCGCGGGACGCGCATCGTGATCTCCCGGGAAAGCGACAGCAGGGCCGCACGCTTGGATTGTGATTATCCGCCCAAGCGTGGCGTTGGGCAACCGCAGTCTTGAGTAGTCGAAGCCGCGCTATACCGGTGCGGACTTGCTATCAATGCTGTAGAATTTCTGGATCTCACGAAGATCGAGTGTTTTCGTGTAAGAGCTTGGCATGAAGACTGGATGGGCAGCTCCGTCGCCCGCCCGGTGCGCTAGCACACCTGAACGCCGGTCAGGCCGCGTCCTCGGCCTTGTCGTCGCCCTCGAGGCCGAGGTCCTTCAGCTTGCGGTACAGGGTGGATCGGCCGATCCCGAGGCGGCGCGACACCTCCGACATGCGCTGCCGATAGAATTGCAGGGCGTAGCGGATGATCTCGGCCTCCAGCACATCCATGGGCTTCATCTCGCCGGTCTCCTCGGCAACGAGCGACATGGCGTGGGGGTCGCGCACCTCGACGCGGACGATCTCGCGCACCGGCTCGGGGGCGTAGGACGGCGTCGACGGCTGGCTGGGCGCCGGCGGGATCCGGACATCGAAGCCCTCGACCTGCGCGGCGATCTGCGGGAATTCGGCGACCGTGAGCTCGTCGCCGTCGGCGAGCACCACGGCGCGGAACAGGGCGTTCTCCAGCTGGCGGACGTTGCCGGGCCAGGGATAGCGGGTCAGCAGCGCCATCGCCTCCGGGGTGATCGCCCGGACGCGCTTGCCCTCCTCAGCGGAGAATCGGGCGCAGAACGAGCGGACCAGATCGGGGATGTCCTCCCGGCGCGCGCGCAGCGGCGGCAGCGTCATGGGGAACACGTTGAGACGGTAATACAGGTCCTCGCGGAAGCGGCCCTGCTTCACGAGGTCGAGGAGCGAGCGGTTGGTCGCCGAGACGAGGCGGATGTCGACCCGCACCGCGCGCTTGCCGCCGACCGGATCGACCTCGCCCTCCTGGAGCGCGCGCAGCAGCTTCACCTGGGCGTCGAGGGGCAATTCCCCGATCTCGTCCAGGAACAGGGTCCCCCCCGAGGCCTCCACGAACTTGCCGGCATGCTTCTCGGTGGCGCCCGTGAACGCCCCCTTCTCGTGGCCGAACAGGGTCGATTCCACGAGGTTTTCCGGGATCGCGCCGCAATTGACCGTGACGAACGCTTTGCCGCGCCGGTCCCCCGAGCCCTGGATCGCCCGGGCCAGAACCTCCTTGCCGACGCCGGATTCGCCCTCGATCAGCACCGGAATGTTCGACTTCGCCGCACGCTCGGCGAGGCGGATGACCCGCTCCATGTCGGGGCTCTTCGAGGTGAGATCCTTGAAGGTCAGCGCCCCGGAGGCGCGACGGCGCATGCGGCGCACCTCCTCCTCCAGCGTGTCGACCCGCAGGGCGTTCTTGATCGAGACCTGCAGCCGCTCCGCGCCCGCGGGCTTGACCACGAAATCGACCGCGCCGGCCCGCATGGCGGTGACCACGGCGTCGATGGAGCCGTTGGAGGTCTGCACGATGACCGGTGTTGCGAGGCCACCCTTGCGCATCTCGGCCAGCACGCCGAGCCCGTCGAGCCCCGGCATCACGAGATCGAGCAGGACCACGTCCGCGCCCTCGGTCTTGAGCAGGGCGAGCGCGTCCGCCCCGGTCTCGGCGACCCGGGCCTCGAAGCCGAACCGGCGCACCGCCGCCTCGGCGAGGCGCCGCTGGACCGGATCGTCGTCCACGATGAGCACGGTGGTGGACATGGCGGCTCCCTGACCGGCGCGAGGCTCGGGCCGGCAGCCCGGGATCGATCCCGGGCGCAGATTCCGATTCGGCACGTGTTCCGTTTCGATCCGCAGGGTGACCGAGAGACGTAAAGTGGCGCTTAACGACGTTTGCCCGGCTCCCCCGGGGGTCGGCGGAGGGCCCCGCCAACCCGCCGCGTTGAACGCGTGGCGGCCCACTCGATATCAGGGTAGGGAGCCACGCCCGTTTGAAGGAACGCACGCTATGATGCCGAGCCACACCGCCGCGCCGGTGAACGTCCGTCTGCCCGAGGGTGTGAGCGCTGCCCGCGCCGCCGCGAAGGCCGCCGACCTCGGCCATCTCCCGGAATGGGACCTGTCCGACCTCTATTCCGGCCTCGACGCGCCGGAGTTCTCCGCCGACATGACCCGCGCCGAGGAGGAGTGCCGCCGCTTCTCGGAGAGCTATGCCGGAAGCATCGCGGAGATGGCCGCCGGGCCGGACGCATCCGGGCGCCTCGCCGAGGCGGTGCGCGCCTACGAGCGGATCGAGGACCTGCTCGGCAAGCTGATGTCCTTCGCCGGGCTGGTCTATTCCGGCGACACCACCGACGAGGCCCGGGCCAAGTTCTACGGCGACACCCGCGAGCGCCTGACCAACGCCTCGGCCGACCTGCTGTTCTTCGCCCTCGAACTGAACCGGGTCGAGGACGCGGTGATGAACGCCGCGATGGCCGAGGGACCGCTCGCCCAATACGCGCCCTGGATCGAGGATCTCCGCCGGGAGAAGCCGCACCAGCTCGACGACCGGACCGAGAAGCTGTTCCTCGAGAAGTCGGTCACGTCGAACGCCGCCTGGGACCGGCTGTTCAACGAGACGATCGCCGCCCTGCGCTTCACGGTCCAGGGCGAGGAGATGCCGCTGGAGCCGACCCTCAACAAGCTTCAGGATCCGGACGGCGCCGTCCGCAAGGAGGCCGCCGAGACGATCAGCACGGTGCTGCGCGGGAACCTGCGGGTGTTCACGCTGATCACCAACACCCTGGCGAAGGACAAGGAGATCTCCGACCGCTGGCGCGGCTTCAAGGACGTGGCCGAGGCGCGCCATCTCGCCAACCGGGTCGAGCCGGAAGTGGTCGAGGCGCTGGTGGACGCCGTGCGGGCGGCCTATCCGCGCCTGTCGCACCGCTATTACAAGTTGAAGGCCAAGTGGTTCGGGCAGGAGACGCTGCCCTACTGGGACCGCAACGCGCCGTTGCCGAAGGTCGAGCAGCGCACGATCCCGTGGACGGAGGCCCGCGACACGGTGCTCTCCGCCTACGACGCCTTCTCGCCGAAGATGGCCGGGATCGCCCGGCGCTTCTTCGACGAGCGCTGGATCGACGCGCCGACCCGCCCCGGCAAGGCGCCCGGCGCCTTCGCGCACCCGACGGTGCCCTCCGTCCACCCCTACGTGCTGGTCAACTACCAGGGTAAGCCCCGGGACGTGATGACCCTCGCCCACGAGCTCGGCCACGGCGTCCATCAGGTGCTGGCCGGGCCCAACGGCGCCCTGATGGCGCCGACCCCGCTGACGCTCGCCGAGACCGCCAGCGTGTTCGGCGAGATGCTGACCTTCCGCAAGCTGCTGGCGGCGACCACCGATCCGACCCAGCGCCGGGCCATGCTCGCCGCCAAGGTCGAGGACATGATCAACACCGTGGTGCGCCAGATCGCGTTCTACTCGTTCGAGCGGAAGGTGCATCTGGCCCGCGCCAAGGGCGAGCTGACCATGGATCAGATCAACGCCCTGTGGCTCTCGGTCCAGGCGGAATCACTCGGACCGGCCATCGCGCTGGATGCGGGTTACGAGCCGTTCTGGGCCTACATCCCGCACTTCATCCACTCGCCGTTCTACGTCTACGCCTACGCGTTCGGCGATTGCCTCGTGAACTCCCTCTACGGGGTCTACGCCCAGGCCGAGGAGGGCTTCGTGGAGCGCTATTTCGCCCTGCTCGCGGCCGGCGGCTCGAAGCCCTACGGCGAATTGCTCGCCCCCTTCGGCCTCGACGCCAAGGATCCGGGCTTCTGGCAGATCGGCCTCGGGATGATCGAAGGGATGATCGTCGAGCTGGAGGGGATGGAGGGCTACGCCTAGCCAACCACCTGCTGCCCAGGCTCCGCGGCGTCATACGCGCCGTATGACACCGCGGAGATCACCCTGACGCTCGAGGTCAGGCGCGTCGGGAACTCGACCGGCCTGATCCTGCCGAAGGATTTCGTCAGCCGCCTGAATCTGGCTCAGGACGATTGGCGCTGCGTCACCGAGGACGCCGACGGCTCCGTCAGGCCGTCGTCCCACGGCCCCGCCTTCGAGAAAGGCATGAAGGTCGCGGAGAAGGCCACAAAAACCTATCGGAACGCCCTGCCAGAACTCGCGAGATGACCACCGATCGCGAGATCATCCGGCTCACGGGCGAACTCGTCACGGCGTTCCACGGGCTGCACCGGAAGCAGTTCGGCGGGCCCACTGGCATACGTGACGAGGGGGCGCTCGAATCGGCGCTGGGACGGCCGATCAACCGCGTTGCCCATGTCGAGGATGGCGCCGATATCGAACGCGCCGCGGCTTACGCGTTCGGCATCGCCCAGACCCACCCGTTCGTCGACCACAACAGGGGGCTGCCCTGCCGGGGCTCATCACGGTCCCGGGCCTCAACGACGTCGTCGCCGACGAGGCCGAGGCCGCGGTGACGATACGCGGCCTCGCGGCCGACGCGATCGACGATTCCGGCCTCGCCCGCTGGATCCGCGACAACGGGCCGGCGCCCTGAGCCGCCGCGGCGCAGCGCCCCTACCGTCTGGTGCGCGGTGCGGAACGACTTATGTCCTCGTCAGCACCGAGGAAGATCCTGGACAATGGCCGAGACCGATCGCGAAGCCAACCGCTTCTCCGCCCGCGCCGGGCGTTACGCCAGCGTCGGCGCCAATGTCGGCGGTGTCGCCGCGCGGATGGCCATGTCGCGGCTGTTCGGCAAGGAGGGCACCACCAACGCCGCGGCGCTCGCCCAGGCGCTCGGCGGGCTGAAGGGCCCGATCATGAAGGTGGCCCAGCTCCTGGCCACCGTCCCGGACCTGCTGCCCCCCGAATACGCCGCCGAACTCCAGAAGCTCCAGGCCGACGCGCCGCCCATGGGCGCGGCCTTCGTGAAGCGCCGGATGCAGTCCGAGCTGGGCGCCGGATGGCAGCAGCGGTTCGGCAGTTTCGACCTGAAGCCCGCCGCCGCGGCCTCCCTCGGTCAGGTCCATCGCGCCACCGGACAGGATGGAACACGGCTCGCCTGCAAGCTCCAATATCCGGACATGCAATCGGCCGTCGAGGCCGACCTCAAGCAACTGGAGGTGGCGTTCGCCCTCCACCGCCGGATGAATTCCTGGCTCGATACGCGCGAGATCGCCAAGGAGATTGGGGCCCGGGTACGCGAGGAGCTCGATTACGAGCGGGAGGCCAAGCACGCCACCCTGTACGGCGCCGTGCTCAAGGACATCGCGGCGGTGCGCGTCCCCAGCGTCTTCCCGGACCTGTCCACCAAGCGCCTGCTGACCCTCGGCTGGCTCGACGGCGACAAGATCCTGGGCTTCGCCGAGGAGCCGGTCGAGATCCGCAACCGCATCGCGCAGGCGATGTTCAAGGCGTGGTGGCATCCGTTCAGCCGGGCCGCCGTGATCCACGGCGATCCGCATCTCGGCAATTACACGGTCTTCTCCGAGGGCGGGGAGGCGGCCGGCATCAACCTGCTCGATTACGGCTGCGTGCGGATCTTCCATCCTCGCTTCGTCGGCGGCGTCGTGGACCTCTACCGCGGCCTCCTCGAGGGCGATTCGGCCCGCATCGTCCATGCCTACGAGGTCTGGGGCTTCAAGGCCCTCGACAAGGAGAAGATCGACATCCTGAACATCTGGGCGCGGTTCATCTACGGCCCGCTCCTGGAGGATCGGACCCGCACCGTCGCAGACGGGGTGAAGCCGGGGGATTACGGCCGCCACCAGGCCTTCCAGGTGCATCAGGCCCTCAAGGAACGGGGGCCGGTGACGGTGCCTCAGGAATTTGTGTTCATGGATCGCGCGGCGGTGGGGCTTGGCGCCGTGTTCCTCCACCTGCGCTCGGAGCTGAACTACCACCGGCTGTTCGAGGCGGAGATCGAGCATTTCTCCCTGGACGAACTGGCGAAGCGCCAGGGCCGCGCCCTCACCGCGGCGGGGTTGGCCACGCCCGCTTGAACGGCTCGGCAGCCGATTGGGGCGTGATCAATTGCGGGCGTCCGATTGCGGCAGATAAACGCTTGAGCTACATCCCACCGTGACCGCAAGAAGTCGCGTCTAGGGACACGAGCGCACGATGGCCGAGAGTGAGACGGTGGCCGGGCACACCTACAGCCCGGCGATGGACGCGAAGACCCACGAGCAGACCTATCGCGGCTTCGTCCGCTTCGTCGAGATCGCCACCGGCGTCGTGATCTGCTGGGTTCTGGCCCTCGCCATCGGCGGGATCCGTGAGGCGTGGCTGCTGGCGATCCTCGGGGTGATCCTCGCGGGCGCGGCCGGCGCCGTTGGGGCCCTGGCGCCCGCCGTCGGCTGGCGCGGCCCGCTCGTCGTCGCAATCCTGCTCCTGCTGTACCTGTTCTTCGCCTGAATCCGCCGGGGCGGCCCCGGCCGCCTCCCGCCGACGGGCTGCACGCCCGGTGATCGGCCCGGGGCGCTAACGCGTGGCTCTCGATTCGATTGGCCACAAGTTACATTCAACGCGGTTTCATTATTTCATCGCCGGTCCCAGTCTCGAAAAGCCGCGTCGGTTCGCGCATTCGAAGGGCCGAGCTTATCCAGGGGAAACCTCGCATGCGCATCGCTGTGCTGTCCGAGACGGACTCCGCGGAACCGCGCGTGGCCGCGGTTCCGGAGACCGTCAAGAAGTTCAAGGCCCTCGGTGCCGACGTGGTGGTGCAGTCCGGCGCCGGCATGAAAGCCGGTTTTCTCGATGGTGAGTACGAGGCGGCCGGCGCCGAGGTGGCCGGCAGCGCCGCAGACGCCGCGCGCGACGCCGATCTCGTCCTCAAGGTCCGGCGCCCGAGCGCAGAAGAGCTGCCGCTGTTCAAGCACGGCGCCACCGTGGTGGCGATCATGGACCCCTACGGCAACGAGGACGCCCTCAAGGCGATGGCCGATGCCGGCGTGGCCGGCTTCGCCATGGAGTTGATGCCCCGCATCACCCGCGCGCAGGTCATGGACGTGCTGTCCTCGCAGGCGAACCTCGCCGGCTACCGCGCGGTCGTGGATGGTGCCGCCGAGTACGGCCGCGCCATGCCGATGATGATGACCGCCGCCGGGACGGTCCCGGCGGCCCGCGTCTTCGTGATGGGCGTGGGCGTCGCGGGTCTCCAGGCCATCGCCACCGCGCGCCGCCTCGGCGCCATCGTGACCGCCACCGACGTGCGCCCGGCCACCAAGGAGCAGGTCGAGTCCCTCGGCGCGAAGTTCGTCGCGGTGGAGGACGACGAGTTCAAGCAGGCCGAGACCAAGGGCGGCTATGCCAAGGAGATGTCGGCCGGCTATCAGGCCAAGCAGGCCGAGCTGGTGAAGGGTCACATCGCCAAGCAGGACATCGTCATCACCACGGCGCTGATCCCCGGCCGCCCGGCGCCGAAGCTCGTCTCCGAGGAGATGGTGGCGTCCATGAAGCCGGGCTCGGTCCTGGTCGACCTCGCAGTCGAGCGCGGCGGAAACGTCGCCGGCGCCAAGGCGGGCGAAGTCGTCACCAACGAGCGCGGCGTGAAGATCGTCGGCCACGTCAACGTGGCGGGCCGGCTCGCCGCCACCGCGTCCAGCCTCTACGCGCGCAACCTCTACGCCTTCGTCGAGACCCTGATCGACAAGGAGTCGAAGGCGCTGGCCATCAAGTGGGACGACGAGCTGGTCAAGGCCACGAACCTGACCCGGGATGGCTCGGTCACCCACGCATCCTTCCAGTCCAAGAGCGACGGCGCCGCGTCGGAAGCCGCGTCCGTGGGCCTGTCCAAGTCGGAGGCCAACAAGGCGTCCGGCACGGCCGCCCCGGCGGGCGCGCAGTGATCCCCCGTCGAGAGGAGTAGCAGAATGGCAACCGTCATCATCCCTCCCGATCAGGCGACCGATCAGGCCCGCGTGCTGGCCGACGCCGCCCGCGCCGCCGCCGACGTGGCGCGCAACGCCGCCGATCAGGCCCAGGCCATCGCCGACGGCATGGGCCACGGCCTCAGTGCCGCCACCGGCGGTGCCGTCGACCCCACGGTGTTCCGTCTGGCGATCTTCGTGCTGGCGATCTTCGTCGGCTACTACGTGGTCTGGTCGGTGACCCCGGCCCTCCACACCCCGCTGATGTCGGTCACCAACGCGATCTCCTCGGTGATCATCGTCGGTGCGATCCTCGCGGTCGGCGTCCCGCTGATCGAGAAGGGCACCGGCTTCGCCCGGTTCTTCGGCTTCATCGGCATCGTGCTGGCCAGCGTGAACATCTTCGGCGGCTTCCTGGTCACGCAGCGCATGCTCGGCATGTACAAGAAGAAGGGCTGAGCCGGTGTCAGAGAACGTCTCTTCCCTTCTGTATATCGTCGCCGGCGTCCTGTTCATCATGGCGCTGCGGGGGCTCTCGCACCCCACCACCTCCCGGCAGGGCAACCTGTACGGCATGATCGGCATGGGGCTGGCGATCCTGACCACCCTGGTCGGCCATCCGCCGGCCGGGTTCGGCGCCTGGATCCTGGTTCTGCTGGGTCTCGGCATCGGCGGCGGCGCCGGCGCCGTGATCGCCAAGCGCGTGCCGATGACCGCCATGCCGCAGCTGGTGGCGGCCTTCCACTCGCTGGTCGGCCTCGCGGCGGTGTTCGTGGCGGCGGGTGCCCTCTACGCGCCACAGGCGTTCGGCATCATCGAGAACGGCCACTTCCACAAGCAGTCGCTGTTCGAGATGGGGCTCGGCGTCGCCATCGGCGCCATCACCTTCACCGGCTCGGTGATCGCCTTCGCCAAGCTCGACGGGCGGATGTCCGGCAAGCCGATCATGCTACCCCAGCGCCATCTCATCAACGCGCTGCTGGCCGCCGGCCTCGTGCTGCTGATCGCCCTGTTCATCGGCACCGAGTCGAAGGCCCTGTTCTGGCTGATCGTCATCGTCGCGCTGGTTCTCGGCGGCCTGATCATCATCCCGATCGGCGGCGCCGACATGCCGGTGGTCGTGTCGATGCTCAACTCCTACTCGGGCTGGGCCGCGGCGGGGATCGGCTTCACCCTGGGCAATCTCGCGCTGATCATTACCGGCTCGCTGGTGGGCTCCTCGGGCGCGATCCTGTCCTACATCATGTGCCACGCGATGAACCGGTCGTTCATCTCGGTCATCCTCGGCGGCTTCGGCGGCGATGCCGCGGCGTCCGCCGCCGGCGGGCAGGTCGAGACGCGGCCCGTGAAGCAGGGTTCGTCGGACGATGCCGCCTACATTATGAAGAACGCCGAGCGGGTCATCATCGTCCCGGGCTACGGCATGGCGGTCGCCCAGGCGCAGCATTCGCTCCGCGAGATGGCCGACATGCTGAAGAAGGAGGGCGTCGACGTGAAATACGCCATCCACCCGGTGGCGGGCCGCATGCCGGGCCACATGAACGTGCTCCTCGCGGAGGCCAACGTGCCCTACGACGAGGTGTTCGAACTCGAGGACATCAACGGCGAGTTCCCGCAGGCGGACGTCGCCTTCGTGATCGGCGCCAACGACGTCACCAACCCGGCGGCCAAGACCGACAAGGCCTCGCCGATCTACGGCATGCCGATCCTCGACGTGGAGAAGGCCAAGACCGTGCTGTTCATCAAGCGCGGCATGGGCTCCGGCTACGCGGGCGTCGAGAACGAGGTGTTCTTCCGCGACAACACGATGATGCTGTTCGGCGACGCCAAGAAGGTCGTCGACAACATCCTCAAGGCACTCTGAAGCACCGACCCGCGCGCGGTCGGCCGGGGCGGGCAGCGATGCCCGCCCCGTCTCGTTTCAGGGATTGGTCGTCTCGGCGCAGCCGGCTGTTGCGGCCAGGCCCGGGATTCCGTGATCCGGCCCGTGTAGGATGGCCCCGTGTCCTGCGCCGCGCTCCTCGCCGATCCGCCGCCCTTCCTGGGTGTCGCCGCCTCCGTGACCGGCCGACGCTGGCAGGAGCGTTGCGGCGGCGCGGCCGTCCAGAACCACATCGCCAAGATGGTGCAGGCCCACGGGCTGCCGGAGCTGCTCGCCCGCGTCCTCGCCGGCCGGGGCGTGGCCCCGGAGGACGCCGCGCGTCACCTCGCGCCGCGCCTGCGCGACCTGATGCCGGATCCCGACACGCTGCTCGACATGGATGCGGCCGTCCGCCGCCTCATGCGCGCCGTGCGGCGGCGGGAGACCGTGGCGGTGTTCGGCGATTACGACGTCGACGGTGCCGCGAGCGCCGCCCTCCTGGCCGGCTATCTCCGCAGCCTCGGCCTTCAGGTGCCGATCCACATCCCGGACCGGATCACCGAGGGTTACGGTCCCAACATCGCGGCGATCACCGCGCTCGCGGCGGACGGCGCGACCCTGCTGGTCTGCGTCGATTGCGGGACCAGCGGCCACGGCCCCCTGGAGGAGGCCGAGAAATCGGGCCTCGACGTGATCGTCCTCGATCACCACGCCGCCGCCGAGGTGCTGCCCCCGGCCCGCGCCGTGGTGAATCCGAACCGCCTCGACGATCTCTCGGGCCTCGGCCATCTCTGCGCGGCCGGTGTCGTGTTCCTGACCCTCGTCGCCCTCAGCCGCGCCCTGCGGCAGGAGGGATTCTTCGGACCGGACCGCCCCGAGCCGGTCCTGACCGATGCCCTCGACCTCGTGGCCCTCGCCACCGTCGCCGACGTGGTGCCGCTCACCGGCCTCAACCGGGCCTTCGTGACCCAGGGGCTGACGGTGATGCGCCATCGCGGCCGGACCGGCCTGGCGGCGCTCCTCGACGCCGCCTCGCTCAGTGAGCCGCCCGAGGCGTGGCATCTCGGCTTCGTGCTCGGGCCGCGCATCAATGCCGGTGGTCGCATCGGCGATGCGGCCCTCGGCGCCCGGCTGCTGACCACGGCCGATCCGCACGAGGCCACCCGTATCGCCGCCGATCTCGATCACTTGAACCGCGAGCGTCAGGCCATCGAAGCGCAGGCCGTGATGGAGGCCGAGGCCGAGATGGACCACGCGGTGACCCGCGATCCCGCCCGGGCCGTGCTGGTCGCGGCGAACGCGGCATGGCACCCGGGCATCGTCGGCCTGATTGCATCGCGGCTGAAGGACCGTTTCAACCGGCCGGCCTTCGCCTTCGCGATCCGTCCGGACGGCAGCGCCACCGGCTCGGGCCGTTCGATCCCCGGGGCGGATCTCGGCCTCGCGGTGCGCGCCTGCGTGGAGGCCCGGATCGCCAGCAAGGGCGGCGGGCACGCCATGGCGGCGGGCGTGACCCTGCGGGCCGACGACATCCCGCGCTTCGAGGCGCATCTCACCGCCCTCCTCGGGGCCAGCATCGCCCTGGCACGGTCGGCGGAGGCCCTGCTGATCGACGGCGGACTCAGCGCCGGCGGCGCCACGGCCGAGACCGTCCGGCTGCTCCAGCGGGCCGGCCCGTTCGGACAGGGCGCGCCGGAGCCGGTCTTCGCCCTCGGACGGCACCGGCTCGTCGATGCGGCCTTGGTCGGGTCGAGCCACGTCCGGGCGCGCCTGCGCAGCCGCGATGGGCAGGCCGTGGGGGCGATCTGCTTCCGGGCCGCGGAGCGGCCCCTCGGCCTCGCCCTGCTGAACGGGATCGGGCGCGAGATGCACGTCGCCGGTACCCTGTCGTGCGACCGTTGGCGCGGTGCCGAACGGGCGCAGCTGCGGATCGTGGATCTGGCGCTTGCAGATCCCTGATCGGCCTCAGGCGCCGGCCATCACCAGCGCCCAGAACCGCTTGTATCGGGTGCCGGGGGCGTCCACCCGGGCGATGCCGATCCGGCGGATCTGCGGGATCAGCATGTTCCTGTTGTGCTCGGGGCTGGCCTTCCACCGGGCGAGCACCTGCTCCAGGGTCTCGGAGCCGGCGCTGAGATTCTCGGCCGCATAGGACTTCGCCAGACCCGCCGACGCCATGCGCGACGTGAAGCTGCCTCCGATCTCGTGGCTGAGCTGCCCGTTGCGGGCATTGTTGCCCGCCTGGAAGGCCGCCGCCTTGACCAGGGTCGGATCGACGATCACCGGGCTCAAGCCGTGCTGGACGCGGTAGGCCGAGATCGCCGCCGCAGCCGCGACCTCGTCCAGAACCGTGGTCTGCGTCGCGTTCTCGACGCTCGGCTCGGGGGTGAAGGACAGGCCGCCGCATCCGGCGAGGGCGAGCAGCAAGGCGGCGGCGAGGGTGCGGGTGAGGATCGGCACGGTCCGGACAGCGGGTTCGAGGAAATCGCCAGCCTCCCTCCGGCCGCCTTGCGGCGAAAGCGCGGCGGGCTCGGAGGGGCGCGGTCCGTTGGCCACGGTCGTGGCCGCGGCGCCACGCCCGCTGCGGTCAGGCCGCCAGGGCGTTGCCCCCGAGCATCGCCGGCGCGAAGGCGCGCAGGAGATCGGTGTCGAGATGGCCATGGCTCTCGACCATGATGGCCAGGGCCTCCGCGGCGGTGGCGGGCTGCCGATAGGTGCGGCGCTCGGTCAGGGCCGAGAACACGTCGCAGATGCTGACGATCCGGACGAGGTCGGTGACGGCCGCGCCCGCGAGGCGGTCCGGGTATCCCTTGCCGTCGAGCCGCTCGTGATGGTGGCGCACCACGTCGATCACCGCGCCCTCGAACTCCCCCTGCGCCAGCAGCAAGGCGGCGCCGATATCGGGATGGCGCTGCATCAGCCGCAATTCCTCGGGATCGAGCGGCCCCGGCTTGTTGAGGATCTCGACCGGGATCCGCGACTTGCCGATGTCGTGCAGCAGGGCGGCGCGAACGAGCCGACTGAGATCGCCGCGGCTCAGGCCGATCTGCGATCCGAAGGTCGCGGCGTGGCCGGCGACACCGAGCGTGTGCTGATACACGCCGATATCGTGGCGCCAGACCGCGTCGAGCCAAGCGCCGATACCCGCTTCCGACACGGCGGCGAGCACCAGTTCGGTCCCCCGTTCGACATCGGCCCGCTGGAGCCCGGCCCCGAGGGCGGCGCTGTCGAACAGTTCGGTCACGATCGCGGTGGCGCCGGTCACCTGCTCCAGCAATCGTCGCTCACGCGTCGCCACCGATCGCGTCGCCTCCTCGATCATGGCGAAGGCGTTCGCCAGGACGATCTGGCGCGGAGCGGCGGCGGGAATCTGACGCAGATGCGGGGCGGGCGGCATCGGACCTGCGCCGCGGGCCAGGACCAGACGCGGCACCGGCGGCCGCGGGAAGGTGAGGGCCGGTTCGAGCGCGGCGGCCCGGTCCGGCGGCACGTCGAGGAGGATGAGGTGAGGCCGCGCGGTCGGGATCGCGGCCTGGGGCGCGAGGGCGCGGCAATCCATCACCAGCGCGATGGCCCGCTCCAGCGCCGCCCGCTCCGTCGGCCGATCGGAGATCAGCAGGACGAACGGCTGGTTCAATGTTCCATCTGTCGCGCCGAGGGCCAACACGGTTGCTCCCCGCCCGCTTGGTCAACGATGCGTTGACCCTAACGGGAAGTTCCGAGGAAAGTGTTAACCCTAAGCAGTCAGCGCGATCCGAGCAATCGATGTCAGGCGAGTCTGGCGCTGCCCACGGCGCGCGCGGGCGCGGCGGCGGCGCGATCCGAATCGCCGGCCGGGCTCACGAAATCCGCGAACTTGACGGTGAGGACGGCCTGGCAGGCCGCGAACGCGACGAAGATCAGAGCGAAGCTGGCGATCATGGGGGGCACTCCGAAGCGGCGGGACAGGCCGTATGTTGCGATGCGGTAGATGTCATGCCGCTTCGCAACCTGGTATACCAGATACGGAATGCCGACTATGCCGCCGGTGCATGACGCAACGTCAGGGCTCAAAACACCGGTTCGCGATGTCGTTGGACGGGCGCGGGGTACAGAGCGCCAAGGTCGCGGACCGCGCAGATCTTGCCGACATGCTGCGGTGCGGTCGGCCGATGCCCCGGCGAAATTCCTCGGATCGCAGCATCGCCCGCGACACAGCCCCGTTCAGGCGCGACCGCTTTCCATAACCGGGCGGCATGCGGATGCGCTCGGCGCTCCCCGAGGGGGCAGTCCAGCTGCGATCAGTCGAGGTAATCGCCGTAGGTGTCGACGTGCTGGGCGAGGCCGAGCCCGTGCTCGCGCACGAGCCGCTCGGCCAGATCGGCATCCCGGGCTTCGAGCGCAGCGATGATGGCCACGTGCTCGCGGATCGACCGCTCCGCCCGATCGCCCTGGCGCAGCGCCGTGCTGCGGATGCCGCGGACATGCATCAGGAGATTGCTCGTGAGGTCGGCGATCGCCTCGCAATGGCCGAGCGCGATGATCCGCTGGTGGAAGCGGATGTTGGCATCCGAGTATTCGTCGATGTGTTCGGACGGTTGGCCTTCGTAAAACTCCGGGAACGAATCCCGCAGGGACCGCAACTGCGCATCCGTGGCTCCGGTACAGGCCAGCCGGGCCGCCATGCTCTCCAGCGCCGTCCAGGCGTGGATCATGCCGACGATCTCGCGCTTGTTCTTCTTGATCACGAACACGCCGCGCCGCGCCTCCGAGCGGACGAAGCCCTCCTGCTCGAGAACCGTCAGCGCCTCGCGCACCGGTGTGCGGCTGACGCCCAGATCTTGCGAGAGCTTGCGCTCGTCGAGCCGCACCTCGTCCGGCCGCCCATAGATGTCCATGTTGGTGATGGCCGTCTTGAGTGCCTCATAGGCCAAGGTCCGGAGACTTGAACTGGCAACGATCGGCTTCACGCTCAGCGGTTCGGAGTTCGACATCCCTGGTCCGGCGGCTCACATGCATGATGTACCGCACGCATTCTCAGTCGTGCGCGCCTCTGTGGACTAACGCAAACCTTATCCGGATCCTAGTCGAGCTCGGACCACGCCCACAGACCTCTGACGGGGACGTGACGCCCGGAGCGCACATAGTCGCAAGACACCGCCGCCGGGCCATGTCTGGCCTCACGTCCCGAACCGCCTCCTTAATCCCGAGCCGGGACCATGTATTTTTCTGCAAGTCCGATTGACACGAACCCGCAATATAAGCACCATTCTGCTGGCATACCGTCGACCAATTGTTGTCGAAGTCGTTCGAGCAGCACGACTTCGGACCGGAAGACTTAATTTTACGGTGACGCAAGAATTTTTCAACGCACGGCGGTCGCTTTGCTCTGCCGCTGCGTAGCATGGCGGGGCATACAGACCGCACAAGATCATCGACAACAATAAAACTGGCTGGGAGGGAAGCGAATGTCCGAGATCCGCAGACCCGTGGGGCGCGGCCGCTGGCTGCAACTCGCCTTCGGCGTCGTCTGCATGTGCATGATCGCCAACATGCAGTACGGCTGGACCTTCTTCGTCAATCCAATGCAGGAGCGCCACGGCTGGGACCGGGCGGCGATCCAGGTCGCCTTCACGCTGTTCGTGGTCACGGAGACGTGGCTGGTCCCGATCGAGGGCTGGTTCGTCGACAAGTACGGCCCGCGCATCGTCACCCTGTTCGGCGGGCTGCTCTGCGGCGTCGCTTGGGTGATGAACGCCTACGCCGACACCCTCACCATGCTCTACATCGCCGCCGCCATCGGCGGGACCGGGGCCGGCGCGGTCTACGGGACCTGCGTGGGCAACTCGCTGAAGTGGTTCCCGGACCGCCGCGGCCTCGCCGCCGGCATCACCGCGATGGGCTTCGGCGCCGGCTCGGCGCTGACCGTCGTGCCGATCCAGGCGATGATCAAAGCCCAGGGCTACGAGGCCGCGTTCTTCGCCTTCGGCATCGGGCAGGGCGTCATCGTCATGCTGATCGCGCTGTTCCTGCGGGCGCCGGCCAAGGGTCAGGTCCCGGAGGTCGCCCGGGTCAGCCAGTCGAAGCGCGACTTCAAGCCCTCCGAGATGGTGCGCACGCCGATCTTCTGGGTGATGTACGCCATGTTCGTCATGATGGCCGCCGGCGGCCTGATGGCGACCGCGCAGCTCGGCCCCATCGCAAAGGACTTCAAGATCGCCGACGTGCCGGTCTCGCTGCTCGGGATCACGCTGCCGGCGCTGACCTTCGCGGCGACCCTCGACCGGGTACTCAACGGCGTCACGCGGCCGTTCTTCGGCTGGGTCTCGGACCATATCGGGCGCGAGAACACGATGTTCGTCGCCTTCGCCATCGAGGGGCTCGGCATCTACGCGCTCAGCCAGCTCGGCCAGAACCCGATCGCCTTCGTGCTGCTGACCGGCCTCGTGTTCTTCGCCTGGGGCGAGATCTACTCGCTGTTCCCCGCCACCTGCGGCGACACCTTCGGGTCGAAATACGCGGCCACCAACGCCGGCCTGCTCTACACCGCCAAGGGCACGGCGGCGCTCATCGTCCCGTATACCAGCGTGCTCACGACCATGACCGGAAGCTGGCACACGGTGTTCCTGGCGGCCGCCGCGCTCAACATCCTGGCGGCCCTGCTGGCGCTCTTCGTGCTGAAGCCGATGCGCGCGGCCTACACCGGGAAGCGTGACACCAGCCTCGCCCCGGCGCTGGCCCAGTAACCCGCCGCGCGCGCACCGGAGAGCCCGGCGCCTTTACGGCGTCGGGCTTTTGCGCCTACCCGGAGCCGGGCCTTCCGGAGATCGGTCATGGACAGGGACGAGCGCAGCGCGCGGGAGAGCGTCGTGGCGGCGGCGCGGGATCTCGACGCGCAGGGGTTGAACCGCGGCACCTCCGGCAACGTCTCGGTGCGCTTCCGCGACGGCCTGCTGATCACGCCCTCGGGCCTGCCCACGGCGCGGATGGGGCCGGACGACGTGGTCTCCATGGCCCTCGACGGCACGCACCCGCCGGATCAGAAGCCCTCATCGGAATGGCGCTTCCATCGCGACATCCTCGCGTCCCGGCGGGATTGCGGCGCCGTCGTCCATGCACATCCGGTCTACTGCACGGCCTTCGCCCTGTGCCGAAGGGAGATCCCGGCGGTCCACTACATGATCGCGGTCTTCGGGGGGCCGAACGTGCGTTGCGCCCCCTATGCGCCCTACGGTACCGCGGAGCTGTCGGATCTCGCGCTCGCTGCGCTCGCCGACCGCACAGTCTGCCTCCTGGCCAATCACGGCATGATCGCCGCGGGGGCGAACCTGGAGAAGGCCCTCTGGCTCGCCGTCGAGTTGGAGACGCTCTGCCACCAATACGCGGTGGCGCTTCAGGTCGGCACGCCGACGATCCTGTCCGATCACGAGATCGGCACAACGGTCGAACGCTTTCGCGGCTATGGGCTGAATGCCGCCGGACCGGATCGGGACCGCGGTTGAGAGCCCTCGGCCGCCTCAGCGGCCGAGCGTCTGACCGACTGCGAGCCCCGTCTCCTTGGCATACTCGGCGGCCGAGACCTTCTTGCCGCCCTCCGCCTTGACCTTGCGGATCGCGATCCGGCCGCCCTGCGCGCAGACGCTGAACCCGTCCTCATCGACGGCGATCACCTCGCCGGGCTTGCCCTTCACGTCGGCCAGCCGCCGTACCGGGTGCAGGCAGGCATCGAAGATCTGGAGCTTCCGGCCATCGAGGGTGGTCCAGGCCCCGGGGGCGGGGTTGGCCGCGCGGATCAGGTTGTAGATCTGCTCGGCATGGGCCGACCAATGAATCTCGGCCTCGGCGGCGCGGAACCAGCCCTCGTAGGTCGCCGCGTCCTCATCCTGATCGACCTCGATGTGCTGGCCGGCCACGACGAGGTCGGCCGCTTCGAGCATCGCGTCCACCCCCATCGGGAAGAGGGCATCGAAATAGACCTCGCCCAACGTCGCGTCTGCGCCGATGGGGCAGGTCTTCTGGAGGATCACCGGCCCCTCATCGAGCCCGTCCGTCGGCCGGAAGATCGTGAGGCCCGTCTGGACATCGCCCCGGGCGATCGGCCAGTTGATCGACGACGGCCCGCGATAGCGCGGCAGCAGGCTCGGATGATACTGGATCGTGCCGTGCTTCGGGATGCTGACGAAGCTCTGGGGCGCGAACTGCAGGACATAAGCCATGATGCCGATATCGGTGTCGAGGCCGCGCATCGCCGCCTCGGCCTCGGGACTCTTCAGGCTGGGGAACTGGAAGACCGGGAGCCCCTTCTCCTCCGCCGCGGTCTTCAGGACGTCCGGCTTCGCGCCCGGTTTCTCCGGCGCGCAGAAGACGGCGGCCACCGTGTCGCCCCGCTTCAAGAACGCCTCCAGCACGGCTTTTCCGAAATCCTGCTGACCGATGAAGGCGATGCGCATGCAAGCTCCTGAGCGTCGTCCCACCCGGGCCGTGGGGACAGATGAGGAAACTCCGAGCGGAGCGAGACCCGTCCCGATATGCGGTCATCGGCGCTCGGAGACGGACGATGCGACTCAAAACAGCAGGTCGTCGCGCCGGTTCCGATATCCGGGACGCGGCGCTTCGGGCGGCCCGACCAGGCCGCCCAGGGTGACCGCGATATCCGATCGCAGCCGTTGGCGGCGGCGATTAGTTCATTCCGCAGCGATCTTCTGGACCGACCCGATCGCCCCCGAATTCGCGATCTCGTCGAACTCCGATTCGGAGTAGCCGAGCACGCTGCGCAGGATCTCCTCCGTGTGCTCGCCGAGCAGCGGCGAGCGCACCACGTCGCTCGGGCTCGCCGAGAGCTTGATGGGGTTGCCCACCGTCAGGTACTTGCCGCGGGTCGGGTGATCGACCTCCACGATGGTGCCGGTCTTCCGCAGGGCCTCGTCCTCGGCGATCTCCTTCATCGACAGGATCGGCCCGCAGGGGATGTCGTGCTTGTTCAGGGTGTCCATCGCCTCGAACTTCGACACCTTCATCGTCCACGCCTCGATCCGCGTGAAGATCTCGTTGAGGTGCGGCAGGCGCGCCTTCGGCGTCGCGTAGTTCGGATCGGCCTTCCAGCTGGGCTCGCCGATGATGTCGCAGATCGGCTCCCAGACCGCAGCCTGGGTGATCACGTAGATGTAGGCGTTGGGATCCTGCTCCCAGCCCTTGCAGCGCAGGATGCGGCCGGGCTGGCCGCCGCCGGAATCGTTGCCCGCCCGCGGGGTCGCCTCGCCGAACGGGATGCCCTCGCCGAACTGGCTGTATTCCTTCAGCGGGCCATGCTCCAGACGCTGCTGGTCGCGCAGCTTCACCCGGCACAGGTTGAGCACGCCGTCCTGCATGGCGCAGTCGACCTTCTGGCCGAGGCCGCTCTGGGTGCGGTGGTAGAGGGCGGTCACGATGCCGAGGGCGAGGTGCAGCCCGGTTCCGGAATCGCCGATCTGCGCGCCGGTGACCATCGGGATGCCGTCACGGAATCCGGTGGTCGAGGCCGAACCGCCCGCACATTGCGCGACGTTCTCGTAGACCTTGCAATCCTCGTAGCGGCCGGGCCCGAAACCCTTGACGGAGGCCAGGATCATCCGCGGGTTGGCCGCGTGGATCTTCTCCCAGGTCAGGCCCATCCGGGCGAGCGCCCCGGGGGCGAAATTCTCGACGAGCACGTCGCATTCCGCGATCAGGCGCCAGAGGACCTCCTTGCCCTTCGGGTTCTTCGAATCCAGCGTGATCGAGCGCTTGTTGTGGTTCAGCATCGTGAAATAGAGGCTGTCCACGTCCGGGAGGTCCTGGAGCTGCTGGCGCGTGGCGTCGCCCACGCCGGGCCGCTCGACCTTGATCACGTCGGCACCGAACCAGGCGAGGAGCTGGGTGCAGGTCGGGCCGGATTGAACGTGGGTGAAGTCCAGGATGCGGACGCCTTCGAGGGCCTTGGTCATGATCGGTCTCGGAGCTGGGGGCGGTCGTCGGGATTTGGAGGCGCGGATCAGGCCGCGGGCGCGGAGGGCCTGCGGGTTCCCCGGGGGCGCGTTGCGCGGCGCGGGGTATCTGGGCCGGCTCGTCCCATCCTCGAACGGGTCATGTCTGCACTCCCTCCCGACGCGCAGTCCCGTCGTGAACGCGAGACCGTCATGCGGACCCCCGGGTTACGGGTCCGACGATATGTATACCACATGCCATTTGGCCGAAGCGAGAGCCATTCTGGCTGGCGCAATCGTGGCCGGCTACGCACGGTAAGCCGGCCCGGTGCCGGGCCCAGCGCGCTGCCGGACCCAGCGCCGGGATGGCGGCACACCCTTGGCATTTGAGCCGAAGCGGTTCATGATTTCGACAAAATCCGCAGCCGGCCGAACGACGCGATGCTGCAGGAGGAACGCCCATGCTCGCCAGCACCAGCCTGATCAAATCGTCCTGGATCGCCGTCGATGTCGCCCATGACCGGGCCGAGCGGGTGCTCGTGGTCGAGACGTACATCGCGGTCAGCCCGCTGGAACCCAATTTCGACGCGGCACAATACGAGCGTGTGCTCGCCTGCGTACAGAACGTGCTCAAGACCCACCCGGAGATCGACCGCGCGTCGATCCTGAGCATGCACCGCGGCTCCGGCTGCACGGCCCTGTTCCGCGAGGCGCCGGTGACGGCAAAGCAGCCCGCAGCGGCCTGAGACGGGTCAGGTTTCCTCTGCGGCCGCGCCACCCGTGATCCCCGACGATTCCAGGGCGACCCGGGCCGCGTGGAACCACCAGAGCGGGATATCGCGATTGGCCTTCGTCAGTTCCGAGGCCCAGCCCTCCTTGGGCATGACCTCCGCCCGATCGGCGAACAGGCGCAGAGCCGCCTCCGCCCGCTCCCGTCGGCAGCGCTCGCGGATCGCGTCCCGCTCCGCCGCGGCCCGGACCTCCGCCTGCTCGACGAGGCGCCGGGTGGCGAGGTCGTCCGCGTCGAAGGCGAATTGCTGCCAGAACGCCTCGGCCTCCCGCGCGACGTCACGCTCACGCCCCATCCGCGCGAGCGCCGCCTCGGCCGCGTCCCGGGCCACTTCGGCGGCCTCTGCGCGGCTCAGCATCCGGTTGTTGGCCTCGAGCAACTCCCGTTCCCGCTCCGGCGCCATCCGCTGGCGCCGGAGCACGCGCAGCTCCTCTTCCCGCGCAGCCTCTTCCGCCGCGGCGGCGAGCAGCGGGGCGAGGGGGCCGGCGGCCAGGGCGTCGGCGCGCTGGAGATAGCGCTCGCGCTGGCCCGGAAGTCCATCTTCTAAGGCCTCATCGTCCCAGGCCGGACGATCAGGGTGACTGCTGCGATCGCACTCGTACAGGGCGCGTGCCAGGGCATTGCGCAGAGGGTCCGGAAGCGGCGCCGCGGCGTGCTCGTTCATGAACCTGCATTCGCGAAGGGCGATCGACACAGCTTACAACGCGGCGGGGCGAATAAAGAGACCAGGACGGCGCCGCGGGGATGAATTTTTCGACACGCCGTCATCGATGCGCGCCGCGAGACGCGTCGAAACGCTGCCATACCTGAGCGTTCCGATGCTTGGGTAAAAAAGACAGCGCCGATTCGACAGATCACCGCTCGGCCACCGCCGCTGCAGGTCTTGGGCAAAGCGCATCCCGAGATCCAAGAACGCACGGCGTTCTTCGCGCGAGCGCGTGAGATCATGGTGCGGTGCCGATGCCGTCGAGGCAGGTCACGCTCCCCGATCCGCCGCACAGGGATGTTCATATAGCGCTTCCGGATGCAGGCAATGGGCGGACCCTCACGCGTTTCGCTTCCTCCTTTGCGGGCTGCGATGTTCAGACATCGCCCGCTGCACGGCGCAACGCGCTCTCCCCCCGTTGCGACTACGGGCGACACAGGTTTGAGGTCTAAGCGAGCGCGCCGGTGAGATCGGCGGGGCTCGGGTTCCCTCTTCCGTGCGGGAGAGGGGGCCTGTCGCGCTGCGTCATGAGCCGCGTGCCTTGACCCTGTGTCGCCCGTAGCCCGTGCGGGGAGGCGTTGGAGGTGGGGGTGGCGCAGGATCGGGCGTGACGGTGTCTTCTGCACCACCCCACCCCTGACCCCTCCCCGCAAGGGGGAGGGGAAAAGCGCACCCTTTCAAAATTTTAGTGTCAGCCGGAGAAGCGTGAATCCGGTAGCCTCTGCGGGGGAGGGCGCGTGGCAGGTCTGGACTGCCGTACCCGTCGACCGGGCGATGGACCGAAACCCGAAATCCGGTTCCGATCGGCCCACCGCCGGCTGTCTCCGTCCGAAGCGTGGCCCCGAAAAACGCCGGCCTTCGGGTGCGCGACGGTGCGCCGGAATCCATGCTCCGCATGCCGGCTCATATCGTGTGGCGCGGTTCACGGACGCGGGCTAAACTGGGGCGTGCGCCCGTCGCGCGGCGATGCATCCCATGATCCATACCGGCTACAATCCGGCGCTCGTCGCCCTGTCGATCGGCCTGTCGGTCTTCGCCTCGTACACGGCGCTCGATCTCGCGGGGCGCATCCGCGGGGCGGCCCCGGGACCGCGCTGGTCTTGGGTCGCGGGTTCCGCCCTGGCGATGGGCGGGGGCATCTGGGCGATGCACTTCGTCGGGATGCTCGCCTTCGACATGGGCGTTCGGGCCACCTACCATCTCGGCCTGACTCTGCTCTCCCTGGTGATCGCCGTCGCGGCGACCGGGATGGCGTTCGCGTGGGTCGCCGACAAGGACGCGCAGCCGGCGGCCGTCCTGGTCGCGGGACCGCTCATGGGCCTCGGCATCGCCGGGATGCACTACACCGGCATGGCGGCGCTGCAGATCCCCGGGGACCTCGCCTACAACCCGTCCATCGTCGCGGTCTCCGTCGCGATCGCGGTGACCGCGGCCACCGCCGCCCTGCGCCTCGCGTTCCGCCCGCACGGCGTCGGGCAGAGATTGCTCGCGGCCGGCGTCATGGGGCTGGCCGTGGCCGGGATGCACTACACCGGCATGGCGGCGGCGACCGTCACGGCGGTGGCGGCCGGTGCCCCCGCCGCCCATGCCGCGATGCTGCCGCAGGGACAGCAGAACCTCGCGCTCTACGTCGCCGGGGCGACCTTCTTCATCCTGTTCCTGGCGATGCTGGGGTCGTCCCTCGACCAGCAGCGGGTCCAGCGCGACCTCCAGGCCAGCGAGGCCCGGTTCCGGGCCGCGATCCAGGCCGTCCGCGGCGTGCTCTGGACCAACGATGCCGCCGGCCGGATGATCGGCGAACAGCCGGGCTGGAGCGCCCTCACCGGTCAGACCCGCGCCCAGTATCAGGGCTACGGCTGGGCCGACGCGGTTCATCCGGAGGATGCCCAGGCCACGGTCCATGCCTGGAACGAGACCGTCCGGACCCGGACGACCTTCAACCACGAACACCGGGTGCGCATGGCGGACGGGAGTTGGCGTCACTACGCGATCCGCGCCATCCCGGTGCTCGACGCGCGCGGCGCCATCCGCGAGTGGGTCGGGGTCCACACGGACATCACCGAGCAGCGGGAGGCCGAGGCCGAGCTTCGGGAGTCGAACGAGGAGATCCAGCGCTACGCCTATATCGTCAGCCACGATCTGCGGGCGCCGCTGGTCAACGTCATGGGCTTCACCAGCGAGCTGGAGGCGACGCGGGTCGAGTTGCGCGCGGCCCTGTCCGGGCACCCGCAGGCCGAGCGGATCGACGCGGATTTCGGCGAGGCGCTCGGCTTCATCAAGGCGGCGGTCAACCGCATGGAGAGTCTGATCGCCGCCATCCTGAAGCTGTCCCGGGAGGGGCGGCGGCAGTTCATGCCGGAATCCCTGGACATGACGGCCCTGCTCCAGGGCCTCGCGGACGCGCACAGGCACCAGGCCGAGGCGGCCCGGGCGGTCGTGACGGTGGCGCCCGACCTGCCGCGGATCGTCGCCGACCGGCTCGCGATCGAGCAGATCTTCGGCAACCTGCTGGACAACGCCCTCAAGTACCTCGACCCGTCCCGCCCCGGGCAGATCGCCATGACGGCCCGCGCGGTCGGCAGCCGGGGCATCTGTTTCTCCGTCACCGACAACGGCCGCGGCATCGCCGCCCGGGACCATGCCCGCGTGTTCGAACTGTTCCGCCGGTCCGGGGCGCAGGACCGGCCCGGGGAGGGCATCGGCCTCGCCCACGTCAAGGCACTGGTGCGCTCCTTCGGCGGCCGGATCGAAGTCCGTTCGCAACTCGGCGCGGGCACGACCTTCGACGTGACCTTGCCGCGCGGTGCGTCTACAGCGGTCCGGGAGGATTCCGAACCGGCGCCCCTCGCCGCCGCATGAGCGTGGAGCGACCCGTGCACCCCGTCAGCATCGTGATGATCGAGGACGACGAGGGTCATGCGCGGCTGATCGAGCGCAACATCCGCCGGGCCGGCGTCAACAACGAGATCGTGCCGTTCCAGGACGGAACCTCGGCGCTCAAGTACCTGCTCGGGCCGGACGGGTCCGGCGAGGCGAGCGCCCGGCGCCACCTGCTGATCCTCCTCGACCTGAACCTGCCGGATATGACCGGCCTGGATATCCTGGAGAAGGTCAAGGCGAACCCCCATACCAGGCGCTCGCCGGTGGTGGTGCTCACCACGACCGACGACAGCCGTGAGATCCAGCGCTGCTACGACCTCGGCGCGAACGTCTACATCACGAAGCCGGTGAACTACGAGGGCTTCGCCAACGCGATCCGCCAGCTCGGCCTGTTCTTCTCGGTGATGGAGGTTCCTGAGAACCCATGACCGCGGAGCACGCCGGCGCGGACGGGGCCGCCGCGGCGGCGCGGATCCTGTACATCGACGACGATCCGGGCCTCGGCCGCCTGGTCCGGCGGGCGCTGGAGGCGCGCGGCTACGCGGTGGAACTCTGCCCCAACGGCGCCGAGGGACTGGTCCGGCTCGCGCGGGGCGGGATCGACGCCGTGGCCCTCGATCATCACATGCCGGGCCAGACGGGGCTCGACCTGCTGCCGGAGATCCGGGCCCTTCCGGGGGCGCCGCCGGTCATCTACGTGACCGGCTCCGAGGACAGCCGCGTCGCCGTGGCCGCCCTGAAGGCGGGGGCGGTCGATTACGTCTGGAAGGACGTCCAGGGCCAGTTCCGCGAGCTCCTCGGCGAGGCCGTCGATACCGCCCTCCGGCAGGAGGCGCTGCGGCGGGACAAGGAGCGTGCCGAGGCCGAGATGCGCGAGGCCCGCGACCGGGCCGAATTGCTGCTGCGCGAGGTCAATCACCGGGTTGCCAATTCCCTGGCCCTGGTGGCAGCCCTGGCCCACATGCAGCGCAATGCCGTGACCGATCCGGCCGCCAAGGCGGCCCTCGACGAGATGCAGGCGCGGATCTCGGCGATCGCCGGCATCCATCGCCGCCTCTACACGTCGGACGACGTCGAATCCGTCGCGCTGGACGCCTATCTTGGCAGCCTCGTCGAGGAGTTGCAGGCAGCCATGCGGGCGGACGGGCGGGACCACGCGATCCGCCTGACCGCCGCGCCGGTGCGGCTCTCCCCGGACAAGGCGGTGTCGGTGGGCGTGGTGGTGACCGAACTCGTCACCAACGCCTACAAGTATGCCTATCCCCTCGGGACGCCGGGGGAGATCCGGGTCGCCGTGGATCAGGACGGGTCCGACAACGTCCGCCTCGCGGTCGAGGACGACGGGATCGGCTGGACCGGGGAGGGGGAGATCCGCGGAACCGGCCTCGGCTCGCGGATCGTGCGCGCCATGGCGACGAACCTGCGCTCCGCCCTCTCCTACGCACCAGGAAGTCCCGGCACCCGCGCCGTCCTGGCGTTCCGGGCCTGACCCGGCGGATCAGGAATCCGAACGGCCGGCGATGCGCTCCAGGGCGGCCAGCATCGGCTGCAGGTCCGCCTCCCCGAGGTCGTGGAAGCCGAGGGCCCGCCCCATGAACAGGCCCAGCACCGCGAAGAACAGCACGGAGCCTTCGCCCGGGCAGGCGCCCTCGATCCGGCCGAGACGGCCCAGCTGATCCGCCACGAAGGCGCGGTAATCCTGCAGGGCGTCCGGGGATTCGATCGAGGCGACGAGCAGGGCGCGGGACGATTCGTCGTCGTTGCCGTAATGCCCGCGGACATGCGCGACCATCGCCCGGGGAAGCTGCGACGGGCCGGGCGGGATCGCGGCCTCGCAGGCGGCGATCTCCTCCCGCAGCTGAGTGAGCTTCCTGGCGACCAGCGCCGCGATCAGGGCGTCCTTCGATGCATAATGGTGCAGCACGCCGCCCTTGCTCAACCCCGCCTCGGCCGCGACCGCGTCGATGGTCAGGGCCCGTGAGCCCCCCTTCAGGAGGACTGCGGCGGCCGCTTCGAGAATGATCCCGGGCCGCTCCGCCAGCCGCTTGCGCTTCGCCTGCATCGAACACCTGCATTAAAAACCGACTGGACGGTATGTAACGATTGGGCTAGGAACGCGCCACGCCGATCTTATGAGCCCGGCCACCACGGTCGACCGCATGACCCGCTGCTCCGCTCACGATCCTGCCCGACTTCTCTGGGCGATAACGGTCTTCGGCTGGATCGGGTGCGCCCGCGCCGAGCCGATCGTCATCGGTGGCCCGACGCTGGCGCGTGTCAGGGTCATCGAGGCCCGCCGGACGCCGATGGCCTCCGAGGTGGTGCTCACGGGCGATATCCAGGCCCAGGCTCAGGTCAACGTGGCGTTCCGCACGAACGGCAAGGTCGCCGAGCGGCGGGTGGAGGTCGGCGACCACGTGGCGGCCGACCAGGTCCTGGCCGTGCTGGAGCCACTGACCCAGCAGGCGAATCTCGACAACGCCCGGGCCGCGCTGAACTCGGCGGAGGCGCTGCTGACCCAGGCGAAGATGTCCTTCGAGCGCCAGAAGCAGCTCCTGGCCGGGGGCTTCACCACCCGCTCGACCTACGACAACGCCGAGCAGGAACTGCGCACGACCCAGGCCGCCGTCGATTCGGCGCGGGCCGCCCTCGGCACCGTGCAGGAGCAGTTCGCCTACACGGAACTCCGGGCCGGCGTCGCCGGGATCGTGACCAGCCGCAGCTTCGAGGTCGGTCAGGTCGTCCAGTCGGGCCAGACCGTGCTGGTCCTCGCGCAAGACGGGCCGCGGGACGCGGTGTTCAACGTCTACGAGTCGCTGCTCGCGCAAAAGCCGGCCGACAGCACCATCGCGGTGGCCCTGCAGGCCGATCCCACGGTCACGGCGACCGGGACGGTGCGCGAGGTCTCGCCGACCGTGGATTCCGCGAGCGGCACGGTCCGCGTGAAGATCGGGCTCCGGGCGACGCCGCCCGCCATGGGGCTGGGCGCCGTGGTGGTCGGACGCGGGCGGTTCGCCCCGCACGACACGGTGGTCCTGCCGTGGTCGGCGCTCTACCGCTACGACGGCCACCCCGCGGTGTGGATCTTCGATCCGGGGGCGCGGACCGTGTCGGTCCGCGCCGTGGAGATCGACCGGTTCGGGCCCGACATCATCGCGCTGAAGCGCGGCGTCGAGCCGGGGGAGCGCGTGGTCGTCGCCGGCATCCAGTTCCTGCGGCCCGGCCAGACCGTGGCGGCCGCCGAAATCGAGGGCGGCCGATGAGAACGCGCGCGATCCTGACCCTCGGCGCCGTCGCGGCGCTCGGCGGCTGCAACGATCGCGCCGGCGGCGCCGATCCCCATGCCGCCGCCGCGCCCGTCAGGCCGGTGCTGACGCAGGTCGCCGAGCCGAGCGACAGGATCACCCTGGGCCCCTTCGCCGGCACCGTGGAACCGCGCTATCAGGCTCAGCTCGGTTTCCAGATCCCCGGCCGGATGGTGGCGCGCGACGTCACGGTCGGCGACATCGTCACGAAGGGCCAGCGCCTCGCCGCGCTCGACGTCATCGTCACGCGCTTCGACCTGACCCGCGCCGAGGCCGACCTCGTCGATGCCCGCGCCCAGGCCGAGAACGCGGAATCCGCCGAGGGGCGGACCCGCCGCCTCATGGCGGGCAACAGCGTCGCGCAGGCCACCCTCGATCAGGCGGTGGCCAAGCGCGAGACCGCGCGGGCGCGGCTCGATCAAGCCCAGGCCAGCCTCCAGAAGGCCCGCGACCAGATGGGCTACACCGAGCTCAAGGCCGAGTTCGACGGCGTCGTCACGCAGCGCCAAGCCGAGATCGGGCAGGTGCTGAGCGCCGGGCAGGCCGTGGTGACCGTGGCCCGGCCGGAGGTGCGCGAGGCCGTGGTCGACATCCCGGAAGCCTATGTCGGCGCCCTGCCGCCGGACTGCACCTTCACCGTCGCGCTCCAGAGCGCCCCGGAACTGACCGCGACGGGCCGGGTGCGCGAGATCGCGCCGCTCGCCGAAGCGGGCACGCGCTCGAAGCGGATCCGCATCGCCCTGGACAATCCGGGGCCCGCCTTCCGCCTGGGCGCGACGGTCGACGTGGCGCTCACCAGCACGGTTCAGCGCCGCTTCCTGCTGCCGCCCTCGGCGCTGCTGGAGGAGGGCGGTCACCACGCGGTCTGGGTCGTCTCGGCCGACGGCAAGTCGGTGGCGCGCCGTGCGGTGACGCTGGCCGCCGGGCGCGACCGCGCGGATCCGAGCCGCGTCGCGGTCATCGAGGGCCTCCAGGCCGGGGAGCGCGTCGTCATCGCCGGCGTCCACGCGCTGAGAGACGGTCAGGCCGTGCGCCTGGGCGACGGCGCCGTTTGAGCGGGCGGCAGGGGCTTTCCCAGTGACGAACTTCAACCTCTCCGACTGGGCGCTCGGGCATCGCTCGTTCGTCTGGTTCCTGATGCTCGTCGCCCTCGTGGCCGGCGTGATGGCCTATTCCCGCCTCGGCCGGGAGGAGGATCCGCCCTTCACGATCAAGACCATGGTGGTCCAGACGACGTGGCCGGGCGCAACCATCAAGGACACCCTCGATCAGGTCACCGACCGGGTCGAGAAGGAGCTGCAGCAGCTTAACGGCCTCGATTACGTGCGCAGCTACACGACGCCCGGCTCGTCCACGGTCTTCGTGCAGTTCCGCGACACGCTCAAGAAGAGCGAGATCCAGCCGGCCTTCTATCAGGTCCGCAAGCGGCTCGCCGACATCAAGGGCCAGTTCCCGGACGGCGTGCAGGGTCCGTTCTTCAACGACGAGTTCGGTGACGTCTACGGCAACATCTACGCCTTCACGGCCGACGGCCTGACCTATCGGCAATTGCGCGACTACGTCGAGGGCGTCCGGACCGAGGTGCTGCGGGTGCCCGACATCGGCAAGACCCAGCTGATCGGCACCCAGGCCGAGACGATCTTCCTCGATTTCTCGACGCGCAAGCTCGCGGGCTACGGCATCGACTTCTCCGCCCTGATCAAGGCGCTTCAGGCGCAGAACGCGGTCTCGGCCTCGGGCGTCGTCCAGGCCGGTCCCGAGCGCGTCTCGCTGCGGGTCAGCGGCTCCTTCGCGTCCGAGGCCGCGCTCCAGGACTTCAATCTGCGGGTGAACGACCGCTTCTTCCGCCTCGCCGACATCGCCGAGATCAGCCGCGGCTACGAGGATCCGCCGTCGCCGCTGTTCCGGGTCGACGGCAAGCCCGCGATCGGCCTCGCCATCGCCATGCGGCCCGGTGCCAACCTGCTGCATTTCGGCGACGCGCTGAAGGAGCGGATGCGGCTGATCGAGGCCAAGCTGCCCGTGGGTGTCGGCGTCCATCTCGTCTCCGATCAGCCCAGACAGGTCGAGCACGCGGTCGGCGGCTTCACCGAGGCCCTGGTCGAGGCGGTGATCATCGTGCTCGCGGTGAGCTTCGTCAGCCTCGGCGTGCGCGCCGGTCTCGTGGTCTCCGTGTCGATCCCGCTCGTCCTGGCGATCGTGTTCGTGGTCATGCAGATCATGGACGTCACCCTGCAGCGCATCTCGCTCGGCGCCCTGATCATCGCGCTGGGCCTGCTGGTCGACGACGCCATGATCACCGTGGAGATGATGGTCGCGCGCCTGGAGCGGGGCGACACGCTCCGGAAGGCGGCGACCTTCGCCTACACCTCCACGGCGTTCCCGATGCTCACCGGGACCCTGGTCACCGTGGCGGGCTTCCTGCCGATCGGCTTCAACGGCTCGGGGGCGGGGGAGTACACCTACTCGCTCTTCGTGGTGATCGCGGCCGCGCTGCTGGTCTCATGGGTCGTGGCGGTGCTGTTCGCGCCGCTCATCGGCGTGACGCTGCTGCCGAAGACCATGAAGCACCACAGCGAGTCGCGTGGGCTGTTCACCCGCCTGTTCACGGCGGCCCTGCGCATCGCCATGCGCTGGCACTGGACCACGGTCGTGACCTGCCTCGCGGTGATGGCCGTGGCGATCGTCGGCATGGGCCACGTCCAGCAGCAGTTCTTCCCGTCCTCCGACCGCTCCGAACTGCTGGTCGATCTGACCCTGCCGCAGAACGCCACCATCGCCGAGACCCGGGCGCAGATGGATCGCTTCGAGGCGACGCTGAAGGACGATCCCGACGTGTCGAGCTGGTCCTCCTATGTCGGGCAGGGCGCCGTGCGCTTCTACCTGCCCCTCGACCAGCAGCTCGCCAACGCGTTCTTCGGGCAGATCGTGATCGTGACGAAATCCCTCGGCATCCGCGACCGGGTGATGGCGCGCCTTCAGGAGTTCGCCCAGCGCGACTTCGTCGGCACCGACGTGCTGGTGCAGCCGCTCAGCCTCGGGCCGCCGGTGGGACGGCCGGTCCAGTACCGTCTGAGCGGGCCCGACATGGAGACGGTGCGCCATCTCGCCCTCGACCTCGCCAACGTGGTCGCCACCGACCGGCGCCTGGACGTGCCGACCTTCGACTGGAACGAGCCCGGTAAGGTCCTGCGGGTCGAGATCCTCCAGGACAAGGCGCGCCAGCTCGGCGTATCGAGCCAGGACGTCGCGGGCATCCTCAACGGTATCGAGGGCGGCCAGTCGATCACGCAGGTGCGCGACTCGATCTACCTCGTGAACGTCGTCGGCCGGGCCCGGGCGGCCGAGCGGTCCTCGCTCGACACCCTGCAATCGCTCCAGGTCGGGCTGGCCAACGGGTCCGTGGTGCCGCTCCTCGCCTTCGCGCGGATCGGCTACGACCTCGAACAGCCAATCGTCTGGCGCCGCGACCGGCTGCCCACGGTGACGGTGCGCGCGACGATCCACGATTCGACCCAGCCCGCCACCATCGTCGCCGCCCTGCAGCCGGGGATCGACGCCTACGTGAAGGCGCTGCCGGAGGGCTACACCCTCCAGACCGGCGGAGCGGTGGAGGAGTCGGCCAAGGGCCAGGGTCCCATCGCCGCCGTGGTCCCGGTGATGCTGCTCGCCATGGCGTTCTTCCTGATGGTGCAGCTCCAGAGCGTCGGGCGGATGCTGCTCGTCTTCGCCGTGGCGCCCCTGGGGCTGATCGGCGTGGTGCCGGCGCTGCTGCTGTTCGACAAGCCGATGGGCTTCGTCGCCATCCTGGGGATCCTGGCGCTCGTCGGCATCATCATCCGCAACGCGGTGATCCTGGTGAGCCAGATCGAGGAGTTCCGGGCGGAGGGCATGGCGCCCTGGGACGCGGTCTACGAGGCGACGCACCACCGGATGCGACCGATCCTGCTCACCGCCGCGGCCGCGAGCCTCGGGCTGATCCCCATCGCCCGCGAGGTGTTCTGGGGGCCGATGGCCTTCGCGATGATCGGCGGAATCCTGGCGGCCACGCTCCTCACGCTGCTGTTCCTGCCCGCCCTCTATGTCGGCTGCTACCGCATCCGGCCCAAGAGCGGCGGGGCCTCGCACACCGCCTGATCACCGGCGGACGGGATCGCAGCGCGCACAGGGCGCTGCGAGACGCGGTCGACCCGCCCCTTCGCCCCCTCAGGGCGGGTCGACCGTCATCGGATTCGGACGGCTCCGGTCGCGCAGCGCGGCAACCAATCGCCGCGCCGCGCATAGGGTGGTGTGGAACGAGGAGTCCCATCCGCATGAACGCCTTCATCGCCGTGGTCCTGGTCTGCGCCAACGGCCTCGCCCAGGAGGCCTGCACGGACGATCAGGCCCTGGAGGTGCGCAAGGTCCGCGTCGCCAACGAACTCGGCTGCGCCACCGGCTGGCAGGAGATCATCGCCCGCACCGAGCGGCGCGACGAGATCGGCAAGAGCGCCTATCTCAAGACGGAGTGCCGCCGGGTGAAGGCAGAGCCGTGACGGCCGCGCTACCGCTCGTACTTGATGTAGGCGAAGCGCGGATCGGTGGGCGTCCCTTCGAGGCCCTGGCCCTCCAGCCCGGGCTGCCAGGACACGACCTCCTCGATCTTCCGCGCCAGGGCGAAGTCCTTGTCGGTGATGCCCTTGGCGGCGTGGTTCATCAGCCGCACCTCGACCCAGGCGTAGGACGCGGTCAGGTCAGGGTGGTGCCAGGCCGCCTCGGCGAGGTGCCCCACGGTGTTGATCACCATGAGCGTGCTCTTCCAGCCGGAGGTCTTGTAGGTCCGGCGGATCCAGCCGTCCTCCAGCCGCCAGGCGGGCAATTCGGCCTTGAGCCGCGCCTCCACGGTCGCGTCGTCCAATGCGCCTTCACGTCGCTCGGTCATGTCCGGCGTCCCTCTCAAGTCGGTCCCGCGCGGCAGGGTGCCGCCGCATCCTGTCCTGCGCAAGCGGTCCCATCCGGTGGACGCCGCGCTATGCGGGCCCTATGACCTTTTTCCAATGGCGCCGGGACAAGTCCGCACCCCAGTCTGCCGGCTTTCAAGACTGCGCAATACGATGGGAGAAGGCGTGATGCTGTCACGGCGCGCGATGCTCGCCGCGGGTCTGCTCGGCGGCCTCGGCTTGCGGGCGGCGCGGGCCGACGCGCCGGTGATCCGCCTCGGGAGCCTGCCCTTCGGCACGTCGACCTGGGAGGCGGCGGTGATCAAGGCCCGCGGCCTCGACGCCGCCAACGGCTTCCAGCTCGACGCCGTCAAGCTCGCCGGCAACGACGCCGCGCGGATCGGCTTCATCGGCGGTCAGGTGGACACGATCATCGGCGACCTGCTCTGGGCGGCCCGCCTCGGCAACGACGGGCAGGCGGTGCGCTTCATCCCCTATTCCACCTCGGAGGGCGCCGTGATGGTGCCGGCCGACAGTCCGATCCGGAGCCTCAAGGACCTCGACGGCAAGCGCCTCGGCGTAGCCGGCGGGCCCCTCGACAAGAACTGGCTGCTGCTCCGGGCGCAAACCAAGGACGCCGCCGGCATCGATCTGGAGCACGCCGCCGAGATCGCCTACGGCGCGCCGCCGCTCATCACCCTGAAACTGGAGCAGGGGGCGCTCGACGCGGCGCTGACCTACTGGACCTACTGCGCGCGCCTCGAAGCCAAGAAGTTCCGCCGGCTCGTCGGCGCCGAGGACATCATGCATGCCCTCGGGGTTGCGGGGGACGTGGCGCTGATCGGCTACCTCTTCCAGGATGCCACCGTGAAGGAGAAGCCCGACGCGGTGGCGGGTTTCGCCCGGGCCTCGCGCGCCGCCAAGGACATGCTCGCCCAGGACCCGTCGACCTGGGAGATCGTGCGCCCATTGATGGCCGCGGAGGACGACGCGACCTTCGAGGCGTTGAAGCGCGATTTCCTGGCCGGGATCCCGCGCCGGCCCGTCGCGGAGGAGCGGGCCGACGCCGAGACGCTCTACGCCGTGATGGCACGGCTCGGTGGCTCGCGCCTCGTCGGAAAGGGCACCGGCCTGCCCCCCGGCCTCTATTACGACACCGGCCGCAATGGCTGAGGCGGCCGGCTGCCGCGGTCCCGCGATGTGGCTCCAGATCGCCGGAACCGCACGGGCGTGCTGACCCGGATCGCATCCCTGCTGGTGCTCGTCGCCGCGTGGCAGGCCGCCGCGCTGGAGGCCAAGTCCCGCCTGCTGCCGGCGCCCCTGGCGGTGCTGCGCTTCATCGGGCAGGAGGCCGAGCGCGGCGACCTCCTTCACAATGTCGGCGTCACCCTGCTGCGGGTGGCGATCTCCTTCGCGGTGGCGATGGCGCTCGGCATCGCCCTGGGGGTGGCGCTCGGCCGCTCGAAGGCCGCCGATTTGACCCTCGACACGCCGCTCCTCGTGCTGCTCAATACGCCGGCGCTGGTCATCACCGTGCTGGCCTATGTCTGGGTCGGGCTGACCGAGACGGCCGCGATCCTCGCCGTGGTGCTGAACAAGCTCCCCAACGTCGCGGTGATCGTGCGGGAGGGTGCCCGCAACCTCGATCCCGGCCTCGACGAGATGGCCAAGGTCTACCGGCTGGACCGGCGCGACTGGGTCGGCGATGTGCTGATCCCCCAGCTCCAGCCCTACATGGTCACCGCCGCGCGCTCGGGCCTGTCGCTCGCCTGGAAGATCGTGCTGGTGGTGGAGCTGCTCGGCCGCCCCGACGGCGTCGGCTTCGCGATCAACTACTACTTCGTCCAGAGCACCGATGTGGCCGCGATCATCGGCTACAGCCTCGTCTTCATGGCGGTGATGATCGGTATCGACGTCCTTCTGCTCCAGCGGCTCGAAGCCCATGTCCGCCGTTGGCGCTGATCCCGTCCTGCGCGTCGCGATCGATTCGAAATGGTATCGCCCCCGGGACGGCGAGCCGGTCGAGGCAGTCCGCGACCTCGCCTTCGCGGTCGGGGCCGGCGAGATCGTCTGCCTGATCGGCCCCTCGGGCGCCGGCAAGACCACGACCCTGCGGATCCTGCTCGGGATCGATCCGGCCTTCGAGGGCCGCGTCGCCGGGGCGGAGGGGGCCGGGATGGTGTTCCAGGAGCCGCGGCTCCTGCCCTGGCGGAGCGTCGAGCACAATGTCCGCCTCGGCCTGCCGCGGGCACGGCGCGGTCGCGACCTCGACGACCTCTTCGCGCGGCTCGGGCTGAGCGCGTGGCGCGGCAGCTATCCGAAGGCGCTCTCGCTCGGGATGCAGCGGCGCGTGGCCCTCGCCCGCGCCCTCGCCGACGGCCCGCGGGTGCTGGTGCTCGACGAGCCCTTCGTGTCCCTCGACGATGCCGCCGCCGCCGAGCTGCGCGCGCTGGTGGTCGACACGGTCGATCGGGCCGGCATGAGCGTCCTGATGGTGACGCACAACGTCGCCGAGGCGATCGGCATCGCCGATCGGCTGCTCCTCGTCTCGCGCCGGCCCGCCCGCCTAATCGCGGACGTCCCCCTCGATCGGCCGCGCAAGTCCCGCGACCGCGCCTGGGCGGAGGAGACCCGAGCCGGCCTCGCGGCGCGGCACCCGGACATCATCGCGGTGTAGAGGCCCCGCTCCGGAGGGGGCGCCGGCTCTCGGGAAGCGCCAACGCGCGCGGCGGCGCGGCTCAGTTCGCCTTCGCGTCCACGTCCAGCCGGTCGAGCACGGCGGCCGGGGAGCGCGCCGCCCCGAGATCGATGAAACCGATGCCGGCGGGCTCCTTGGCCCTGGCGTGCAGGACCAGCTTGCCGGGCTTCAGGACGAACTGCCCCATGGCGGCGCCGATTCCCTTGGCGGCGGGGCCGTTGCCGAGGATGATCGGCACGCCGAGCAGGCTCGCGGTGACGTATTCCTTGCGCAGCTCCTCCGGCTTGAGGCTGAGATCCTTCGACTGCGCCGCCAGAAAGCGCTCGAACAGGCCGGCATTCTCCACCGTCAGGTCGAGGTTCTTGGCGCTCCCCGAGAACATCAGCAGCGTCGCCGCCGGGAGCGTCCCGGACAGCAGTTCGGGTCCGATCCCGCCCAGCGTTCCGGCAAGGCGGACGGTGCCGACATCCCGCCCGGAGAGCACGACTTCGCGCACGGACAATTCGCGCGCCATCTCGTCCACGGTCGCGTCAGCCACGAGGTCGAGGTCGAGGTCGCGATAGCCATAGGCCGGCAGCATGCCGACGATCGGCTGGCCGGCGAGCAGATCCGCGGGCAGGCTCAGGCCGGACAGGGTCAGGCGGCTGCTGCTCGGCACGCCGTCGCTCGGCGGACCGACGGCGAGGGTCGCGACGCGCAGGGCGATCCGGCGCGACGGGTGCGGAGCGACCGTGACCGCGAGGGGATCGCCGGCCCGCGGCTCCGGGGCCTTGGGATCGCCGAGCCTCCCGACGACCGGCCGGTTCGGCTCAAGGGCCGGGCCGCGACCGGGCAGCCGTCCGTCCCGCGGGGGAACGCGGTCGGCTTCGGCCTCCGGGGGGAGTTCGATCGACAGGTCGTTGAGGCTGAGGTCGCCGACCTGCGGCGTGAGGCGGCGCATCTCCGCGTCGGACAGGCCGGCCGCGGGGCCGGGTTCGGCGGCGATGGCCTGCAAGGCCGCCACCGTGGGGGCCAGCGAGGTCCCGCGGAGGGTGAGGCGACCGATCCGGGCTCGCAGGCTGCCCCGGGTCAGCGCCAGATCCTCGAGCCGCGTGCCGGCCTCCGGCCCCGACGACGCGTAGGCGACCCGGCGGATCTCGAACAGGAGGGGGCCCTTCGGGTCGGCATCGCTGACGCTCAAGCCCTGCATCTCCAGGCTCCCGAGCGTCGTCGCGTCGATCAGGTCCGCAGCGGCGCCCGCGAAGGCGCGGCGGTCGTTCGGCTCCGCGAAGCCCGCACCCACGATGGCGAAGGCGCCGTTCCAGCCGTCCGGGATCTGCCGGCCGCCGAGATCGCGTCCGTTCAGACTCGTGATCTTCACGGTGGTCCCGCGCGCGTCCGAATAGGTGACGTCCGACACCTGGATCGTGCCGTAGACCCGCTGGACCGGTCCCTTGCCGTCCCCCGGGACGGTGTAGAGGCGGCTGAGAGCCGCGAGGTCGAGGTCGGTCGCCCGCACGGCCCCGTAGGTGCCCGAGCCACGGTTCGGCCCGGAGACCACGCTGACGGTCGCGCCCGCGGCCGTCAGTTCGCCGACGCGGCCCGCCCGGACGTCCCGGGCGACGACGTCGCGGTAGGTGACGGTCTGGCGGTTCTCCCCGGGCCCGGCATTCTCGGAGGTGAGGACCGGAACGGTCAGGCTTCCGGCATCGAGCCGCGCCAGGCGCTCGTTCCACGGGACCGCGGAGTCGGGCCGGAGGATCGCTTCGAGATCCTCCTTCGACAGGCGCGTCCCGCTCGCCGTCAGCTTGGGCGCCTTGAGCAGCGTGCCCCCGAGGGGCAGAACCACGTCGGTGACCGTCACGTCCTGAACGGCGGCGGCGCCCTCCTGCGCGGCGAGCAGCCCGGGGCAGGCGGCGAGGCCGAGCAGCACCGACACCCCGGCCGCCGCCAGGGCCGACCGGAGGCGGGATCGAGCCTTCGGGTGGATCATGGCAGGGTCCGGACCTGAGCTCTCGGGCGAAGCCCGTAGGCCTGCCGCGTTTTCCCGGGCGAGGCAATCGCACGCGCCAGCGCAGGGCGTCGCGCCGCCACGAGTGTCGTAAGGGAGCAACGGCCGGCGGCGCGCGCCGGAGCGGACGCGGCGCCGGAGGCGGGCGGTCGCCCTACAGCGAGAACGAGGTGCCGCAGCCGCAGGAGGCCGTGGCGAGCGGGTTCTCGATCTTGAACGACTGGCCGATCAGGTCGTTCACGAAATCGATGATCGAGCCGTTCATGTATTCCAGGGAGACCGGGTCGACGATCACCGTGGCGCCGTTGCGCTCGATCGCGATGTCCTGGGCCTCGCGGCTCCGGACGATGTCGAAGGCGTAGGAGAAGCCCGAGCAGCCGCCGCCGTTGACGCTGATCCGCAGGGACGAGCCGGAGGGCTCGGAGACCATGATCTCGTTGATGCGCTTGGCGGCGCGGTCGGTCAGGATGATTTCAGCCATCGGTCTCTGGCCACGCATTCGTTCGGTGGACGCCACCGCCGGGCCGTTGCCCTGGACGTCATGACCGACAAGATATGGGTCCTGAGCCTGCGCCGCAACGCGTCGGGTGGGGGAGGGGTCATGATCGGGATGCGCGACACAGCGGGCGGATGCCGTGCGGGCTAACGGCGAGCGTTGGCGCGCGCCCTACGCCACGGATCCGGCCCGGACCCGCGGACGCCTGATCCCGGAGGAGGCCTCGCCAACCCGGAGCGACTTCCAGCGCGACCGCGACCGGATCATCCACTCCACGGCGTTCCGGCGGCTGAAGCACAAGACCCAGGTCTTCGTGCATCACGAGGGCGACCATTACCGGACCCGGCTGACCCACACCCTGGAGGTCAGCCAGATCGGCCGGGCCCTGGCCCGGGCGCTGGGGCTCGACGAGGATCTCGCCGAGGCGCTGGCGCTCAGCCACGACCTCGGCCACACCTGTTTCGGCCATACCGGCGAGGACGCCCTCGACGCCTGCATGGCCGCCCATGGCGGGTTCGACCACAATGCCCAGACCCTGCGGATCGTCACGCGCCTGGAGCGGCGCTACGCCGGGTTCGACGGGCTCAACCTCGCCTGGGAGACCCTGGAGGGGCTGGTCAAGCACAACGGCCCGCTGCTCGATGCCGACGGCCGGCCGACGCCGCGCTACGCCGACCGGGGCATCCCGGCGGCGATCCTGGAATACGACGCGCTGAACCCCCTCGACCTGTGGAGCCAGGCCGGTCCCGAGGCGCAGGCCGCCGCGCTCGCCGACGACATCGCCTACGCGGCCCACGACCTCGACGACGGCCTGCGCGCCGGCCTGTTCGAGATCCCGGAATTGCGGGAGGTCCCGTTCCTGGCCGAACTCCTGGACGAGATCGACCGGCTCCACCCGGACCTGGAGCCGTCCCGCCAGATCCACGAGCTGGCGCGGCGCGTGATCACGCGCTTCGTCGAGGACGTGATCCGCGAGGGCGGCCGCCGGATCGCCGCGCTCGAACCCCGCAGCGTCGCGGATATCCGCCGGGCGGGTGACCCGGTGATCGCGTTCTCGCCGGAGATCGCCGCGGCGGATGCGGACATCATGCGCTTCCTCTGGCGGCGGATGTACCGGCATCCCGGGGTGGTGGCCGTGCGCAAGAAGGCCGAAATCATCGTCAACGACCTGTTCGCGCGTTTCACCGCGGACCCGGCGCGGATGCCCGAGGAGTGGAGCGCCGGCCTCGACGGCGCGGGGCCGGCGCGCATCGCCCGCCGGGTCGCCGACTACATCGCCGGCATGACCGACACCTACGCGGTGCTGGCGCATCGCAAGCTCCACGACACGACCCCGGACCTGCACTGGGCGTTGCCGAGCCGGGGATTGCCCCTCGCCGAGCCCTGAGCGGCGTCCCACCGGTGCCGTGACACCCTATCGCCCCCTTGCTAGACGGCCCCGGCGGGCGCAGGCCGGACGGGCCGGGCGACGCGATTGCGCGCGAGCGAGACCGAGACCGATGAACATTTTCGCCCTGTTCGAGGCGCGCGTGCGCGAGGCCGTGGAGGCGCTGACGCGCGCCGGCCAGCTGCCCGAGGGCCTCGATCTCGGCCGCGTGGTCGTCGAGCCGCCGCGCGACCCGTCGCATGGCGACCTCGCCACGAACGCCGCCCTAGTCCTGGCCAAGGAGGCCCGGACCAACCCGAAGGCGCTGGGCGAGGCCCTGGCGGCGGAGCTGCGCGGCGATCCGCGGGTCGTCGAGGCCAGCGTCGCCGGCCCCGGCTTCATCAACCTGCGCCTCGCGCCGGCGATCTTTCACGCGGTCCTGCGCAGCGCCCTCTCGGAGCCGGAGGCGTTCGGCCGGGCGCGGATGCAGGGCGGCGCGATCAACGTCGAGTACGTCTCGGCCAATCCCACCGGACCGATGCATGTCGGCCACGGCCGCGGCGCCGTGTTCGGCGACGCCCTATGCAATCTCCTAGTGGCCGCCGGCCGGACGGTGACCCGGGAGTATTACATCAACGACGCGGGCGCCCAGGTCGACGTGCTCGCCCGCTCGGCCTTCCAGCGCTACCGCGAGGCGCTTGGCGAGCCCTTCGCCATCGGCGAGGGCCTGTATCCCGGCGACTATCTCAAGCCCGTGGGCGTGACGCTGGCGGAGGCCCATGGCCGCAGCCTGCTCGATCAGCCCGAGGCCGCGTGGCTGCCTCTGGTGCGCGAGACCGCGCTCGGCATGATGATGGACATGATCCGGTCCGATCTCGCGGCGATCGGGATCCGGCACGACGTGTTCTTCTCCGAGCGGACGCTCCAGCAGAGCGGCGCCGTGAAGGCGCTCCTTCAGGAACTGCGCGAACGCGGGCTCGTCTACGAGGGGCGTCTGCCGCCGCCCAAGGGCCAGCTCCCCGACGATTGGGAGGACCGCGAGCAGACGCTGTTCCGCACCAAGGAGTTCGGGGACGACAGCGACCGGCCGCTGCTCAAGTCCGACGGGTCCTACACCTACTTCGCCTCCGACATCGCCTATCACCGGGCCAAGTACCTGGCGGGCGCCACCGAGCTCATCGACGTGCTGGGCGCCGACCACGGCGGCTACGTGAAGCGCATGCAGGCCGCCGTGAAGGCCGTGAGCGACGGCAAGGCGACCCTCGACGTCAAGCTCTGCCAGCTGGTGCGGCTGTTGCGCGCAGGCGAGCCGGTGAAGATGTCGAAGCGGGCCGGCGAGTTCGTGACCCTGCGGGACGTCATCGACGAGGTCGGGCGCGACGCGATCCGCTTCATGATGCTCTACCGCAAGAACGACGCGACCCTGGACTTCGACCTTGCCAAGGTCGTCGAGCAGTCGAAGGACAATCCGGTCTTCTACGTGCAGTACGCCCACGCCCGGGTGCGTTCGGTCCAGCGTCAGGCCCGCGAGGCTTTCCCCGCGGCCGACCTGTCCGGCCCGGCCCTGCTCGCCGAGGCGGATCTCGGCCTGCTCACTGATTCGGGGGAGGGCGAGATGATGCGGCTCATCGCCCAGTACCCGCGGGTGCTCGAATCCGCCGCCGCCGCGCATGAACCGCACCGGATCGCGTTCCATCTCTATGAGACCGCCTCGGCGCTCCATAGTTTCTGGAACAAGGGCAAAGACTTGCCGCAATTACGGTTTGTTAATGCAACCGATCGAAAGTCGACCTGGGCCCGGCTGGCGCTCGCCGAAGCTCTGCGGAGCACGCTTGCCGCGGGCCTCGCGGTGCTCGGTGTGACCGCGCCGGACGAGATGCGATGACGGACCCGAGACCATCGGGCCTGTGACCGGCGCTGATGTGAGGATGCTGCCATGACGAACGCTTCGCGCGCTCAGGTCGATCTGGACGCCCTCGCGCGCGATCTGCGTCACGATACGACACGCGGATCGCAGGACGGGGCCAAGCCCGATCCGCTGGCCGAACTGGCCCGGATCGTCGGGCAGGACGACCCGTTCCGCGCCCTGCTGGCGGCCCGCGATCAGATGCGCGCGGTGGCGCCCGCGCCGCCGCAGGCGGGCTGGAACGGCCGGGTCGAGCCGAGCTTCGCCCCCGAGCCGGCCAAGCCGAATCCGGCCGACGCCTTCGACCAATACCTCGCCTCTGTGGAGCGTGACACGCATCACGAGGAGGCCCCGTACGGCGCCGGGGCCGATGCGGCCGAGCAAGGTGCCGAGGACGGCTACACGGAGGACCGCCCGCTCCGGCGCGTGAACCCGCGCCGGCGACTCGTCTCAGTGGGGGCCGGCATCGCCGTCGTGGCGGTCGCCGTCACGGGGGCGCTGACCTACAAGGGCCTGCACAGTTCGACCCCCGGCGGCGTGCCGGTGGTCCAGGCCGATGCGACGCCCCTTAAGGTTGCGCCCAAGGTCGCCGACGGTGTCGAGATCCCGGATCAGAACCGGCAGATCTACGATCCGAAGGGCAAGAAGGACGGCCAGATCAAGATCGTCAATCGCGAGGAGCAGCCCCTCGACGTGGCCGAGGCGGCGCGCGCCGCCCAGGGTCCCGCACCGGCCGGAACCAGCCAGGGCGGCACCACGCCGGGCAACGGCCCGTTCGAGGCGTTCGGCGAGCCCCGCCGGGTCCGGACCGTCGCGGTGAAACCCGAGGCGCCGCCCGCGCCCCCGGCCCGGGAGGCGCAGGCCGATGCCGGCCCGAGCCCGATCCCCACCATGGTTCTGCCCACCGACGAACCGCCCGCACCGCCCGCCGCCAAGACCAGGCCGGTCCGCCAGGCCGCGGCCGCCCTGGCGCCCGCGACGCCCGCTTCCGTGGAGGCGCCGCCGGCCCCGACGCCGGTCGAGGCGCCGCCGCCCCGGCCCGTGGCCGTCAAGCCCGCGCCGAAGGCGGTTCAGCGGGTCGCCAGCGCGGCCCCGGATACGACCGCCAGCACCACGACCTCCGACGATGCCGGCCTGAGAAGCGGCCCCGTGGGCGGCTTCTCGGTGCAGCTCGGCGTGCGCGGCTCGGCCGCGGAGGCGCGGGCGGCCTTGCATCAGATGCAGGGCAAGTACAGCGAGCTCGCCGGCAAGCCCGAACTCATCCGGCAGGCGGAGGTCAACGGCAAGACCATCTTCCGCGTCCGCGTCGGGCCGCTGGAGAAGGCCGAGGCGTCCAGCCTGTGCAGCACACTGCAAAGCGCAGGCGGCCAATGCTTCGTGGCCAAGAACTGAGCCGCTGAATCCACCTCCCGGCCGGTCACGGCGGTGACGGCCCCGGAGCGAGCGACGGGCTGATCGGCGGGGGCCTCGACCCGCCGGTTCGCCCCCGCGCAGCCGCCGATGGCGAGTCCCGGCGGCAACACAGGCCCGCCACGAACCGGGACGGCCGCCCCGCGCCGCCGATTCGTCTTGCCGGCTCCCCGTTCCCGCCCGACTCTGCGCGCATCGATTCGGCCCGCCCGAAACCGTCTTCGCTACGCGTGCATCCCCGAGTAGTCCCCGAGACGTCCCGATGACCTCCCGTGCCCTGATCCTCGGCTGTGCCGGCAAGTCGCTCTCCGCCGAGGAGGCGGCCTTCTTCCGCGACGTGCGGCCGTGGGGGTTCATCCTGTTCAAGCGGAACATCGGCACGCCCGACGAGGTGCGCGCCCTGACCGCCGCCTTGCGCGACTGCCTCGGCTCCGCGACCGCGCCGATCCTGATCGACCAGGAGGGCGGCCGGGTCCAGCGGATGGGACCGCCGCACTGGCCGGCCTATCCGGCGGGCGGACGCTACGGCCGGCTGAACGGCAGCGCCACCGCGATCGCGCGTCTCGGCGCCCGCCTGATGGCGCACGATCTGGCCGATGTCGGCATCAACGTCGATTGCGCCCCCGTGCTCGACGTTCCGGCCCCCAGCGCCCACGACATCATCGGCGACCGGGCCTATGGGACGAACCCGGCCTCGGTCGCCGAGATCGGCCGGGCGGTCGCCGAAGGCCTGATGGCCGGCGGGGTCCTGCCGGTGATGAAACACATCCCGGGGCACGGCCGCGCCGCCTGCGACAGCCATCTCGGGCTGCCGGTCGTCGAGGCGAGCCGCGAAGCGCTGGCGGCGCAGGATTTCCGGCCGTTCCGGGCCCTGGCCGACCTGCCGATGGCGATGAGCGCCCACGTGGTCTTCACCGCCATCGACCCCGAGCGTCCGGCGACGCAATCGGCCACCGTCATCCGGGAGGTGATCCGCGGCGAGATCGGGTTCGACGGCCTGCTGATGACCGACGATCTGTCGATGCAGGCGCTGACCGGGACCTTCCGCGCGCGGGCCGAGCGGGCCTTCGCCGCGGGCATCGATCTCGGCCTCCACTGCAACGGCGCGATGGACGAGATGCGGTCGGTGGCCGAAGCGGCCCCGGCGCTCGACGGCCGCGCTGCGGAACGGGCCGCCGCGGCGCTCGCGCGGCTCGATCCGGCCGGCGACGACCTGGACGTGCCGGAGGCCCGGGCGCGGTTCGCGGCGGCCCTGGCGGCGGCCTGAACCGAAGTCCTGACCCGCGGCCTTCCACCACCCCTGGCACCGCCCGTGCTTGTGTTCGGGCGGCGCGATCCCTAGGTTCGCCCCGAAATCCTCAACCGGACGTGGCGTCCCGCTCCCGCTTCCTCGGGGCGCACGCAGGAGGTTGCCATGGGCAGCATGAGTATCTGGCACTGGGTCATCGTCGCGGTCATCGTGATGCTGCTCTTCGGACGCGGCAAGGTCTCCGACCTGATGGGCGACGTCGCCAAGGGCATCAAGGCGTTCAAGAAGGGCATGGCGGAGGACGACACGCCCCAGGCGACACAGGCCCCCGTGGTGCCCGGCGAGCCGGTCCGCACCATCCCCCATACCGCCGAGCCCAGCCCCGGCACCGCCATCCCGGCGAGCCACATTCCGGGCGGCGAACGCAAGCCGGTCTGAGGGCAAGCTCCTCTGAGGGGAAGCCCCTCAGAGGGACTGTCAGGGGACGTGCGCTGGTGTAGAGCCTGGCGGGGCCCGGGCCTTCGGTTCGGTTCCCAGGGCAGCAGGACCGTCGACGACATGCTGGACATGAGCTGGGGCGAGGTGATGCTGATCGGCGGCGTCGCCCTCATCGTCATCGGGCCGAAGGATCTGCCGAAGGCGCTGCGCACCGTCGGGCAGATCACTTCGAAGCTGCGCCGCATGGCCGGCGAGTTCCAGATGCAGTTCAACGAGGCGATCCGCGAGGCCGAGCTCGACGAGGTTCGCAAGGAGGTCGACGGCATCCGCAATACGGTGCGGAATGCGGGTTCGACCTTCAATCCCGTCCAGACCATCCGGGACGAGCTGAAGGGCGCGGTCGAGGGCCGGGCCAAGGTCGGGCCGGAGAAACTCGGCCCCGAACTGCCGGCCGGGGAGACGCGCTCCCTCGCCGACGCGACGGCGCAGCTGAAGGCCGAACAGGACGCCGTGCCGCCGGCAGAGCCGAACTCTCCCGAGCCGCCGCCGGCCGTCGCGCATGCCGAGGCGCCGCTCCCGGTGTCCGGCTCGGTGGACGATCCGTTCGGGCCCCCGCCCGACCCGCCCGTCGTGCATCCCACCTCCGTCGATCCGAAGAACGGCGCCGTCGTCCGATGATCACCGACGCGGACGAGGCCGAGATCGAGGCTTCCCGGGCGCCCCTGCTCGAGCATCTGATCGAACTGCGCGCGCGGCTGATCAAGTCGCTGATCGCCTTCGTGGTAATGTTCTTTGGCTGTTTCTTCTTCTCGCGGGATATCTACAATATCCTGGTCTATCCGTATGTCTCGATCGTCGGCGTGCAGAATGCCGAGCTGATCGCCACGCATTTTCTCGAACAGGTGTTCACCAACATCAAGCTCAGCGTCTTCGGGGCGGCCTTCCTGGCCTTCCCGGTGATCGCCACGCAGATCTACGCCTTCGTGGCGCCGGGCCTCTACCGCAACGAGCGCAAGGCATTCCTGCCCTATCTGGTGGCGACCCCGATCTTCTTCGTGCTGGGTGCGCTGGTGGTGTTCTTCCTGGCGATGCCGCTGTTGATCAAATTCTCGGTGTCGCTCCAGCAGGTCGGCGTCGCCGGGGAGCCGACGATCAAGCTGCTGCCGAAGGTCGACGAGTATCTCTCGCTGATCATGACGCTGATCTTCGCCTTCGGCATCGCCTTCCAGCTACCGGTGGTTTTGACCCTGCTCGGCCAGATCGGGATCATCGACGCGGCCTTCCTGCGCGAGAAGCGCCGCTACGCGATCGTCCTGGTCTTCGTGGCCGCCGCCGTGCTGACGCCGCCGGACGTGATCTCGCAGCTCTCGCTGGCGGTCCCGATGCTGCTGCTCTACGAGGCCTCGGTGTTCTCGGTGTCCCGCGTCGAGAAGCTGCGCGCGGCGCGGCGGGCGGCGGAAGGCCTGGATCCGTGAGGGGCGACCGGATCAGTCGGGTGCCCGCAGGCGGTAGCCGACGCCGGTCTCGGTGAGCAGGTAGCGCGGGCGCTCCGGATCCGGTTCGAGCTTCTGGCGCAACTGGCGCATGTAGACCCGCAAATATTGCGGATCCGAGGTGGCCGGCGCGTGGCGCATGAGCTGGGCGTGCGTCAGCACCTTGCCGGCATGCTGTACCAGGACCCGCAGGAAGTCGTATTCCCGCGGCGACAATTTCACCTCCCGCTCGCCCACGCGCACGATCCGGCGCACGAGATCGACCGAGAGGTCGTCCAGGCGGAAGACCGGCCGCTCGCCCTGCATGGCCAGCCGGTGCCGGAGTGCCGTGCGGATGCGGGCGAGCAGCTCGTTCATGCCGAAGGGCTTCGTCACGTAATCGTCCGCCCCGAGATCCAGGGCCTCGACCTTGCCGCGCTCATCGTCGCGGCTCGACAGGACTAGGACGGGCAGGTCCGGCCAGCGCTCGCGGATCGCCGCGAGCAGCGCGTGGCCGGACATGTCGGGCAGGCCGAGATCGAGGATGGCGAGGTCGATGCCCCCCGCCGCGAGCGCGGCGAGCGCCGCCGCCCCGTCGCCGGCTTCGACGACGCTGTACTCCTGGGTGCCGAGGCCGGTCCGGAGAAGGCGCCGGATCGGGGGCTCGTCGTCGATCACCAAGATGCTGGCCGAGGCAGTCACGCGGCGCTCTCCTCGCAGGCCCGGTCCGGGGGCATCGGCCTCATCCCACCCGCAGCAGCACGTGCCGCTTCTTGCCGAAGGAGAGCTTGATGATGCCGTCGTCGGTCAGATCCCCCTGGCGGAGCATCGCCTTCTCGTCCGTCACCGGCACATCGTTGACGCGCAGGCCGCCGCCCTTGATCTGGCGCCGGGCCTCGCTGGTGGAGGGCACCAGCTTGGCGATCTCGGGGCCGAAGGCCGTCAGCACGCCGAGCCCGGCCTCCAGAATCGCCGCCGGCACGGTGACGCTCGGCAGATCAGCGGCCAGCGTCCCCTCCACGAAGGTCTTGCGCGCGGTCTCGGCGGCGGCCTCGGCGACGTCGCGGCCATGCATCAGCGCCGTCGCCTCCGTGGCCAGCACCATCTTGGCCGCGTTGATCTCGGAGCCGGCGAGCGCGGCGAGGCGGCCCACTTCCGCCATCGGCAGCAGGGTGAACAGCTTGAGGAAGCGGGCGACGTCGGCATCCTCGGTGTTCCGCCAGAACTGCCAGTAATCGTAGGGCTTCAGCATCTCCGGGTTGAGCCAGATGGCACCCGCGGCGGTCTTGCCCATCTTGGCGCCCGACGAGGTCGTCAGGAGCGGGCAGGTCAGGGCGTAGAGCTGCGGCGTGCCCATGCGCCGGCCGAGATCGATGCCGTTGACGATGTTGCCCCACTGGTCCGAGCCGCCCATCTGCATGACGCAGCCGTAGCGGCGGTTCAACTCTACGAAGTCGTAGGATTGCAGGATCATGTAGTTGAACTCCAGGAACGAGAGTTCCTGGTCGCGCTCCAGGCGCAGGCGGACGCTGTCCATCGACAGCATGCGGTTCACCGAGAAATGGCGCCCGACATCGCGCAGCATCTCGATGTAGTTGAGCTTCGTCAGCCATTCGGCATTGTCGACCATCACGGCATCGCCCGCGCCTGCGCCGAAGCGCAGGAACCGGTCGAAGGTCTTGCGGATCTCGGCCTTGTTGGCGTCGATCTGCTCGACGGTCAGGATCTTGCGCGTCTCGTCGCGCCCGGACGGGTCGCCGACCCGGGTGGTACCGCCGCCCATCAGGGCGATCGGGCGGCCGCCGGTGGCCTGGAGCCAGTGCAGCATCATGATCGAGAGCAGGTGCCCGACATGGAGCGAGGGCGCCGTGCAATCGTAGCCGACATAGGTCGTCAGCCGGCCCTCGACGGCCGCGGCGTCGATCCCGGCGAGATCCGAGGTCTGGTGGATATAGCCGCGCTCGGTCAGGATCCGGAGGAAATCGGATTTCGGCGCGAAGCTCTCGGCGGTCATGGATGCCATCTCGGGTCGCTCGCGTCGCGCGACAGGCCGAGGCTCCGCGTGCTAGCTCGCGCTGGGGTCAGGATACGGCGCGCTCTTAGCAGGGCGTTCGCGGAAAGGCACGGGGCAGGACGGCATGGCGATGATGCGCGCGATCGGGCTGATGAGCGGCACCTCGCTGGACGGCGTCGACATCGCCCTGATCGAGACTGACGGCGAGGGGGTCCAAGTGGTCAAGGGCCACAACAACTTCCTCGAGCCGCTGGGGCCGACCGGCTACCGCGGCTACAGCGACGACGAGAAGGCGCTCCTGCGCGCCGCCACGAAGGACGCCGAGTCCGTCCTGCATCCCGGCGACCGGCCCGGCCGCCTGCCGGAGGCCGAGGCCTTCGTCACGCGGGCCCACGCCGAGGCCGTGGAGCGCTTCCTGGCCGAGAACGGCCTTGCCGTGGCCGACATCGACGTGATCGGCTTCCACGGCCAGACCGTCATTCATCGGCCGGACCAGCGGATCTCGATCCAGATCGGCGACGGGCAGGCGATGGCCACCCGGCTCGGCATCCCGGTGGTCTCCGACCTGCGGAGGGCCGATATCGAGGCGGGCGGCCAGGGGGCGCCGCTGGTGCCGGTCTTCCACAAGGCGCTTGCCGAGGCCTCGGGCTTCGACGGGCCGTTCGGCATCCTCAATATCGGCGGCGTCGCCAACGCGACGCTGATCGATTCCCTAGGCGGCGTGATCGCCTTCGATACCGGACCGGGCAACGCGCTCATCGACGAGTGGATGCAGGAGCGTGAGGGCAAGAACCTCGACGATGGCGGCCGCACCGCCGCCCGGGGCCGGGCCGACGAGCCGCTGCTCGCCTGGCTGCTGACCCACCCGTTCTTCTTCCGGAAGCCGCCGAAATCGCTGGACCGGAACTGGTTCTCGCACAAGCTCGCCGGCCAGCTCTCCACCGAGGACGGCGCCGCAACGCTCACGGCCTTCACGGCGCGGGCTGTGGCCCGGGCGCTGGACCACGCCCCCGAGATCCCCACCCGCTGGATCGTGGCCGGCGGCGGCGCCCGCAACGGTGAGCTGGTGCGGCTGCTGAATTACCATCTGCGCGCCGAGATCACGACCGCGGACGCGATCGGCTGGTCCTCGGCCTATCTGGAGGCGCAGGCCTTCGCGTATCTCGCGGTGCGCTCGTTGAAGGGCCTCCCGATCACCTTCCCGTCGACCACCGGGGTGCGCGAGCCGATGACGGGCGGGATTCTGGCGCGCCCGTGAGCCTCGGCTACGCCCTGCGCCGCATCATCGAGGAATATCCGCTCGCGCGGCTCGACCCGCCAGCCGGGCATCCGCTCGCGGCCGTCATCCGGAAAGGGGCGCCGGACGAGTTGCGCGCCGCCCTCGAACCGATCGACGGACCGTTCCTCGTGAAGGGCAGCCCCGGCCGGGGCACGCGCTGGGCTGCCGTGCCGTGGCTGGCGATGTTCGACCCGGCCGTCACCACCAGCGCGACGCGCGGCTACTATCTGGTCTACCTGTTCCCGGCGCACCGCGAGGTCGTTCACCTGTCGCTAGCGCAGGGCACCGTGGCGGCGATCCGCGCGCACGGGGCCGGCGCAATCGATCATCTCCGGACGAGCGGCGCGATGCTCCGGGCACACCTTGAGGATTTCGCCGACCGGCTCCCAAACCGGACGATCAGCCTCGGCACAATGGGCGAGTTGCCAGAGGGCTACGAGGCCGCACATATCCTCGGCACGACCTACGACCACGATGCCCTCGGGGACGAACGGCGGCTGCGAACCGATCTTGCCGTGGCCGTGGCTGCCTACCGGGCGCTCAAGGCGCGGGGCGGTCTTGCACTAAGATGCCGGCTTGTCACGAGCGTCGACAGCAGGGGGTGACGAGGGATGCGCGCTGGTCTCGCGCCGTCCATCTCGAAGCGGATTACGCCACGCTTTTCGCGAACCTCGAATGAGTCGCGCAGGTGGATAACGCGCTTTTCCCCTCGAAACCGACGGCGCGTTCCGTGTTGATCGCGAATGAACGTACGAAGCTGACGGCGATGTACGTCAACGCGATAGCCGGTTCGATCTTCACGGTGGGCGGTTTGGCACCGATTTTCGCAGTGCTCTACACGTCAGGCCCTCCGAGCCTGCCGGTACCGGTGATCGTTGGTCTTGCCGTGATTTGCTGGATCACGAGCGGCACCTTACATTATGCGGCACGGCGCTACCTGAAGGAGCTGCAAGGATGAGCCTCCTGAATGTCATTGTCGTGCTCAGCGTCCCGGCAGCCGCTCTCGTTCTCGGACTCGGGGCCATCCGTTATGCGCGGCGGGCCGATGGTCGCTGAGGATCACGCAGGGTGAATGTGATCCGGTTCCGCCGATCGGCTCGAGCAGGAGGCGGAATAAGACGGTAGTCAGCCGTTTGTGCCCCCGCCGCTCCCGCGCTAAGGCAGCCGCGCCATGTCGCATAACACCTTCGGCCACCTGTTCCGCGTCACGACCTTCGGCGAGAGCCACGGGGTCGCGCTGGGCTGCGTGGTCGATGGCTGCCCGCCCGGCCTGCCGCTGGAGGTTGAGGAGATCCAGGCGGAGCTCGACCGCCGCAAGCCCGGCCAGTCGCGCTTCACCACGCAGCGCCGCGAGCCCGATCAGGTGAAGATCCTGTCCGGCGTGTTCGCCGACGACCGCACCGGCGGACGCCAGCTCACCACCGGCACGCCGATCGCGCTGACCATCGAGAACACCGACCAGCGCTCGAAGGATTATTCCGAGATCCGCGACAGCTACCGGCCCGGCCACGCCGACTACACCTACGAGGCCAAGTACGGCATCCGCGATTATCGCGGCGGCGGCCGCTCCTCCGCCCGGGAGACCGCGGCGCGTGTCGCGGCCGGCGCCGTGGCGCGCAAGGTCATCCCGGGCATCACCATCCGGGCGGCGCTCGTGCAGATGGGTCCGCACGCCGTCGACCGGTCCCGCTGGGACTGGGCCGAGGTCGGCAACAACCCGTTCTTCTGCCCCGATGCCGAGACGGCGGCCTTCTACGAGACCTATCTGGACGGGATCCGGAAGGACGGCTCGTCGGTAGGTGCGGTGATCGAAGTCGTGGCCGAGGGCGTGCCGCCGGGTCTCGGCGCGCCGGTCTACGGCAAGCTCGATGCGGATCTCGCCGCCGCCATGATGTCGATCAACGCCGTGAAGGGCGTCGAGATCGGCGACGGGTTCGCGGCGGCCGCCCTGCGGGGCGAGGACAACGCCGACGAGATGCGCGCCGGCAACGGCGGGCATCCGCGCTTCCTCGCCAACCATGCGGGCGGGATCCTCGGCGGCATCTCCAGCGGCGAGCCCGTGGTGGTCCGCTTCGCCGTGAAGCCGACCTCCTCGATCCTGACGTCGCGGCGCTCCGTCACCCGCGACGGCGCGGAGGTGGACCTCGTCACCAAGGGCCGCCACGATCCCTGCGTCGGCATCCGCGCCGTCCCGGTGGCGGAGGCCATGATGGCCTGCGTGCTCGCCGATCACTATCTGCGCCATCGCGGACAGGTCGGGCAGCAGCCCTGATCCCGCGACCGGCCCCAACGATTCGAGAATGCCCGTGCCCCATTGCACCGTCACCGAGGCCATCGCGGCCTTCGCCAAGGGCGAGATCGTGGTCGTCACCGACGACGACGACCGCGAGAACGAGGGCGATCTTGTCGTCGCCGCCTCGCTCTGCACGCCGGAGAAGATGGCGTTCATCATCCGCAACACCTGCGGCATCGTCTGCGCGCCGCTGTCGCAGAGCGAGGCGCGCCGCCTCCACCTCGCCCCGATGGTGGCCTCGAACGACGCGCCGCTGGGCACCGCCTTCACGGTCACGGTGGACGTCAAGCACGGGCTGACCACGGGCATCTCGGCGGAACAGCGCTGCAACACGGTGCGGGCGCTCGCCAACGGCAATATGGGCGCGGGCGATTTCGTCCGGCCCGGCCATGTCTTCCCGCTGATCGCCCGGGACGGCGGCGTGCTCATGCGCTCGGGCCATACCGAGGCCGCGGTCGACCTGTGCAAGCTCGCCGAGCTGCCGCCGGTCGGGGTGATCTGCGAACTCGCCAACGACGACGGCACCGTGATGAAGGGGCCGCAGATCGAGGCTTTCGCGACGACGCACGGGCTCAAGCAGGTCTCGGTGGCCGATCTCATCGCCTACCGGCAGGCCCGCGACCGGCTGGTGGAGCGGGTCGGGCACTTCCCGGTCCGGTCGAATCACGGGGACATGACCGCCTACGTGTTCTCGACGCCGTTCGAATCGATCCAGCAATTCGCCTTCGTGATGGGCGAGATCGGCGACGGCCGCGACGTGCTGGTGCGGCTCCACCGGTCCAACGTCGCCGCCGACGTGATCGGCGGGGGCCGGCAGATCGACGCGGTGCTGAAGCGGTTCGCGGCCGCCGGGCGCGGGGTGCTGGTCTACCTGCGCGACGGGACCGCGGGCGTGCCGGTGATGAGCGTGACCGAGGAGGGGACGGAGGCGCAGCGCGCCCGCCAATGGCGCGAGGTCGGCCTCGGCGCCCAGATCCTGCGCGACCTCGGCGTGGTCTCGATCCGCAACCTCGCGACGTCGTCGCGGGCGTATGTCGGCCTCTCGGGCTTCGGCATCGAGCTCCTGGGCGACGAACCTCTGGAGGGGTGAGCGACGCGCGTCAGGCGCGCCGCGCGACGGTCCAGATCGCGGCGCCGGCCATGATGGCGGCCGCACTCCGATTCAGCCGCGTCCGGAAGCGGGGTTTGCGCAGCGAGTCCCGCGCCCGCGCCGCCAGGGCGGCATAGGGCGTCATCACCAGGACGAGGACCGACGCGGTCAGGCCCACGAGGCTGGCGTAATCGCCGGGTGTGACGGCGCGAAGGTCGACCAGTGTCGGCAGCACGGCCAGATAGAAGACGATCGTCTTGGGGTTGGCCAGGGTGATGGTGAGCCCGGCGACGAAGCTCGCCAGCGGCCGGTCGGCCGGGCCGCCCTCCACCCGATCGGTCTGCCCGGCCGAGCGCCACAGACGCACCGCCAGATAGGTCAGATACAGGCCGGCGCAGAGCCGAACCACGATGAAGACCTCGCCCAACGTCTCCGCGATCAGGGCCAACCCGAACACCGCGGCCGACAGGAAGGTCAGATCGCCGAGGATCAACCCGGCCGAGAACGCCATGGCGGCCCTGAAGCCGGAACCGAGGGCGCGCGCGATCAGGGCGACGACGCCGGGACCGGGTACGGCGGCGGCAACGCCGAGCGCCAGGGCGTAGGTCAGGAAGCCGGCGAGGGTCATCGCGCCATATTCCGGGCGACCGCCGCGCGGGCCCAAACCCGGTTGATCAGATTCGCCCGCCCGCCCGCTCGCATGATTCTCGATGCTCCCTGAACGCGCCGATTATGTCCGCTCTGGCACCGGCGGCAATCGGGAGAACCGGAAGGAAGCTTACCGCCCCATCAGCGCGTCCACATGCGCGGCGGTCGACTTGGCCAAGCCCTCCAGGCTGTAGCCACCCTCCAGCACCGAGACGATGCGCCCGCCCGCGCAGCGGTCCGCCAGCTCCATCAACCGGCGCGTCGCCCAACCGAAATCCTCCGCCTCGAGCTGCAGGTTCGCGAGCGGATCGAGGCGATGGGCGTCGAACCCCGCGGAGATCACGATCACGTCCGGCCGAAAGGTCTCGAGGCGCGACAGGATGCCGACCTCGAACGCTTCGCGAAAAACCGCCCCGTCGTCGTTCGGCCGCAGGGGCACGTTGACGATCGTGTCCTTGTCGCCCCGCTCAGAGGCGGCGCCGGTGCCGGGATAGAGCGGCATCTGATGGGTGGAGCAGTACAGGACCGAGCCGTCGTCCCAGAAGATGTCCTGGCTGCCGTTGCCGTGGTGGACGTCCCAGTCGACCAGCGCCACGCGCTCCGCACCGTGCCGCGTCCGGGCATAGCGGGCCGCGATGGCGGCGTGGTTGAACAGGCAGAACCCCATGGACCGCGTCCGCTCGGCGTGGTGGCCGGGGGGGCGCATGGCCACGAAGGCGTTGCGGCACTCGCCCGCGACGACGGCGTCCATGGCGTGCGTCGCCCCCCCGATGGCCCGCAGGGTCGCCTCCAGGCTGCCGGGGGACAGGATCGTGTCCGAATCGATCCCGACCATGCCCTGCTCCGGCACCGCCGCCACCAGGGCGTCGACGTAGCTGCGCGGATGGACGAGCGTGGCGGTCTCGACCTCCGCCCGGGGCGCCGAGGCCCGCACGAGGTTGGCGAAGCGCTCGTCCTCCAGCGCACGCTCCACGGCCCGCATCCGGGCCGGTCGCTCCGGGTGACCCTCGGGCACCGCGTGATCGAAGCTGGCGGGATGGCTGACGTACAGAGTGGTCACGACGGTCGCTCCCGGGTCCGATCCTGTCGCGCGCCTGCAACAGGAGCCGGCAATGTGCCACGGGCGTAACGCGTGGACTACGGCGGCGTGCCCACCGCGATTAGGCTTGTCCCGATCTTCCGGTGAATGTCCCGGTCGCCGGTCCGGTCTTCGGGTCGGGATTGCCTATCGAGATTAGCGACATGCGCATCATCCCGATCATCGCCAGTGTAGGTCTCCTGGCGGGCTGCACCTTCAAGGGCGTGCCCGACCCTGCGCTCTCGGCCCGCGACACGGCCTTCATGGCGCTCGTGCCGGATGCCGAGTTCGATCCCCACTTCGCCCGTTACGAGATCAGCGACCCGACCCGGCAGCCGCCCGGGACGATCGTGGTCGAGACCAAGGAACGCCAGCTCTACCTCGTCCTGCCGAACGGGAAGGCGATCCGCTACGGCGTCTCCGTGGGCGACGAGGCCTATGGCTGGACCGGCAACGCCACGGTCGACCGCAAGGCCGAATGGCCGGCCTGGAACCCGCCGGCCGAGATGATCAAGCGCTGGCCGCATGTCCACGCCATGCAGGGCGGGCCGATGAACCCGCTCGGCGCCCGGGCCCTGTACCTGTCGGACCACGGCAAGGACACGCTCTACCGGATCCACGGCACCAACGAGCCCGAGAAGATCGGGCAGGCGGTCTCGTCGGGCTGCATCCGCATGCGCAACATCGACGTGGTCGACCTCTTCAACCGCGTCCCCGTGGGCGCCACGGTCATCGTCCGGTAACGCAACCGGTCAACGTCCCAATAAGCCTGCTTGCTCGCCGCGTGTTTACCTGAACTCTCGTTCAGATCTGGCCATTAACTTCCGGCAGGGAAGCCGTCCCGTAAGTTGAAGGCACACAGGGACTAGCGCCGACCGAAGAAAGGTCGGGGAGGCAGGCAACCATGACCGTGATCACCGTTCAACAATTCTGCAACCATGCGGTTTCGGCCGGCACGATCAGCGACGAGGACCTGCTCGTCCTCAAGCGCGAGGTTGTCCCGGACGGCCTCATGACCCGCGAGGATGCCGATCTGCTGATCGCCCTGGAGCGGGCGGTGATCGGCTCCGACGCCTATGCCGACTTCCTGGTGGCCTCCGTCGTCGACTTCGCCGTGTGGGGCAGCCGTCCGACCGGCTATATCGACCGGGACACCGCCGCCTGGCTCGCCGCCTCGCTCAGCGGCCGGGACGGCCCGAGCCCGGTCGGCACCCGGATCGCCATGGCGATCGTCCGCGAGGCCCAGGGCAGCGCCGAATCGCTGATGGTGTTCGCCCTCGACGCCAACCGCCGGATCCGCGACGCGGTCCAGCCCGCGCGCACGAGCTTCGCGCTGGCGGCCTGAGCGTTCGACACAGGCGCAGCTTCCGTCCGCGACGCATCTGATCTATCGGGACCGTCAAGCCGGTGTGCAATCCGGCGATCTCGAAAGCAGTGCGCCAGCTATGTTCGACAAGATCCTGATTGCCAACCGGGGCGAGATCGCCTGCCGGGTCATCAAGACCGCTCGGAAGATGGGCATCAGGACCGTTGCGGTCTACTCGGACGCCGATCGCGACGCCGTGCATGTCGCCATGGCCGACGAGGCGGTCCGTATCGGGCCCGCCGCCGCTGCCGAGTCCTATCTCGTCATCGACAAGATCGTCGAGGCCTGCCGGCAGACCGGAGCCCAGGCGGTCCATCCCGGCTACGGCTTCCTGTCCGAGCGCGAGGCCTTCCCGAAGGCGCTCGAAGCCGCCGGCATCGTGTTCATCGGCCCAAATCCGGCCGCCATCGCCGCGATGGGCGACAAGATCGAATCCAAGAAGGCGGCGGCTGCCGCCGACGTTTCCACGGTCCCGGGCTTCCTCGGCGTGATCGAATCGCCCGAGCACGCGAAGACGATCGCCGACGAGATCGGCTACCCGGTGATGATCAAGGCGTCCGCGGGCGGCGGCGGCAAGGGCATGCGCATCGCCCATTCGGGCGACGAGGTGGCCGAGGGCTTCGCCCGCGCCCGCTCGGAGGCGGCCTCCTCCTTCGGCGACGACCGCGTCTTCATCGAGAAGTTCATCACCGATCCGCGCCACATCGAGATCCAGCTGATCGGCGACAAGCACGGCAACGTCGTCTACCTCGGCGAGCGCGAATGCTCGATCCAACGTCGTAACCAGAAGGTGATCGAAGAGGCGCCGTCGCCGCTCCTCGACAAGAAGACGCGCCGCAAGATGGGCGAGCAGGCGGTCGCGCTCGCCAAGGCGGTGAACTACGACTCGGCCGGCACGGTGGAGTTCGTCGCCGGGCAGGACAAGTCGTTCTACTTCCTGGAGATGAACACCCGGCTCCAGGTCGAGCATCCGGTGACCGAGATGATCACCGGGCTCGACCTCGTCGAGCTGATGATCCGTGTCGCGGCCGGCGAGAAGCTGCCGATCACCCAGGACGACGTGAAGCTCAACGGCTGGGCGGTGGAGAGCCGCGTCTACGCCGAGGATCCGACCCGCAACTTCCTGCCCTCGATCGGGCGGCTGACCACCTACCGGCCGCCGGAGGAGGGGCGCCAGGGCAAGGCGATCGTGCGCAACGATACCGGCGTGGAGGAGGGCGGCGAGATCGCCATCCACTACGACCCGATGATCGCCAAGCTGGTGACCTGGGCCCCCAGCCGGTCCGAGGCGATCGCCGCGCAGGCCGAGGCCCTCGACGCCTTCGCCATCGACGGCATCCGCCACAACATCCCGTTCCTGTCCGCGCTGATGGCGCATCCGCGCTGGCAGGAGGGCCACCTGTCCACCGGCTTCATCGCCGAGGAATTTCCGAACGGTTTCGTCGCCCCGGAGCCGGCCGGGGCGGTGGCCCTCCGCATGATGGCGGCCGCGGCGGCGATCGACCACAAGCTCAACCAGCGCAAGCGGGGCATCTCCGGCCAGATGCGGGCGCCGGGCCTGTTCGCGTTCGAGCACGACCGCGTGGTGGTCCTGGCCGGTCAATCCTATCCCGTCACGGTGACGCCGGAGGGCGAGGATCTGCTGGTCACCCAGGACGGCGGGACGTCTGTGACCGTGGCGAGCGCGTGGCGTCCCGGCGAGCCGGTCTGGATCGGCACGATCGGATCCGAGCGGGTCGCCCTCCAGGTGCGCGGCCTGCTGAACGGCGTGTTCCTGCAGCATGCGGGCGCGGCGGCCGAGGCGCGGGTCTACACCCGCCGCGAGGCCGAACTCGCCGCGCTGATGCCGGTGAAGGAGCAGGCCGGCTCGGGCAAGCAGGTGCTCTGCCCGATGCCGGGCCTCGTGAAGCAGATCCTGGTCACCGAGGGCCAGGAGGTGAAGACCGGCGAGCCGATCGCCGTGGTCGAGGCCATGAAGATGGAGAACATGCTCCGGGCCGAGCGCGACGCCACGGTGGGTAAGATCCACGCCAAGGAGGGCGACAGCCTCGCGGTCGACGCGGTGATCCTGGAATTCGCCTGAGCCAAATCGCGTTCGTCGTGAGTGCGGTTCACAACGAGCAGACGAAGCTGCTGGCCACTGCGGTGAACAACGTAGCAGTGGCGTTCGCGGTGATCGGCTTCGTGACGCCGATCACCGCGATGAGTTTCGGGATCGCGAGCGCGCCGGCATTGCAGTCGGCAACCGCCTTCTTCGTGGTGATCTGGCTTTGCGCGGCGATCGGATTACATTGGATCGGGCGGCGCGTGCTGCGGAGCATCAGGCCATGAGTTCGGGTGAGATCTTCGTCACCTTTGTGATACCCGCCGTAACCCTGGCGGTTGCCTACGCAGCGATGCGCGCGAACGAATGGGCGATCCAGCGCGAGGAGCGCAAAGCGGGCAAGTGACAGCGCCGAGCGGCTGCTGAGCTCGGCACCATGCCCCTCTATTTCGCCTACGGCGCCAACATGGATGCCGCCGCGATGGCGCTGCGCTGCCCGGTCTCGCGGCTGATCGGCGGCGGGCACTTGCCCCGGCACCGCTTCATCATCATGCGCGAAGGCTATGCCTCTGTGGTGCGCGATCCCGTCCGGATCGTCCACGGTGTGCTGTGGGACCTGGCGCTCGACGATATCCCGGCGCTGGACCGCTACGAGGGCGTCGCCGGCGGCCTCTACGCCAAGGCGACGCTTCCCGTCACGACTGCCGGCGGGGTCAAGCGCGCCCTGATCTATCTCGGACGGTCGACCGCGCCGGGCCGGCCACGGCCGGGCTACCTCGACGCCGTGCTGGCGGCCGCCCGGGCCGCCCAGCTGCCGCCGGCCTATATCCGCGAGATCAGTACCTGGACGCGTGGCCAGCCCGTCTGAACGGCCGGCAACTGGTACGCAACCTGCTTGCTCGCGACCGACCGGGGCAGCGACATCGACAGGCGCCCCGGCCAGCTGTCGTGATTGCGCGGCGCGCCCTACGGTCAACGGCGATCGGCGGCGGCCTGCGAGGGAGAGGTTTGCATGTCCTATCTGGCGCCCGCCGATTTCGTGAAGAAGGCCGTCGATGCCGGTGAATCGAAGGTCTTCATGGCCACCAAAGACACGTTCATCCGCGCCTACATGGCCGGCGCGATCCTGGCGCTCGCCGCCGCCTTCGCGGTCACCATCAACCAGACCACCGGCCAGCCGCTGATCGGGGCGCTGCTGTTCCCCGTCGGCTTCTCGATGCTGTACCTGCTCGGCTACGACCTGTTCACGGGCGTCTGCGTGCTCACGCCTCTGGCGCTGATCGACAAGCGGCCGGGCGTCACCGTGGCCGGCGTCGCCCGCAACTGGGTGCTGGTCTTCTTCGGCAACTTCGCGGGCGCGCTGACCACCGCGGTGATGATGGCGATCGTGTTTACCTTCGGCTTCGCTACCGAGCCGAACGCCGTCGGCAAGCTGATCGCCGGCATCGGCGAGGCGCGCACCCTCGGCTACGAGAAGTACGGCGCCTCCGGCATGCTGACGCTCTTCGTCCGCGCCATGATGTGCAACTGGATGGTCTCGACGGGCGTGATCGGCGCGATGCTGTCGACCTCGGTGCCCGGCAAGGTGATCGCCATGTGGATGCCGATCACGGTGTTCTTCTTCATGACCTTCGAGCATTCGGTGGTGAACATGTTCCTGTTCCCCTCGGCAATCCTCATGGGCGGCCACCTGACCGTGATGGATTACCTGCTCTGGAACGAGATCCCGACCCTGCTCGGCAACATCGTCGGCGGCCTCGCCTTCACCGGTCTCATGCTCTACTCGACCCATGTGCGGACCGGGGCGACCCGGATCGCGGCCGTCGACGCGGGCGTGCGTCGCCCGATCGCGGCCGAGTGAGGCGAACCGGGCCCGCGTCGCACGCGCGGGCCCGATCGACGCGTGTGGACGGCATGAGCGAGCGACGGACGGTTTCCCTCCTCATCGAGGGGCGGGTGCAGGGCGTATCCTATCGCGCCTGGACGCGGGATCAGGCGCGGGCCCAAGGCCTCGCCGGCTCCGTGCGCAACCGCGACGACGGCGCGGTGGAGGCGGTGTTCAGCGGCAGTCCGGAGGCCGTGGACCGGATGGTAATCCTGTGCCGGTCCGGGCCACCGGGCGCCCGCGTCTCCGACATCACCATCCGCGCGCTTGACGACGGTCCCGCGTTATCCGGCTTCGAGATCCTGCGCGGCTGAGGTGGCGGACGGGCGGACGGCTTCTGCGGCGGCCGTCGGGCTGTTATGGCATCGCGGCCCTCGTGAAGCCGCCTCTCGTCGATCATGAACGACCTATCCGCCGGCCAAGCCGCGTTCTCGCCCCTGGATCTCGGAGCCCTCCTCTACTTCATCGTCGCCTGGGTGGCGTACGGGCTGTCGGTCGGGCGGCTGCGGGGCCGGATGGTCCCCCTCAGCCAGATCATGAACGGCCATCGGTCCAACTGGGCCCGGCAGGTGATCGGCCGCGACAACCGGGTGGTCGACACCCAGATCAACGCCTCCCTGCAGAACGGGACCGCCTTCTTCGCCTCGACCTCCCTGATCGCCCTCGGGTCGGTCCTCACCCTGTCGCGCTCGGGCGACGATGTGCTGAACCTGTTCGCAACCCTGCCCTTCGGCACCGTGGCGACCCGCCTGACCTGGGAGCTGAAGGTCGCCGGGCTCGCGCTGGTGTTCGTCTATGCCTTCTTCAAGTTCGCCTGGGCCTATCGCCTGTTCAACTACGCGGCGATTCTCCTCGGCGCGGTGCCGCCGAAGGGGTCCGGGGCCAGCGAGACCGAGATGATGCGGGCGGTGCGCCGGCTCGCGGCGATGAACGTCAGCGCCGGCCGGCATTTCGCCCGAGGGCAGCGGGCGTTCTTCTTCGCGCTCGCCTATCTCGGCTGGTTCGTGAGCCCCTACGTGCTCATCGCCTCGACATCGGCGGTGGTGATCATCATGTGGCGTCGGCAGTTCGCTTCCGAGATCCGCGCGGCGCTGCTCGAAGCGGGGGAGGGTCCCCACGAGGGTCCGCTCCTGCCTCCCCTGGAAGAGGCGAGGACATGACCGACACGAGACCCGACGATGCGGCGATCGAGACGGCGATGCTCGGCCTCGTCGCCGCGCGCGGTGCGGACAAGACGGTCTGCCCGTCGGAGGTCGCCCGGGCGCTGGGCGGCCCGCATCCGGATGGTTGGGGGCCCCTGATGCAGCCGGTGCGGCGGGTCGCGGTCCGCCTCGCCCATGCGGGCCGTGTCGCGATCCTGCGCAAGGGCAAGCCGGTGGATCCGGACGATTTCCGCGGCATCTACCGCCTGGCGCTGCCCGCGGGGGATTCGTCGGGGCCCGGCAGCCAGTCCGGCGTGTAGCCGGCCCACCGATAGACCGCGAGGCCGATCCACTCCTTCAGGGCGAGATCGAGCTGGAACAGGCCGTCGGAGGCGAAGCCGTTGAACCGGGTCACGTCGCCCCAGCCGCGCGTCCGGTAATCCACCGGGACCGCATCAACCGTGAAGCCGGCCTGCCGGAAACAGCCGACGGCCCGGGGCATGTGCCAGGCCGAGGTGACGAGGAGCCAGCGCTCCCCGGGCTTCGGGTGGACCAGGGCCGCCGTGAAGGCCGCGTTCTCGTGGGTGTTGCGCGACCGGTTCTCCAGGATCAGCCGGCTGCGGGGAACGCCGATCGTGTCCGCCTGGCGGCTGACGATGTCGGCCTCCGCGATGCCGCCGCCGATGAAGCCGCTCCCGCCCGAGAAGACGAGTCGCGCCGCCGGGAAGCGCCGGGCCAGATCCGCGAAATAGATCGGCCGTTCGCCGGCATCGTTGACGATGATCTGGTCCCGCGCCTCGGACAGGCCGGCCTCGATCCCGCCGCCGAGCACGATGATGCCCGCGGGTGCCGGACCGTCCGCCGGGAAGGGCGCGAAGCGCTGCTCGAGCGGGAGGAGCATCGTCTCCGCGAGGGGCGACAGGCCGCCGACGCCGAGACCCACGGCGCCGAGGAGCGCGAGGCCGGTCCCGGTCCGGCGCAGCCGCGTGGCCGAGAGCAGGAGCAGCCCCCCCAGGACCAGGAAGATCAGGAAGTTCGACGGGGTGATCAGGAAGTAGATCAGCTTCGACAGCGGGAAGAACACGGCGCTCACGCCGGCTTCGTCTCGGCCTGGAACCGGGCCAGGGCGGCGGCATCCGGCGGTAGCAGGCGCGCGAGGCTCTCGCCCCGCTCCACCTCGCGCTGGATCCAGAGGTCGAGGCGCTGCTGCTCCACGGCTTCGAGGGCAATCCGCTCGGCGATCCCGGCCGGCAGGGCGACGATTCCGTCGCCCGCGCAGACCACGATGTCGCCCGGATGGATCGCCGCCCCGCCGCAGGTGACGGGTTGTTGCGTGCCGACCAGCGCGAGGGCTCCGCCCGCCCCCTGCGGTGCGCTCCAGCTCGGCAGGCCGATCGCTTCCGGCAGAGCCGCGTCGGTGATCAATCCGGCGGCGCCGCGCTGATCGAGCCGCGCCGCCAGGATCGCCCCGAACGGCAGAACCAGGCCGGTCGCGGCGGCATCGATCACCACCAGCGAATCCTCGGGAACGGCGTCGATGGCGGCGGCGAGGTCGCCCGCGGCATCGTCGCGGGCCGGAATCATCCGCAGCGTGTAGGCGATGCCGATCGCGCTGCCGCTGGTGCCCGGGGACAGCCCCCTGGGGCTGAAGGCCTTCACGCCGGCCCGCGTCAGAGCGCGGGCGAGGCTTGCCGGCGTCACGGCGGAGAGCGCGTCGCGCAAGGTCGGGTCGATCGCCATCGGGGCTTCCTCGATGCGGCGGTCCAATCCGCGCCGCGCGTTCTGCCAAGTGGATCCCCGGCGCCGGACGGCAACCGTTCGTCCCGGAATAGAGATCCGTCGCCGGGAAGCTCAGAGGTCCGTCCTGATAACGGTCGGAAACCCCAGGATGAAGTCGGGTCCGAAGGCGGTGACCGGAGTTTGGAAGCCGGCCGGGACCGCGCCCGATGCCACGCGCCGGGCGATCTCAAGGGCGGTCAGGACCGTGAGGCTGTAGCCCTCGGGGGTCTCCATGCGGCTCGCCGCGCGCGCGCCGGCACCGTCCCAGGCCTCGGCCAGGAAGGTGCTGCGCGCCGACGCCCGGGCCGAGTCCGAGGGGCCTGCCGGCAGCCTGTCGATGCCGCGGTTGATCAGGCGCTGCGCGGTCCCGCCGGCGATGAGCCGCCGGATCCCCGCCGGCAGGCCCGCGGCGGCCGCCATGGCCGGGAAGGCCTCGAAATACACCGCGATGTTCGGGATGCGCGTGGAGTACCACGCGCTCGACACGTCGCCCCAGCCGAGCCCAACGGTGCGCCGCGGGCCCCGGCCGAAATCGGCCCGGCCGCGGGGCGGGCTCGGCAACTCGACGATGCGGCCGGCCCGGCGCACCCGCGTCCCCCAGGCGATGCCCTCGACCATGGTGCGGGCCGTGCCCCGGCTGAAGCCGCCGAAGCCGCCGATCGAGATCCGCAGATGCGTGGCCCCGGGCACCCGGCCGGCCACGTGGGCGGCCAGGCAGTCGCTCGGCACAACGTCGAACCCGGCCGCCGGCAGCAGGACGATGCCCGCCGCCTTCGCGTCCGCGTCCCGGGCGGCGAGCGATTCCAGCACGTCGATCTCGCCGGTGATGTCGACGTAATGCGCGCCCGCGGCGAGACAGGCCTCGGCCATGGGTCGGGCCGTCCGGGAGAACGGGCCGGCGGCGTGGATCACCGCCGCGACGCCCGCCAGCATGGCCCGCAGGGGACCCGGTTGGTCGAGGCGCGCGGCCCGCGATTCGAGGCCGAGCCGCGCGGCGAGCGGACGGAGCTTCTCCGGATCACGCCCGGCCAGGATCGGCCGCAGGCCCTGCGCGACGGCGTGCTCGGCGATCAGCCGGCCCGTATAGCCGGTGGCGCCGTAGATAAGAATCGTGCTCATGACCGGGCTTCTGCCACCGCCTCCGCGGGTGTCAAAACGCGCTGCGCGCCGGGCGGGTTCGCGGCATCGCTTGCCCAGCCGGGACTTGGCTCAGGAGCCATGAGACGATGAACCGTGTCCTTCGACCCTCGCCAGCCGACCGGGCGGCACGTCGGCGCGGCGCCTGCGTCGGCGCGCTCCTCGTCGCCCTGGCAGGCCCGGCTGCGGCGGCCGACCGGGCGGTCGGCCTGAAGGCGCAGCCCGAGTTGATGCCGGGTATCGATGCGATGCCGCAGATAGAGGCGCCCGCCGACGACGCGGAGCGGCGAATCAACGCCGCGCTCCGGCGGCTCGACGAGAAAGTCCGCAAGGCCGCCCAGGCCTGTCGGGCCGAGGGGGGGACGCACAGCGATTGGGGGCGGACCGTGAAGACCCCGATGCGCGGCCCGCGCTTCCTGAGCGTCGAGATCGCCGACGGCACCTATTGCGGCGGGCCCCACCCGAATGCCGCACTCATGGCGATCGTCTACGATCTCACGGCCGGAGCGCCGGTGGATTGGACCGCGCTGCTTCCGCCGTCCCTGACCGGCAAGGCCGCCCTCGAGACAGGTGCGGATGGGACCAAGATGGTGACGCTCGCCTCCGAGAGGCTGCACGCCCTGTACCTCAAAGGGTATCGCCCGAAGACGGGCGATGCGAAGCGCGAGGGCGACGATGACGAATGCCGGGAGACCGTGTCGGATACGTCCCTGAACGGGCCACCGGCCATGATGGCATGGCTGGATGCCGGGGCGGGCGGTCTCGCCGTCCATTTCGACCTGGCGCACGTCGTTCAAGCCTGCGCCGACACGGTGGTGATTCCCACCGCGGTGCTGCGCCGCGAGGGCGCCAAGCCGGCTCTGACGGACGCGCTCGACGCCGCGCATGCCAAGCCGTGAGGGCCTGAAGGGCGGGCATGTGGTCGTCGTGACTTCAACCGCGGCGGCGGAGGGCGTAGCGTGCGCCATGGCCGGCGTAAGAGCCCGCCCGGCATCCCCGGGGGATGATCCTTGCCCGCATCTCGCAGCGCCGAGAACGCAGCCGACCCGTTCGGATCCTGGGCCGACCGGCCGAGCCTCTCGCCCCTGCGTGGGGCCGTGGTCGCGGCCTGCCGGCAGCCCGAGGCGGATTGCGTCGCCGGGCTCCTCGATCGGGCGCGGCTCCCCGCCGAAGCTGCGGCGCGTGTCGCGGCCACGGCCCGGCAGCTCGTGGAGGCGCTCCGGAGCAAGGCCCGCCGCGGCGGGGTCGAGGGGCTCATCCACGAATATGCCCTGTCGAGCCAGGAGGGCGTCGCGCTGATGTGCCTCGCCGAGGCCCTGCTGCGCATCCCCGATGCGGCGACCCGCGACGCGCTGATCCGCGACAAGATCGCCGGCGGGGACTGGGCGGCCCATCTCGGCCACAGCCCGTCGCCCTTCGTGAACGCGGCGACCTGGGGCCTGCTGGTTACCGGCCGCCTCGCCGCCACCCGGGACGAGGCGGGCCTCTCCCACGCGCTCACCGGCCTGATCGCCCGCGGCGGCGAGCCGCTGATCCGCAAGGGCGTGGATCTCGCCGTTCGCCTGATGGGCGAGCAGTTCGTGACCGGCCGGACCATCGCCGAGGCCCTGCGCAACGCCGGGCGGCTGGAGGCGAAGGGCTACACCTATTCCTACGACATGCTGGGCGAGGCCGCCGTCACCGCCGAGGATGCGGCGCATTATCTCCGCGCCTACGCGGACGCGATCCGGGCGATCGGGGCGTCCTCGGCCGGGCGGGGATGGCTGCTCGGGCCGGGCATCTCGATCAAGCTGTCCGCGCTCCACCCGCGCTATGTCCGGTCGCAGCGCGGCCGCGTCCTGGCGGAGCTGCTGCCCCGGGTCCGGGACCTCTGCCGGCTGGCCCGGGGCTACGGGATCGGGCTCAACATCGACGCCGAGGAGGCCGACCGGCTCGACCTGTCCCTGGACATCCTGGAGCGGCTCGCTCTGGACCCGGAGCTTTCCGGCTGGGACGGGCTCGGCTTCGTGGTCCAGGCCTACGGCAAGCGCTGCCCCGTCGTGATCGACGTGCTGATCGACCTCGCCCGGCGCAGCCGCCGGCGCCTGATGGTGCGCCTCGTCAAGGGCGCCTACTGGGACAGCGAGATCAAGCGCGCGCAGGTCGACGGGCTTTCCGACTTCCCGGTGTTCACCCGCAAGGTCCACACGGACGTGTCGTACCTCGCCTGCGCCCGCCGGCTCCTCGACGCCCCCGACGCGGTCTTCCCGCAATTCGCCACCCACAACGCCCAGACCCTGGCCACCATCGTGGAGATGGCGGGGCCGGATTTCCGGCTCGGCCAGTACGAGTTCCAGTGCCTGCACGGGATGGGCGAGCCGCTCTACGAGGCCGTGGTGTCCGGCGCGTCCCTCCAGCGCCCGTGCCGGATCTACGCGCCCGTGGGGACGCACGAGACCCTGCTCGCCTACCTGGTGCGCCGGCTCCTGGAGAACGGAGCGAACACCTCCTTCGTCCACCGGATCGCCGACGACTCGGTGCCGGTCGAGGCGCTGATCGCCGATCCGGTCGCGGTGGTGGAGGCGATGCCGGTGCCGGGGGCGCCGCACGAGCGGATCGCCCTGCCCGGCGCCCTCTACGGATCCGCCCGCGTCAACGCCGCCGGCCTCGATCTCGCCGACGAGGCGGCGCTCGTCCGTCTGGGGGATGGCTTGGCGGCGAGCGGCCGGACCGCGTGGCGGGCAATGCCCCCGGAGAGCGATGCGGACCCGGCCGGGACGCCCGTGCGCAACCCGGCCGATCACGGGGACGTGGTCGGATATGTCCGCGCGGCGGCGCCCGCCGATATCGAGCGGGCCCTCGCGCGCGCCGATGCCGCGGCCCCGGCCTGGGCGAACACGGCGCCGGCCGGGCGGGCCGCCGCCCTGCGGCGCGCCGCCGACGCCTTCGAGGCGGGGATGCCGCCGGTGATCGGGCTGATCGTGCGCGAGGCCGGCAAGTCGTATGCGAACGCGGTCGCGGAGATCCGCGAGGCCGTGGATTTCCTGCGCTATTACGCGGCCGAGGCCGAGCGGACGCTCGGCCCGGGACACGCGCCGCTCGGCCCCGTGGCCTGCATCGCGCCCTGGAATTTTCCGCTGGCGATCTTCGTCGGGCAGGTGGCGGCTGCCCTGGCGGCGGGCAACCCGGTCCTCGCCAAGCCCGCCGAGGAAACGCCGCTCGCCGCCGCGGAGGCGGTGCGGGTGCTGCACGCGGCGGGGATTCCGGACGCCGTGCTGCAGATCCTCCCGGGTGACGGCGCGGTCGGCGCCGCCCTGGTGGCGGACCCGCGGGTGCAGGGGGTGATGTTCACCGGCTCGACGGCGGTCGCCCAGGCGATCCAGCGTTGCCTCGCCGAGCGCCTGGACCGGCACGGGGAGCCCGTGCCGCTCATCGCCGAGACCGGCGGCCAGAACGCCCTGGTGGTGGATTCCTCCGCCCTGTCCGAGCAGGTGGTGGCGGACGTGATCGCCTCGGCCTTCGACTCGGCGGGCCAGCGCTGCTCGGCCCTGCGGATCCTGTGCCTGCAGGAGGAGATCGCCGAGCGGACCCTGCACATGCTGAAGGGCGCCCTCGACGAGCTGGCGGTCGGCGATCCCCGCCGCCTCGCCACCGATATCGGCCCGGTCGTCACCGCCGCGGCCGCCGAGCGGATCGACGCGCACGTGGCCGCGATGCGCGCCCGGGGCTTTGCCGTCCATCACTGCGCTCTCCCGGCCGAAACCGGCACCGGGACCTTCGTGCCGCCGACCCTGATCGAGATCGACGGCGTGGCCGATGTCGAGCACGAGGTCTTCGGGCCGGTGCTGCACGTGCTGCGCTACCGGCGCGCGGATCTCGGGCGCCTCTTCAAGGCGATCGCGCCCACGGGCTACGGCCTGACCTTCGGCGTCCACAGCCGCATCGACCAGACGCTCGCCCAGGCCCTCGCTGGCGTTCCGGTCGGCAACCGCTACGTGAACCGCACCCTCATCGGCGCCGTCGTGGGCGTGCAGCCCTTCGGCGGTTCCGGCCTGTCGGGCACGGGCCCGAAGGCCGGCGGGCCGCTCTATCTCGGGCGGCTGGTCCGGAGGGCGCCGGAGGCCGCCCTGGACGGGATCGCGGCGGCCGCGTTCCCGGTCCCCTCCTATCTGGAATGGCTGAGAGCACACCGGCACGGCACCCTGGCCGCGCGCCTCGCGGCGGCGCGCTCCCCCGCCCTCGCGGAGATCGCCCTGGCCGGTCCGGTCGGTGAGCGCAACCTCTACGCCCTGCGGCCGCGCGGACGCGTCGCCGCCGTTGCGGAGACGGAGGCGGGGCTCCTGCTCCAGCTTGGCGCCATCCTCGCCTGCGGGAACTGCGCGGTCGTCGTCGGCGCCGAGGGCAGCCGCGCTGTCCTGCGCGACCTTCCGGCCGAGCTGGCGGCGCGGATCGGGCACGCGCCCGACCTCGACGCAGCGGGCGAGCTCGGGGCGATCCTGTACGAGGGCGAGGCGGCGGGGCTGCTGGCCCTGGTCCGGGCGGTCGCGGCCCGGCCGGGGGCGATCCTGACGGTCCAGGCCCGCCGGCCGGACGCGCTGGCGGCCGGGGATCTCTACGGGGTGGCCGGCCTCGTCGGGGAGGTCTCGACCTCGGTCAACACGGCCGCGGCCGGCGGCAATGCCAGCCTGATGAGCGTCGGCTGAGCGCGGGTGTCCCCGTCAGGCCGAGCGGCGCAGGTTCCAGAACAGCGGCAGGCCGGTCAGCATGCCCTCCAGGTCGCGCCGATAGGCGGTCGGCTGAAAATACTGGCCGCAGGGGAGATACGCGCCGACCGCGAGGACCCGGGCCTGGATCCGGGCCGCCAGCGCTTTCTGAGCCGCGAGGTCCGGCGCCGCGAACCAATCGGCGCGCAAGGCCTCCAGGGGCGCGTCGGTGAGCCAGCTCGGGATGCCGGCCCGGCCATTGCCGCGGATCGCCAGATGGTAGGCCGGCGAGAGGTGATCGAGGCCGCCGGAGAAGATGCCGAACATCGACCATCCGCCCTGATCGAGGGGCTTCGGGCTCAGGATCCGCTGGTTCACCGTGCCCCAGTCGGTGGACACCAATTCGAGGTTCATCCCGAGCTTGCGGCAGAGCTCGGCCATTACCTCGCAGAGCGCGTTGATCCGCGGCACGTCCGTGCCGGAGAGCAGGACGACCCGCTCCCCGCGATAGCCCGCCGCGGACAAAGCCTGCTTCGCCGCGTCGAGGTCGCGCGGCCCGGTGAGCACCGCGATCCCGGCCTCCGAGGCCATCGGGCCGCCGGGGGTGAAGACACCCACCGGGCCGCGCCGGATCGACGGATCGCTGCCGGCGACCGCATCCATCATCTCGGTCTGGTCGATGGCCGTGAGCAGGGCATGGCTGATCGCCGGGTTGTCGAAGGGCGGCAGCGTGTGATTGAGGCGGATCTGGCCGATCAGGCCGGCGGTCTCCACCAGCTCCACCCGCAGGGACGGCTGCCGCATCAGGTCGGGGACGAGATCGACCAGGGGCTGCTCCCACCAATCGACCTCGCCGGAGCGCAGGGCGCCCGCGGCGGTGGCGCCGTCCGGGATGGTGCGCCACTCAACGCGATCGAAATGCGCGATCCGCGGACCGGCCGTGAAGCTCGGGCGGCCCTCCAGGCGGGGCCGGTAATCCGCGAAGCGCTGATAGACGTTGAGCGCGCCGGGCACCCGCTCGGCGGCGACGTAGCGGTACGGCCCGCTGCCGACGATCTCGGGCACCGCCTGCGTGGCGGGGGTGGTGCTCAGCCGCTCGGGCATGATCACCGGGATGTAGGAGGTCGGCTTCGCCAGGGCGTCCGGCAGCAGCGGGAAGGGCCGGTTGAGCCGGAACTGCACCACCGTGTCGGAGGGGGCGGACAGCTCGTCCACCGCGGCGAACAGGGCGCCGCCATAGGCATCGCGCTTGGACCAGCGCGCCAGGCTCGCCACCACGTCGCGGCCGAGGACCGGGGTTCCGTCGTGGAAGCGCAGGCCGTCCCGCAGCGTCAGGCGCCACGTCAGCCCGTCTTCTGCCACCGCGTGCCCGGCGACCATCTGCGGCTGGGCGCGATAGGCGGCATCGAGGCTGTAGAGGGTGTCGAAGACCATCAGCGCATGGGTGCGCGTGACGTAGTTGGTGGTGATGATCGGATCGAGCAGCGCCAGATCGGCGTAGGGCACGAAGCGCAGCGTCGTGGCCGAGGCCGCCCGGACCAGCGCCGGCCGCGCCAGGGAGGCGGCCATCAGGGCCCCGGCGCCTCCGAGCAGCCTGCGTCGCTCCATCAGCCAGTCCCCGTCGCATCGGCCGGCGACCCCTGCAAGGGGTACGCCAGCGGCGCGATCAGGCGGGGCGACGGGGCGGGCGGCCGATCAGGCCGCGCGCGACCAGCGGATGTCGCCGAGGCTCTCGCGGAAGGCGAAGCGGGCCAGGTGATCGGCCACGACATTCTCCAGCCGGGTGAGGTTCACCGGATCGGAACTGTCGATGCGCATCACGAGGGCGTCCGGCTCGGCGTCGAAGGTGCAGACGCGATCCTCGCCGAACGGCACGGTGCCGTGCTCGGGGGTCGCCTCGACCTTGAACTTGTGGCTCCAGTGCCGGCAGAGCTGCTGCAGGTAGCGGCTCGCTTCCGTGGTCTGCACGCGGGCCAGTGAGGTAGGCATTCCGTCGATCTCCAGATGGGTGTGATACAGCCTGTCGTTGACGGTTCGTCAGTCGATCTCGCATCTGCGAGATAGGAAGAGTCCAGAGCAATTGCTATGCCGGGCTCCGACGCACCGGTCCGCGCCGTTGTCGAGAAGGGTGTGTCCGCCGCGTTAGCAGGGGCTTAACGCGACGGGCCGGCGCCGCGGATGGCGGCGGGGCGTGGCTGTCCTGCACCGGCCTCGGTGCCGAATTATGGCGCGCTGCACAAAATCCTCATCCCTGGGAGTCCGGTTCGCGGGTGCGCCCGGCGATGACCTTTCCAGGGTTGAGGAGGTGCTGCGGGTCGAGGGCTTCCTTGAGCCTGCGCATCAGGTCGAGGCCAACCGGATCGCCGTAGCGTTCGAGTTCGTCGCGCTTGATCAGACCGACACCGTGCTCGGCCGCGATGGAGCCGCCGAGCCCGTGCACGATGTCGTGAACGATGCGGTTGAACCGGCCCCATTCGGCCAGGAAGTCCGCGGGCGCCATGCCGACGGGCTGCGACAGGTTGAAGTGGATGTTGCCGTCCCCGAAATGGCCGAAGCCGCAGGGGCGCAGGCCCGGCATCGCCGCCGTGCAGGCCGCGCCGGCCCGCTCCAGGAACTCGGGCAGGCGCGACAGGGGGACCGACACGTCGTGCTTGATCGAGGCACCCTCGCGAGTCTGCGCCTCGGGGACGCCCTCGCGCAGCCGCCAGAGAGCGTCGTTCTGCGCGCCGCTCGCGCCGATCGTGGCATCGGCGATCAGCCCGTCCTCCAGCGCCGCGCCGAGCGCCGATTCCAGCGCACCCCGCACGTCCGCGTCCGGGCGGGCCGAGGCGACCTCGATCAGCGCGTAGGCGCCGTGCGTGCCCGCGAGCGGCGGGACCGTACCCGGGACATGGCGCAGGACGATCTCCAGCGCGAAGGGCGGCAGGTACTCGAACGCCGTCAGGTCCCGGTCCATCCGGCCCCGCAGGGCCACGAACAGGTCGAGGGCGGCGCGGGCCGAATCCAGCCCCACGAAGGCGACGCTCGTGGCGCGCGGCCGCGGGAACAGCTTCAGCACCGCCGCGGTGACGATGCCGAGGGTCCCCTCCGAGCCGATGAACAGCTGCTTCAGGTCGTAGCCGGCATTGTCCTTGCGCAGGGCTCTCAGGCCGTTCCACACCCGGCCGTCCGCCAGGACGACCTCCAGTCCGAGGACGAGATCCCGGGCATTGCCGTAGGCCAGGACGGCGATGCCGCCGGCATTGGTGGCGATCCCGCCGCCGATCCGGGCCGAGCCGCGCGACGCATAGGAAAGCGGGAACAGCAGACCGGCGGCCTCCGCGGCGTCCTGGACGTCCTGGAGGATCATCCCGGCCTCCACGGTGATGGTGGCGTCCACCGGGTCGACGGCGCGCAGGCGCGTCATCCGTTCCAGGGACAGGACGAATCCACCCTGCGGGATCCCGGCACCGGTGAGCCCGGTATTGCCGCCGAGCGGCACCACCGGCAGGCCCGCCTGCGTGCAGGCACGCAGGGCGAACGCCACCTCCGCGGTGCAGCCGGGCCGCAGCACCGCCAGGGCCGTGCCCGTGAACAGCTTCCGGCTCTCGACCAGATAGGGCGCCAGATCCTCCGGCTCGGTGAGCACGTGGCGCGGGCCGAGTCCGTCGCGGAGCGCGGCGAGGAGGGTGTCGTGGGCGGTCGCGGTCGGGATCATCGCGAAGATTTTGTAGACCAGAGGGCGCGAACGGCAACCGACAGTATGGCGCGCGGCACCATGGACCTTACAACGGTCGCGTCGATCCCGGGTCTCTCCATGCCCGACCCCCGGACGTTCCACCGCAGAGGCTGAGATGCTCTCCGTCATCCAGAACCCGCCCCGCATCGCGCTCCCGGTCGCCGGCAGCGGCGATCTCTTCCCCGTCCGCCGCGTCTATTGCGTGGGGCGCAACTACGCCGCCCATGCCCGCGAGATGGGCGCCGATCCGGACCGCGAGCCGCCGTTCTTCTTCATGAAGCCCGCCGATGCCCTGCAGATCGTGGGCTCCGAGCCGACGGCCCACCCCTATCCGTCCAAGACCAGCAACTACCATTTCGAGGTCGAGCTGGTCGCCGCGCTCGCCGAGGGCGGCAGCGACATTCCGGCCGAGAGCGCCCTGGACCACGTCTACGGCTACGCGATCGGCCTCGACATGACCCGGCGCGACGTCCAGGACGAGGCCAAGAAGCTGTCGCGCCCCTGGGATACCGCCAAGGCGGCTGACGGATCCGGACCGATCGGTCTCCTGCACCCGGTGTCGCTGATCGGCCACCCGGCGCGGGGCCCGATCACCCTGTCGGTGGACGGCGAGACCCGGCAGAGGGGCGACCTCGGCGACATGATCTGGTCGGTGGCCGAGCAGATCGCCTATCTCTCGGGATACTTCGCGCTCCAACCGGGGGATCTCATCTTCACCGGCACCCCGTCCGGCGTCGGTCCGGTCGAGCGTGGCCAGCGCATGGTGGCCTCGATCGCCGGCCTCGGCGCGATCACCCTCGACGTCGTCTGATCCGGGCGGCGGCGATCGTCATGCTCCTCGACCGGCGGCTGCTGCGGCGCCTGTTTCACCTCGGGGCCCTCGCGACAAGGGGGATGACCCTGGGCGTCCGCGGGGTCGCCATCGACCCGCAGGGCCGCGTGGCCCTGGTGCGCCACACCTATGTCAGCGGCTGGCACCTGCCGGGGGGCGGCGTCGAGCGGGGCGAGACCGCGGCCGAGGCGATCATCCGCGAGTTCCGCGAGGAGGCGGAGATCGTCCCGGACGCGCCGCCGCGCCTGCTCGGCCTTTTTCGGAACGTCGTGGCTGCGCCGCGCGATCACGTGGCGCTGTTCGTCCTGCCGGCCTTCACGGTGCTGGGTCCGAAGGCACCCGACCGGGAGATCGCCGCCTGCGCGTTCTTTCCGGCGGATGCGCTCCCCGAGGGGACGACCCGCGGCACCCGCGCCCGCCTGAACGAGATCCGCCGGAGCCTCCCGCCGGACCCGAACTGGTGAATCGTCCTGAGCGGGCAAAAGAGACGCTTGCGTCGCCCGGCGGAATGGTGTTTAGAGAGCGCCGCCGGGGCCGCCGGCACGAAAGTCCAGGCGGCGCGGCACTAGTGAGCGGGTGTAGCTCAGGGGTAGAGCACAACCTTGCCAAGGTTGGGGTCGAGGGTTCGAATCCCTTCGCCCGCTCCAGTTTTCCCAATTCTTCTTCCGATATGGACAGACCCACCCAGGGCCGTGCGGATCGTCGCGCTGCCCTGGTGGTTGCGTTCGCCGGACCCGACCGCGGCGTCGCGGTCGCGCGGGCGCGGCCGTCCGATGGAACGACCGCAGCGAGTCCCCTGGTGTGCTAGGCCCGCCTCAGCAGGCTCGGTGAGCGGAAATCCGAACCGCGGCTCTGGGCGACGGCCGCGCGCGGCGCCGACACCCGCTGGTCCGCCTTCAGGATCTGCTCGATCAGCAGCGGCTTGGCGTAGTAGAAGCCCTGCGCGCAGCGGATCTGGGTCGCGCCTAGCAGGTAAGCGACCTCCTCGAAGGTCTCGACGCCCTCGGCCACCACCGACATGCCGAGGGCCAGCCCGAGCGACTCGATCGCCTTCAGGACGATCTGGCTGCGCGGCCGCTTGTCGATGTCGGTGATGAACGAGCGGTCGATCTTCAATTCGTCGGCGGTGATCTCCGCCAGCGCGGCGAGCGACGAGTAGCCGACGCCGAAATCGTCGATGGAGACCCGCGCGCCGATGGCCCGGATGCGCGGCAGCACCTCGCGCTGGAACCGGCCCTTGGTGAAGAACGCCTCCTCGGTGAGTTCCAGCACGAAACGGCCCGCCAGACCCGTCGCGCCCAGGGCGTCGCAGAAGGCTGACATGAACGGCACGTCGCAGGCCTGCTTGGCGGCGATGTTCAGGCTCACCGTCACCTCCGGCCCGAACACCTCGTCGATGTCGGGCATGGTCCGCACGGTCTCGCTCAGGACCTGCAGGGTGATCTCGTTGATCAGTCCGAGCTCGATGGCCAGCTCGATGAAGTCGCCCGGCGCCTGGATCATCCCGAGTTCGTCCCGCCACCGCAGCAGCACCTCGACGCCCACCACCGCGTGGGTGCGCATGTCGACCTTCGGCTGGAAGGCGCAGCAGAAGCACCGGTCGCGGATCGCCAGGCGCAGGCGCTGCTCCACCGCCATGCGGGCGGTGGCGGCGTGGCTCATCGTCTCCTCGAAGACGCTGACGCCGCCCTTCACGCCGCCCTTCACCCGGTACATGGCGTTGTCGGCCTGGCGGCGCAGGACCTCGTAGGTCGTCCCGTGCTCCGGAAACAGGCTCAGGCCGATCGACGCGGAGGCGAAGATTTCGTGGTCGTCGATGAAGAACGGCTGCTTCAGGCGCTCCGAGATGTCGAGCACCGCCGCCAGGATCGCGTCCCGGTCGGTGACCGGGTTGAGCAGCAGCACGAACTCGTCGCCGCCGATGCGCGCGAGCATGTCGCTCGGACGCAGGGCGCCGCGGATCCGGTCGGCGACCTTGCGCAGCAGGGCGTCGCCCGCGGCGTGACTGTAATAGTCGTTGATGTGCTTGAAGTTGTCGAGGTCGATGAAGGCCAGGGCGAAGCGGTCGCCGGGCCCCGCCTCGACGATCAGTTCCTCGATGCTCTGCTCGAACATCGTCCGGTTGGGCAGTCCCGTCAGGGCGTCGATGAACGCCCTGGCGATCAGCTCCCGCTGCATCGCGTGGTGGTGCGTGACCTCGGTGAGGGTGGTGAGCGTGTAGGTCGCCCCCTCGGTCACGACCGGATGTGCCTGCGCCTCGACGACGTGCTCGCCGATCGCCTCGACGATCGCCGCAGCCGGGCTCGCCAGGGCGCTGTCCGAGAGCTCATCGACGGCACGCGGCCCGAGGGCACGGGCCGCGGCGTTGGCCAGGATACACTGACCCTGCTCGTCATGGACCACGACACCGACCGGAAGGGCCTGAATGGCGGCTTCGAGCAGGCTCTGGCGATAGCGGGCGGTGGATGCGGTCACGTCAGCCCTGCTGCCAGAGCGTCTTGGCCGCGCGGAGGCCGACCTCGCCGGGGGTGTCACCGGCTTCGAGGGGACGCCGGAGCAGCCTGCGATGCACCTGGTCGAGGGCGGCGCCGTGACCGCCTTCCGCACCGGGCTCACGGGCGAGGCGTCCGGTGGCGGAGGGATCCGCTTCGAGACCGCTGACCTTGCTCATGGTGGCGCCGCGCCAGCGCTCGACCACGGCGCCGACGAACGCCGCGCCGGCGATCGCCCCACCATGCTCCGAGACGCGTCCGCTCATGTCGTTGCGCGGCTGACGGTCCGGGGGCAGGGGGGTGAACTTCATCCGCACGGGCATGGGCACGCCCTCGCCGAAGGCGATGACCTCGCCGGTGCCCAGGGACGGCACGAAGGTGAGCAGGTTCACGGCATCGGACACCGCCGCGGCGAGGAAGGCCTGATCGCGGTCGTTGGTCATCCGCATGGCGAACAGGGTGCTGCACTGGGACATGATCGTCGCGTCGAGTTCCGCCGGCCGCTGCGTCACGAGGCCGAGATAGACGCCGTGCTTGCGCCCCTCGCGGGCGATCCGCGACAGGGCGCGGCGCGTCGGGGTGAAGCCCACGGACCGGTCGGCCGAGGCGAAGCGGTGCGCCTCCTCGCAGACGAACAGCAGCGGGATCGCGCCCTCGCTCCAGATGCCGAACTCGAAGGCCAGCCGGCACAGCACGCAGACGACGGCGTCCACGACCTCCATGGGAAGCCCGGCAAGCTGCATGATCGTCATCGGGCGCCCGTCCGGATCGAGCCGGAACAGGTGGCCCAGGATCTCGCCCATCATGTCGCCGCCGACATTGGCGTTCTCGAACATGAAGCCGTAGCGCGGATCGTTGCGGATCGCCTCGATCCGGGTGATCAGCCGGTGGTAGTGCATCCGGCCAACGCGGTTCTCCAGGCGGCCCATCCGCTCGTCGATCAGCGCGATCAGGTCCTGCAGCATGTACGGGACGGGGGTGTCGACGGTGAAGCCCGAGCCCTTGCCGATGGTGCGCTTCACGACCTGCCGGTCGCTCGCCTCCTTGTATTGCGCGTACTTGCTCTTCGCGAGGGGGATGACCTCCGCGAGGATCTCGATCTCCTCGTCGACGGGCGACCGGCCGCCGTAGACCACGTCGGCGATCTCCTCGAGGTTGAACAGCCAGAACGGCAGCTTGAGGGTGCGGGGGCTGATGACGCTCGCATGCTCACCGAAACAGGCCGCGTACTCGTTGTGCACGTCCAGCAGGAAGATGCGCACCGCCTGCTGCGCGCGCATCACCTGGTCGAGGATGACCGCCACGCCGCTGGATTTGCCGACGCCGGTCGTGCCGAGCACGGCGAAGTGCTTCGTCAGCAGATCCTCGACCTTGATACAGGCCGGCGTGTCCGGATCCTGGTACAGCGCACCCACGGCGGCCATGTTGGCGGAGGCGACCTGATAGAGGATCCGCAGGTCGCCCGGCGGCAGCAGCTCGACCGCGTCGCCGATGGCGGGATAGCAGGTAACGCCGCGGCGGAACCGCTTCACCCCCTCGTCCGACAGGATCTCGCCGAGAAGGTCGATGCTCGCGTAGGCGCCGGGCTGGCGGGCATGGTCGTTGCCCGACGACAGGGTCGTGATGATGCCGATCAGCAGGGCGGAGCCGGCCTCGATCCGGACGAAATTGCCCACCGTGGCCCGGACGAGGGGACGGCCGTTCTGTCCGGCGAGTTCGAGGTGGACCTTCGACCCGTCGATCGAGGTCACCGAACCCATCCGCGCCGTCGGCCCCTCGCTCCGGCCCAGACTGTCACCGTTCAGCATCGCGTGTTCCCGAGCCTGCTCGTCCAAGGTGCCCCCAGGATGCCGGGCCCCGCTTAAGAATCCGACAAAGACGGCGTCTCCGGCCAAGTGATGATTAATCGTTCCTTGTATAAATAGCTGTTTAACCTGAGCGATAGAAATAATACGGCGTGCTCACGGAGCCACGTTGTATGACAAGCGGCAGAAATGCACGCGGAAGTACTGGATTATGTCGGCTGCGCACGCACCGATTGCATCAGCCATCTGCCGGGCATCGGGCCTGCCTGCTCCGCCGCCGGGGCCCGCCGAGACCAGACATCGCCGGCCGGCGTGGGACGGGCCGGACCACCGCTCCCGACTGGGCTGCGACGTCCGCATAGCGGCCTCGGGATAGCGCGACATACCTCCTTGTCCGTGTAGATGTGCGGTTTGGAAGCGGAGCCATCCGGCGGGCCTGACGGTGGGGTCGAAGGCCCGAAGGGCGCGCTCGTCGGCCCGACCGTTGCCCATGTCCGGCGACGCCGTGTGGATTTTGCAGCCCATGCGCGCGCGGGGCCTGCCGCACCCCGTCATCGGCACGTGCTGACCGGAAGAGTCTGCCAACCGGGAGAGTCTATAGCCCACGCGGCGATCGGCGCACGCGGCGCCCCACACTCGCCCGAAAGCCCAGCGAAGGCTGCGCGTCCCCGTCCCGGAACCCGCGATGAAACCGTCCCTGCCCCTCCTCGCCGCCTGTGCGACGCTCCGGATCCTGCCGGCGGCCGCGACGTCCTACGAGTTCGTGCCCGCGCCGCAGACCGACCTGAACCGCATGTACCGGGTCGACAAGGTGACCGGCGAGGTCACGTCCTGCCAGTACGGGCTTCAGGAATCGGCCGGCGGCATCGGCCAGACGGTCTGCTTCGGAGCCGGCGAGGGGGCCGGCCCCCAGACCCCGTCGGAATACGGGCTGGTGGCGAGCCGGCACACCCGCGAGGCCGGCGTGTTCCGGGTCAATTACCGGACCGGCGAGATGAGCATCTGCTTCGTGCTGGTGAAGAAGGAGCAGGTCGTCTGCACCCAGCAGGGCAAGCCCGGAGCCGAGGGCGCCTCCGACGCACCGCTGACCGGCCCCGCGCCTGGCCGGGCCGGGGCCAGCGCCACGCCCGCGCAGGGCGTGCGCCCGTGACGCGGCATGCGCGGCCCGGCCGTTCCGGTCGGCCCGGTCCCGTGCTAGGGGCCGCGCGATCTTGGCGGAAAGGCCGGCCCCCGATGACATGCGCCGTGACGTGCGCCCTCTCCCTCCACCGCGCCGCCCGGGCGCTCCCCCGGTGAGCGGCCCGGACCTGCGCCGGGCCGCGGCGGCGCGCGCCCTCGACCTCGTCGAGCCCGGGATGCGGCTCGGCCTCGGCACCGGATCCACCGCCGCGGCCTTCGTGGCGCTGCTCGGCGAGCGGGTCCGCGACGGGCTCGACATCCTCGGCGTGCCGACCTCGGAGGCGACGCGCGCCCAGGCCCAGGGCCTCGGCATCCGCCTCGCGACCCTCGACGAGCAGCCGGAGCTCGACCTGACCATCGACGGCGCCGACGAGGTCGACGACCAGCTGCGCCTGATCAAGGGCGGCGGCGCGGCGCTCCTGCGGGAGAAGATCGTCGCCTGCGCGAGCCGCCGCATGGTGGTGATCGCCGACGCGGCCAAGCGGGTGGCGCGGCTCGGCGCCTTCCCGCTGCCGATCGAGGTCAACCCCTTCGGCCTCGCCGCCACCCATCGGGCCGTCGAGGCCGCCGTCGCGGGTGCAGGCTGCACGGGCGCGGTCCGGCTGCGCCGCCAGCCCGACGGCGCGCCGCTCGTCACCGATGGCGGCCACCACATCCTCGACGCGCATCTCGGCGCGATCCCCGATCCCGAGGCCCTCGGCGCCGCGCTCTGGGCGGTGCCGGGCGTCGTCGAGCACGGCCTGTTCCTCGGCATCGCCGACGCGGCGATCCTGGCGGCCGCCCGGGACGGGCGGGCCGACATCACCGTTCTCGGCAGCCTCGCCTGAGGCGCCGCTCTCCTCGCCGGCCATCCTCGCAAGAAAGTCCAGCATGTCCCGACGCCTCACCGCCGCGCTCGGCCTCGCGCTCCTGGCGCTCCCCTCCGCGGCCCTCGCCCAGAAGCCCGCGCCCGCCAAGCCGGCGGCACAGCCCGCGACCCCGGCCGCCAACACGCCGGCATCGGCCTTCACCCCGAGCCACCTCGCGCTCGCCCGGGAGGTGATGCTCTCTTCCGGCATCGCCCGCTCGTTCGATTCGGTGCTGCCGGCCTTCGCCGACCAGATCCGCAAGCAGACGGTGACCCGGCCGGAGCTCGCCAAGGACCTCGACGAGGTTCTGGTGTCGCTGCAACCCGAGATGGAGCTGCAGAAGCAGCGCATGATCGACATCGCGGCGCGCACCTACGCGTCGAAATTCTCGGAGGCCGAGCTGAAGGAGATCGCGACCTTCTTCCGCTCGCCCGCCGGCAAGCACTACGTGGAGGCGCAGCCGCAGCTCCTCGACGAGATGGTCCAGGAGATGCAGGACTGGACCCAGGACGTGTCGGAATACGTGATGGTCCGCGTCCGCGCCGAGATGGGCAAGCGCGGGCACCAGATGCAGTGACGGAATCCGCTCCCACGCGGATCATCGTGACGACCGCACCATGAGCGCGGCCGGCCGCCTCTACGCGGCGGGCGGGGTCCTCCTCGCCGCCATGCCGCTCGCGATGGTGCTGGCCAACCGGTCGAGCCCGCTGGTGGTCGGGCTGGCGGCGCTCGCCTTCCTGGCCGGGCGCGCGGTGGAGGACCGCCACGGTCTGGCGCGCCGGATCCTCACGCCGCTCGCCGATCCGCTGGCCGGGGCGGCGCTCGCCTTCCTGGCCTGGGGCCTCGTCTCGCTCGCCTGGAGCCCGGTCCCGGCCGCGTCCCTGCGGGTGGCGGGCGAGTTCCTGCCGGCGCTGGCGGGGGCCTACCTCCTGGCCTGTCTGGCGCCGGGGCGGATCCCGCCCTTCGCGCCCCGGCTCGGGGTTGCGGCGATCGCGCTGGCCGGCCTGGTGATCGCGGGGGATCTAGCGGCCGGTCTGGCCCTGGAGCGGGCCCTGGGGCACCGGGCCGCCGCCTTCGTGCACAACCGTCCGGCCCTGACCCTGGATCTCGTGGCCGGCCCCCTCGCGCTGGTCCTGTGGCGCGGGCGCACCCGCGGCCTCGCGGTCGCGACGCTGGCCTTCGCGGCCCTCGGCGTGCTGCGCTCGATCAGCGGCGCCGCCCAACTCGGCCTGCTCGCCGGCGCCGCATTGTTCGCGGTGACCCGCCTGCTGCCCCGGCGCGCCGGCATCGGCCTCGCGGGCCTCGGCCTCGGCCTCGCCGTGGCGCTGGCCCCGGTGGAGGGCGACCTCCTCGCCCGCACCATGCCGGAGGCGGCCCATGAGCGCCTGGTGCAATCCTCCTCCCGGGCGCGGGTCGCCATCGCCCGCAGCTTCGGCGCCGCCGTGGCGGCCGATCCCTGGCGCGGGGCGGGCTTCGGCACGAGCGCGCGTTTCGCCGAGACGCCCGCGGCGCAGGCGGTGCCCCCCGAGATGCGGGTGCTCCTCGGGGTCGGGCATCCGCACAACAGCTTCCTCCAGGTGTGGGTCGAGCTGGGCCTGCCCGGCGCGGTGCTCGCGGCGCTGACCCTCATGCTGATGCTCGCCCGCATCGCCCGGCTGCCGCAGCCGGACCGGGCAACGGCGCTCGCCCTCGTGGCCGGGGCGGCGGCCATCGCCTTCGTGGAGCATAACGGCTGGGCGGCGTGGTGGACGGCGGGCCTCGGCGCTGCCATCTCGTGGCTGCGCGAGGCGGCCCGGACCCGCGCCGAGACGAGCCCCGGGAGGGACGGATCCGCATGAGCGATTTCGACACCGACCTCTTCGTCATCGGCGGCGGCTCCGGGGGCGTGCGCGCGGCGCGGATCGCGGCGGGCTACGGCGCCCGGGTGATGCTGGCCGAGGAATACCGGGTCGGGGGCACCTGCGTGATCCGCGGCTGCGTCCCGAAGAAGCTGATGGTCTATGCCGGACGCTTCGCCGACGAGTTCGCGGACGCCGCCGGCTTCGGCTGGACGGTGGGGACGCCGCACTTCGATTGGGCCACCCTCAAGCGCCGCCGGGACGCCGAGGTCACCCGCCTCGAAGGGATCTACGACGCCAACCTGATCCGGGCCGGCGTCGAGATCGTGCCGGAGCGGGCGGTGATCGTGGATCCGCACACGGTGCGTCTGGTCGCGTCGGACCGGACGGTCCGGGCAGAGCGGATCCTGGTCGCGGTCGGTGCCCATCCGGTGAAGGAGCCCGCGGTGCCCGGCATCGAACTGGCGATCACCTCGAACGAGGTGTTCGAGCTGGAGAGCCTGCCGGAGCGCATCCTGGTGATCGGCGGCGGCTACATCGCGGTGGAGTTCGCCGGCGTGTTCGCGGCGCTCGGGAGCGCCACGACCCTGCTGCACCGGGGCGACAGGCTGCTGCGCGGCTTCGACGACGAGGTCCGCGACGCCCTCGCCGAGGCCTACGGCCACCGGATGGACCTGCGGCTCGGCCGCACCCTCCTGGGCATCGAGCGGCGGGAGGGCGGCCTGTGCGCACGCCTCGACGACGGCAGCGAGATCCTGGCCGATCAGGTGCTGGTCGCCACCGGCCGGCGGCCCAACGTCGGCGGCCTCGGCCTGGACCGGGTCGGGATCGACCTCGACGCCGCCGGGGCGATCCCGGTGGATGCCTATTCGCAGACCAAGGTCCCGTCGATCTACGCGGTCGGCGACGTCACCAACCGCGCCAACCTGACCCCGGTGGCGATCCGCGAGGGCCACGCCTTCGCCGACACGGTCTACGGCGGCAGGCCGACCTGCGTGGATCACCGCCTGATCCCAACAGCGGTGTTCTCGACCCCCGAGATCGGCGTCGTCGGCCACAGCGAGGCCGCCGCCCGCGAGGTCTACGGGACGATCGACGTCTACAAGGCACGCTTTCGCCCGATGAAGGCGACGCTGTCGGGCCGCGAGGAGCGGATCCTGATGAAGGTGATCGTCGATTGCGCCACCGACCGGGTGGTGGGCGTCCATATCTTCGGCCACGATGCCGGCGAGGTGATCCAGGCGGTGGGCATCGCGGTGACCCTGGGCGCCACCAAGGCCGATTTCGACCGGACCATCGCGGTCCACCCGACGGCGGCCGAGGAACTGGTGACGATGCGGGTTCCGGAGGTCACCAAGCATCCGGTCGGCGTCGGCTGAGGGCTCTCCACCCCCCGGGGCCTCGACGCCGTGCCCGACCGAGCCATATCAGGGGGATGGGCAAGCAGGGCGCAGGCAAGGGACGCGGCGAGGACGACGCGCACGCGCGGCGGCAGGCCATCATCGATGGCCTGCTGGCGGACGCCCTGCGCCCGGCCTTCCACCGACCCCCGAGCCACGAGGCGCTGCCCCCCGACATCCGCCGCGCCATCGATCAGTTGCTCGCCAAGGCGGAGGCCCAGCGCAGCCGCTGCCTGACCTACGACGATCTGGAGGAGGCCCTGCCGCCCAGGGACGTCTCCGCGGAGGATCTGGAAGCGATCTTCTGGATCCTCGCCGAGCATGGAATCGAGGTCGAGGACGGCGAGGCCTGAGGCCGGGGCGCGCCAGCCCCTCGCATTCCGACACTCGTCAGCCCAGGGGAACCTCTCTATAAGCCGCGCTTCGCGCGAAGCGCGGTCGCACGAAAGGTGCGCGGAGAGAGGCCATGGGCGAGCGTTGGACACCGAAGAGCTGGAGACACCTGCCGATCGAGCAGGTCCCCGCCTATCCGGACACGGCCGCCCTGGGTGCCGTCGAGTCGCAGATCGCGAGCTTTCCGCCGCTGGTCTTTGCCGGTGAGGCCCGCAAGCTGAAGGCGGCCCTGGCGCGCGTTTCCGCGGGCCAGGCGTTCCTCCTCCAAGGCGGCGACTGCGCCGAGAGCTTCGACGAGCATTCCGCCGACAACATCCGCGACTTCTTCCGGGTGTTCCTGCAGATGGCGATGGTGCTGACCTTCGCGGGCGGCTCGCCGGTGGTGAAGGTCGGGCGCATCGCCGGGCAGTTCGCCAAGCCGCGCTCCTCGCCCACCGAGACCCTCGAGGGCGTGAGCCTGCCGAGCTACCGGGGCGACATCGTCAACGGCATCGGCTTCTCGGAGGAGGCCCGGATCCCGGATCCCCGGCGCCAGCTCGAAGCCTACCGGCAATCGGCCGCGACCCTGAACCTGCTGCGCGCCTTCGCCACCGGCGGTTACGCCAATCTGGAGAACGCGCATCGCTGGATGCTGGGCTTCGTGAAGGATTCGCCGCAATCCTCGCGCTACCAGGACGTGGCCGGCCGGATGACCGACGCCCTCGACTTCATGCGCGCCATCGGCATCAACCCGGAGACCCATCCGGAGGTGCGGACCACCGATTTCTACACCAGCCACGAGGCCCTGCTGCTCGGCTACGAGGAGGCGCTGACCCGCGTCGATTCGACCACCGGCGACTGGTACGCGACCTCCGGGCACATGCTCTGGATCGGCGACCGGACCCGGCAGCCGGACCATGCCCATGTCGAGTACGCCCGCGGCATCCGGAACCCGATCGGCCTGAAATGCGGCCCGTCCATGAAAGCGGACGGGCTGATCCGGCTGATCGACCTGCTCAACCCGGAGAACGAGCCGGGACGCCTGAGCCTGATCTGCCGCTTCGGGGCCGACAAGGTCGGCGAGCACCTGCCGGCCCTGATCCGCGCCGTCGAGCGGGAGGGCCGCACGGTGGTGTGGATCTGCGATCCGATGCACGGCAACACCGTGGCGGCGGGCCGCTACAAGACCCGGCCGTTCGAGCGGGTGATGCAGGAGATCGAGGGCTTCTTCGGCGTCCACCGGGCCGAGGGCACGATCGCCGGCGGCATCCACCTGGAGATGACCGGCAAGGACGTGACCGAGTGCACCGGCGGCGCCCGGGCCCTGACGGCCGACGACCTGCAGGACCGCTACCACACCTACTGCGACCCGCGCCTCAACGCCGAGCAGGCCCTGGAGGTGGCGTTCCGCACGGCGGAGCTGGTGAAGGCTGAGCGCAGCCACGTGGAGGCCCCGCGCCTCGACGCGGCGGAGTAGGACAGGGAATCCACGTCTCCCTCCTCCCTGTGCGGGGGAGGGTAGGCGCGCGACCCTTCTGGACTGGCATAGCCGCCGGCCACGCGATGACCCCAAACGCGGAGCGCGAATCCGCCCCCCGCTCCGTCCTCACGCGATCGCCCGGCTGGCGCCGTTCCAGCGGCTGATCACGGCGGCGACCTCCGAGACGGGGACCGGGCGGCTGAACAGGTAGCCCTGGACTTCGTCGCAGCCCTCGGCGCGCAACCGGGCGAGCTGCGCCTCGGTCTCCACGCCCTCGGCGGTGGTGGTCATGCCGAGGCTCGCGCCCAGCCCGATCACCGCCCGGACGATGAAGTCCGTCCCGTCCTTGATGCAGAGATCGCGCACGAACGACTGGTCGATCTTGATCTTGTCGAAGGGGAAGCTGCGCAGGTAGCTGAGCGACGAGTAGCCGGTTCCGAAATCGTCCATGGCGACGCGCACGCCCAGCGCCTTGAGGCTGTGGAGGACCGCCGTGGCGGCGCCGGGATTGGCAACCAGGACCGATTCGGTGATCTCCAGCTCCAGCCGCCGGCCGGGCAGGCCGGTCCGCCGCAGGGCCTCTCGCACCACGTTCACGAGGCTCGCAGAGGTGAACTGAACCGCCGAGACGTTCACTGCGACCTTCAGGCCGTCCGGCCAGCGGGCGGCCTCCTCGCAGGCCCGGCGCAGCACCCACTCGCCGAGCGGCACGATCAGGCCGAGTTCCTCTGCGATCGGGATGAACTCGGCCGGCGAGATGAAGCCGCGGACCGGGTGGTTCCAGCGCAGCAGGGCCTCGAATCCGCAGACTCGGTCGGCATCGAGGCTGTAGATCGGCTGGTAGTAGACCTCGAACGCTTCCCGGGCGAGGGCGTCGCGCAGGTCCCGCTCCAGGATCCGCCGCGCCTGGAGGCGGGCATCCATCTCGGGCTCGAAGAACCGGAACGAGCCCCGCGCCTCGGTCTTGCCGCGGTCGAGGGCGACCTCGGCGTTCTTCAGGAGCTTTTCGCAGCTCGTCCCGTCGCTCGGCGCGAGGGTGATCCCGATGGTCAGCCCGACGCTGATCTCGTGGCTGCTCAGGCTGTAGGGCGCGCCCACCACCTCGATGATGCGCCGGGCGAGCACCGCGGCATCCTCCGGCCGGTCGATGCCGCGCTGGATGACGATGAACTCGTCGGCGCCGAGGCGGGCGACGCAGTCGATCTCGCGCACGCAGGCGGTGAGCCGGTTCGCCACCGCGGCGAGCAACTCGTCCCCGACCCCGTGCCCCAGGGTCTCGTTGACCGGCCGGAAATCGTCGAGATCGATGGCGAAGACCGCGAAGCCGTGGTCGCGCCCCGCCTGGGCGACCGCCATCTCGATCTGCTGGCCGAGGGCGATCCGGTTCGGCAGGCCGGTGAGCATGTCGTGATGGGCCAGAAAGGCGATGCGGGCCTCGGCGTGCCGCCGCTCGGTGACGTCCTCGTAGGTGGCCACGAAGCCGCCATCGGCGGTCTTGCGCCGCTCGATCGCCACGATGCGCCCGTTGCACAATTCCTGGAAATGCGTGTGCCAGGCTCCCCCGTGGAAGGCCTCGCGCTGCTGGCGCAGCAACGTCTCGATGTCACAACCCGGATGGTTGCCGGCCAGGAGGCTGGCGTTCATGACCTCGACGGCGCTCATCCCGGGCGCGACCGCCTGGCTGGGCAACCCGTAGATCTCGCTGTAGCGCCGGTTGACCACCATCAGGCGATCCTGCGCGTCGTAGAGGCACAGCCCCTGGGACATGTTGTCGAGGGCGGCGTCGAGGCGGAGGTTGGTCTCGGTCAGCCGATCCTCTTGCTCCTTCAGCAGGCTGATGTCGCTGCACACCGCGATGAAGCCGCCCTGCTGGGTGGCGCTGCGGCTCACCCGCAGCCATCGCCCGTCCGCCAGCCGGATATCGCCGTCGCGGGCCAGGGCCCGGAAGCAATCCCCGAGCGTTTCCGGTGCGCCGGTCTCCGGGCCGCCGGCATGGCCCCAGACCGAGACCCCGGCTTCGATGGCCTCACCCAGCCCTTCGAAGAAGCGCTGGGCCTGGGCATTGGCGAGGGCGATCCGGCCGGCAGCGTCGACGACGACCACGCCCTCGCGGGAGGTCTGGAGCGCGTCCGTGACCAGGGACTCGGCGCGGCGGCGCTGGCTGACCTCGCGGGCCATCATCGCGTGGATGTTGTCGCGCATCACCGCCATCGACCGCAGCAGGCTGCCGAGCTCGTCGCGGCCCCCCGCGGGGATGCGATCGTCGAGGCGGCCGCTGGCGATGCGCTCCGCGGCGCGCGAGGCCGCGGCCAGCGGTCCGGTAATGCGCCGGTTCAGCAGCCAGGCGACCAGCGCGCAGACGACGGTCGCCAGGGCCGCCGCGATGGCGTTGACGCGCATCTCCCGGACCACCAGCGTGCGCGCCGCCTGCCGGAACGTGAAGCCGTCGCCGGCCGTGTAGTTGACGAGCATGTCGATCTGGCTATCGACCACGCTGGCCTGCTGATCCAGGGCGTCCCAACGCTCGGGGCGGGCCGTGGCGGGATCCAGGGCGCGGCGCATCTCCTCCCAGGCAGAGACCGCCGCCTGGACCGCGCCCGCGGTCCGCACCGCCCGGTCGGACTGGGACCGCTCCACCGCGATCGTCAGATCCTCGGCCAGCGTCGTCGACAGATCGGCGATCTCGGCGTTCAATTTGGCCGTCTCGGCCTCGCCGCGCAGGTGCATCCGCCGGGCGAAGGCCGTGCGCATCTTGGCGAAATCGGCCGCGGTCGCCCGGGCGTAATTGATGGACATCAGCGACTCGTCGTAGGTCCGATTGACCAGAGTGCCGATGTGCGCGATCGCGACAACCGCGTAGAGCCCGAGGGCGCCCGACAGCAGGCTCATGCTCAGGAAGGCGACGAAGATCCGGCCCCGGACGGTGGTGAAGAACCCCAGCATCCCACGCGCGATACCTGACGGCCTCATCGGGGACCTGTCCTCCTGAGCCGTCTCGGGGTCTTGCATCGCACCGGCCGCCGCGCCACACGTGCAACGATCTGTAGTTGCAACATGTTAAGAGGCACTTAGTTCGCAGCCCTGGCAATTCGATTCCGTGGCGCGTGCGAATACCGGTCGATGCGCGAATATCGCTCGATCGCATACAAAATCCAGCTTCGGAAAATGATTTCTCAAGGAAATCTGTGCGATCATGGCATCCGGAAACCGAGGGATCACATGTCCGCCTCCGAATCCCGGATCGTTTCAAGCTTGAATTGGCGCGCCGCGCTCCCGGCGGTGCTGGCCCTGGCATTGGGCGCGACCTGCGGATTGCTGATCACCGATCGGCTCCAGGCCTCCGCCATCGCGGTGTCCCAGAAGGGCCGGATGTTCCATCCCGACAACCTCGCGGTCGCCCGCGGCGAAGTCGTCACGTTCGTCAACGACGACAGCGATCTGCTGCACCACGTCTTCGTCGAGTCCGACACGTTCAACTTTGATTCCGGGGATCAGGAACCGGGCAGCCGCACGCCGATCACCTTCACCGAGCGCGGCACCTTCCAGGTTCTGTGCGGCATTCATCCCAAGATGAAGCTCGTCGTCCGGGTGAATTGACGGTTCCCGGACCGGTCAGCGCTGGGCCGAACGCATCGGCGTGGGCTCCGGCGCCGGTTTCAGCCGCTCGATCGCCTGGCCGTCGCGGAGTTCCGGGGGCGGGCTGTAGACGATGCGGCTGTCGGCCGAGAGGCCGGATTCGAGCTCGATCGTGCGTCCGAGATCGCGCCGCACCTTGACGGTCCGCCACGTCACCCGGTCGTCGTCGCCGACCTGGGCGACCTGGAGCCCCTTGCTGTTGAACACCGTCGCCTCCGCGGGCACCGAGACCGCAGGCTCGGTGCGCGGGATCTTCAGGGTCACGTAGGCGTAGAGCCCAGCCCGCAGCACTCGGTCGGGATTGGGCACGTCCACCTGCGTGGTCAGGGTGCGCGAGGCGGCATCCAGGGCGACGGAGCTGCGCTCCACGAAGCCGTCGAAGGACCGGCCCGGGAGCTGCGGCACCGTGATCACCGCCTTGACGCCGGGCTTGACCCCGACCGCGTCGTTCTGCGGCACGTTCACGGTGATGCGCAGGGTGCTGTCCTGATCGATGCTCAGGAGCGGCGTGCCGCCGTTGTCGGCCCGGACGAGATCGCCGACATCGACGTTGCGGGTCGTGACGACCCCGTCGAAGGGCGCGACCACCCGCTCGAACGCCGCAAGCGCCTTCAGCCGGTCGACCACGGCGTCCTGCGACTTGATGTTGGCGGTCGCCACCTTCACGCCGGCCTCCGCGGCCGCCAGGGTCGCCGCCTGCGAGAGGACGCCGGCCTGCGACGTGTCGGCGTTCTGCCGGGAGGCCCAGCCCTGCACCGCAAGCGTCGTGGTCCGGTTGTTGGTGAGGTTGGCGAGGTTCACGTTGGCGCGGGCCTGCTCGACCTGCGCCTGCGCCTGCAGGAGTTGCGCCTTCAGCTGGCCGACCTGCGCCTCGGCCTGGGCGAGCTGCTGGTCGAGATCCGGGGCGGCGATCCGCAGGAGCAGGTCTCCGGCCTTGATCCGCGATCCGATATCGACCCGGCGCTCGGCAATGTAACCGGTCGCCCGGGCCGCGATCGCCGCCGTGGTGAAGGCCTGCATCTCCCCCGGGAGCACGAGATCGATCGGCCCCGCCGCCCGCTCGGCCGCGACCGTGCGCACCTGCGGGACGAGGGTCGTGATCCGCTCCAGCGTCGCCGTCGCCGCCACGTCCCGCTGCCAGTGGCCGTAGGCGCCCCAGGCCAGCAGCCCGACGCCGACGAGGCCGACCAGGAGGAACGGGACTATGCCGGGGGGCGGGGGTACGTCGCGCGCCGCGTCCTGGGCCATCATCGCTCGGCTCTCCGCCCGGCGCCCGCAGACGCCGCCGCGACGGTAGCGGTCAACGGCAGCGCCCGCCAGAGCGGGCTTTGCCGCAGTGCCGTCTACGCGGTGCGCGGGCCGGCCAGGCGCAGGTCCCGGCTGAGGCGCTTGTGCAGGTGGACCATCAGGGCGATCCCGAAGAGCGGCGTTAGCAGGTTGAGGATCGGCACAACCATCAGCGCCGAGAGCAGGCAGCCGGCACCGAGCGTCCGGACCGAGAAGGCGCGGCGCATGGCGGCCGCCTCGGGCAGGGGCCGGAACCGGGCCGCCGCCATCTCGAAATACTCGCGGGCGAGCAGATAGGCGTTGGCGGCGAAGAAGGCCGCGATCCCGATCACCGGGACGAAGAAGATCACCAGAGCCGCGAGGTTGACGAGCAGCGCCACCCCGGCGAAGCGGACCGTGTAGAGCATCGCGGTGCCGAACGGCATGGCCCGGCCCGGCGGCTCCCCGGGGAAATCCGTCCGCTCGACGATCTCGGCCGCGTCGTCGAGGAAGAAGCCCGCCACCAGGATCGAGACCGCCGGCATCAGGTAGGCGAGCACCACGAACAGGCCGAAACCCGCCAGGTAGTAGGCGAGGCTGTCGAGGATCGGGTACTGGGACGAGATGTGATGGCTCGCCTGGAACGCCTGGACCAGCCGGGTCAGGCCGAGCCAGACCAGGACCAAGAGCCCGAGCGTCAGGCCAAGGGATTTCCAGAGGATCGCCCGCATCGGGGGCGAGAAGGTCTGGCGCAAAGCCGCCGTCGCGGACTCGACGAGCATCGGGTGCGGGTTCCGGTCGCCGCCGGGCGCGGCGCCGGCGGATGTGGAGCGGTGCGGCCGGCGGCGCAAGGCTGCGGGTGAAGCAGCGCGGGTGAGGGACGGGGAGCGCACGTGCAGGACCAGAGGCGACAGGATGCGGGGCGAGGGGTCTCGCCGGATCCGCGGGCGGCCGGGGATCGCAGCGCCGACCCGCCCCGCGCGCCCGCCTACCGGCCCCGGCTCGCGCCGCTGCCGGACGATCCGGAGGTGCTGGTGATCGGGGCCGGGGCGGCGGGGATCGGCGCGGCGCGGACGCTCGCGGCCCGGGGAGTGGCGGTGGCGGTGCTGGAGGCCCGGGACCGGGTCGGCGGCCGCGCCCTGACGGTGACGCTGCGCGGCCACGCCCTCGACCTCGGCGCCCACTGGCTCCATGCCGGACCGATCAACCCCCTGGTGGCCCTGGGCCGGGCCCGCGGCGAGCGCCTGCGCCGGGCGGCGCAGGACAGCCATGTCTGGGTCGGGCGCCGGCCGGGACGGAGCGACGAGGTCCGCGCCAACGCCCGGGCCTTCGCCCGCGCGGACCACGCGATGACCCGCGGCGCCGCGCAGCCCGGGGCCGACCGTCCGGCCGCGCGCGCCCTGCCGCCGGGCCTCGGCCCCTGGGGCGCCCGGGTGGCGCAGGTCCACGGCTTGGTCTCGGGCCGGCCGCTGGGCGAGGTCTCCCTCCAGGACTTCCCCAGCATGGAGTACAGCGACAACTTCTTCCTCGCCGACGGCTACGGCAGCTATCTGGCCCGCCTCGCCGACGGGCTGCCGGTGGCGCTGGGGACCGCGGTGACGCGGGTCGACTGGTCGGACCGCCGCGTCCGCCTGACCACCGCCGGCGGCCGGGAATACCGGGCGCGGGCGGTGATCGTCACCGTGCCGATGATGGTGCTGCGCGACGGGCCGGCCTTCACCCCGCCGCTGCCGAATGCCGTGCGTGCCGCCATCGACGGCTTCACCACCGGGATCTACGAGCACGCGGTGCTGCACTGGCCGTCGAGCCCGTTCCGCGGCCGCGACCGTCTGGCGGCGATCCACGGGAGGCGCCACACGCCCCCGGGCCTGCTCACCCGCATCGACGGCACGCCGTTCCATTACTACGAACTCGACCTGCACGAGGCCGCGGCCCTGGACGCCGCCGGGGCCGGGGCGGACGGGGTCCGCCGGCACGTCCGGGCGGTCCTGGGCAATCTGTTCGGGGCGGCACGCCTGCGCGACCTGACCATCCCGGCGGTGAGCGCGTGGCGCCACGACCCGTGGTCCCGGGGCTCCTGGGCCGTGGTCCCGCCGGGCCACGCGCCGGCCCGGCAGAGCCTGCACGCGCCCGTGGGCGACACGGTCTGGTTCGCCGGGGAGGCGCTCTCCCGGGAGCAATGGGGCACCGTCGGGGGCGCCTATGCTGAGGGGTCGCGGGCCGCCGAGGCGGTCGCCGCGCGTCTCCGCCCGGGCACGGCCTGAGGCCTACGCACCGCCCGGACACCCGGGCGGCTTGCGGGCGATCCAGCGGACGGGCATCCCCCGAGCCATCGGCAAGGGGGACGACCATGGATTGGATCGAGGCGATCGGCTACCTCGGCACGGCACTGACGATCTCGGCCACCGCCATGAGCACGATGATCCCCTTACGGATCATCTCCCTCTGCGCGAGCTGCGCGGTGATCATCTACGGATCGCTGATCGGCAGCATGCCGGTGGTGCTCACCGAGTTGATCCAGATGCCCTTCAACGCCTATCGGCTCTGGCAGATGCTGCGCCTCGTCCGCGACGTCGAGACCGCCGCCGACGGCGACCTGTCCCTCGAATGGCTGCGCCCGTTCGGTTCGCGCCGCCCGTTCGGCACCGGCGAAGTCGTTTTCCGGAAGGGCGATACCGCGGACGAGATGTATTACGTCGAGAGCGGCGCGTTCCGGATCCCCGAGGTTGGCATCGAGGTGCGCGCGGGCGGGATCGTCGGCGAGCTGGGCCTGCTGTCGCCGGGCAACACGCGCACCGCCTCCCTGATCTGCACCGAGCCCGGCCACGCCTTGTGCGTGACCTATTCCGACGTCAAGCAACTCTACTATCAGAACCCCGAATTCGGCTTCTATTTTCTCAAACTGACAAGCGAGCGCCTCTTCCAGGGCGTTCAAGTCATGAAACGCCCGAGTGTTACGGGCGACGTCATCTGACGCAATCCTGTCTGCGGGCCGCGTCGCCGCGCAGATCGTCTTGCGAAAGCGATGCGCCCTACGTTACCTGGGCCGCGCAATCGGTTCGGCGGGGCGGGCATGGATTGGATCGAGGGGATCGGTTATCTCGGCACGGCCCTGGTGATCCTGTCGACGGCGATGACCACGATGATACCCCTGCGGATCATCGGTCTCTCCGCGAGCTTCGCCCTGGTGACCTACGGGACCCTCATCGGCAGCATGCCGGTCGTCCTCACGGAACTGTTCGAGATCCCGTTCAACATCTACCGGCTGTGGCAGATGTTCCGTCTGGTCGGCGACGCGTGGAAAGCCGCCGCGGGGGACCTGTCCCTCGGCTGGCTGCGCCCGTTCGGGACGGAGCGGGCCTTCGGGGCGGACGAGACCGTGTTCCGTGCGGGCGATCCCGCCCACGAGATGTACTACATCGAGAGCGGCGTCTTCCGGGTCCCGGAGGTCGGGATCGCGGTGCGGGCGGGCGGGATCGTCGGCGAGCT
>NZ_JAKSYC010000070.1 GCF_022829585.1 Methylobacterium sp. J-026
GTCCTGGCGTCCAGACGTCGAGGTGGACGCGTAGGGCCGCGCACTGAGCCGGCCATACACGCGGCGAAAGGAATGGCTACGCGTAGGCGGGTTCACCGATCGCCGCCTCGCGGTCTGCGAGTCGGTCCCGCCGCCCCGTCGACTTGTCTCTTGCGCAGGGCTGTGGCGGTAACAGATCGCTCCCGGATGCGGGCAACGGCGAGCCCCGGGAGCGTCTCACTCGCTGGGCTACGGGCGACACAGGTTTGAGGCACCGGCCCTGTTGCAGGCCGCGACCGGTCCCCTCTCCCGCTCCTGAGAGGGGACCTGCGCCTTCTGCGCCCATGGCATGATCACGGCGACGGTC
>NZ_JAKSYC010000077.1 GCF_022829585.1 Methylobacterium sp. J-026
TGGTCGAGGCGCACAACGCCGACGAAGTCGGGCAGACGCGAGCGCTCGATGCTGTCAATGTTGCCGTAGCGGTTCGGGCCGACGAAGATCGGGGTCGGCTGGTTGGTCACGCCGAAGTTCTGCGTGCTACCCGTGTTCAGCGTGGCGGCCACGTTGAACGGCGAGAAGATCGGGGTCCGGCGGAAGACCGGATCTTCGATCGAGATCGTCGCCGACAGGCCGTTGCCGACCGTCGCCGTGTAGGCGAGCAGGTTGGTGGAGA
>NZ_JAKSYC010000086.1 GCF_022829585.1 Methylobacterium sp. J-026
GTCCAGTTCCCGATCATATCCCGGTACCCTGTCGCTCGGCACATCCAACGTCAAGCAGAATACCTGCCAAGCACTTTGGGGACACCGTTTGACCGCTTTCGAGAAACCATGACGTGGCTCCGCTCGTCCGGGTTGGGTCGATAGGAGGCCGTCCGCTTTTCCGGCGGGCCTTCTCCGAAGCGGCCATTCCGCTTTCGGCCAGATCCAGTCGGCCACTACGCGCTAAACGCGGTCGGCTCGGCCGCCTGAGCGTGATTACCGCACCGGACAACCCGCGAAGACGTTCGTTCCGTTCAGGGCTGACAGTGGCGGGCACCGCTCGCTTTCCATAGCTCGCAGGTCGTGACACTCACTACCCATGAGCAGCTTGCACAAATTGATCGGGACAGTCGCCCGCCGGCGTCATTCGCCGGTAACCGACTACGGTGTCACGCTGCTGTTGATCGGCGCCATGACGTTCGTTCGGTTCCTGGCTCCAGCCCATGTCGCTCCGTTCCTGCTGTACATTCCTGTCCTCATGGTCGTCACTCTGGCTTTCGGCTGGGGGGCCGGGACGCTGGCGCTGTCGTTGTCCACCTTGATCGCCGCGTGGTTCTACACGCGCGACGGGATACTCGGCGGCGTCGACGTCGCGCTGCTGTGTCAGTACGTGACGGTCGGTGCGACCATGCTGTGGATCTGCCACGCGTTGCGCCGCTCCGTCGTGCAGAATGAAGCTACGTTGGGGCGGCTCAACGCAGCGAACCACGTCCTCGTCGACAGGGAGGCGGCGCTGACCAGCGCCAACGCTGCGGCGGAGGCTGCTAAGGAAGCGGCCGAGCAGGCTAACACGGCGAAGAGCGATTTTCTGGCTAATATGAGCCATGAACTTCGCACACCGCTTTCCGCCATCATCGGCTACAGCGAGATGATGGGTGAGGAGATCGCGGACGGCTGCGATGCGTCGGACCTTGTGGCCGACATTGGCAAGGTCGAGCGCAACGCCCGTCACCTGCTCGGGCTCATCAACGACGTGCTGGACCTCTCGAAGGTCGAGAGCGGCAAGATGGAGGTCTACGCCGAGGATTTCGCGGTGGATGACATGCTGCGCGACGTCGCGAGTTCGGTCGCTACGCTGATCGGTAAGAAGGGTAATAAGCTGGAATTAAAGATGGCACCCGAGCTGGGCCGTATGCATTCCGATCTGACCAAGACGCGGCAGGTGCTCTTCAATTTCCTGAGCAATGCAGCCAAGTTTACGGAAAGCGGGATTATCACACTTGCCGCCTCTCGCACGACGGACGCCTCAGGTGTCGACCGGTTTTCGTTCGCCGTCTCTGATGCCGGGATAGGCATGACAGCTGAGCAGGTGTCACGCCTGTTCCAGCGTTTCGAGCAGGCTGATGCTTCCACGACGCGCAACTTCGGCGGGACCGGGCTTGGTCTTTCGCTCACGCGTTCCTTCGCCGACATGCTCGCGGGGGTGGTCACAGTGTCCAGCGTCCTGGGCCAGGGCAGCACCTTTACGTTCACTGTGCCAGCGACTTTCGTTCCCCTAGCCGACGAGCAAGCATCACCTGATCCAGACGTCATCGCAGACGATGAGTTGGTGGGCGATGTCATCTTGGTCATCGACGACGATACGGACCAACTTGCCCTCACCACGAGATTCCTTCATCGCGAGGGCTTCCAGGTACAGACAGCGGCGAACGGCAGGAGCGGGCTCGAACTCGCCCGGAGGCTGCGGCCGCGGGCCATCCTGCTGGACGTGATGATGCCGGGTGTGGACGGATGGTCCGTGCTAAGCCAGATCAAGGCGGACGAAAAGCTTGCGTCGATCCCAGTCGTGATGGTGACGTCCGTCGACCAGCGCAATCTTGCAGCGTCGCTTGGCGCCTCGGACTACATGCTAAAGCCGGTCGACTGGTCACGGTTCGGCAAAATCGTGAACCAGTTCAGGCTGGCGGAGACGGACCGGCGCGGCACCGTGCTGCTGGTCGAAGACGAGGCCGTGACCCGCATGGCGATGCGGTCCACCCTAGAGGAGGACGGCTGGTCGGTAGTGGAAGCCGCGAACGGCGAAGAAGGCCTGCAGCACGCGGCAGATACCAGGCCGGACGTCGTGATCGTCGACCTTAACATGCCTATCATGGACGGCTTCGGTTTCCTGGAGGGCGTTCGAGCCGTACCCGGCTGTTCGGACATCCCAGTGATTGTACTTACGGGTCGCGAATTCTCGGCGGACGACCGGAGGAAGCTTCGCGGCGCCAGCCAGATCCTCAATCGCGGCGACTTCGCATCGGCGACTTTGGCCGAAAGGCTCAAGGTACTTTCAGCTTGAGAAAGGCGAGGTCGGCGTAGCAGCATTAGCGTCGTGCCCACTTCGATGTCCGCTTTGGCGGCAGTTCTTGTTCGAAGCAGACTGGAGGCTTTCGGCCAGGTTCGGTCGCGTTGGCGGGCGCCGCTGAATGGCTGGATTGGGTGGATTTTCGCCGGTCCGCTTCCGGGCGACACTGCGTAAAAGCGGACATGGTCGCCGCTCCCGTTCACGACCCGCCTTGAGTCCTGGCTGATCCGATCCATTCAGGCATGCAGGATCCGGCAAGGGGCGTTCGTTCATCCATCGCAGGGGGATAACGCCCCTCATCACGCATGCCCGAGACGATTTCAGAACTTGCGCAGGATAGGGCTAGGCTCAGGCGTCTCGCTTTTATCCTGGTAGATCGGCACGGTTACGCGCAACCAGCCGCGTGTCTCAAGTCCTGCGTAATTGCGCTGAACAACGTCCCGCGTAACGTAGGCCTGGAGATTGACCGGGCCGAAGTTGTAGCCCACGAGGCCGCCCACGGCGAACTGGCCTTGCCGAGCATAGGACGGATTGTTGGTCGGAAGGTCGGTCGATCCGAAGGCTACCGGCCCGATTTCCCACTTGCCAAAATGCTTGGTGGCCGTGAGGTCGAGGTTGAGGAAGTCGGGGTAAAAGGTACCGCTGGCCGATCGCGTATCGAAGAAGGTGCCGTACAGGAAGTTGCCTGTCAGGTTCCATCCATCGCCATTGTATGTGATGGCGAAACGTTGGTGCAGAACCGGATTTTGGATGACGATCTTGGTCTCGCTGGGTAGGTAGGCCCCGAGCAGGTAGCTGAAGTTGATATTGTTGCCGAGCTTCCAGGCCACCTGCGCAGCGAGCAGCGTCTGGCCGAACCCGCTCTGGTACGCCGCGCCCCGTGTGCTCGAAGCTGTGATCGGCTGTAGCACGACAAGTTGCAGCCGTCCGCCGACCACCTCTGCCGGTGTCGCCCAGATGAAGGACGGCAGATTGATGTTCGAGTCGGTGCCGCGTGGGGTGATGTCCCGCGAGCCGAAACTGGACGTGTCAATGAAGTAGAGCCCGATCGGCAATGGCGCGCCTGGGGCTTGCCCTACAGTCTGTCCAGGTTGTGCCGATGAACCAGCCTGCACGGGGATGCCGGCCAACCCGTAGGTGAGCGAGGCGGAAAGGGCAGCGATATGGATCGGTCGGATAAGCCCAGCTGTCGTCATTCCGCAGTCCAAGCCTCTCCGTAGTCGGATCGGCCGTTATTGCATGCCAGAACGGATTAAGTGGCCTTCCTGTGCGTGGGATGCAGAGTTGCGACACGAGCGTAGCCGTTGGGCAACATCTGTCACATCGAAGGCTCGCTTCCTTGGATGATTCAAACCGCGCCCACAGTGAGGCCCGGTGCGTAGCGGGGCGTCTGGTTTGAAGCGCAAGGCCGAGGTCCGTTCACCACCCCTAGCCAAGATTGCCGGACGGCCGACCAATAACCGCTTATAGGAAGTGCCGACGACCGATCACATGACTGGGTTGGGTCGGTGATGGACAGGCTGGCAGCCGTTACCTTGGAACCGTCACGGCCGGGCTAGCACGCAATAATCTCGGCGGTGCGCCGGCCGGACAGACGGCCGGTCAAGCAGCCTTTCGGGTCCTGCCCGCGGTAGCCTTGCCCGAAGCGCGCTTCCTCGCGGGCGTCGAGGGCTTAGTCTCCGTCTTGCGCGGCTGCGCCTTGGCCGGCGAAACGACCTTCTCGGAGTCGATGCTGCGCCTCAGGGCTTCCATCAGGTTCACGACGTTGCCGGAGCTCGGCGCACCGGCCTTCGCCTTGCCCTTGCCCTTCGCCGGCTTCGGGGCCTTCCCCTTCACCAGGGCGATCAGTGCCTCCTCGTAGCGGTCCTCGAACTTCGAGGGATCGAACTTCCGGGTGGATCGCGCGATCAGCTCCTCGGCGAGCGCTCGCATCTCGGCCGTCGGATCGCCGTCGGGCATGTCCTCGAAGTAGGCCGTCGGCGACCGGACCTCGTCCTGGTAGCGCAGCAGCGTGGCCAGCAGGCCCTTGCCGTACGGTTCGAGCAGCACCACCCGTTCGCGCTTGTAAATGACGATGCGTCCGAGCCCGGCCATGCCCTTCTTCTTCATCGCATCCCGGATGACGGCGAAGGCTTCGCGAGAGACCTTGTCCTCGGCCGCGAGGTAGTACGGCTTGTCCAAGTAGCGCTCGTCGACCTCGTCGCGCTTGCAGAACGCCTCGATGTTGATCGTGTGCGTGCTCTCCAGGGCGATCTCGCTGAGCTCGTCGTCCTCGACAGGCACCAACTCGTCCTTGGCGATCTCGCAGCCCTTCACCTGATCGTCGCGCTCGACGGTATCACCGGTCACCGAGTCGACCATCAGCTGCTTGAGACGGTTGCCGGTCTCGCGATTGATCGTATGGCACTTCAGCTCCCTCGACGAGCTGACCGCCGGATACAGTCCGACCGCGCAGGAGACGAGTGAAAGTCGAAGATGACCTTTCCAGTTGGCGCGGGCTGCCACGTCGGTCTCCTGTGTCCGTCGAAGTATTGCCTCCCATCGATGCATCCGTAGTGCAGCGATCGGGAGCTTGACGGTTCAACGAGAGTCCAACTCGACTCGTTCCTCCACAGGCACACCTGTGGATAACTTGCCCAGTATTGTAGTTCCCTCCTCCGTTCCGGCCCGCTCAGGAACCCGGTCCCGCCGGTCCCGTTTCCTGGAAGCGATGACCGAGCCTCTCAAACCGTATCGGGAAAAGCGGGATTTCGAGGCATCGCCCGAGCCCAAGGGAAAGCGCGGCCGCAAGGCGGCGAAGGCGCGGTTCGTCGTCCAGAAGCACGATGCGCGGCGCCTGCACTACGACCTGCGGCTCGAGTTGGACGGCGTCCTGAAGAGCTGGGCCGTGACGCGCGGACCGAGCCTGTCGCCTGCCGAAAAGCGGCTCGCCGTCATGACGGAGGATCACCCGGTCGACTACCTGGCCTGGGAAGGATCGATCCCGAAGGGCCAGTACGGCGGCGGGACCATGATCGTCTGGGACACCGGGTCATGGGAGCCGGTCGGCGATCCGGCCGTCGGGCTGGCGAAGGGCCACCTGGAGTTCGCCCTGCACGGCGAGCGGCTCGCGGGCCACTGGCATCTCGTGCGCATGAAGGGCCGCGGCGGCGAGAAGAAGCAACCCTGGCTTTTCATCAAGGTCGACGACGAGCATGCGCGTCGCGACGGCGACATTCTCGTCGAGCACGGGGCTTCGGTCCTGTCGGGCCGGACCAACCGGGATCTCGCCGACGGCGAGGCCGTGAGAGCCGATCACGCCGCCCGCGCCGATGTGGTGGCAGAACGGAAGACGAAGCCGCCGGCGAGCCGGTCCAAGGCCGCCCGCAAGGGGATCCTGCCGCCCTTCGTCGAGCCCGCGCTGACGACCCTCGTCGACGACGTGCCCACCGGCGACGGATGGCTGTACGAGATCAAGCACGACGGCTACCGCATGCAGGCCCGCATCGACGGGGGCTCGGTGAAGCTCCTGACGCGCTCGGGCCTCGACTGGACCGCGAAGTTCGAAGCCGCGGCCCAGGCCCTGAAGGCCATGAAGCTGCCATCGGCCCTGATCGACGGCGAGATCGTCGTCGAGACCGCGGCCGGCGTCTCCAGCTTCTCCGCCTTGCAGCAGGCGCTCGCCGCTGGCGATACCGGATCAGCAGTCTTCTACGCCTTCGATCTGCTCTACCTCGACGGCAAGGATCTGCGTGCGCTGCCCCTGACCGAGCGCAAGGACCTGCTGCTTCAGAGCCTCGACGACGCACAGCCGGGCGGCCCCATCCAGTTCAGCGAGCATCTCGCCGCCGACGGCGCGGCCATGGCGCGCCACGCCTGCAGGCTCGGCCTGGAAGGCATCGTCGCCAAACGGGCGGACGCGCCCTACCGGTCGGGCCGAACCGACGCCTGGCGCAAGATCAAGTGCAGCTTGTCGGAGGAATTCGTCGTCGCCGGCTTCATGCCGTCGACCACGGCGACCCGTTCCGTGGGGTCGCTGATCCTCGGGACGCACGAGGACGGCACTCTCGTCCACGTCGGGCGGGTCGGCACCGGCTTCCGCGACGCGGTCGCTCGGGATCTCTGGACGCAGCTGGAGCCGCTGCGCATCCCAGCGGCGCCCTTCGAGGCCGAGCTGCCGCCGCTGGCGCGCCGGAACGCACGCTGGGTCGAGCCCAGGCTCGTCTGCGAGGTGACGTTCCGCGGATGGACAGGCGACCGCCAGCTCCGGCACGCGTCCTTCAAGACCCTCCGCACCGACGTGAGTCCGGACGATGTCGTGCGGGAGGCGAAGCCGAAGCCGCCGAAGGCACGGACGCGGAAGCCCGCGGAGGCGGTCGCCAAGCTGACACATCCGGATCGCGTGCTGTGGCCCGACGTCGGCCTGACCAAAGAGGGGCTCGCCGAGTACTACGCGGAGGTCGCCGACCGCATCCTGCCGCATGTCATCGGCCGGCCGCTGTCGCTTCTCCGGTGCCCGGACGGTCTCGGGTCCTGCTTCTACCAGAAGCATGCCTGGGCCGGGCTCGACGAGCGCTACATCCGGATCGCAGGCGATGAGAAGGCGGTCGTCGTCGGCGACCTTGAAGGCGTCCGCGCCCTGGTCCAGGCGAGCGTACTGGAGATCCATCCCTGGGGCGCGCCGGCCGCGGATCCGGATCGCCCGGACCGTCTGGTCTTCGATTTGGATCCGGGCGACGGCGTCGCGTGGGCCGATCTCGTCGCCGGCGCGCTGGATGTGCGCGAGCGGATGTCCGCCGCCGGCCTCACCAGCTTCGTGAAGACCACCGGCGGCAAGGGGCTGCACGTCGTCGTGCCGATCGAGCCGAAGGCCGGGTGGGACGAGGCGAAGGCCTTCGTGAAGCGCATCGCATCCGAGATGGCTAAGGACGCCCCCGACAGCTTCGTCGCGACCGTGTCGAAGAAGGTCAGGGACGGACGGATCTACGTGGACTATCTGCGCAACCAGCGCGGGGCGACCGCCGTCGCGGCCTTCTCGCCTCGGGCCCGTCCCGGGGCGCCCGTATCCGTTCCCGTCAATTGGGACGAGCTCCCGTCGCTCGGGTCCAGCGCGCGCTTCGACGTCGCGAGCCTACCGGGTCGCCTCTCCGCCTTGGGTCACGATCCCTGGGCCGGGTTCGAACGCGCGGCCCTGCCATTGGATGCTGCAGGGCGTCGGCCACGTCGAAGAGCCTAATGTCGAAATCCAGCGCTCGGCACTCATCGCAAGGGGCTGCTTGCGACTCCTTGCCGACCCTCGAAGGTCCGCTTCCAGGCTGTTGAAACACAGGCCAACGACCGGGTCGGGTGGGAAACGGCCCGTCCGCTTTCGGGCGGCACATGGGCCGAAGCCGACATGCCGTCCCAACCTCTTCTCACATCATAGGCTTGCCGAGTGGATCGAAGATGTCGCCGTGCCGCGGGTCCGGCCCCGGGACATCGTCCGCGCGCTCCGCCCGCATCAATGGGCGAAGAACGCCCTCGTCTTCGTGGGGCTGGTGACCGGTCATCATTTCGATGCGCCGAGCACCCTCGAGTCCTTCACCGCC
>NZ_JAKSYC010000089.1 GCF_022829585.1 Methylobacterium sp. J-026
AGCTTAAAATCTGTTTGACATGCTTATTGCGGCAGTCAGTATATTCGCTGGCATGAAGCTAATTCATACCGAGGCGAATCAATTAAAAGGCGATCCGTGGATACATTTACAACGTGTCACCGCGCCGGCATTTGCCCTCGCTCCGGCCGCCTTTCTCAAGCATCTACAAGCCCATCAAACAGCAAACGGTGTTTCGCAAGCGGTCACGGCTTACGATAGCGCTCCGATCTTCGACTGGATGATGAGCCTCGTGCCGCTCCAGGGTATCTCCGATCAGATCGCTGTCCGCTACGCCGAGCAGCATGGCGGGGTGACCCACGCCGAGATCCAGGCGGCCTTGTCGGTACCTCAGAGGTGCTCGCGCCTTGCGAGTTATTGGCATTTCAAAGGTTGCAGCTATCGCAGGGTCGACCAGACCTGCGCTGCACCGGATCACATCAGCGCCTGCACCTTACCCCTCCCGAGGCTGAGGAAGGGATCGCTGAACCAAGCAGCTTACAGCCTTGCCCTCTTTATTCGCGATGTCTGCGGCGGCGACTTCGTCGGCTGGATCGATAAACGGCTCGCCGAGGCCGATCCTGGCCCCGGGGCGCCCGAACGTGGTCCGCGCCTGCGGAAGGCCGTTCTTGGTCCCCTCTGCGGGATCTACGGCATCGGCCCGAAGCTCTGGGCGATGATGCTGGCTGACCTTCTGCTCGGCGCCGACCCGAACCGGGAACGCTGGGTCACAGC
>NZ_JAKSYC010000110.1 GCF_022829585.1 Methylobacterium sp. J-026
GGGGGGAGCGACGGTGCAGGACCGGGCTTCGGCCTTCACGTTCGCTTTGGCTCCTTTGGAAGCCGGGCTCCCCTCTCCCGACCCTCGCTCACGCGAGGGCCACCCTCCCCCGCAGAGGGGGGAGGGAGGTGCGGCGTCGGCCGGATCGGATCTCGGATACAGGATCGTTCACTGATGCTCGGCCTCGGCATCCTCTCCGGCCTGCTGATCGTGCCGCTCTGCGGCGCGGCCTTCATCCTGACGCTGAACGGCGACGAGGCTTCCGTCGCGCGCAACAGCCGCTGGGCTGCGCTCGCCACCACGATCGTCACCTTCGTGCTCTCGCTGGTGGCCTGGGGCCGCTACGACGCCGCCTCGGCGAGCTTCCAGCTGGTCGAGAGCCATCCGTGGCTCGCCGAGACGATCCGGTTCAAGCTCGGCGTCGACGGCTTCTCGATCCCGCTCGTCCTGCTGACCACCTTCCTGATGCCGTTCTGCATCGGTGCCTCGTGGCACTCGATCCACTTCCGGGTGAAGGAGTATTTCGTCGCCTTCCTCGTCCTCGAGACGACGATGATCGGCGTGTTCGAGTCGCTCGACCTGCTGCTGTTCTACCTGTTCTTCGAGGCCGGCCTGATCCCGATGTTCCTGATCATCGGCATCTGGGGCGGGCAGCGCCGGGTCTATGCCAGCTTCAAGTTCTTCCTCTACACCCTGCTCGGCTCGGTGCTGATGCTGCTCGCCGTGATGGCGATGTACTGGCAGGCCGGTACCACCGACATCCCGACCCTGCTGCAGTACCGCTTCCCGGTGCAGGTGCAGACCTGGCTGTGGCTCGCTTTCTTCGCCTCCTTCGCGGTGAAGATGCCGATGTGGCCGGTCCATACCTGGCTGCCCGATGCCCACGTGGAGGCGCCCACCGCCGGCTCGGTGATCCTGGCCGGCATCCTCCTGAAGATGGGCGGCTACGGCTTCATCCGGATCTCGCTGCCGATGCTGCCGGTGGCGAGCCACGACTTCGCGCCTCTGGTCTTCGCCCTCTCGGTGATCGCGATCATCTTCACCTCGCTCACCGCGATGATGCAGACCGACATTAAGAAGCTGATCGCCTACTCGTCGGTGGCCCATATGGGCTTCGTAACGCTGGGCCTGTTCACCCTGAACGAGCAGGGCATCCAGGGCGCGCTGTTCCTGATGATCTCGCACGGCATCGTGTCGGGGGCGCTGTTCCTCTGCGTCGGCGTCGTCTACGACCGGATGCACACCCGCGAGATCTCGGCCTATGGCGGCCTCGTCAAGCGGATGCCGCTCTACGCGGTGGCCATGATGGTGTTCACCATGGCCAATGTCGGCCTGCCCGGCACCTCCGGCTTCGTCGGCGAGTTCCTGTCGATGCTCGGCGCCTTCAAGGCAAACCCGAACGTCGCCTTCTTCTCGACCTTCGGCATCATCCTGTCGGCGGCCTACGCCCTGTGGCTCTACGCCCGGGTGATCTACGGTAAGCTGGAGAAGCCGAACCTCCAGGGCATCCTGGATCTGGATCTGCGCGAAAAGATCATCCTGGCGCCGCTGGTCGCGCTGACGATCTATTACGGCGTGCATCCGGCCCCGGTGCTCGACGTGTTCGCGCCCTCGACCGACGCGCTGATGGCCAGCATGAAGGCCGCCCTCTCGAACACCCAGACGGCCGCAGCCGCGCTGCCGATCCCGCGCTGAGGCGGACACCATGCCCACCGTCCACTCCGTCCTGCCCTCGCTGGCGCCGCTCCTGCCCGAGCTGATCCTCGGCATCGGCGTCCTGGTCCTGATCCTCTACGGCGCTTGGCGCGGCGAGCGCTCGGCCGAGACCGTGAGCGTCGGCGCCCTGGTGCTCCTGCTCGTCGCCCTCTCGGTGGTGATCTCCCAGCCGGTGCATGGCCGGGTCACGACCCTGTCGGGCGCCTTCGTGTCGGATTCCTTCTCCAAGGTGATGAAGTCGCTGGTGCTGCTCGGCTCGGCCTCGACGATCCTGCTGGCGCACGACTTCTTCAAGCGCGAGCGCATCGACCGGTTCGAATTCCCGGTGCTGATCGTGCTGTGCACCATCGGCATGATGGTGATGGTCTCGGCCAACGATCTGATCGCGCTCTACCTGGGCCTGGAGCTGCAATCGCTCGCCGCCTACGTGATCGCGGCCTTCCATCGGGACGACGCCAAGTCCACCGAGGCCGGCCTCAAATACTTCGTGCTCGGTGCGCTCTCCTCCGGGATGCTGCTCTACGGCGCCTCCCTGGTCTACGGCTTCACCGGCACTGTTTCCTTCCCCGGCATCGTCTCGGCGCTGAACGAGAATGCCGGTCTCGGCATCGTGCTGGGGATCGTGTTCCTGGCGGCCGGCGTCTGCTTCAAGATGTCGGCGGTTCCGTTCCACATGTGGACCCCCGACGTCTACGAGGGCTCGCCGACCCCGGTGACCGCCTTCTTCGCCACCGCGCCCAAGATGGCGGCGGTGTCGATGACGGTCCGGGTGTTCATCGGCGCCATGCCGGACGTGACGGCGATCTGGCAGCAGATCTTCATCTTCGTCTCGGTGGTGTCGATGGCGCTCGGCTCCTTCGCGGCCATCGGCCAGAGCTCGATCAAGCGCCTGATGGCCTACTCGTCGATCGCCAATATCGGCTACGCCCTGATCGGACTGGCCTGCGGCTCGGAGGAGGGGATCAGCGGGCTCGTCACCTACATGATCATCTACCTCGCGATGACGCTCGGCACCTTCGCGATCATCCTGTCGCTCCGGCGTCGGGACGTGATGTTCGAGTCGATCGAGGATCTGTCCGGCCTATCGCGCACCCATCCCTGGCTGGCCTTCTGCCTCGCCGCAATGATGTTCTCGCTCGCCGGCATCCCGCCCCTGGCCGGGTTCTTCGCGAAGTTCTACGTGTTCGCCGCCGCCATCAAGGCGGGGCTCGTCACCTTGGCGGTGATCGGCGTGGTCACCAGCGTGGTCGGCGCCTACTACTACCTGCGCATCGTGCGGATCATGTATTTCGACGAGCCGAAGGAGCCCTACGAGGCGATGGCCCCGGGCCTGCGCGTGGTCCTGGCGCTGTCGAGCGTCGTGGTGGTGCTGTTCTTCCTGCTCCCGGGACCGCTGGTCGGCGCCGCCGGCCGCGCCGCCCGGTCGCTGTTCTAGGATCGCCTTGCGCTATCGACTCGGGCCCGAGGCCCGCGCCCAGGGCCACCGCCTGCACGTCCACGACACCCTCGGCTCCACCAACACGGAGGCGATGGCTCAGGCGCGGGCCGGTGAGACCGGACCGCTCTGGGTGGTGACCCATCGCCAGGAGGCGGGCCGCGGCCGGCGGGGCAATGCCTGGGCGTCCCTGCCGGGCAACCTCGCGGCGAGCGTGCTCTGGCCGGTGGCCGGTGTGGCGCCGGACCACCTCGCCGAGCTCGGATTCGTGGCCGGCCTCGCCTTGATCGAGGCGCTGGAGGCGGCCTGCGGCACCCTGCCGGATACCGGATCGGAGCCCGGCACCCGATCTTTCCAACTCAAATGGCCGAACGACGTGCTACGCGGTCGGGCCAAGCTCGCCGGCCTGCTGCTGGAAGCCGAGACCCTGCCGGGGGGCCGGCGCGCCGCAGTGATCGGCTTCGGCGTCAACGTCGCGGCAGCGCCCGAGGGACTTGGCGCGACGAGCTTGGCCGCGATGGGTTACGCGGGCGGCGCCGAAGCGCTACTGGAACATCTCTCGGACCGGATGGCCGCGCAGGCGCGCGCCTGGGACCGGGGACGGAATTTCGCTGCCCTGCGCGCCGACTGGCTTGCGCGGGCCGCCGGTCTCGGATCGGAGATCGCGGTGCACAGCGGCGGGCGCATCCTGCGGGGCGTGTTCGAGACGATCGACGAGGGGGGGCGGCTCGTGATCCTCGCCCCCGATGGGAACCGGCATACCGTGACGGCGGGCGAGGTGCATTTCGGATCGGCCGCGACGGCGGCCTGAGTTTGGACGACGACAGATGGTGATGGGACAGGAGGAGCTGGTCTTCCTGCCGCTCGGCGGCGTGGGCGAGATCGGGATGAATGCGGCCCTCTACGGGTTCGGTCCGGAGAAGGGCCGGAAGTGGATCATGGTCGATTGCGGCATGGGCTTTGCCGGCGAGGAGAACATGCCGGGCATCGACCTGATGTTCCCCGACCTCTCCTTCATCGAGGAGCGGCGCAAGGACCTGCTCGGGATCTTTATCACCCACGCGCACGAGGACCATATCGGCGCGATCTCGGAACTGTGGTCGCGGCTCAAGGTGCCGGTCTACGCGACGCGCTTCGCCAAGAACCTGCTGGAGACCCGCCGCCTCTCCGAACCCGGTGCGCCGAAGGTTGACCTGCGGGAGGTCAAGCCCGGCCGGCGCATCACCATCGGGCCGTTCGAGCTCGAATACGTCCCGGTCTCGCACTCGATCCCGGAATCGAATGCCATCGCGATCCGCACCGCCGCGGGCCTCGTGGTCCATACCGGCGACTGGAAGATCGACCCGACCCCGGTGGCCGGCGAGGTCACCTCGCCGGAGGCGTTCACGGCCCTCGGCGACGAGGGAATCCTGGCGCTGGTCTGCGATTCCACCAACGTCGTGCGCGAAGGCTTCTCGCCGAGCGAGCGCGAGGTGGCCCAGACCCTCAAGACGCTGGTCGCGGACGCCCCCCACCGGGTGGCGGTGACCACCTTCGCATCGAACGTCGCCCGCATCCGCGCGGTCGCCGAGGCCGCGGTGGCCTGCGGCCGCGAGATCGTCGCGGTCGGCCGGGCCATGGACCGGGTGATCGACGTCGCCCGCGAGTGCGGCTACCTCGACGGGCTGCCCGAGTTCCGCCGGGCGGATTCCTGGAAGAGCTTGCCCCGCGAACGGGTCGTGGCCCTGCTCACCGGCTCGCAGGGCGAGCCGCGGGCGGCGCTCGCCCGCGTGTCCCGGCGCGACCATCCGGATATCGGCCTGACCGCCGGCGACCGGGTGATTTTTTCCTCACGGGCGATTCCGGGCAACGAGCGCGATGTCGGGTCGATCATCAACGACCTGATCGAGCAGGGCGTCGAGGTGATCACCGACCGCACCGAGCTCGTCCACGTCTCCGGCCACCCGCGCCGGGACGAGATGGTCGAGATGTACAAGTGGACCCGCCCCGGCACCGCGATCCCGGTCCACGGCGAGGCGCTTCACCTCGACGAGCATGCCCGCTTCGCCCGGGCGCAGGGCGTCCAGAACGTGGTCAAGGCCCGCAACGGCAGCCTGATCCGCCTGAGCCCCGGCACGCCCGCGGTGATCGACCACGTGAAGGCCGGCCGCCTGTTCAAGGACGGCGACGTCCTGATCGACGAGAAGGACCGGGCGATCCCGGAGCGGCGCAAGCTCATGCAGGCCGGGCTCGTCTCGGTGGCCATCGCCATCGACGAGGACGGCGTGGTGCTCGGCGAGCCGGCGGTGGACATCATCGGCCTGCCCAACCGCGGCCGGTCCGGCGACCCGCTGATCGAGACCGTGGTCGACGCGGTCACTCGGACCCTGTCGGGGATGTCCCGGGGCAAGCTCAAGGACTCGGAGGGCGTCGAGAAGGGCGTCGACCGGGCGGTGCGCACCGCCGTCAACGAGGTCTGGGGCAAGAAGCCGGCCTGCCACGTGCAGGTCGTGGAGGTTTGAGACTGGCTGCCGATTTCAGGGCGCTCTAGTGTCCAGGAGGTACCGGCTCATCCGACGCTGGCCGGATGCAACGCGCGTCCCCTTTCCCGCCCGGGAGGGGGGCACGTAGCGTCCGCCAGTGGCGGCTGAGCCTCCAGCCGAACAAAATCGCCCTCGAAAAGAGGGCTTCTCTCGTGGGGAGGAACCAAACATGATCGGCCGTCTCAACCACGTCGCCATCGCGGTGCAGGATCTCGAGGCCGCCTGCGCGGTCTACCGCGATACGCTGGGCGCCACGGTCACGCCGCCGCTGCAGCAGCCCGAGCACGGTGTCACCGTGGTGTTCGTCGAACTGCCGAACAGCAAGGTCGAACTGATGGCGCCCCTCGGGGAGGACTCGCCGATCGCGGCCTTCGTGGCCCGCAACCCGGGCGGCGGCGTTCACCACGTCTGCTACGAGGTCGACGACATCCTGGCGGCCCGCGATACGCTCAAGGCGCAGGGCGCCCGCGTGCTCGGCACCGGCGAGCCGCGGATCGGCGCCCATGGCAAGCCGGTCCTGTTCCTGCACCCGAAGGACTTTCTGGGCACCCTGGTCGAGCTGGAGCAGGTCTGAAGCCCATGATGACCACGCTGGCCCGCTCGACGCCGGTGACGCTCGTCGTCATCACGGTGCTGGTCGCGGCCTTCGTGGCGGCGGGGGTGGGCCTGTTCAAGCTGACCGTGGGCGGCGCCATCGCCCTCTACTTCGTGGTGTGGTGGACGCTGCTCTTCGCGATCCTGCCCCTGCGCAACCAGCCCGAACGCCGGGCGACCCACATCGTGCCGGGCCAGGATCCGGGCGCACCCGCGGCGCCGCGACTGCGCGAGAAGGCGATCTGGACGACGCTGGTCGCGGGGGCCGCCTTCCTCATCGCGCTGGCGGTGTTCCCACTGACGGGGCTGTGACAGGCTCAGAGTAGCGTTCCGGAGGACGAGGTCACCGTCAGCGACTTGCCCGCCCGCGCCACGAGATGCGCGAAGGCCAGGGCCGCCGCGGAGGCCTGCGCGGCCGACGGGAAGGTCTGATCCGACTCGGCGATCGTCTCACGGGCCTCGTTGCGGAGGATCCAGGCCCAGCCCGTTTCGGCTTGGCGAATCTCGAAGTGCATGGCGGGCTCACCCAGGCTGCTGAGCCCATCATGGGCGGCGCAACAGCCTGCCGGGTTAACGGCCTGCCCGACGCGAGCCGAAGCCGCGTCTTCTCCGCGCTTTCACCAGTCTTCACAGCGTCCCGGGCCGCCGCGGCCGGCCCCGGAGAAGCCCCGCCGCGTCGCTGCGCCTGAAATAAAAAAAGCAAGGCCCGAGGCCTTGCTTTCAAGCTTCACTGGCTCGACCATTAAAGTCCTCCGCATTTCCTGCGGGGCGGTCGTTTTTCCTCCCGAGACTCGGACCTTGCGCCGCCTCTTCCGGGCATCGCAAACATCGCCGGACGCTTATAGGAACAACAATTCGTGTTGTCACCGGGTCCAAGCGAAAAATCTGCGCTTTCTTGCCGGCAAACGGGCAGATCGCCTCTGTTTCGGCCAGCGGGCGGCTGAAAGGCGAGGGCGCCTCCGGTTCGCCGCGATTACGCCGCGCCGTGGTCGTGCAGTGCTTGTAATTTGCGTCTCCGGCGTGTTGTGTGCCGGCGCGCCGCGGCTCCTCCCGGCCGGATCCAACATCCAAGACCGGACGATATGCGTCTCTCCCGCTACTTCATGCCGACCTTGCGCGAGACGCCCAAGGAAGCCGAGATCGTCTCGCACCGGCTGATGCTGCGCGCCGGCTTGGTCCGCCAGGAGGCCGCCGGCATCTACGCGTGGCTGCCGCTCGGCCTGCGGGTGCTGGAGCGCGTCTGCGCGGTGATCCGCCGGGAGCAGGACCGCTCCGGCGCCATCGAGATCCTGATGCCGACGGTGCAGTCCGCCGAACTCTGGAAGGAATCCGGCCGCTACGACGCCTACGGCAAGGAGATGCTGCGCCTGAAGGACCGGCACGACCGCGAGATGCTCTACGGCCCCACCGCCGAGGAGATGGTCACCGAGATTTTTCGGGCGAGCGTCCGGTCGTACAAGGATCTCCCGAAGAACCTCTATCAGATCTCGTGGAAGTTCCGCGACGAGGTGCGGCCGCGCTTCGGCACGATGCGCTCGCGCGAGTTCCTGATGAAGGACGCCTACTCGTTCGACTTCGATCAGGCCGGCGCCCGTCACGCCTACAACCGCATGTTCGTGGCTTACCTGCGCACCTTCGTGGGGCTCGGCCTCAAGGCGATCCCGATGCGCGCCGAGACCGGCCCGATCGGCGGCGACCTGTCCCACGAGTTCATCATCCTGGCCAAGACCGGCGAGAGCGAAGTCTTCTGCGACAAGGCCTATCTCGACATCGCCATCCCGCCGGAAACGGTCGATTTCGACGACGTCGCCGGCCTCCAGGGCATCGTGGATGCCTGGACCTCGCACTACGCCGCCACCGAGGACATGCACGAGCCGGCGGCCTTCGCGGAGGTCCCCGAGGAGAGCCGCCTCGCCGCACGCGGCATCGAGGTCGGGCATATCTTCTATTTCGGCACGAAATATTCCGAGCCGATGGGCGCCAAGGTCGCCGGGCCGGACGGGATCGAGCGGCCGGTCCATATGGGTTCCTACGGCATCGGCCCGAGCCGGCTGGTGGCGGCGATCATCGAATCCAGCCACGACGAGGCCGGGATCATCTGGCCGGATTCCGTGGCACCCTTCGACGTGGCTCTGATCAACCTCAAGGTCGGTGATGCCGCCACCGACGCCGCCTGCGCGCAGATCCAGTCGGATCTCGAGACCGCCGGCCTGACGGTCCTCTACGACGACCGCGATGAGCGCCCGGGTGCGAAATTCGCCACCGCCGACCTGATCGGCCTGCCCTGGCAGGTGATCGTCGGGCCGAAGGGGCTGGCCGAGGGCAAGGTCGAGTTGAAGCGGCGCGCCGGCGGCGAGCGCGAGAGCCTCGCGATCGTCGACCTGCTGGCGCGAATCCGGCGCGTCTGAGGGCTCCGATGGCGGCATCCGCGGCGATCGACCGGGTGAGGGGCTTCGCGGCCTCGTTCCGCCAGCAGGGGACCGCGCCGTTCGCGCCGTTCGAGTGGATCCTCGCCGGCCGCTACCTGCGGGCGCGGCGCCGGGGCGGGGGCGTCTCGGTAGTGGCATTCTTCTCGGTACTGGGCATCGCCCTCGGCGTCGCCACGCTGATCATCGTCCTGTCGGTGATGAACGGTTTCCGGGCAGAGCTCCTGTCGAAGATCGTCGGCATCAACGGTCACCTGTTCGCCACGCCGATCGACCGGCCGTTCAACGACTGGACCGACCTGTCGGAGCGCCTGTCCAAGGTGGCGGGGGTGCGCGCCGCCGTGCCGCTGGTGGAGGGTCAGGCCTTCGCCTCGTCGCAATACGGCGGCTCGGGCGTGATCATCCGCGGCGTGCGCGCCGCCGACCTCGACGCCCTGGCGGCGGTCTCGTCCTCGATCCGCGGCGGCACCCTGGAGGGTTTTGACGACGGCACCGGCGTGCTGATCGGCCGGCGCCTCGCCGACACGCTGGGCCTGCAGGCCGGCGACACGATCACGCTGGTGACGCCCAAGGGCTCCTCGACCCCATTCGGCACCGCGCCGCGGACCAAGAGCTACACCGTCAAGGCGGTGTTCGAGGTCGGCATGACGGAGTTCGACCAGACCTTCGTGTTCATGCCCCTCGCCGAGGCGCAGGCGTTCTTTAACAAGGACGGCGACGTCAGCATGATCGAGATCTACGTCGACGAGCCCGACCATGTCGGCGAGATGCGCGAACCGCTGGAAATGGCGGCCGAGCGCCCGATCCTGCTGACCGACTGGCGCCAGCGCAACCGGACCTTCTTCGGGGCACTGGAGGTCGAGCGCAACGTGATGTTCCTGATCCTCAGCCTGATCGTGGTGGTGGCGACGCTCAACATCGTCTCCGGCCTGATCCTGCTGGTGCGCGACAAGTCGAGCGACATCGCGATCCTGCGCACCATGGGGGCGACGCCCGGCACGATCATGCGGGTGTTCCTGATCAACGGTGCGCTAATCGGCGTCGTCGGGACGCTCGGCGGGCTGGCGCTGGGCGTCCTGATCACCCTCAACATCAAGCCGATCCAGCACGTGCTGTTTCCGGGGGCCTGGGATCCGACCGTCCGGTTCCTGGCGGAGATCCCGGCCCAGATGAACCCGAAGGAGATCACCGCCGTGGTGATCACCGCGCTGCTGCTGTCGCTCGCGGCGACGCTCTATCCCTCCTGGCGCGCCGCCCGGCTCGATCCGGTGCAGGCCCTCCGCTACGGCTGACGGGCCACCCGCGCATGACCGACTCGAGCCAGATCGCCGGCGACCAGCCGGTGCCGGCCCTGTTCTTTTCCCGCGTCGAGCGGCGCTATGCCCAGGCCGAGGGGGCGCTGGAAATCCTGCGCGGCGCCGATCTCGCGATCTGGCCGGGGGAGCTGGTGGCCCTGGTGGCGCCCTCCGGCGCCGGCAAGTCGACGCTGCTCCACCTCGCCGGGCTCCTGGAGCGGCCGGACGGGGGGGAGGTCTATATCGGCGGCCAGCCCACCGCCGCGATGGCGGATTCCGAGCGCACCCGCCTGCGGCGCGAGGAGATGGGCTTCGTCTACCAGTTCCACCACCTCCTGCCGGAGTTCTCCGCATTGGAGAACGTGGTGATGCCGCAGCTCATCCGCGGCCTGAAGGCGCCGGAGGCGAAGAGCCGGGCCACCGAGCTCCTGAGCTTCCTCGGCCTCAAGGAGCGGCTGCCGCACCGCCCGGCGGAGCTGTCGGGGGGCGAGCAGCAGCGCGTCGCCATCGCCCGGGCGGTGGCCAACGGGCCGCGGCTGCTGCTGGCCGACGAGCCCACCGGCAACCTCGACCCGGGCACGGCCGGCCACGTCTTCTCGGTGCTGATGGCGCTGGTGCGGGCCTCGGGTCTCGCGGCCCTGGTGGCGACCCACAATCTGGACCTCGCCGCCCGCATGGACCGCCGGGTGACGATCCGCGACGGGCTGATCACGCCGCTCGACTGAGGACGGGCACACGCACCGGCGGGCCCGGAGGGCGCCGGACCTGCGCCCGACACGCCAGAGCGCCCGCGCGTTTTAATCCGTCGTGCCACGTGCGGCCCGTCACGCCGCGAAGTTTATCTTCCAACTATATTGCAGTTGTTGAGGACAAGCAGTGCCGATCTGAGACGATCGCCCTGCATAAAATTTGGAGAGACACCATGAAGACTAGCATTGCTGTTGCCGTCACTGCGCTCATGCTCGCCGCCGCGCCGCTCCCGTCCGCCCTGGCCTCCGACGGGGCCCGCTGGACCGGTTTCACCACCGCCGCACCCGAGACCACCGGCGCGCTCGGGCTCGGCCTCGGCGTCCACGATACGCCGCTCTACGAGGGCTGCCCGATGAGTTCGGCCGCCGAGGGCAACGCCAACCAGCAGACCCGGCCGGTCAAGCAGTACGGCCAGACCGCGGGCGGTCACCGCTGCTGATCCGGCGCGGCGACGGGTGACGCTCAAGCCCTTCTCCTATGTCATGATCGGCGCTTTCGCAGGCGGCGTCGTCATGACCCTGATCGGCTCGGCGATCGTGCTGCTGGGCCCGTGATCCCGCGGCATCGCTCCGGAACCGGAGCGGTGCCGCGCCCGCTTAAGGCGCGGGTGGCGATCCGCGGCCGCGCCCCGCATGCGTCGCCGCGGCGCGCGCGGCCGCCAGGGCCTCCACCTGGTCGCAGGCCTCGGTGATCGCGTCGCGGCCCTCCGCCATCCGTGCCCGGGCCGCCGCGGTGGCGCGCGCCACCGCGGGATCGGCGAGCAGCCGGCGCAGGATCCGGGACGCCCGAGCGGGGCGGAAGGCGCGGCGGCTCACGGTCGCGCCGAGGTCCCGGTCCTTGAGCCGCCGCCCCTCGTCGAAATGGTCGAACGCCACCGGGACCACGAGTTGCGGGATCCCCGCCGCCAGCGCCTGCGCCACCGTCCCGACGCCACCGTGATGAACCAGGGCGGCACTGCGCGGCAGCAGGGTGCTCAGGGGCGCGTAGGGCAGGTGGATGATCCCGTCCGGCAGTGGCTTGGGGATCTGGCCGCCCTGGGGGGCGAGCAGGACGCCGCGCCGACCCATGCGGCGGCACGTCTGCACCGCGGTGTCGAAAAAGCCGGCCCCCTGGCGCATCGCCGAGCCGTAGGTGAAGACGATCGGCGCGTCGCCCGCCGCCAGGAAGGCGTCGAGCTCCGGCGGCATGGTGGGCACGTCGCCGAACCGGTCCACCAGCGGGAAGCCGAGTTGCACCGCCTGGGTGGGCCAATCCGCCTGCGGAGCCGCGTACCAGTCCGGGAACATCAGAAGCATGCGCGTCGGGCTGTTCCACCAGTGCCGCAGCCGGTGGACCGGATCGAGTCCGAGGCGCGCGCGCAGGGCGTTCAGCGGCGGCAGCGTGAACGGACCGACCGCGAACCGGTCGACCCCGAGGTTGACGTAGGCCCGGAGCGCCGCCGGCAGCAGCCGCGGCAGGGCGAGCCCGGGGAGACGGGGGGGATCGGACCGGCTCTCGATCAGGAACGGCATCACGTGCAGCGTCGCGGTCGGGAGGTCGTAGAGATCCTGGGCGAGTCGTGCGCCCCAACCGAGGGGCGAGGCGACCACCAGCAGGTTCACTCCGCGCGCCCGGGTCGCCCCCAGCCACAGACAGGTCGCCTCCGCCATGCGCAGGGCATAGTCGAACATGGGCCGGAAGCCCTGTTGCGGATGCCACAGATCCGGCTGGCGGATCACCGCCTCGTAATCGGCCACCGTCCCGAGGGGCTGGAACGCGAGGCCGGCCCGGCGCGCCATCGCCTCGAACGGGGCCGGGGCGGCCAGCGAGACGCCGTGACCGCGCGCGAGCAGCTCATGCCCCAGCGCGATGAACGGCAGCACGTCGCCATGTGTGCCCACGGCCACCAAGGCGACGTCGAAGCTCTCGGCCGTCGGATGCGCGGGAATGGCTTGCTCCTTACGACCCCCCCAATGCGGTGACGGGCTCGTTTCGAGGGCGGGGCATGCCAGCCCGCCCGATGCGCATCAAGACACTTTTTACCGTAACCCCAAGACGTGACCGCCTGACGCGCGCCGGCCCTTTCCTTGGAACAAAACATGAACATACTGGGCCGGGCACACGGGAGGCACGGCGATGCAGAAGCGGTTGGTCCTGACCGGGATGGTCGAGCTGATGATCGAACTCATGGCGTTCGGGATGCTGTTCGCGGCGGTGGGGGCGTGGGCGATAGCCTTGGCACCGGTGCGTTAGCGGGTTTTCGCCGATGGCCGCCCGGTTCCCGCCACGGAGGGCTTATGCACAGGCGATCACCCTTCGGCGACCGATTATCCACAGGGGCGGCCGGAACTGGTGCTCAAGGGGCACGACCGGTGGATATCGTCGGCCGATGGCCCGGCCTACGTCGACTTGGTGACGGCGAGGGGGGATGCTGGGCGATCCCTGTACAAGGTCGGCCATGCCACGTCAGCTCAAGGAGGTCGGCTTCGTCCACCTCCATGTCCATTCGTCCTATTCCCTGCTCGAAGGTGCCCTAAAGGTCGGTACCTTGATCAAGGCCGCGGTCGCCGACCGGCAGCCGGCCCTGGCGCTCACCGACACCAACAACCTGTTCGGGGCGCTCGAATTCTCCGAGAAGGCGGCCGGGGAGGGCGTGCAGCCGATCGCCGGCGTGCAGCTCTCGGTGGCGTTCGAGGCCGCGGATCCCCACCAGCGAAACGCCCCGACGAGCCACAGCATCGTGCTGCTGGCCCAGGACGAGGCCGGCTACGCCAACCTGCTGCGGCTCGCGAGCCGCGCCTATTTCGACACCGCGCTCGGCGAGTCCCCCCGCCTCGATGCCGCGGCGCTCGTCGGATCCTCGGACGGGCTGATCGCGCTCACCGGCGGCCTGTCGGGCCCCCTCGACGCGGCCTTCCGGGCGGGCCGGCCCGAACTGGCGCTTGCCCGCCTGAAGCGCCTCAAGGAGGCCTTCGGCGAGGACCGGCTCTATGTCGAGCTCCAGCGCCACGGTCAGTCCGAGGAGGGGCGGGTCGAGACCGCGCTCCTCGACCTCGCCGGCCGTCACGGCCTCGGGATCGTGGCGACGAATGAGCCCTATTTCGCCAAGCCCGACGATTACGACGCCCATGACGCCCTGCTGGCCATCGCGGAGGGGCGGATCGTCTCGGACGAGCGCCGCCGGCGGGTGACGCCGAGCCACGCCTTTAAGACGCGGGCCGAGATGGCCGAACTGTTCCGCGACCTGCCGGAGGCCCTCCAGGCCACGGTGGAGATCGCCATGCGCTGCGCCGTGCGGGCGCGGACCCGTAAGCCGATCCTGCCGAATTTCGGCGCCGTGGCGGCGGGCGAGAAGCCCCCGATGGCCGACGCGCTGGCCGAGGCTTCGGAGGCGGGTGCCCAGGCGGTCTCGGCCGACGAGCCAACCGAACTGCGCCGTCAGGCCGAGGCCGGACTGGAACTGCGCCTGAAGCAGCACGGCACCGCGCCCGGCTTCTCCGAAGACGATTACCGCAAGCGCCTCGCCTTCGAGCTCGACGTCATCGTGTCGATGAAGTTCCCGGGCTACTTCCTGATCGTCTCCGACTTCATCAAGTGGGCCAAGGACCACGATATCCCGGTGGGGCCGGGCCGCGGCTCCGGTGCCGGCTCGCTGGTGGCGTGGTCGCTGCTGATCACCGACCTCGACCCGCTGCGCTTCGGCCTGCTGTTCGAGCGCTTCCTCAACCCCGAGCGCGTCTCGATGCCGGATTTCGACATCGACTTCTGCGTCGAGGGCCGCGAGCGGGTGATCCGCTACGTGCAGCAGCGCTACGGCGAGGGGCAGGTCGGGCAGATCATCACCTTCGGCACGCTTCTCGCCCGCGGCGTGCTGCGCGATGTCGGCCGCGTCCTGGAGATGCCCTACGGGCAGGTCGACAAGCTGACCAAGCTGGTGCCGCAGAACCCGGCGAACCCGGTGACCCTCGCCCAGGCGATCGAGGGCGAGCCCAAGCTCCAGCAGGCCATGGAGGAGGAGCCGATCGTCGGCCGGCTCATCGACATCTCCAAGAAGCTCGAGGGTCTGCACCGCCACGCCTCGACCCACGCGGCCGGGGTGGTGATCGGCGACCGGCCCCTGGAGGAGTTGGTCCCGCTCTACCGCGATCCGAAGACCGGCATGCGGGTGACCCAGTTCAACATGAAGTGGGTCGAGCAGGCAGGGCTGGTGAAGTTCGACTTCCTGGGGCTCAAAACCCTGACCATGCTGCGGTGCTGCACGGATCTCCTGAAGAAGCGCGGCATCGACATCGATCTCGCGGGCCTGCCGCTCGACGACCCGAAGACCTACGAGCCGATGGGCCGGGGCGAGACCGTCGGCGTGTTCCAGGTGGAATCGGCCGGCATGCGCAAGGCGCTCTGCGAGATGCAGGCCGACCGGCTGGAGGACATCATCGCGCTCGTGGCGCTCTACCGGCCGGGCCCGATGGCCAACATCCCGGTCTATTGCGAGCGCAAGCTCGGCCGTGACGCCGGCAACGAGGCGTCCTGGTACCCGGACCCGAAGCTGGAGCCGATGCTGAAGGAGACGTTCGGCATCATCGTCTACCAGGAACAGGTGATGGAGATCGCCAAGGTCCTGGCCGGCTACTCGCTCGGCGAGGCCGACATGCTCCGGCGCGCCATGGGCAAGAAGATCCGCGCCGAGATGGACGCGCAGCGCGACCGGTTCCTGAAGGGCTGCATCGAGCGCGGCCTGACCAAGGCCAAGGCCAACGAGATCTTCGACCTGCTCGCCAAGTTCGCCGATTACGGCTTCAACAAGAGCCACGCGGCCGCCTACGCGCTGCTGACCTACCAGACCGCCTACCTGAAGGCGAACCATCCGGTCGAGTTCCTGGCGGCCGCCATGACCCTCGACATCGACAACACCGACAAGCTCGCGGAATTCCGCCAGGACGCGCAGCGCCTCAAGATCACCGTCGAGCCGCCCTCGATCAACACCTCCGGCGAGGTGTTCGAGGTCCGCGACGGAAAGATCTTCTACGCGCTCGCCGCCATCAAGGGCGTCGGCCGCGAGGCGGTGCGGGCGCTGGTGGAGGCCCGCGGCGACCGGCCGTTCAAGGACCTCGACTGCCTCGCCCGCCGAATCAATCCGCGGATGATCAACAAGCGCACCCTGGAGAGCCTCGTCCAGGCCGGGGCGCTGGACTGCATCGAGCCCGACCGGGCCCGGGCTTTCGCGGCGGTGGAGCCGATGATGAAGCTCGCCGCCAGCGCGGCGGAGGCCGAATCCGCCGGAGTCACCGACATGTTCGGCGGCGTCGTGGCGGACGACGTGTCATTGCGCATCCCGCCCCACGAGATCTGGCCGATGGCCGACACGCTCAAGCGCGAATACGCGGCGATCGGCTTCTTCGTCTCGGGCCACCCGCTGGACGAGTACGGCGACCTGCTCGACAAGCTGCGGGTGCAGAGCTGGGCCGATTTCTGCCGGGCGGTGCGGGCCGGGACCTCGAGCGTCGGCCGGGTCGCGGCCTCGGTGCTCGACCGGGCCGAGCGGCGCACCAAGACCGGCAACAAGATGGGCATCGTCACCCTCTCGGACCGGACGGCGCATTTCGAGGCGATCATCTTCTCCGAGGGCCTTGGCCAGTACCGCGACATCCTCGAACCGGGCCGCCCCCTGGTGCTGCAGCTCCAGGCGAACCTGGAGGGCGAGGATGTCCGTGCCCGCATCCTCACCGCCGAGCCCCTCGACCAAGCGGTGGCCCGCCACCAGAAGGGCATCCGCATCCACCTGAGCGACCCCCGCGGGGTCGGTCCGGTGCAGCAGCGGCTGTCGATGCGCGGCGAGAGCGAGGTGTCGCTGATCCTCAAGCTCGACGGCGGGGAGCGCGAGGTCGAGATCCGGCTGCCGGGCAAGTTCCAGGCGACCCCGACGCTCGCGGGCCAGCTCCGGACCGTGCCGGGGGTGGTGCAGGTGGAGGTGAGTTAGCAGGCCGCTCGCACGTCGCTGGCGGCTTGGTCGTGGAGCGGATTCACGTCGCCTGAATGAGGGGCGGCGTTGGGAGGTCCCCATTTCCGGGGGGCGATCCCGGCCCCCCGGACCGCGTGCGATCCGGGGCGATTCAGAGGCGCTTCGGCACGGGGCGCCGACAATAGCCGCGGGCCTCCGCGGTCGAGAGACCGTCCTGCGCGGCGATACATTGGTCGAGGGTCAGCCCGATGCTGGCGGCGTAGGGCTCGTTCGGCGACAGGGCCTCGCGGGCGAGGTTGGCCAAGTAGATCAGGAACGCGGCCGCCGCGAGCACGACGGCCGCAAGCACGGCTCGGTTCAGCATCGCGTCCACGCCCCGGCGCCGCAGCCCGTCACGGGAAACCCGCGAGCAGGAGCGCGAGCACGAGGACCGTGAGTCCGACGGCGATCAGTGCGGCGGCGGTGCGGTCGATCCCCGACCGGCGCCGGCCGGGTTGTCCGATCCGGATCACGTGCCGCACATCCCGGCGGCATCCCGCACCGGGCTCACTGCAGCAGGCCCCAGAGGCCCGTGGCGAGGCCGAAGGTGAGCGAGAGCATCGCTGCGCCGAGCAGGACACGATCGATCACGCGGGCGGCGCGATCCTCCGGCTGGAATTCAGTCATCGTGGCGTCTCCTCCGCGCCGAGACTGACGGGCGCCTGTTGCTGCGCTGTGTCGATGCGCCGTCTGGGCCGGGTTCCGTGTCGTCGCGCCGGACAGGCACATCCCGCAGCCGCGGGCGCGGAGGTGCCGCAGGGCCGGAACACCCCGGAGGCTTCCTGGTTGGACCGGCATTCCAAACGGAGACGACGCGTGACCACCGACCCGCTGCACAAGTACCCCCGCCCGCCCTTCGAGGCGCAGCCGCAGAGCTTCCCCGGCAAGACCGGCCGCATGGCCCCGGAACCCGATCACGGCGAGGCGAGCTATGCGGGTTCGGGCAAGCTCACCGGCAAGGCGGCGCTGATCACCGGCGGCGACAGCGGCATCGGCCGCGCGGTCGCCATCGCGTTCGCCCGGGAGGGCGCGGACGTCGCTATCTCCTACCTGCCGGAGGAGCAGGCGGATGCGGAGGCGGTGGGCCAGTGGATCGAGAAGGCGGGCCGGCGCGCGCTGCTCCTGCCGGGCGACCTCAAGGATCCCGCCTACGGGCGCCAGATCGTCGCCCGCACCGTGGAGAGTTTCGGGCGCCTCGACGTGCTGGTCAACAACGGCGCGTTCCAGCAGCCGAACCAGGGTCTCGACGCCATCGACGACAGCATCTTCGAGAATCACTTCCGCACGAACGTGTTCGGACCGTTCTACGTGACCAAAGCGGCGCTCGCCCATCTGAAACCCGGCAGCTCGGTGATCTTCACCTCGTCGGTCAACTCGAAGCACCCGATGCCGTCGCTCATGGCCTACAGCGCCACCAAGGGCGCCCTGAGCAACATGGTGCTCAGCCTGGCACAGCTGCTCGCCGAGAAGGGCGTGCGCGTGAACGGCGTGCTGCCCGGGCCGATCTGGACGCCGTTCATCCCGTCCGGCATGAGCCAGGATGCGGTGACCTCGTTCGGCAGCCAGGTGCCGTTCGGTCGCCCCGGCCAGCCGGCCGAGCTCGCCTCGGCCTACGTGATGCTGGCCTCGGACGAGAGCAGCTATACGTCGGGCGCGCTCATCACGGTGGCGGGGGCGATGCCGGTGCTCTGACAGCGCCCCTCGATCGCGCGCGGGAGACCCGGTCGCGGCGAACCATCCGCGACCGGGTCGGGGCGCCGCCGCGGCCGGAACGGCACGCGGGTCTCCCCGTGCGCGCCCGAACGACCGGACGCCACGGTGCGGCGTGGGTGACCCGGCACCTGCGACAGCGGCCGCCTCGAGCCGCCGCGATCAGACCATCCGCCGAGGAAAGATCTCGAACTTCCGTTCGGCCAGCATGCTCACCCGTCGCTCATAATCTTCCAAGCTGTAGAGCTTGTCGTATTCGGCGACCAGGGCATGGTTGAGACGATCGTAGGCGGCACAATCCCGCCCTAAGCGCGTCATCAACGGGACGATACCATCGATCAGAGCTTCTGCGCTCTCAAAGAAATTGGGGAACCGCAGAAAATCTTCCGATGGGAAAAACTCCTTGCGAAAGATCGTTATCCCAATACCGCCTTGGAAGATCGGCTGTGCAACGTAGCCATCGAAGCCCTCGCCAAACGAGATCGAGAAGCGACAGCGGGTCGCCAACTCCATGTAATGATCGAAGGGCATGCCGCGCACCTCGATCAGCTGGCAATGCGGGAACGCCTCCCGCACACGCTTCAGACAGCTCGTCTTGTAAATAGCGTCATCGAGCGAGTAGATCATAAGCTCGCTCTTATGCTTTGCCGGAATCTTTCGGTAACCGCGGAGATCCGTATAAGCCGGCAGCAGCAAGGTCGGCAGATTTCGGCGATCGGCTTCCGCCTGGTTGAAGTAGGCGTGATGCGCGACCGATTGACTGAGCTCGTCGGCAAAGCGACGCAACGCCACGAAGGTGCTGGCATCCGGCATGAGTTCGATGTTCTGATTAAGCAAGTTGATATATAATCTTTTCCGCGATGACAGATAGCGTATGACGTCCCCCGAGTATCGATCAATAAATCCTGGTGCAGTATACTCCGGTATATGAATATATAATTCCTCAACGCCCTGACAGTATGTAAGCTGATCGAATCGAAACACATTCTCATCGTTGCGGAAATTTGTCTGTCGCGCATAGGTCGCCCCCTCGAGGTTCGGAGCGGTCATCACGACGACGTCATAGCCGTGCTCCCGCTTCAAGCTCCGAAGAGTCTTCGCGATCGAGAACATCGAGAAGATGCCTCCACTCATGGCATCGTGTTGCGGCACAACCATGACGATGAGCCGCTTTGTTGTCTCAAGATGTAGAGGGAACGTCATATCTTGATAGCGGGCGAAGATCTGATCCGTTGAGAAGCGGTCGATTCCAGGCGCCACCTCAAGGTAAGGTCGCCGTGACTTGGCAACACGTTGCTGGCCATGTTTTACATAATGCAAGAACGGCGCAAGGCCCGATTCGGTTACATCGGCATAAGCTCTCGCGTAGAAAATCGTCGAGAATTCAGCATTCGGATCCCAACCGTCTTTCCACCCGATGAGCATGTAGTGCTCGAACGGATCGAGGCCCACAGTTCGGATCTCTGGATGACATCTCAAGTAAAAATCGGGATCGAAGGCCTCGAACAACTCAGGCAGCCGTTCGGCTTCAGAGAGCCGGTGCGAACTGACATAGTTCTCCTGCTTGCCTTGCAGCATGTAATGCACGAACGGATTGGTGCCGACTTTGAGCCGACTGCGATAAATCTTGAGATAAAACCACGTCGAGAAATTTGGATTCGGATCAAATCCGAGCAACCACCCGATCGTGAGGTAATGTCGAATGGGCTCAATCGAGGTCTCGGACGGATCCAGATAGCTGCGACGGTAAAAATCCGCGTCGAAGCCGGCTTCTAACGCGACGAGCTCCTCATCTGACACGACTAGGCGGGCCGGATATACGCGGTCCATTCCATACCGGATGAGATGAAGCATCGGGTTAAGTGCGGCTGGTTCACCGACCATGTACTGCGCCCGGTACCAGCGCGTCGCGAAGCTCGCGCTGGGGTCGCGTCCCTCAGCTTGACCGTGGAGCAGATAATGCTCTTCCGGACCGAAGTCGGCTTGGCTGACATCCGAGTTTTGTCCCAAGTAGAAATCGCGATCGAAGTAATGCTCGATCTCTTTGACCTGACTTTTAAGGTCGTCAATCGTCGTTTCGCCTCGAAGCGCCGTAAGATAATAAACGAACGGATGCATCCCGTCGGGAATTGCATCTTTGTGCGCCTTCATATGGGCGGCAGTCGAGAACCCGGAATTTGGATCTCGCAACTCGGAAGCGCCGTTTTGAAGGAAATGCGTGAACGGATCCAACCCGGATTTCTTGACATCCGGATTTTTTATTAAGTAGAAATAGGGATCGAAATTCTTCTTCACGAGCTCCATGACGTCAGGATCGAGCGATCTCAAGTCATAATTCGACGCTGAACCGCGCATAAATTACCTCGCATGAACGATGATGTACGACAGGCGCTCCGTGAAACCTGCCGTTACACCCTGCGGCCTCCACGATAGCCGCCGTGTTGGCCTATCGCGCATGCCTGTCGATGATGGATCGCACCAAGTGAGCGATACTGCGCGCCGTTCCATCTGCCAGATCACCGTAGAAAGGCAAGCAGAGAACGTCCTGGGCTGCCTTCCTGGCCTCCGGTAGACTGTCGAGGGGAGCGAGGTGGCGATAGGGTTTGAAATCGGCGATGAGCGGGTAGAAATATCTGCGACTGAATACATTAAATCTTTTAAGTTCGTGATATATCACATCTCGGAATTGCTCAATCCTGATCGGAAAATACTGATAAGATCCGCCGACGCAGGCGGGATAATCCGGGATGTGGACCTGCCGCACGGGCGATAGCTCTTCGGTGTAAATCGCCCTGACATCCCGGCGCCGGGACAATTCCTGCTGGTAGGTTCGGAGATTCAACAGCCCGAAGAGAGCATGGACTTCGCTCATTTTGCCGTTCAAGCCGACGCTATCCACGGTATCTTCGTCTATGATGCCGAAATTCCGGTAGTTTTTAAGACGGTCGTAGCGCTCTAGTGAACCGGTGCTCACCGCTCCACCCTCGATCGTGTTGAAGAGTTTTGTGGCGTGGAAAGAAAACACGCTTGCGTCACCGAAATCGGCGATGGATCGACCGCCGACTGTCGCGGCGAAGGCATGCGCCGCGTCGTAGATGAGCCGAAGGTCATGCTCCGCGGCGATGGCGGCAAGTTCATCGAGCCGGCACGGGAATCCGTAAACGTGCACGGCCAGGATGCAGCGGGTGCGATCCGTGATCTTCTTGCGAACTTCGACAGGATCGAGGGTCAGGTGTTCCGGTTCGATATCGGCGAAGACCGGCTGCAACCCGACGGCCTTGATGGAATGGGTGGTGGCTGCAAAGGAGAACGGAGTCGTGATGACTTCAGAGCCGGGCGGCAGGTCAAGCGCCTGCAACGCAGCCATCAGCGCGATCGTGCCGTTATTGTACAAGACTAAATTATGGCCGCCCAGCACGGCGCGCAGTTCGAGTTCCAATTCCTGATGCATGGGGCCCATATTCGTAACGTTTCCGCTCTGATAGACGCGCTCCATCCCCGAGGACAGTTGCGACAGAGGCGGCAACATCGGCTTGGTTATGAAGATGGGATGCGAGAATGCCGGCATCATTTGAATTTGACCGTTGAAATTGTGTGCAAGCCGAATACTTAATTATACGCAAGCACATCCCTAATCATACCCCTCCTTTGGAAGTTGATCCTCCGTCGTCGGACAATCTTCGTAGATCTCGCGGCTCAAAAAGGACTCGTAGAGATCGTTTGCGGCCTCGGCAGAAGTCGTTTCGAGGAAGAGGACGCCAGATCTGGCCTTCTGATCCGGAAGAAGGGCCTCGCCCATTCGCTGGATCGGATAAAAGGCGCGGAGCGGCAGCGGATGCTTCAATTCCAAGCCGGAATTGATGCCGCTTCGAGTCGACGTGACCGTATGCCGGACGACGAAACGGTCGAGATCCGAGGAGCCCGTCACTGTCTCCCCGATGAAGTAGGACGCATAGCGGGCTGCGTAGGGGAAACCTGTCGCGTATTCGATCAGGAGCGCGTAGAGATCGCCGGGGCAGCGGCGGGTCGCCTCGATGAGGTACGGCTGCCCGTCCCGCAGGACGAACTGGATGTGGAGAAGCCCGTCCTTCAGGTCGAGGTACTCGCTGATCCGGTGGACATAGGCGGCGAAAGCCGATGCCAGCGCCGCGGGCATGTCCCGGACGACGAAGCTCGTGTCGACGGCAAAACGGTTGGCGGAGGAACCTTCCTGGACGAAAAAAGCCTGCGTGGCCTCAAACTGCTCCACGAAAACTGTGTAGCTGTAGAGCGGACCGGCGATAAACTCCTCGACGAGGATCGAGGCGGTCGGGCTCGTCCCGGTCGCCGCACGACGGGCGGCGGCGAAATCTCCAAGATTGTTGCCGTCGAAGATCGTGATACCGCGCCCGCTGAAAGAATCGGCCGGCTTGCAGATGAAAAGACCGGCGCGGGGAAATGCGGTCTCAGGCACCACGGGGGGCGCTGGTAAGCCAAGTTCGCGGCAGAGTTCGCGAAACTTCCTCTTGTCGCTCAGGACGTCGATCACGGACGGCGGATCGATATGGGGGGAGACAGCGGTGGCGGCCGCGGCCGCGAGCGAGACATCCGTGCATCCCGGAACGACGAGTCCGCAATGGTGTTCGCGGAGCCAGATCTTCACGGCCTCCAGTTGGCTATAGTCCTGCTGCACCCAACGGGCCCCGGCCTTCCTGGCCAGGATGTCATCTGCGCGCGAGCCCATGACCCAGAGGTCCATGCCCCTATGAGCAAGGTAATCGTATATGGGCAGCGCGGAGAACGCCGGATCCAGCAAGAGTACCGGTCTCATAATCCAAGTTTCCGTTCTGCAGTGCTCGGGAGCACTGATAGATCTGGGTACATTTAGTGCGGCACAACGACGGTCCGGCCGTCCTTCGCGGCCCGTAGGATCGCGTCCAGCACCACCATGTTGTTGTAGCCATCCCGTGCAGACACGAGCGGCGTGGCCCGACCGCGGATCACGTCGATGAAATGGGCGATCTGGCGCTCCAGCGGGTCGGCCCGGTCGGTCTCGAGTTCGCGGCTCTCGAAGGGTCGCCACCAGGATGGTGCTTCGGCACTCGAATAAAGTCTTGCCTTCATACTTTGGAAATCGAGCGATCCATTTGTACCCGCCAGATGGTAGGCATATTCATCCTCATAGTATGGATATGCTGTATTCTCGCCGCTGGTCATCTCCCAACTCTTGCTGCTGGCTGCGACATCCGAGAGGATGAAAGTGCCGAGGCATCCGTTGTGGAAGCGCAGCCCCACCGCGAGGGTGTCCTCAACGGGGAACCCCCGCACGGCATTGCTGGCGAGCGCGACAACACGCTCCACCTCGCCGCATAGCGACCGCATGATGCCGATCTCGTGGATCAGATTGATGAGGGCCGGCCCCCCGCCCGGCCTGCTTCGCCAAGGTCCGTCCGCGAAATATTCGGTGGGCTTGTAGAACTGGGCCGAGCCCTGGACGGTCACCAGCCGGCCGAATTCCGGCGCCTGGACGAACGCGCGGGCCCGCTGCAGCAACGGGCTGTGCGCCCGGTGATGTCCAGTCATCACCGGCACGCCGCTTTTCTCCGACGCCTCCACGATCGCCTGTGCGGTGACGAGGTCATCGGATAGCGGCTTCTCCACCAGCGTCGGCAGACCGGCTGCGATGCAGGCAAGCGCCTGCGGGCCGTGGTTCCCGTTGGGTGAACTGATGATCGCACCATCGAAGCGGGAGCCCGCCAGCGCGTCTTCGATGGTGGTGTGGAAACTGGCCCCGATGCCCTCGGCGGCGTCGCGGTGGCCGTTCCTGTCCGGAGCGACGATCGCGGCCAGGACGCAATCGTCCCGCTCGCGGATTCGCGCCGCATGGACGAGGCCGATCAAGCCAGGGCCGGATAGGAGCAATCTGAGCGGTTGATGCATGCGATCGACCCCGCCGCCGTTACGCTGAAGGGGTGTGCTTAGCTTCAAAAATCGTCGCTCTGTCAAGTTAAGCCGAGAAAACCAAGGGTTGTTATAACAACCAATCAAGTAAACTTTGGTTTTTTTGAAGCAAATATTCCATTTGTATTATTTCATTACGCAGGTAGATTTTTATAATAGGCAATTTTGTATCTTATTTTTCCGCGTCTCAAAAATTTCATACAATCTCTGTTTCACATTAGAGATTTTTTGATGTTCAATTCGTTTTTTTCAATTTGTAAAACATGTCTTTGGCGTTCAGTTATTTGGATTTCGCCTTCGCTGAAAAAGTATCCTATGTTTCGTTGAGGGATCGAATTATATCACCAGCCATCGAGCGTGAGGGAATGTGCAGGTTGATCGGTGCCCTCGACGGGCGACGGCCCGTCTGCGCGTCGATCACGCCGATGCGAATGCCCCGATCGCGGCGGTGGCCGTGTCGACACCGCCGCGATCGGCGGCTTGAATGGCCAGCTCGGCGTCGGGGCTTTGCCCTGGCCGACCGGCCCGCCCGGGGGAGGGGGGTGACGGGCTCCGGGGCTGAACCGGCGGTCGCTTCGGGGGCGCGCGTTCTGATGGATCCCGGCCGGTTCGACGCGCGCCGCCGTCACGGAGGCAGGCTTTCATCCGGCGGGCGGTGATTGCGGGCCGGTCAAGACGCTGGCGCGCAGGGCCGGCCGCAGGGGCCCGGGAGAAGATACAGGGTGTCTCCTCGACGCGCCGGCCGCAGGCCCGCTTCCGCGACGAGCCGCCCCCCGCTCTTTTGAGGACTATCCGGGCATGATAACCCAACGCCCGGATCTCACGCGCGGGCGTCCCATCGCGGCGCGGCACGCACAACACGGGTGGATGGCGATCCATCCGAGGCCCGATGGCGCACGGTGAGGCGCGGGACATGACGAAAGCGACAGCACGTGATTGCCGCCCCGAAAGACCCTGACCCTCTCGCCGGCTGGCGCTTCTCCGTCGCCCCGATGATGCACTGGACGGATCGCCACTGTCGGGCGTTCCACAGGACGCTCTCGGCGCACGCGCGGCTCTACACCGAGATGGTGACAACGGGGGCGGTGCTGCACGGTCCGCGTGAGCGCCTGCTCGGCTTCTCGGAGGTCGAGCACCCGGTCGCCGTCCAGCTCGGCGGCTCGGACCCGGCAGAGCTGGCGCGGGCCGCGCGGATCGCTGCGGAATTCGGCTACGACGAGGTCAACCTCAATGTCGGCTGCCCCTCGGACCGGGTGCAGGACGGCCGCTTCGGCGCCTGCCTCATGCGCGAGCCGGCCCTGGTCGCCGACTGCGTGGCCGCCATGAAGGCGGCGGTCGCCGTGCCAGTGACGGTCAAGTGCCGCATCGGGGTCGACGATCAGGATCCCGAGGCGGCCCTCGACGCCCTGGCCGACGCGGTGGTGGCCGCGGGCGTCGACGGGGTGATCGTCCATGCCCGCAAGGCCTGGCTCCAGGGCCTCTCACCCAAGGAGAACCGGGACGTGCCGCCGCTCGATTACGGCCGGGCGGCACGGCTGAAGCAGCGTCTGCCGAGCCTGCCGCTCGCGGTGAATGGCGGCCTGCGCGATCTCGACGCCGCCCAAGCCCGCCTCGCCGAGGTCGACGGCGTCATGGTCGGCCGCGCCGCCTATGCCGAGCCGGCCCTGCTTCTGGGCGTAGATCCCGCGCTGTTCGGAACCCCCGCACCGGCCCCCGACGCCTTCGCGGCGGTCGAGGCGTTCGAGCCGTATATCGCCGCGATCCTGGCCGGCGGGGAGCGCCTCCACGCGGTGACCCGGCACATGCTCGGGCTGTTCAACGGCCGGCCCGGCGCCCGGGCCTACCGGCGCCACCTCTCGACCCACGGGCTGCGGCCCGAGGCCGGGCTTTCGACCCTGCGCGAGGCCGTGGCGCTGGTCTCCCGGGAGGTGCCCACGGCGCGGGCGGCCTGAGCCGAAGGCCCGTCAGGGCGGGCTCAGGATCAGGCGGTCGCCACGGACCGCATAGCCCGACAGGCGTTGCAGGAAGCTCTGTCCGAGTAGATTGGCCGACAGCGCGCCGGGCTTGACCACCATGGCGTTCAGCCGCCGCTCCGTGATCGGGCCGATGCTGAGCGAGTCGAGCTGGACCGGCGCCGCGTAGGCGATGCCGTTGGCCGTGGACACGCGCGCCGTGAACGCCGCGGCGGCGGGTGCGAGGCCGAGGGCGGCGGCGTTCTCGGCGGTCAGGACGACGCTGCTCGCGCCCGTATCGAACAGGAACGCTTGCGGTCGGCCGTTCACCTCGGCCTCGACCCGGAATTCGCCATCCGCCCGCCGGACGATCGTGACGGCACCGTCAGGGCCCGGGATCGCGGTTCCGGGCCGCACCGCACCGACCACCCGGGCGCCGAGGCCCCGGATCCGATCCCGCTCGCCGTAGCCGATGATCAGGGCGAGGCCGATCAGCGCCCAGGCCAGGAGCGCGCGCAGGTTCGCGCCGAGCGAGGCGGTGAACGTCCGCCAGAACCCGGCCACCACCAGGATGAGGATCATCCCGGTCCAGGCGAAGCTCGCGAGCTGGTCCTGCCCGATCAGGCCGCCGACGCTGTCGCTGCCGTCGCTGAGCACGAGGGCGGCGAGGACCAGCGCGAGGGCGGCGAGCCCGATCAGGATCATGACGGCAGCGCCACCTCCGGCGGCGTCAGGTGGGCCGCGCGCATCCGGGCGCCGAGCCCGGCCATGACGGTGCGGCGCTGCGGCTCCGACATCCTGCCCCAGGCGGCGATCTCGTCGCGGGTCCGGCCGCAGCCGCGGCACAGCCCGGTGACGGGTTCGAGCACGCAGACCCCGGTGCAGGGGGAGGAGGGTTTTTGCGCGGGCGGCATCCGAAAACCCTGGCCGGCGGATCGTGGCCAGGTCATGACCGATCAGGGCGCCGCGGCCGGGGCGTCACCCCGCCGCCGCCGCGACCAGGGCCAGCAGGGCGGCGATCTCGGAGACCTGCTGGCAGGCGCCGATCACGTCCCCGGTCTGGCCGCCGATCTTTTGCCGCGCCAGCCGCGTCAGGCCCAGGGCCGCGAGGCCCGCGCACGGGATCATCAGCGCGACGCCGCCGAAGGGCAGGCCGAGCGGAACGGCGGCGAGCGCCAGACCCGCGCCGAGGCCGAGGGCGGTGGCGAGGCTCGCCCGATCCGGGCGTCCGACCGAGGCGGAGAGCCCCCCCGGGCGTGCGGGCTCCAGCAGCACCATCGGGGCCAGGGCGGCGACCCGCGACACAGCGGCGGCGAGCCCGAGCGCGGTGGCGGCCGCGTAGCCGGTGCGGTCGAGGAGCGTCGCCAGGGCGCCGATGCGCAGGGCCAACGCCAGCACCAGCGCCGCCCCGCCATAGGCGCCGATGCGGCTGTCGCGCATGATCTCCAGGCGACGCTCCCGGGTCGTGCCGCCGCCGAAACCGTCCGCCACGTCGGCGAGGCCGTCCTCGTGGAGGGCCCCCGTGGCCACCACCAGGACCGCGACGGCAAGCGTCGCCGCCAGGAACGGCCCGAGCCCGATCCACCAACCCGCCGCCAGCACCAGGGCGGCCGGCAGGGCGACGATCACGCCGGCCAGGGGCAGCATCCGCGGCAGGCGGGTGAAATCCGGACTGCGATGCGGATCCGGCTCCCCGGGCAGTTGCGGCACGGGCAGGCGGGAGTAGAACCGCACGCACCCGGCGAGGTCGTACAGGGCGCCGCGCCCGGGCCAGTCGGCCTCGCCGCCGGTCTGCCTGTCCATCGCGGTCTCCCGCACCGCCCGCCGGTGGCGCGGGCCGGCCCGGTATACCCGCCCCGATCCGGCTCCGTCTGCCCGCGCCCACAGGAAATCATCGCCGCCATGACCGAGGCAAGCCCGTTCGACGATATCCGCAACCTGCTGCGGGCGATGCCCGGACCCGACCAGGAGGCGCAGGACGCCGTCGCCGCAAGGGACGCCACCCTGACCAAACCCGCGGGCTCCCTCGGGCGCCTGGAGAGCCTCGTGTCCTGGCTGGCAGCCTGGCAGGGCAAGGCGCCGCCGAGCCTCGATCGCCCCCTGGTCTGCGTCTTCGCCGGCAGCCACGGGGTGACGCGGCGGGGCGTCTCGGCCTTCCCGGACGCGGTCAACCGGCAGATGCTCGACAATTTCGCGGCGGGCGGAGCCGCGATCAACCAGATCTGTGCGGCCTACGGGCTCGGCTTCAAGGTGTTCGACCTCGCCCTCGACCTGCCGACCGGCGACATCACCGAAGGGCCGGCCCTCGACGAGCGCGCCACCGTCGCCACCATGGCGTTCGGCATGGAGGCGGTGGCCGCGGGCACCGACTGCCTCGGCATCGGCGAGATGGGCATCGGCAACACCACGGTGGCCGCCGCCCTCTATGCCGCCCTGTTCGGCGGCGATCCCGCCCACTGGGTCGGGCACGGCACGGGCGTGGACCGGGAGGGCTTAAGCCGGAAGGTCGCGGCCGTGGAGGCGGCGCTCGCCCACCATGCCGGCCATCTCGGCGATCCGCTCCAGATGCTCGCCCGCCTCGGCGGCCGGGAGATCGCCGCCATGGTGGGGGCGATCCTGGCAGCCCGGCTGCAGCGGATCCCGGTGGTGATCGACGGCTACGTGGCGACCGCCGCGGCGGCCGTGCTGCACGCCGCCGACCCGTCCGCCCTCGACCATTGCCTCGCCGGCCACGTCTCGGCGGAGGGCGTCCATGCGGAGGTTCTGGAGCGGCTCGGCCTCGTGCCGCTGCTGGCGCTCGGCATGCGGCTCGGCGAGGCCTCCGGCGCCGCCATGGCGATGGGCATGCTCAAGGGGGCGCTGGCCTGCCACACCGGCATGGCGACCTTCGCGCAAGCGGGGGTGTCCGGGAAGGGGGCGGCTCCCACGGGCTGACGCGTCGGGGTTTCACCCCGACACCCCACCAAAGGGACACGGCCCTTTGGAATCCCCGATCATACCGACGGCCGTAGACACGGACTCTTCCAGCGTTCGGCCGTCGGCAAGCGCGAACGCGCGTCGCCGCTCATCCGGCGGTTCGCCCACGAGGCGTCAGCCTCATGGGCGACTGGTATCAGCCAGTCTTCTCGATGTTCCAGAAGAACTGGACGGGGGCCATGACCATGCCCTTGAGCTTCGTGCTGACGGCCATCGGCTGCTGCACGAGCCCCGCCGGGGCGTAGGGGACGACCTCGAAGGCCCGCGCCTCGATGCGTGCGGCCAGCGCCTTCTGCTGCGCCTCGTCCCCCGTGGCGATCCATTCGCTCCGCAGCGATTCCAGCGTCGGGTCGTCCGGCCAGCCGAACCAGGCGGCCGGACCGTTGGCCCGGATCAGCGGGTGCAGGGCCGGGTTCAGCACGTCCGCCCCCGACCACAGGGTGTGGAAGACCGACCAGCCGCCGGCATCGACGGGCCCGCGGTTGCCGCGGCGGGCGATGAAGCTGCCCCAGTCGGTGGAGACCAGGTCGACGTTCATCCCGAGCTGCTTGAGCAGGTCCTGGGTCACCAGCGACTGGTTGTAGGCGATGGGCTGGTCGGCCGGGGCGAGCAGCACGACCGTCTCGCCCTTGTAGCCGGCCTTGGCGAGCATCGCCTTGGCCTTGGCGAGGTCCTCCTGCATGGCGGCGCCCCCGCCGGCGCCGGTCGACATCGGCGAGCCCGGCGTGAAGAAGGTCTTGGCCTCCCGGTAGTAGTCCGGGTCGCCCACCACCGCCTGCATGTAGTCGTCCTGCTTCATGGCCATCATCACGGCCCGGCGGATCTCGGGATTGTTGAACGGCGGCTGCGTGTGGTTGAACCGCATCAGCAGGATCAGCCCGAGCGGCACGTTGCGGATCTCGATCCCCGGCTTGCCCTTGAGCACGGGGATCAGGTCGATCGCCGGCTGCTCGTACCAGTCGACCGCGCCCTGGATCATCGCGCCGACCGCCGCCGAAGCCTCCGTGATCGCCAGCCACTCGATCCGGTCGACCTTGGCGACCTTGCCGCCGGCCGCCCAGGACGGCGCCTCCTCCCGGGGCCGGTAGCCGGCATGGCGGGTGTAGATCGCGTTCTGGCCCGGGATCCATTCCCGCGCCTCGAAGCGCCAGGGCCCGGAGCCCATGGCGTCGGCGATCGGCTTGGACGCGTCCTGGAGCGCGATGCGCTCCGGCATGATGAAGGGCACGTTGGACGACAGCTTGCCCAAAGCCGCCGGGAGCAGGGGGAACGGCCGCTTCAGACTGATGGTGAAGGTCCGCGCGTCCGCCTGGCCGTATTCCGCCACGAAGCCCGCGAGCGTCTGCCCGAACGCGTCCCGCTTGGACCAGCGCGCTATGGACGCGATGCAGTCCTTGGCCTCGACGGGGGTGCCGTCGTGGAAGCTGAGGCCGTCCCGGAGATGGAACGTCCAGCGCAGGCCGTCGGGCGCGGTCTGCCAGTCGCTCACCATCTGCGGCTGGATCCGGAAGTTCTCGTCCGTGGCGAATAACGTGTCGTAGACGAGGTAGCCGTGGTTGCGGATGACGTAGCTCGTGGCGACGATCGGATCGAGGGACGGCAGCGGCGTCGACGGGATGAAGCGCAGCACGCTACCGCCGGGCTGGGCCCGGGCGACGTACGGGCGGCCGAGGCTGGCGGCGGCCGCGCAGGCGGTCCCAGCCAGAAGCTGGCGGCGGTCGAGCGTCATCGCGGGCACCCTTTCCGGATCGAGCCCCGACGCCCGATCGATTTTATACAATTTCAACACCCAAGTGCTGCCGTCAAGGGTCCCGCGGCGCTTCCGGGACGGATGGGGAGCGAACCATGAAGAACCGGACCATCGCAAGTTCGATCGGGTTCGAGATCCGGCGGCGCATCCTCGATGGGCGCTATCCGGCCGGGTCGCAGCTGCGCCAGGACGGCCTCGCGTCGGAGTTCGGCGCCAGCCGGATCCCGGTCCGGGAAGCCCTGTTTCAGCTCGAGGCTGAGGGCCTCGTGCGGATCCACCCGCACCGGGGTGCGACGGTGGCCCCGCTCTCGCCGGCGGACGCGGCCGAAGCCCTCGAACTCCGGGGCGTTCTCGAACCACGCCTCCTCGCCCTGTCGACGCCCCGGCTGACCGGGGACGACTTCGATCGGGCGGACGCCCTGCTGGAGGACTACGCGGCGGCGCTGCGCGACGGGGCGACCGCGCGCTGGGGCACCCTCAACACGGAGTTGCACCTGCTCCTGTACAGCCGGGCCGACCGCCCCCGCACCCTCGGGATCGTCGGCGCGCTGCTGGCGGAGTGCGACCGCTACACGCGCCTGCAGCTCTCCACCGATGCGGCGGAGCTGGAGCGGGCGGACCGCGAGCATCGGGAGATCGTCCGGCTGTGCCGGAACGGTCACGCCTCGGCCGCCTGCGCCCTCCTGGCCGACCATATCGACCACGTCGCCGCCTCGCTGATGGCCTTTCTGGGCACGGCGCCAACGCCATAGATCCCGCGGTTGATTGTATAAAATCCTTGCCCGAATCGCCCGCTGCTGCCATGGGGAGACGCGCCGTCCCGCGAGGCCGCCAGGCCGGCGGGGACGATCCCCCTCCCAGCAGACGAGCCGGCGATGGCCTCCGACCGACAGATCTTCTCCGGCACGATCCCAGCCCTGATGACGCCCTGCCGGCCGGACCGCACGCCCGATCTCGACGCCCTCGCCCGGAAGGGGCGGGACCTCGTCGATGCCGGGATGTCGGCGGTGGTCTATTGCGGCTCGATGGGCGATTGGCCGCTGCTGACCGACGCGGAGCGGATGGCGGGCGTCGAGCGGCTTCTGGCGGAAGGCGTCCCGGTGATCGTGGGGACCGGCGCGCAGAACCCGAAGCGGGCAGCGGCGCTCGCCGCCCACGCCAAGGCGGCCGGGGCGCAGGGCCTGATGATCATCCCGCGGGTCCTGTCGCGCGGCAGCTCGGCGGCGGCGCAGGAGGCCCATTTCGCCGGCATCCTGGAGGCGGCCGTCGACCTGCCGTCGGTGATCTACAACAGCCCCTATTACGGCTTCGAGACCCGGGCGGAACTGTTCTTCCGCCTGCGCGACCGGTACCCGCACCTCGTCGGGTTCAAGGAGTTCGGCGGCGCCCAGGCGCTCACCTACGCGGCCGAGCACATCACCGGCCAGGCGCCCGACATCACCCTGATGGTCGGGGTGGATACGCAGGTGGTGCACGGCTACGTCAATTGCGGCGCCCGGGGCGCCATCACGGGCATCGGCAACGTCCTGCCGCGGGAGGTGCTGCACCTCGTCGCCCTGTGCGAGAAGGCGGCCGCCGGCGCCGTCCTGGCCCGGCGGCGGGCGGAGGAGCTCGACGCCGCCCTCGCGATCCTGTCGAGCTTCGACGAGGGGACCGACCTCGTCCTGTACTACAAGCACCTGATGGTGCTGGAGGGGAACGCGGAATACGCGCTCCACTTCAACGCCTCCGACGCGTTGAGCGCCGGACAGCGCTACTACGCGGAGAATCAGTTGCGGATCTTCAAGGCGTGGTACGCGCGGTGGTCGGAGGAGGGCGGCCAGGACTGACCTTCGCCGCAGCGGCCATCCTCGGCCGTCGGGGGCGGGGCGGGGCACGCCCCGGGACACAGCGCCTTTGCGCGGGACGGCCGGTCGGCGCTATTGCGGGTGCGAGATCGGTCCCAGCCCGCGAACCCCGCCCATGAAGATCACCCAAGCCTTCACCTTCGAGGCGGCCCACCGCCTGCCGAACGTGCCCGAGACCCATCGCTGCCACCGGATGCACGGGCATTCCTACCGGGTCGAGCTGACCGTGGCCGGGCCGGTCGATCCCCACACGGGCTGGGTGATCGACTTCTACGAGATCGAGTCGATCTTCGGCCCGCTGCTCGCCCGGCTCGACCACCATTGCCTCAACGAGATCGAGGGCCTGGAGAATCCCACCGCCGAGATCATCGCGGCCTGGATCTGGCATCGCCTGCGACCGGACCTGCCGGGCCTGGCCCGGGTGCGGGTCGCGGAGACCCCGATGTCCTGGGCGGAATACGATGGCGACTGAGACCGTGAGACCGGGTGACCACTCAGCGCTTGTGCTGTTCTCCGGCGGCCAGGATTCGGCGACCTGCCTCGCCTGGGCGCTGGACCGGTTCGACCACGTCGAGACGCTGGGCTTCGACTACGGCCAGCGCCACCGGGTCGAGCTCGACCGCCGGGCCACGCTCCGGGACGGGATGGGTCGCATCGATACGGCCTGGGCCTCACGCCTCGGCGACGACCACACGATCGCCCTCGACGCCCTGGGCAAAATCTCCGAGACGGCGCTGACCCGGGATGCGGCGATCGGTTACGAAGCGTCGGGCCTGCCCAACACCTTCGTGCCCGGGCGCAACATCGTGTTCCTGACCTTCGCGGCGGCGCTTGCCTACCGGCGGGGCCTGCGCCACGTGGTCGGCGGCATGTGCGAGACCGACTATTCCGGCTATCCCGATTGTCGCGACGACACGATCAAGGCGCTGCAGGTGGCGCTGAACCTCGGCATGGACCGCCGCTTCGTGCTGCACACGCCGCTGATGTGGCTCGACAAGGCGCAGACCTGGAGCCTTGCCGAGACCCTGGGGGGGGCGGCGCTGGTCGACCTGATCGTCGAGGAGAGCCACACCTGCTATCTCGGCGCGCGCGGACAGCGGCATCCCTGGGGCTACGGCTGCGGCACCTGCCCGGCCTGCCAGCTGCGGGCGGCGGGCTACGCGCGCTTCATGGCGTCCTGAGCCCATCGACCAGCACCGCCAGCGTCCCCCGGAAGGCGTCGGGACTCGCGAACAGGCGCTCCATCAGCAGCGCCCCCTCCAGGGTGGCGATGACGTAGCGGGCGAGCGCCGCCGGATCCGCGCCCGCGCGCACGCTTCCCGCCGCTTGGCCCTCCCGCAGGACCGCCTCCAGCCAGGCGAGGTGATCCGCGAAAAAGGCCGCGATGTCCCGGCGGAGGCGCTCGGGCAGGGCCTCGCCCTCGATGGCGAGCGCCGCGCACAGGCAGCCGAGCCCCTGCTCGACCCCGCCGAGATAGAGTTTGCCGTAGGCCTCCACCCGGCCCGGCCCGTCCGGACCGTCGGCGCGGATCACCGCCAGGGCGGCGGCGTAGCGGGCCGCGTAGGCCGCCACCAGGGCGGCCCCGAGATCGACCTTGGTGGGGAAGTGGTGGTGGATGCTCGCCTTGCGGATGCCCACCGCCTCCGCGAGGTCGGCATAGCTGAACCCGGCATAGCCGCGCCCCCGGACCAGGGTCTCGGCCTGCATCAGCAGCTCGGTGCGGGTGTCTCGCATCGCCTGAACCGTCTCGTCCGGCTCGCGCGAACGTGTCACCGTCCGGCGTCCGTTCCCCTGTCTGCCACTTGACCGCCCAAAGATCTACCTACTTAATGGTAGACAACAAGATCAGGAGGATTCGGCATGACGGCGTCCGCCGTCCAACCGTGGAAATCCGTCGTCGCGGGCCGCCGCACCGTATCGCGGCGCGGCGCGCTGTTCGGCGGCCTGTGCCTCTGCTGCCTGCCGACCCTCGGCCGCGCCGCCGAATCTTTTACGATGGCGGAGGTCGGGCCGGGCATCTTCATGCGCAAGGGCCTGATCGCCGACGCCACCGCCGAGAATGCCGACGCCATCGCCAATATTGGCTTCGTCATCGGCCGGGACGGCGTGCTGGTCACCGAATCCGGCGGCAGCCTCGCCGACGGCCAATGGCTGCGCGCCGAGATCGCCAAACGCACCCCCAAGCCGATCACCCACGTGGTGCTGACCCATGTCCACCCGGACCATGTCTTCGGGGCGGGGGCGTTCGTGCAGGACAAGCCGGTCTTCATCGGCCACGCCAAGCTCACCGAGGCGCTCTCGGCCCGGGGGGAATTCTACCGCAAGCGCCTGAGCGATCTCCTCGGCGAAGACCGGACCGGGCCGGTGGTCTACCCGACGATGACCGTAGCCGACACGGCCGAGATCGACCTCGGCGACCGCCGCCTGACCTTCACGGCGCACGGCCCGGCCCACACCACCTCGGACCTGTCGATGATCGACTCGGGCAGCGGCCTGCTGTTTCCCGCCGACCTGCTGTTCGTGAACCGCATCCCCTCCCTCGACGGCAGCCTGAAGGGCTGGCTGAAGGAGGCCGAGCGCCTGAAGGCCATGGGCCCCGCCCGGGCGGTGCCGGGCCACGGGCCGGTGACGGTGGATCTCGCCCCGGCGCTCGCCGACCTCACCGGCTACCTGACGGCGCTGCGCGACGGCACCCGCGCGGCGATCGCCAAGGACGTGTCGATCGAGAAGGCGGTCGACAGCGTCGCGAAGGGTCAACGGGACAAGTGGGCGCTGTTCGACACCTACAACGGCCGCAACGTCACCGTGGCCTACCAAGAACTCGAGTGGGACTAAGTTTCCGGACCGCCCTATCGTAACCAGACGGGAGACACGCCATGACCTCCAGGATCAACAGGACCGTTCTCGCCCTCGGGCTCGCCCTCGCGGCGACCGCCGTGACCGGGCCGCTCGCCGGCGCCGCGCGGGCCGCGGGCGCCTCCGACACGGATCAGGAGCGGGCCGCCCGCTGGCACGAGATCGCCACGTCGATCTTCGGCGACCGCGCGATCACGCCGACCGACAGCCTCGTGAAGATCGATGCGCCCGTGCGCGCCCTCGACGCCGCCCTGGTGCCGATCACCCTGACCATGCCCAAGGACGGGCAGATCAAGGCGGTGTCGCTGATCATCGACGACAACCCGGCGCCCTACGCGGCCCGGTTCGCGTTCGGCCCGGCCGCCGACCCGGCGGAGCTGAAGCTGCGCGTGCGGGTCAACAACTACACCGACATGCACGCCGTGGTGGAGACGCAGGACGGCAAGCTCTACGAGGCCAAGCAGTTCGTGAAGGCGTCCGGCGGCTGCTCGGCCCCGATGGGCATGAGCGACGAGGAGGCCATGAAGGGTATGGGCGACATGCGCATGAAGTTCGCCGACGCCCAGCCCGGCCAGCCCGTGGAGGCGACGCTGATGGTCCGCCACCCGAACTTCTCCGGCATGCAGATGAACCAGGTCACCCGGGACTTCACGCCGGCCCGCTACATCGACAAGATCGTCGTCTCGGCCGGCGATCAGACGGTCTTCACCCTGACGGGCGACATCTCGATCTCCTCGAACCCGGTGATCAACTTCGCGTTCAAGCCGGACGGCAAGCCGATCCAGGTGGCGGCCTCCGACAACCAGGGCGGGCACTGGCAGCACAGCTTCACCCCGCCGAGCCCGACGAACTGAGCGATGCGGACCGCAGGCCCGATCGTCCGGATCGCAGCGGCCCTGGCGGCGCTCGGCGGCCTCGCCGCCGCGCCGGCCGATTCCCCCGTCAACGTCCCGGAGCCGGAGGGGCTCTATGCCGGTCCACCGAAGGGCTATACGCCGCCGACCCTGACGGGCGCGGCGGTGCTCGACGCCGGCGCCGTCGCCGCCCTGCTGGCGGGGCCGGACAAGCCGGTGCTGATCGACGTGGCGGCGCCGGACCGCAAGCCGTCGAACTTCCCCGCCGGCCGCCTCTGGCTGCCGGTGCACCCCTCGATCCCGGGCGCGGTCTGGCTGCCCGAGGCCGGGGCCGAACCCCTGGCGCCCGAGCGCGAGGCGCTGTTCTACGCGCGCGTCGCCGCGCTGACCGGCAACGACAGGGCCAAGCCCGTCGTGGTCTTCTGCCATGTGGAGTGCTGGGGCAGCTGGAACGCCGCCAAGCGGCTGGTGCGCAAGGGCTATACCGGCATCCGCTGGTTCCCCGAAGGCGTCGAGGGCTGGCAGGACAAGCATGAGACCGCGGCCTTGCGCGTCGATCCGGCCTGGCAGGCGGGGACCGAGCCGCAGGCGGGGCGCTGACCCGGGGGGCAGGGCGGTGTAAGAAGCGCGACGAGGCCTGACACGCGCGTCTCCTTCCCCCCTCTGCGGGGGAGGGAGACGCGCGGATACCGAAAGGGATCTGAACCATGTCGCAGGTCGTGCAGTCCCGCCGGCTCCGGGCGATCGATATCGGCAAGCGCAAGGCCGAGGGGCGCAAGATCATCGCGCTCACCGCCTATCACGCCCACACGGCCGGCATCGTCGACCCCTATTGCGACTTCATCCTGGTGGGCGATTCCCTCGGCATGGTCATGCACGGGATGGAATCGACCATTCCCGTGACCCTGGAGATGATGATCCTCCAGGCCCAGGCGGTGATCCGCGGCACCGAGAAGGCGCTCGTCGTGGTCGACATGCCGTTCGGCTCCTACGAGGCGAGCCGGGAGCAGGCCTTCCTGAACGCCGCCCGGGTGCTGAAGGAGACCGGCGCCGGGGCGATCAAGATGGAGGGCGGGGCGCATTTCGCCGAGACCGTGGCGTTCCTGGTCCAGCGCGGCGTGCCGGTGATGGGCCATATCGGGCTCACCCCCCAGGCGGTGAACACGATGGGCGGCTTCAAGGTCCAGGGCCGCGCCCCCGACGACGAGCGTCGCCTCCTGGAGGACGCAAGGGCGATCTCCGAAGCCGGGGCCTTCGCGATCGTGCTGGAGGGCATCGTCGAGCCGGTGGCGCGCGCCATCGCGACATCGCCGCGGGTCACGGCGGCCACGATCGGCATCGGCGCCTCGGCGGTCTGCGACGGGCAGATCCTGGTGCTGGAGGACATGCTCGGCCTGTCCGAGCGCACGCCGAAATTCGTGCGCCAGTTCGGCAGCCTGCGCGGCCATATCGAGGAGGCCGTGAAGGCCTATGCCGAGGAGGTCCGGGCCGGGCGGTTCCCGGCCGAGGACCACACCTACGGGTAGGGGCGCCGTCAACCCCGCGGCAGCGGCCGGGCCGGGTTGCCGACGACGGTCGCGCCCGCTGGCACGTCGCGGGTGACGACGGCGCCCGCGCCGATGATGGCGTCGTCGCCCACCGTGACGCCGGGCAGGATCAGCGCGCCGCCGCCGATCCAGACATTCGCCCCGACCACGATGGGCCGGCCGGATTCGACGCCCGCCCGGCGCAGCGCCGGATCGCGCGGATGGTCGGCGGTCAGGAACTGCACCCCGGGGCCGACCTGGGTGAGGTCGCCGATCGACACGGGGGCAACGTCGAGGATCACGCAGTTGAAGTTGAGGAACACCCCGTCGCCGATCGCGATGTGCTGGCCGTAATCGCAGAAGAACGGCGGCCGGATTACCGCGTCCGCGCCGACATGGGCGAGGAGTTCGCGCAGGAGGACGCGCCGCTCGTCGGGGGAGGCGTCCAGGGTGGCGTTGTAGCGGACCATCCAGGCGCGGGTGCGCCGCGCGTCGGCGGCGAGTTCCGGGTCGCCGGGCCGGTAGGGCTCGCCGGACAGCATTTTTTGCTTTTCGGTTTTGGTCGTCATGCGGTTTCTCCTGCGGTGCCGGGCGGGGGGCCAATCCTGTGCCTGCTTGATGGCCTCGGCCTGCCGAAAGCCACGGCGACAGGCCGAGGCCATTGCAGGGGCGTTGAGAGCGACCGTTGATGATCATACGGAAATTCCGTATCGTCTCGCTCGATGACGGCCGACCGGTTCGCTCCCACCAAGGATGCGATCAACCGCGCGAAGTACAAGCTGTCCCTGGCATTCGGCGACCGGATCTTCGAGGACGGTGATCATCTGCTCATCCCCTCCATTCGGGAGATCGACGGAGAGGAACGGTTCAAGGTGGTCGGGCTGGTGGAGGGGACGCTGTTCACCGGCGTTTTCGTCTGGCGGGCGGACCGGGCGCGTTTCATCCCGGTGAGAAGGAGCAACACGGGTGAAGAGCGAGCCTATCGCGCTGCCGGCTGATCCGGCGGACGCCGAGGATTTCGATACGACGGCCGAGGCGCTGGACCGCGGTCAGCGTGCCCGCCTGATCCGCAGGACGCGCACCGGGCTCGGCCTGTCGCAATCCGAGTTCGCCAGCCGCTTCCGGGTTCCGATCGGCACGCTGCGCGACTGGGAGCAGGCGCGGACCGCCGCCCCGGATTTCGCCATCGCCTACGTGCGGGTGATCGGGCAGCATCCGGAGATGGTGGCGAAAGCCGTCGCCTAGGCGATCATCGACCGGGTGCTCCCAGCCCGCAGCAGCCGAGCCCCATTACCCCACCCGCCGCAACGGCAGCCGCAGCCCCGGCGCGGGCCGCTCCAGAAGCACCTCCCGGCGGAACCGCACCAGCCGCGCCGGCCGGCCGGCGGCGCCGCTGGTGACGCTCTCGGTCTCCTCAACCAGCCCCTGCTGCGCCACGAGCCGGCGAAAATTCTGCTTGTGCAGCTGCGTCCCCGACAGGGCCTCGACGGTCTTCTGGAGCTGGAGCAGGGTGAATTCCGGCGGCATCAGCTCGAACACCACCGGGCGGTACTTGATCTTGCCCCGCAGCCGACCGATCGCCGTGGCCAGAACCCGCCGGTGGTCGAAGGCCATGGGCACGCCGGCCGGGTCGTTCGGGAGCGCCGGGCCGGCATTGCCGCCGGCCTCCGGGATCAGCCCGGCCTCGAACAGCAATTCGTAGCGCTCCAGCACGCGCTCCTCGTTCCAGGTGCCGCCGTTCATGCCGAAGGTCAGGCCCAGGCGGTCGAGGCGGCGGGTCCGGGTGGCGCGGTCCTCGGGCTCCCCTGCCCAGGCGGAGAGCCGTTCCGCGATGGCGTCGAGCTGGGGCGGACGACCGTTGCGGAAATCCTCGTAGGGCAGGTAGCGGTACCAGTTCTGCCAGGCCGCCTCGGCGAGGCCGGCCGGGCGCTCCTCGCGGACCAGGGCGAGATAGGCCACCGAGAGGGAGTGCACCTCCGCCATGTCCGAGGCCCCGGAACGGTCGCGGTCGCCGAAGGTGTAGAGCTGCTCCACGTAGCCGAGGCGCTGGTGCGTCTGCCGCTCCACCCAGGCGCGCAGGCCCCGCTCCAGGGTGGCGTGCTCGGGAACCAGCGGACCGGCCGGCAGGCCGTCGCCGCGGCCCGGCGCCTGGTCGGGCACCCGGATCGTGAGGGCGCGCGGCTCCCCCCCGGTCGCGGCGACGATCACCGCGACGAGGCCTACGGAGGAGCGCTCCGGCGGGGCCTGCGCCCCGCGCGCACCCGTCTGCGCCGCGGCACCCTTCATCGTCCCTCGACCGCCTCTCCCCGCCGATCCGCCCTAAGATCTTGATCCACCGCGCGCGCGTCCGCCGACCGGCATCCGCTCCGGCGGCGCGCGCTCTATAGGGGGGCAGGATCGCCGCGCGTCAACGCCGCCGTTGACCGCGCGGCACCGGCGCATGGGACACGCTTGCCAAGCCGGCGGGGGCTGCCCAAACAGGGCCGCCCGGGACGGGCCGGCGCGGCGCCGGTCGGGGCGGGGGCCGAGCGACAGCGATGCCAGAGCGCGCGAACGCCGCATCGACCGGGGGCCGCGCGGTCGACCTGCGGCTCTACGGTCTCCTCGATGTCGGAATCTGCGGCGGCGACGGCGACCGGCTGGGGCGGCTCGGGGCCGAGGCGGTGGCGGGGGGCTGCACCCTGCTCCAGTACCGCGAGAAGGACATCCCGGACGCCCGCGCCGCCCTGGCGCGGATCCGGGCGATCCGGGAGGCGGTGGGCGGACGGGTGCCGGTGCTGGTCAACGACCGGGTCGACCTCGCCCTCGCCGCGGGGGCGGAGGGCGTGCATCTCGGCCAGGGCGACCTCCATCCGGCCGACGCCCGCCGCCTCCTGGGGCCGGACGCGATCATCGGCCTCACGGTGAAGACGGCGGCCCAGGCCGACGAGCTGTACCGGCTGCCCGTGGACTACGCCTGCATCGGCGGCGTGTTCGCCACCACCAGCAAGGACAACCCCGACCCGCCGGTGGGCCTCGACGGCTTTTCCAGCATCGCCTTCCGGGCGCGCCTCGCCCGGGGCGCGGGCCTGCCCCTCGGCGCCATCGCGGGGATCGGCCCGGAGAACGCCGCCGCCGTGATCGCCGCCGGGGCGGACGGCGTCGCGGTGATCACCGCCCTGTTCGGGGCGGACCCGGTGCGCCCGCGCGCCCGGGACCTGCGCGCCCGGATCGACGCCGCCCTGGCGGAGCGGACGCGATGAGCGGCCCGATGAGCCGCGGCCCGGTGCCGATCGCCGTGACCATCGCGGGCTCGGATTCCGGCGGCGGCGCCGGCATCCAGGCCGACCTCAAGACCTTCTCGGCGCTCGGCGTCTACGGCGCCAGCGTGATCACGGCGCTGACCGCGCAGAACACCGTCGGCGTCCAGGGCATCCACGACGTGCCGGCGGCGTTCGTGGCCCGGCAGATCGACAGCGTGTTCTCCGACCTCGCGGTGCGCGCCGTGAAGATCGGCATGCTGTCCCGGCCCGCGGTGATCGAGGCGGTGGCCGAGGGTCTCGCGCGCCATGCCGGGGCGATTCCCGTCGTCCTCGACCCCGTGATGGTCGCCACCAGCGGCGACCGGCTGATCGCCGACGACGCCGTGGCGGCGCTCCGGGACCGGCTGATGGCACGGGCCGACCTGATCACCCCCAACCTGCCGGAGGCCGCGGTGCTGCTCGGCGAGTCGGTCGCCGAGGATGACGCCGCGGCGGTGGCGCAGGCCCGGCGGCTCGTGGCGCTCGGCGCCCGGGCGGTGCTGATCAAGGGCGGCCACGGAACGGGGCGGGAGAGCATCGACCACCTCGTGACGGCGGACGGGACCCTGCGGACCCTGGCGGCGCCGCGGATCGCCACCGCCAACACCCACGGTACCGGCTGCACCCTCTCGGCCGCGGTGGCGGCGGGCCTCGCCCGGGGGCTGACCCTGCCGGAGGCGGTGGCCGGCGCCAAGGATTACCTCACGGCCGCGCTCGCCGCCGCGGACCGCCTGGGCGTCGGGGCGGGCCACGGGCCGGTCCACCACTTCCACGCCCTCTGGCCGTAGACCGGGCGGGCGGCGGCGCTTTCCAGTGCGCCGAGCCCCCTCCGCCTTGCGCCCGGGCGGCGATTGCGTTTGAAGAAGCGCACGATCGTTCGGATAACGGAACGGCGCAGGCGGACCGGAGATCATGCAGGATCAGGCGGAACGGCCCGACCGGGGACGCGGGCGCGACCTGCTGACCGGGGCGCAGGTGCTCTCCGGCCAGCTTGGCAAGACGATCCAGCGCCTGCGCAAGGCCTACAACCTGTCGCTCTCGGAACTCGCCGAGCAATCGGGCGTGGCCAAGTCGATCATCAGCCAGATCGAGCGCAACGAGACCAACCCGACCCTGGCGACGATCTGGCGGCTCTCCCAGGCCCTCGACGTCTCGATCGAGCGCGTCCTGGCGGCGGGCGACGAGGAGCCGTTCATCGAGAAGACCTCCCGGGCGGACACGCCGATCCTGGTTTCCGAGGACGGCAAGGTGCGGCTCGCCATCATCGGCTGGCTGAAGACGATCGAGTGGCTGCAATGGTACGAGGTCACGGCCGATCCCGGCGGGGTTCTCGATTCGGACCCGCACCAGCGCGGCTCGGTGGAATCGCTGTCGGTCGCCGAGGGGGCGTTCGAGGTGGAGATCGGCGGCATCGTGCAGCGGGCCCGGGCCGGCGAGACCCTGCGCTACCGCTGCGACCGGCCCCACCTCGTGCGCTGCACCGACGGACCGGCGCGGGCCACCATGGTGGTGATCCTGAAGGCCGCCGTGATGGAGTGAGGAACCAAGCGGTCGTCTTGCGCGGACGCGCTGCCTGAAACAATCTCTAACGCCGAACGGGATCTATCAGAATCAGAGGCGGCTCGGTGGAGCGCATCAGGCGGTTGCTCTTCGACCATCCGCTCATGAAAGCACTCGGCCTCGGCCTGCTTGGTCTGGTTGGCACCGTGCTGTCGGGCGCTTACATCTTTGAGATCACGACGACACGCGACGGAGTACAGACTCTCGACTGGAGTGCAACGCCACACAGCCGCTCGTTCTAGCTGCTCCTGATCGTCCTCCTGGGCATGGGGTTATACGAGTGGGGCGCCGCCCGCTCTGAAAATCGGGTGCGTCGCGCGTTGAGCGAGACAGATGTCCTGGGCATTGCGTTGCAGGAACTGGTGGGGCCGATGATCGAAGCGGCAAAACGCGATATCCGAGACGGGAAGCTGCGCACGCTCGACGATATCAAGCGCATGTTCGGATCCGAGCCGGGGGATCGCCAGACATGAACGCAGTCTTCACCCAGCACGCCGTCGATCACATGCGCGCGCAGGGCCTCAAAACCGTCGATGTGGATCGGCTTCTTCAACGAGTCGAGCGTGTCGCGCAGGATCGCGAAACACTGACGCATTCGGACGATGTCGTTCGCCTGGGTATGCTCAGCGGCGAGGAGGCTTTCCTCGTTCGCGCCGGTGACATGAGAGCCGTCCTGGCGGTCACCCGCGACCGTCCGGAGCGGGTCGTCGTGGTCGGTGTGTATCGAGCCGACGAGACTCTGCCCGCGTTCGAACTTGAGCCGCGTAATTAGATCGGCATGGCTGGTAAGCAGGCGGTCTTCGTACGTCCCGCCACGCCGGCAGATTTGCACGTCCTGGTCACGCTGAACGCTATCGTGCAGGCGCTGCACGTGCGGCTGGAGCCGGACGAATTCAAAGCCGAGGTCGATGCGGCCGAGTTGCGGGCCTTCTTCGCGAGCCTCCTCGACAAGCCCGAGAACGACCTTCTGATCGCCGAGCAGTCCGCCGAGCCGGTCGGCTATCTCTGGTACGAGTTGCAGGAACGTCCGCCCACGGTGCTCACGCAGGCGCGCCGGCGCATCTACATCCAGGACATCGCGGTCCGGGAACCCGCCCGCCGTGCCGGCGTGGCGACCGCGCTCCTGCGCGCGGTGGAAGCCGCGGCCACGGCTCTGCAGGTGGATCGCCTCGTCCTCGACGCGTGGACGCGGAACGAAGAGGCCCTCCGCTTCTTCCAGGGGCGCGGCTTCCGGCCGTTCAACGTCGTGCTGGCCAAGGCGCTGCGGTAGAGCGCGCTTTCGCCGAGACAGGTCCGGCGTCGGCGAGGCCGCTCAGCCGCAGATCATAGGGCGTGTCCGAAAAGGCCCCGCCCGTCCAATCCTCCACCTCATCCTGACGCGCCGGAGCGCAACGAAGACATCGAAGGAGCCCTCCAGCCGGCCGCGCGATCCCTGAAGGACCTCCTTCGAGGCCCGCTGGCGCGGGCATCTCAGGATGAGGGCGTGGATGGGACGCCATCCTTCCAGAGGCGCACCGTCTGACGATGCCAGAGCGTTTGCGGACGATGCGGCCTCACCGCCCCGTATTCACCCACCGCACCACGTCGGCGAGCACGGTGATCAGCGCCTGATCGAGGGCGTGGGCGCTGGTACCGGCATCGATCTTGGCCACGGGGACCCGGGCCGTGAAGATCCGGGCGGCGGTCACCTTGCCGGTGCCGTCGGCCACGAGCTTCAGCGACAGGTCGACCACCGCCTCGCCGGTCCCGGCCTGGACGTCGAAGGCGCGGATCTCGCTGATCAGCTGGTAATCGGCCACGACCTTGTCGCCGGGCCGGCTCACCGAGCGCAGCCGACCGGAATTCTCCAGGCTCTGGATGATCCGCGTCTGGATCAGGCGCGGCAGGCGGTCGGCCCATTGGCCGCCGCCCAGGAAGGAGAGGGCGCCGCCGGGTTCGCGCACGATGATCCGGTCGGCCTCGAAGGGCTGGATGCCCACCGGCTCCGAGACCGCGATCGAGCGGACGGCCGCGACCGGCCGGCCGGCCGCGGGCAGGGCGGCTAGGTCGAAGGTGAGGGGCGCGGCGCCGCCGCCGCAGCCGCCCAGCAGGGCAGCGAGCAACGTAGCGGCGGCGATGTGGGACGAGCGGACCATACACGCAACCTGAAAAGCCCCACCGGCGAACGGCGGAGCTGTATAAGCTATGCGGTTAAAACTACGCCGCCGCGGCATCCGTGCCGTGCGACGGGACACATCGGCCCGGCGACCGGTGATTTCACCGACCGCCGTTGTATTCCGGCAACGACGGCTTGCCGCCGAAGATCACCTGGCTCGGGTCGCGCTCCAGGCTGCGGACCGTGCGGTTGAGGGTGCTCAGGGTCCGTTGGCCGTCCCCGGACAGGGCCTCCACCTCCCGGCGGCCGGTGCCGCTGAGCCGGCCGAAATTGGTCGCGATGCTGGCGGTGCGCTTGTCGAGGTTCTCCGACATCACCCGGAAGGCCTTGCCGGCGTCGCGCACCGAGACCGCGGCGGCGCGGATCTCCGAGAAGGTGCTGGAGCCCTCCTGGCCCGAGGCCGAGCCGAGGAAGCCCTGGGCGCCGTTGAGCACCGCGTCGATCTTGTCGGCCGAGGCGTTGAGCTTGGCGGCGAGCGACCGGGCGTCGTGCAGGCTCCCCTCGATGTCGGGGCTGGCCTTGGACAGGGCCTCCGAGAAGCGGTCGGCGTTGTCGATCACGTGGCCGAGCTTGGCGCCGTCCACCGCCTTGACCAGGGCCGAGATGTTCGGCCCGGCATCGGCCAGCGTCTTGGAGAAGGTCTCGACGTTGGTGAGCGAGCGGTTGATCGCGCCCTCGTTGGCCGAGACCAGCCGGTCGAGGCGGGCCAGCATGTCGTCGGCCCGCTGCGCCACCTGGCGGGCGAGCGCCATCATGTCCTGCATGTCGGAGGAATCGGCGAAGATCGTCGGCGGCTCGCCGTTGGCCATCGGGGTCAGCGCCGGCGCATCGGCGTTGCCGCCCGACAGCGAGATCACCGAGACCCCGGTGAGCATCGCGGAATCGAGGCGGGCGCGGGTGTCGGCCCGCAGCGGCGTCGCGGGCTCGACCTTGATCTGGGCGAGCACCCGGCGCGGATCCTGCGGGGCGAGGCGGATATCGGTGACCTCGCCGACCTTGATGCCGTTGAAGTTCACGCTGGACCCGCGCGACAGTCCCCCGACCGAGCCGGAGAAGACGATCCGCACCGTCTGGCTGACCTGCCGCGACGAGCCGCCGGAGAGCCACAGCACGGTGCCGAAGCCCGCCAGGATGACGGCGATGGTGAAGGCCCCGATGAGGGCGTAGTTCGCGCGGGTTTCCATGCGCTCAGCCTGTTCTTCTGCCTGGCGGACGGGACCCGTCCGGGCGTCGGGCCTCAACTCCCGGACAGGAGCGGGGCGGGATCGGGATGGGGAAGCGGTCAGGCATGGGCCGCCGCACCGCCCGTGGCGATGGCCCGGGCGCGCTTGCCGTGGAAATAGGCGCGCAGCCAGGGATGGTCGCTCGCCAGCATCTCGTCGATGGTGCCGGCCGCGATGATCTGGCCGTCGCCGAGCGCCGCGATGCGGTCGCAGGCGGTGTAGAGGCTGTCGAGGTCGTGGGTGACCATGAAGACGGTGAGCCCCAGCGTCTCCTTCAGGGTCGAGACGAGGTCGTCGAACTCGCCCGCGCCGATCGGATCGAGGCCCGAGGTCGGCTCGTCCAGGAACAGGATCTCGGGGTCGAGCGCCAGGGAGCGGGCCAGAGCCGCGCGCTTGATCATGCCGCCCGACAGTTCCGAGGGCAGCTTGTCGGCGGCGTCGGGCTTCAGGCCGACCATCTCGATCTTGAGGCGGGCGAACTCGTCGAGCAGGCGCTCGGACAGGTTCAGGTGCTCGCGCATCGGCACCTGGATGTTCTGCTTGACGGTGAGCGACGAGAACAGGGCACCCTGCTGGAACAGAACGCCCCAGCGCTGCTCCATCCGCCGCCGCTCGGCGTAGGTCAGGTCGTCCACGTCGCGGCCGAACACCTCGATCGTGCCGGCCCGCTTCGGGTTGAGGCCCAGGATCGTCCGGGTCAGCACCGACTTGCCCTGCCCCGAGGGCCCGACGAAGCCCAGGATCTCCCCGGCCCGGATGTCGAGGTTCAGGCCTTTCAGGATGTCGCGGTCGCGGAAGCCGACCACGAGGTCGCGCACGCGGATGATCGGGGCGGGGGCGGTCATCGAGGCATCCATCGGGGCGGCCTCAGAAGTCGATCGCGGCGAAGAACACCGCGAACAGGCCATCGAGGACGATGACCATGAAGATGGCCTTCACGACGGAGGCGGTGACGTGGCGTCCCAGCGATTCCGCCGAGCCCTCCACGGCGAAGCCCTCGATGGTCGCGATGATGCCGATGGTCAGCGCCATGAACGGCGCCTTGATCAGGCCGACCATGACGTGGTGGATGCCCACCGCCGCCTGGAGCCGGGCCAGGAACTGGTCGAGGGTCAGCCCGCCGTAGAGCATCGCGGTGAGGCCGCCGCCGGCGAGCGCCGCGATGTCGCCGATCAGCGTCAGCATCGGCAGGCCGATCATCAGGGCCAGCACCCGGGGCACGATCAGGATCTCGACCGGGTCGAGGCCCATGACCCGGAGCGCATCGACCTCCTCGCGCATGCGCATGGAGCCGATCTCGGCGGTGATCGCCGAGCCCGAGCGGCCGGCCACCATGATCGAGGTCAGGAGCACGCCGAGTTCGCGCAGGATCAGCAGGCCGATCAGGTTGACCACGAAGGTCTGGGCGCCGAAGCGCTGGAGCTGGAAGATGCCCTGCTGGGCGACGATGCCGCCCACCAGGAACGAGATCAGCACGATGATCGGCGTGCCGTTGAGGGCCACCTGCTCGATCTGGTTGACCAGGGCCGTGCCCCGGAAGGTGCCGGGCCGCAGGGCGACGCGGCCGCAGGCGGCGATCAGCTCGCCCAGGAAGGCGAGGGCGGTGACGAATTCCTGCCCCCCGCGCACGGTCCGGCGCCCGGTGGCATCGAGCCATCCCACGATCCGGCCGTGGCGCCGCGGCGGCGGCGCCTCGGGCTCGCGCAGGCGGACCTCGCCCAGCAGGGTGCGGTGCTCGGACCGCACGCCGAGATAGGTAAGGCCGCCCCCGGCCCGCTCGATCTCGGCGCGGGTGCGCTCCAGGACCCAGGCGCCCAGGGTGTCGAGGCGCTCGATCCCCGCCAGGTCGAGGGCCACAGGCCCGGCCCGGCCGGCCGCCGCGATGCGCGCGGCCGCGGCCTCGACGGCGGGCGCCTGGTCGGCGGTCCAGCGGCCGTCGAGCGCCAGCCGGCCGTCCGACGTCCGGTCCCGCACCGATGCGCCCGCCAAGGCGGCGGGAACAATGCCCTCGCTCAGCAAGACTTCACTCCTCGATCGAGGCACCACCCTGCCGGGCGGTTATGTCGACATTACGGTTGACGATCCGTGTCCGCCCTCACCCCTGCCGCAGGGCGGGCGGCGAGGGCGAGCCCGAGGCCCGCGGCGGCCAGCGGCGCCATCAGCAGGAAGGCGAGGGGGCCGCCGGCCCGGTAGGCGAGGCCGCTCACCAGGGTGGCGACCACGGAGATGCCGGCATTGACCGCGCTGAGCGTGCCCTGCGCGCGTCCGCGGGCGCCCTCCGGGGCGTAGGCCGAGACCGCCGCCATGGCGCCGAGCTGCGTCGCCCCGAAGGTCAGGCCGTGGAGGGCCTGCAGCGGCACCAGGGCGGCCAGGCGGTCGCCGAGCAGGAACATCCCGATCGCCCGCAGGATGGCGGCACCCCCGCCGAGGGCCAGGAGCCGCACCGGGCTGCGCCACGCCGCCGGCAGGGCGGGCAGGGCGGCGAACAGCGCGATCTCGGCCAGCACCCCGGTCGCCCAGAGCGATCCGACCCAGGCCGCCGGGATGCCGCGATCAATCCAGTAGATGCTGCCGAACCCGTAGATCGCGCCGTGGCTCGCCTGGATCGCCGCGGCGGCGCCGATGCAGAGCCACAGGATCGGCGGCAGGCGCGGCCGTCCGGCGCCGGCGGCGGGCTGCGGCAGGGCCGCCACCGCGCGGCTGCGCCACGCCACCAGGGCTGCCCCGAGGGCGAGGCCGGTGAGCAGCAGCGGCACCGCCAGCCGGCCGCCCAGCGCCGAGAGCAGGAGCCCGCCGGCGAGGTTCGCCAGCAGGAAGGCGACGGAGCCCGCCATCCGGATCCGGGAATAGGCGAGGCGGGCGTCCCGGCGCACGGCCGCGAGCGTCAGGTAGTCGATGCAGGGCACGAGCGGTGCGCCGGCGACCGCGTTGAGCACGATCAGCGCGGCGAGCCAGGGCCAGGCGATCGCCGCGGCGGTCGGCATCAGCGCGTAGGTCAGGCTGAGCGCGAGGCTGCCGAGCAGGATCATCCGGCGGGGCCCGAGCCCGCGGTCGAGCAGGCTCATCAGCGGCGCGGTCGCGGCGATCCGGGTGGCGATCGGCAGCGCCAGCAGCACGCCGATCACCCCGGCATCGAGCCCGAGGGCGTCGAGCCAGACCGGCATGAACGGCATGGCGATGCCGATCTCGGTGAAGACCACGGCGTAGAGCAGCGACAGGCGCGCCGGGCCGGACGGGCGGGGCAAGACGGGCTCGGGGGCTTTCGGGGAGGCCCGGCGGCGGGCCGCCCCGTAAGTGCCCGTTAAACGGATCCTGTCAAATTGCCGCGGTGTCGCGCTCGCCGCGGGCGTTCAGGGAAGCTCATGTCCAGTCCCGCCACCCCGAGCCCGAACGCGCCGGCCGAGTACGACGCCATCGCGGCGACGATCGCCGCCTCCGAGCGCGGGCGCTGGTTCCTGGCCGAGCATGCCCGCCGCAACCGGGGGGCCGAGACCGAGACGCTGCTCGGGGCGATCGCCCGTCTGGAGCGGAACGTCGTCGCCGACCGCGGCCACGAGGCGTTCGGACAGATGCGCGGCAACCTCGTCGAGATGGCCGAAGCGATCAGCCGGACCAAGAGCGAGATCGCGGCGATCAGCGCCGCGGACCACCAGCAGACCCGTCTGACGCAGGCGTCGCTGGCCCTCGACGGGATCGTGCGCGAGACCGAGCGGGCGACGTCGGACATCCTCGGCTCGGCCGAGGCGATCCAGGAATCCGCCTGGACGCTGCGCGAGCGGGGCGCCGATGCGGCGGCCTGCGACGCCCTCGATCTGCACGCGACCGCGATCTACACGGCCTGCTCGTTCCAGGACCTCACGGCGCAGCGCACCGCCCGGATCGTCTACACCCTGCGCTACCTCGAAGACCGCCTGTCGGCGATGATCGCGATCTGGGGCGACAGGGCCGCGCGGGTGCCGTCCCCGCCCGGCGCCGGGACAGGCGCGCGGGCCGGCGCCGGGGAGGCCGAGGCGGGCGATCTCTGCCAGAGCGACATCGACCGCTACATCAGCATGGAGGTCCCGGCGGTGACGGCGGCCGCCCTCGTGGCCCGGCCGGGGAGCCCGGCGCTGCACGAGGATCTCGTGTTCCTGCCGGTCTCGGACGGCGCCCAGATCGGGGCCGACGCGGACAGCGAGCCGGCCCGGGACGCGCACGAACTCGACTGGGCCGGGATCGTCGCGGCCGCCCCCGCGCCGGGCGGGATGCGGACGGAGGCAGGGCAGGGGGAGGCGGCGCTGAGCCTGGCCGAGATCGACGCCCTGTCGCCGGAGCAGCGGCTCGCCCTGTTCGCCTGACCGGCGCGCCGCATCGTGAACGGGCCGGCGGCGCCCCGGATGGGGCATCCGCCGGCGCGCAGGTGGTCCGGAAGACCCGGTCCCCCTTCGCCCGATCATGCTCTATCAGGGGCCCCCGCCGAGACAACCGAGACCGCGCGCCCGTGGCCCTGCACCTGATCAAGCTCTGCGTCGGCCCCGCCTCGATCGCCGATCTCGAAGCGCGGCAGGCGCGGGTCCTGGCCGAGGCGCTCCGGGAGGGGCGGGCGGCCGCGCCGTCCCACGTCACCCGGACCCTGCCCAAGCGGCACCGCGAGATCAGCGGCCAGGGCTCGATCTACTGGGTGATCCGCGGGACCCTCTCCTGCCGGCAGGCGATCACCGCGATCGAGCCGGTGACGGGCGAGGACGGCATCCCGCGCTGCCGCCTGGTCTTCGATCCAAGCCTCGTCCCGGTGGCCCCCCGGCCCTGCCGCCCGTTCCAGGGCTGGCGCTACCTCACGGCCCACGATGCGCCGGCCGACCTCGGCGCGGCGGCGGCGGGCGACCTCGCCGAGATGCCCGAAGCCCTGCGGCGGGAGCTGGTCGGCCTCGGCTTGCTGTGACGGCGCCGCCCATCCCGGGGCAGGCCGGCGGGACGCGTCACAGAACCCGGCCCTTTCAAGATGTGTCCGGAGGTGCCGGGACACCGACCAGGCGCGGGATCCTCCTCACCATCGCTACGATGTTCACACATTGGCTCGGGAAGGCGCGACAGCCCCCCTCTCCTGTGGCGGACCAGCGAATTCACGCTTCGCGTTCGGTATCATCGCCCGGTCGACGGGTGTGCCGGTCCAGCGTTGCCACACACCCTCCCTCCCCCCGCTGCGGGGGAGGGTGGCCCCTGCGTCAGCAGGGGTCGGGAGAGGGGAACCCCGGATTCCGAAAAAGGGCGCGACCGGCATGACGCGCACAGTCCCATTCTGCACCGTCGCTCCCCTCTCCCGCCCCCCTTCGGGGGCCACCCTCCCCCGCAGAGGGGGGAGGGAAACGCGGTGAACATCGTAGCCCGCACGGCAGAAGGGACCCGCGCCCCGTCCTGTGCCCGAGTAGCCCGGCTCGATCCGTGAAGCCGCAAACCCGAAAGGCGGAGGGGAAACACGCGGCTTTTTCACGATGTTACAGCCATGGATCGTGATCCATGCACCCAGCCCAAACACCTTGAAAGGGCTGCTTCCAGAGCCGGTCCCGGTCGCGCTGCGAAGGGGACCGGCTCTGGCTCCTTGTTCGAACGGGCTCTCCTAAGCCGAACCGGCATCCACTGCGGCGGACAGCACGCTACGCCCCGTCGAAGCGCCCGCTGGCATGGGCCAGTATCGTGTAGACCTTGCCGGTCTCGGAGGTGAGATAGGCGTCGGTCCGCTTGGCGTCGCTGTCGTTCTTGACCACGTCGCCGAGCAGGCGCTCGAACTCGCTGACGTAGCGGTCGACGCTCCGGCGGAACTCCGCATCCGCCCGGTAGCGGCGCTGAATCTCCGTGAAGGTCGTCCGGCCCTGGGGCGTGTAGATCCGCGGATCGAACAGGTTCGGCTCGCCGCGCCGGTAGCGCTCCCACAGGTCGACGGCGGTCCGGTGCTCGATCATCTTGGCGATGTCGGTCGAGATCGTGTCGAGGGCGATCCGCCCGGTCTCGGCGGCGGCCACCGGGGTCCGCCGTCCCGACGGCGCGGCGGCGGCCAGCGCCTCGGCGCCCGGTTCGGCCTCCTGATCGTCGTCCAGCGAGGCGCGGGTCAGCAGGTCGGACAGCCAGCCCCGCTTGTCCCCGGCCTGCGCAGGGCCGGCGGGGCGGGCCGGGGCGGCCGTGCGCGGTGCCTCGATCCGGGCCGCCTGACCGGCCGCCGCGGGCCGCGACCGCGCCTGGGGAGCAGGCAGCGTCAGGGGTGGCATGGCGGGGGGTGCCGACGCGAAGGACGGAGCCGGTGCAGGAGCCTGGATCGCGGCCTGGGTCGCGGCCTGGGCGGCCGCAGGCACCACGGCGGCCCGGCCGCCGCCCTCGGCGACCCGCCGCTGGGCCTGCGGCTGGGCGACGTCCACGGAGCGGCCGGAGCGGGAGACCAGGGTCGAGAGCTCGTTGAGCGCCTTGATCTGGTCCGCCACCACCCGGCGCATCTCGCCCGTGGCGTCCTGCGTCTCGCGGGGCAGGTCGAGCACGCCCTTGGCGAGTTCGGCGCGGGTCGCGTCGAGTTCGCCGCGGATCGAGCCCGCCATCTCGCGCAGCGCCGAGAAGGAGTCGCCGAAGCTGGCCTGGGCCTCCTGGAAGCCGCTGCGCATCTCCCGGGACGCCTCCTCGATGGCCTGCCGCACGCCGTGGGCGGCCTTCTCGCCCTCGGCGCTGGCGCTGTCCTTCAGGTCGGCGAAGGCGCTCGTCACCGAGGCGCCGGCGCCCTGCGCCGTCCGGGTCAGGGTCTCGCCCACGCTGCGGGCGCGCTCCTCGGCGGCGCGCAGCGTGCGCTCGATCGTCTGCGCCAGGGCGTTGCCGTTCTGCTCCAGGGCGGCGGCGCGGGCCTCGAAGGTGGCCAGCGCCTCCGTGAGCGCCGTCTCGCGGCCCGACAGGGCCGAACCCAGCCGCTCCTCGATGGCGGCGAGCGAGGCCGCCGCCCGGTCGAGGGTGGCCACATGGGTGACGGTCTGCTCCCCGAGCGAGCGGCCCCGGTCGTCGAGGGTCTCGGCCAGGCGGGACGCCTCGCTCAGGGCCCCGTCGGCGGCGCCGCGCAGGGCCTCGACCTGCGCGGAGACACCCGCGCTGGCTCTTCCGGTCTCGGCGGCGATGCGCTGCAGCGCCCCCTGAACCTGCTCGATCCGGTCCGCGAGGCTCCGCTCGACCGCGCCGAGATTCGTGTCGGCCCCGGCGACCAGCTCGCCGAGCGCCGCGTTGGCGGTCTCGATCCGCTGGAGCAGGGTGCCGAGTTCCCGGCCCATCCGGTCGTTGGTCTCGAACAGCTCCGACAGGGTGCGGCCCGCCCCGTCCTCGACGGCGGCGCGCAGCAGCTCGGCCGAGGCCCGCGACTGCACGGCCAGCTCCTCGGTCCGCTCCCGCAGGCTCTCGGCCAGGGGCAGGCCGGTCTCGGCGAGGGCCCGCTCAATGGCGTCGGCCCGATCGGCCAGGGCATGGGACAGGTCGAGCATCGGCCCGTCGATGGCGGCCCGCAGGCGCTCGACATGCCCCTCCAGGGTGTCGCCGACCGCGCGTCCGCTGTCGTCGAGGCCGGCGAGGAGGGCACCGCCCCGCTCCTCGATGGCGCGCACCAGGACCTCGGCGCTCTCGGCGAGGCGGCGGGACAGGGCCTCGCCGCGGGCGTCCACGAGGGTGCCCAGGGCGTTGATCCGCCGCTCGAATCCGGCCCCGAGGGCCTCCGTGCGGTCGTCGATCAGGCCCGCCAGGGTCGCCTCGCGGCGGCTCAGCGTCTCGGCCAGCGCCGCGTTGTGGGCGTCGACCTGCTCGGCATGGGCCCGCGCCCGCTCGTCGAGGGCTGCCACGAGAGTCGCGGTGCGCTCGTCGATCAGGCCCGCGAAGGCCTCGTGGCGGTCGTCGAAGGCGTTGGCCAGCGTGTCGGCGCGCTGCGCCACCAGGGTCGCGAACAGCCGCATGCGGCTGTCGATCCGCTGGGTGAAGGCGTCGGCGCGGGCATCGACACCGCGGGCCAGGGCCTCGCTGTGCGCCTCCACGGCCTGCGCCAGGGCCGCCGCGCGGCCCTCCACGACCCCGTCGAGGTCGCGCAGCCGGGTGTCGAACACCTCGACCAGTGCGCCGGTGCGGCCCTGGGCGGCGTCGATCAGGGTCCGGCTGCGCTCGTCGAGCAGCCCCTCGATCGCCGCGCGCGCCTCCTCGAAGGTCGTCCGCAGGGCCTCGATCCGCGTATCCACCCGCTCGGACACGTCGCGGCCGGTCCCCTCGACGATCGCGCCGAGGCGGCCCTGCACCCGCTCGAACAAGAGCTGCAATTCGCCGGTCCGCTCCTTGAGGAGCTCGGCGAGCTGGCCCTCGCGGGTCTCCAGCAGGCCGGCGATGGCGGGATTGACCTTCTCGATGGTCGCCTGGAGCGCCTGCGTCCGGTGCTCGATCGTGCCGGCGATCTGGCGGCCGCGGGTCTCCACGAGGCGGTCGATCTCGCCCTGCGCCCGCTCGAACAGGCCCTGGAGGTCCGAGAGCCGGTTATCCAGCAGGTCCGCCAGCTGGCCGGGCGCCGTGTCGAGGATCGTGCGCAGACCCTCGGTCCGGGTCGCGATGGCGTCGGCGACCTCCTGTCCACGCCCGTCCACGAGGTCGCGCAGGCCGGTCTGGGCCTCCTCGAACAGGGTCTGGAGGCGCTGCGTGCGGGAATCGAGGGTGGCGGCGAGCTGGCGCTCGCGGGTCTCCACCAGCGCCGAGACGGCGGCGGGGGCCTCCTCCAGCACGCTGCGCAGGGACTGGATGCGCGCGTCGACCGAGGCGGTGAAGCGGCCACCGCCGTCCTCTACCACGGCGTCGAGGGCCGACTGGGCCTCCTGGAACAGGGTTTTGAGGGACTGGGCCCGCTCGCCGAGGGTGTCGGCGAGGCGGTTGCCGCGCCCCTCGACCAGGGTCTCGAGGTGGCCCAGCCGCTCGTCGAACAGGCTGCCGAGCTGCCGGGTCCGGTCGTCCAGGGCCCCGGTCGCGGTGCCGAACGCACCGTCCAGGGCGGCGACCAGGGCCTGCCCGCGGCCGTCCAGCGCCGCGTTGATCGGGCCCATGCGGCCGTCGAGGGTGGCGGCCAGGGTGCCGGCGTGATCGTCCAGCATCACGCGGATCTGGTTGGTGCGGTCGTCGAGCAGGGTGTGGACCGTGCGCACGCCGTCGTCGAGCAGGCCGCTGATGTCGGCGGTGCGGCTCGACAGGGTGTGGCCCAGGCGGCCCTCGCCGGCATCGAGCATGCGCTCGGCATCCGCGATGGTCTGCTGGAGCTTGGCCAGGACGCTCTCGCCGCGCTGGTCGATCAGTTCGGCCAGCGACGTGCCGCCGCGGTCGAGCAGGCGGGCCAGTTCGGTGATCCGGCCGCCGATCGCCCCGAACACCGCCCGGCCCTTCTCGTCGAGCTCGCCCGACACGGCGGCGATGCGCTCGTCGATGAGGCGGCCGAGCAGATCGGCGCGCTCCGCGAAGGCGGCGCGCACGGCCTCGGTGCGGGCGGCCAGCGTCGCGTCGGCGCTCTCGGTGCGCTCGTCCACCAGCCGCACGAGGGCCTCGGCGCGGCCCGACAGCGACGCCTCGAGGCCCGTGGTGGCCGCCTCGATCGTGGCGGTCAGAGCGCGGACGCGCTCGGCCATGGCGCCGTCGAGGCCGCCGGTCCGGTCCGCGACCATCGCCACGAGGTCGCGGGTCCGGCCGGCCAGTTCCTCGTCCACCGCGCGGGTACGCGCCTCGATGAGGCGGATCGCCTCGAAGGCCTGGACGCCGAAGCTCTCGTCCACGAGGCGGGCGCGCTCGTCGAGCGTGTCGGCGATCGCCTGCAGGCGGCCGATCACGCCGGCATCGAAGTGGCCGGCACTCTCCTCGATCCGGCGGGCGATCTCGCCCGTGTGCCGGGCGATGTCCTGCCCGAGCCCGGAGGTGCGCCCATCGAGCATCTCCACGAGGCCGCGGTGGCCGTCGGCCACGATGCGCGCCATCTCGTCGGTGCGCGACCGCAGGGCCTCGTCCATCGCGGTGGCGCGGCTGCCGAGCTGGCCGTCGATGTGGCTGACGAGGTCCGCGACGGCCGCGCCGATCTCGGCGGCCCGCTGGGCGGAGCGCTCCTCCAGCCCCCCGAGATGGGTCTCGATCAGGCTGCCGGCCTCGCGGGCCCGGGCCGAGATCGTCTCGGCCACGGCCTGGCCCCTGCCGGTGATGAGCCGGTCCATCTCCTCCAGCCGGGCGCCGACGGTCTCTCCGAGGGCGGCCGTGTCGCGGCCGATCCGGTCGGCCAGGATGTCGCCGCGGGCGATGGTCTCCTGCAGGGTGGCGAGGCGGCTTCCCAGCGTCTCGTCGATCGCCCGGACCCGGCCGTCGGCGGTCTCGGCGAAGCGCGCGCCGGTCTGGCTGAGGGTGTCGGCGATGCGGGCGCCCTGACTCGCCACGGCGAGCACGATGTCGCGGCCGGTGCCGCTGATCCGGGCCTGGGTCTCGTCGGCGTGGCTGGCCAGCAGGCCCGCGACGCTCCGGCCGTGCTCCCCGAAGGTGGATTCCATCGCGCCGATCTGGGCGGCGAGGTCGTCCGAGATCGCCCGGGCGGCCTCGGCGAGGCTGCCGGTGGCGTTGCCGGTGCGGGCGGAGAGCTCGCGGTTGAGATCGTCGAGGGCGGCGCGGACGGCCGAGACCGCCTCTGTGCCGCGGGTCCCGAGATCCGTCCCGGCGCGATCGGCGGCTTCGAGGAACCGGGCCATGAGGGACGCGGTCTCGGCCTCGACGGTGCCGGCGACCTCCGCGGAGGCGGTGCGCAGGGTCTCCAGGGTCGCGGCCAGCCGGGTGGCGGCGTCGCGGGCCTGTGCCTCGGCGGCGGTGCCCGTCCGCTCGGCGGCGGCGGCGAGCGCCTCGGCCGCCTCCTCGGTCCGCGCCGCCAGGGCGGCGGCCGAATCCGCGATCCGATGCTCGAAGGCCCGGACGGCCTCGAGGGTCCGGGTCTCGACCGCGCCGGTGGCGGCCTCGGTCGTCCCGTGCAGGGCGGTGGTGGCCTCCTCGGCGCCGCGCCGGAGCGCCGCGACCGCCTCGGCCGCGCGTCCGTCGATCTCGCCGGACAGGCCCTCGACCGTGCCGCGCAGGGACTTGACCGCGGAGGCCGCCCCCGTCTCGAAGCCCTGGCCCAGCGCCGAGAAGGCGGCCTCCAGGTTGGCCGCGACCGCGTCGGTCCGCCGCGCGATGCCGCTTCCGGCGCGCTCGGCCGCCGCGGCGACGCGGTTCTCCAGATCCGCCGCCCGCACCGTCACGGTCTCGTCGAGCCGCGCCGCGATGCCGTCCATCCGGTCGGCGACGCCGCCGCCCCGCTCGGCGAGGGCCTCGGCGATCCGCTCGGCGGCGCCGAGCAGGTCGTCGCGAACCGCGCCGGCCCGGGCCGTCAGGGTCTCGCCGACGCCGCTGGCGGCGAGCGCCAGGGCAGCCTGGGCGTCGCGCCCGCGCCCCTCGATCGTCTCGGCGACCGCCAGGCCCGCGCTCTCGATCTCGCCCCGCAGCGCCGTGCCGCGGCCGGCGATGTCCTGCGTGAGGGCCGTCCCGGTCTCGGCGAAGCGCGCCGTGATCTCGGCACCCATCGCGCCGAAGCGGTCGGTCAGCTCGGATCCGCGCGACAGGAACACGGTCTCCAGCCCGGTCGCCGAACGCTCGAAGCTCTCGCGCACCGCGCCAGCCTGGCGCTCCAGCGCCGCGCCGACCCGCGCACCGGTCTCATCGAGACTCCGGGCCAGGGTGCCGGCATTCTCGGACAGACGGCCCGCCAGGGCGGTGCCGGCGGCCTCGAAGGCGCCGGTCGCCTCGCCGGCGTGGCCCTGGAACGTGCGGGTCAGGCTCTCGCCGACCTCCTGGAGGCTGCCGCGCACCGCGTGGCTGGTGGCCGTGAGATTGTCGATGAGGTCGCTGCCGCGGGCGTTCATCAGGCCGACGACCCGGTCGCCGGCCTCGCCCAGGGAGGCGGTGATGGCGGCGCCGCGGGTCTCCAGGGCCCCGGTGACGCGCTCACCCGCGCCATTCACCGCGGAGACGATCCGGTCGGAGGCGCCCTCCAGCTCCTGGCTCAGGCTCTGGTGCGAGCCGGTGATGGCTGTCCGCACCCGGTCGGCATTGGTGACGATGGCCTCGCGCTGGGCCACCAGCTCCTCGACGAGGGAGCGGATCCGGATCTCGTTGTCGGAATAGGCCCGTTCCAGCGTGGCGATCTCGCCGCGCACCAGGGTCTCCAGCTCGCCGGCCCGGGCGAGCGCCCGCTCGACGCCGTCGCCCACCGCCGCCACCTCCCGGCGCACGGTCTGCGACATGGTCAGGACCGCGTCGGTGGAGAAGCTCTCGGGCTCGGCCAGCCGCACCGCGACCTCGCCGACCGCGCGGGCGACGAGGCGCATCTCCTGGGCGCGCACCGCCAGCATGGCGGCGATGACGAACAGCACCACCGGGCCGAACAGGGCCGCGGCGGCGACGCTCGCCTGGAGGGCCGAGAGCCCCGCGACGACGCCGCGCAGGTCGCCCTCGGACTTCGTCCAGGCGATCAGCACGAGGGCGCCGATCCAGGCGAGGCCGGCGGCCAGCGCGAACAGGTAGGGCTTCGGCGAGGAGCGGACCCGGAGGGTCTGCTGCAGGATGCCGATGTTGCGCCGGTCGTCGTTGGCCACGAGCGAGCGGTCGGGGGGCAGGAGGCCGCCCTCGCGGCGCGGGCGCTCCAGGCCGGGCGGGGGCAGGTCGGAGGCGAGCGGCGGGTCGAGGTCGAGGCGCGGCGGCATGGTCCGCCCGACCGGGTCGAGGTTCCCGTCGAGCAGCGGATCGGCGTCACCGACATCGGGCAGGCGCGGCTCGGCGCGACCCTCGGGGCCGGTCGGCGTCAGGGCGTCGAGGTTCAGCGCCTGCTCGATCGCAGAGAGCGCGGCCTCGGCCGGATCCTTCAGCTTCTTCTCGGTCGCCATTCAACGCCTCGTCACACGGGATCACCGGCACCTGGGGAGGCGGATGCCGGAGACGCAACGCCCCGTTTACCATTACAATATTAGACCTGGGCAGCGATTGCCGATACCCGAGCCTCCGGCCGGCCCCAGAAAACGTTAACCGAATGGTTACCGACCCTGCCGCTCACCGCCTCCGCATCCTGCCGCACGGGAGGGGTCCGGCGCGATCCCCAGCCGGCGAATCGGGGGGTGAATTGTGTGGATCAGACCCGCAATCCCCGAAGAACACCGAGTCCGGGAGCCCCGGCATGCCGCCGATCATGCCGCCGATCGACCGCGCGGCGCTCGACGCCCAGACCGGCGGCGATGCCGACCTCGCCCGCGAGGTTCTGATGCTGTTTGCCGGCCAGTGCCGGTCGATCCTGCCGCGGCTCACCGACCCGGCCCTCCCGCGGGGTGAGCGCGCCGACCTCGCCCATACCCTGAAGGGCTCGGCCGCGGGGGTCGGCGCCACGCGAATTCACGCGCTGGCGGATGCCGCGGAGACGCGCCTGCGGGACGGCGGCGGGCCGGTGCCCCTCGACGACCTCGCGGACGCGGTCGCGGCGGCGCTCGCCGCGGTCGCCGTCTGGCACCCCTGACGGGCCCGGCCGCGATGCGGCGATCGAACCGGGATCGGCGTCAATTGCCGCGCTTGCATTCCGAAGTTTCAGCCGCCAAGCAGTCACGCCGCCCGTTGGACTGAATGCGCCCGACGCGAGCCCGGAGCCCCCAGCATGCCCAAGATCACCTACGTCGACCACGCCGGGACGGAGAGGACCGTCGAAGGCAGTGTCGGCGCGACCGTGATGGAGACGGCTCTGCGCAACAACGTGCCGGGCATCGACGCGGAATGCGGCGGCGCCTGCGCCTGCGCGACCTGCCACGTCTACGTCGGCGACGCGTGGATCGAGGTGGTCGGCAAGGCCCAGGACATGGAGCAGGACATGCTCGATTTCGCCAGCGACGTGCGCGACAATTCCCGCCTGTCCTGCCAGATCAAGATCACCCCGGCGCTCGATGGGCTCGTGGTGACGACGCCGTCCCAGCAGGGCTGATCCGGCTGCGGTTCCGGTCGGTTCCGCCGGCCTGCCTCTAACACGCCATCGCGCGTGCAGCGAAGCGACCCGGGGCAGCGTGACGTCGGCGGGCATGGTACCGCTGGGCGGGTTCGCTGCGCTCGCAAAGGCGGCGGCAGCGGGCGCTCAGCGCCGCGACGGCGGCACCAGGAAACGGCGCCTCACCGCACCAGCGCCCGCGCGGCCGCATCGAGCCCCTCCAGGGTGAGCGGGAACATCCGGCCGCCGACGAGCCGCTGCATCATCCCGACCGACTGGGTGTAGCCCCAATGCGTCTCGGGCACCGGGTTCAGCCACGCCGTCTTCGGGAAGTGATCGAGGAGGCGCTGCATCCACACGGCGCCGGCCTCCGCGTTCCAGTGCTCCACCGAGCCGCCCGGTGCGGCGATCTCGTAGGGGCTCATGGAGGCGTCGCCCACGAACACCACCCGGTAGTCGCTGCCGTAGGTGCGGATCACGTCCAAGAGCGGCGTCTTCGCCTCGTGCCGGCGCCGGTTCTCGGTCCAGACCGCCTCGTAGGGGCAGTTGTGGAAATAGTAGTGCGCGAGGTGCTTGAACTCCGAGCGCGCCGCCGAGAACAGGGTCTCCGCCTGCTCGATGTGCCAGTCCATGGACCCGCCGACATCGAGGAACAGCAGCACCTTCACGGCATTGCGCCGCTCCGGCCGCAGCTTCACGTCGATATAGCCCTGGCGGGCGCTCGCGCGGATCGTGCCGTCGAGATCGAGCTCCTCGGCGGCGCCGGTCCGGGCGAAGCGGCGCAGGCGCCGTAGGCCAAGGCGCATCGTGCGCGCGCCGATCTCCCGGTCGTCGTCGAGGTCCTTGAACGCACGCTTGTCCCAGACTTTCACCGCGCGGAAGTTGCGGTTGCCGTCCTGGCCGATGCGGATCCCCTCGGGATTGTAGCCGTAGGCGCCGAACGGCGAGGTCCCGCCGGTGCCGATCCATTTCGAGCCGCCCTGATGGCGCCCCTTCTGCTCGGCCAGCCGCTGCTTCAGGGTCTCGAACAGCTTGTCCCAGCCGAGCGCCTTCAGTTCCGCCTTCTCGGCCTCGGTCAGGTACTTGTCGGCGATCCGGCGCAGCCATTCCTCGGGGATGGCGGTGGGCTCCACCGCCTCACCCAGGGTCTCCAGACCCTTGAACACCGTGCCGAACACCCGGTCGAACCGGTCGAGATGCGACTCGTCCTTCACCAGGGCCGTGCGCGACAGGAAGTAGAACGCCTCGACCTCGTGCCCGGCGAGGCCCCGGTCGAGGGCATCGAGCAGGGTCAGGTACTCCCTCAGGGAGACGGGGACCTTGGCGTCCCGGAGGGCCGTGAAGAACTGCAGCAGCATCCGCCAAGAACGCGCCAGCCGGCGGCGCGGGTCAAGTCCAGGCGAATCGGAGTCACTTGGACCAAGCTTGGCAGGACTTCCCGGACCGGATTCCGAATCTTCAGCGATGGTCGACAAGATTCAGCGCCGCGTCACCGGTCGATTCCGACGCCGCGCGGAGTCTCTCCGGACACTCACGCCGCAGAAGCTGGGTATAAGTCATCGAATCTGTTGATATGTGCCGCCGGACGCCTCGTGCGGTCACTCATTCGGTCATGGGAATCGCTCAACTCGAAGGATCGAGTGTGTGCGGACGCGGCCACGCGGACCGGACAGGGCAAGCGAGGAGACCTGCGATGGCGGTCATCCTGCGGAATCTGACGGATTTCAAGCGGTTTCTCGGGAAGCCGGGCGCGACGATTCAGTTGGTGCGCAACACCTTCATGGACCGTCAGCCGGAGGCGACCCGGGAGGGCTACCGCGACAAGGGCATGTACGCGCCGCGCGCCGTGCAGGCCCTGTCGCGCAAGGCCGCGGTGTTCACCCTGCGGGGCTATCCCGGAACGGTCTGGCTCTACTGGGACAAGGGCGCGCGGGGCTGGCGCTTCTCCGGGGACACCGTGACGGTGCCGCTGGTCACCGGCCTCGGGCCGGCGGACGAGCTGGTCTACCGCTGCAGCTTCGCCGACGGGTTCGAGCCGGCGCAGCGCAACCGCGTCGTGCGGCGCCCGAAGCTCGCCGAGGCTCATCCCGCTCCGGCCTGAGGCCAGCCGCGCCGGACGAGGCCCGCGCGGCGATCCCGGGCCGGACGGGCCCCGGGCTCACGCCTCCTGGCCGGCCGCCTCCTCCCGGCGCCCGGGCTCCCGCTTCACCGCGGGCTTGCCCAGGGCCTTCCCGACGGTGCGCCGCGCCCGGAAGATCGGCTTCGCCTCGTTCTCGCGCTTCTTGAGGAGGGCCCGGTACTCGTCCCGCCGCTCGTGGATCGACGCGATGACGAGACCCATCGGCACGCCGACATCGACCAGCACCGCCTCGGACAATTGCAGGGACGCCTCGATCGTCTCCGGCACCGCGTCGTCGACGCCGAGTTCGTACAGCGCCGTGGCGTGGCGGGCGTCGCGGGCCCGGGCCACGATGGTCAGGTCCGGCCGCTCGGCGCGGGCCGCCGTCACCGCCGCCTCGACGGCCCGGGGATTGTCGAGGGTCACCACGAGGGCCCGGGCCGAGGCGATGTCGCAGCGGCGCAGGATCTCGGTGTTTCCGGAATCGCCGAAGAAGACCGGCGCGCCGGCACGACGCTGCTCGGCCACCCGGGCGGGGTCGGAATCGAGGGCGAGATACGGGATCTTGTGCCGCTCCAGCATCTCGCCGACCTGCCGGCCGACGCGGCCGAAGCCCGCGACGACCACCCGGTTCTCCACCCGGTCGGGCAGCGGTTCGGTCCCGGCGGCCGCCCGGGCGTTGGCCGTCGCCCGCAGCTTGAGCCGCCGGCCGATCGCTGCGAGCCCCGGGATCATGATCATCGTGACGGTGGTCACCACCAGGGCGGCGGATCCGACCTCCTCGGGCACGAGGCCGGTCGCCATGGCGCCGCCGATCAGCACGTAGGCGAACTCCCCGCCCGGCCCGAGCAGCAGCGCCGTCTCGATCGCCACCGGCCGGGGGATCTTCATCACCGGGGCGGCCATCACCACCACGGCGGCCTTGATCAGGACCAGCGCCAGCGACAGGCCCAGGATCGCGCCGGGCGTCGCCATGAGCTGGGCCGGATCGAGGTTCATGCCCACCGAGACGAAGAAAACCCCGAGCAGCAGACCCTTGAACGGGTCGATGGTCGCCTCGATCGCCCGGCGATACTCGGTCTCGGCCAGCAGAAGCCCGGCCACGAAGGCGCCCAGCGTCATCGACAGGCCGCTCGCCGCCGCGGTCAGCGCCGTGCCGACGATGACGAGCAGGCAGGCCGCCATGAACAGCTCGGTGGAGCGCGTGCGCGCCACGAGCTGGAACAGCGGGCGCAGGGCGAGGCGTCCGGCGATCACGATCAGCACCAGCGCGATCGCCGCCTGGCCCAGAGCCATGGCGAGCGCCCAGCCCTTGTCGCCCCCGTCGTCGCGGCCGAGCACCGCGATGGCGAAGAGGGCCGGCGCCACCGCCAGGTCCTGGAACAGCAGGACCGCGAAGCTCGCCCGGCCGGTGGGCGCGTTGAGCCGCTTCTGCTCCGCCAGGACCGGCAGCACCACGGCGGTCGACGACAGGGCGAGCCCGATCCCCACGATCACCGCGCCGGCCAGCGGCACGCTCAACCCGTAGAGGATGATCGCGAGGACGAGGGCGGAGCAGCCCACCTGCAGGGAGCCCAGGCCGAAGACGAGGCGGCGCAGGATCCTGAGGCGCTCCCAGGACAGCTCGATCCCGATCATGAACATCAGGAAGATCACGCCGAACTCGGCGAGATGCGCGATCTCCGTGCGGTTGCCGATGGTGAAGAGGTGCACGTAGGGATGATCGTCGGCGAAGCGCCCGAGGCCGTAGGGTCCCAGCAGGGCGCCGGCGCCGATGAAGCC
>NZ_JAKSYC010000156.1 GCF_022829585.1 Methylobacterium sp. J-026
CCCTCCCCCGCAGAGGGGGGAGGGTGCGCGCGTGGCAGTTCCGGAATGCCATACTCGGCAGCCGGACGAGGATCCCAAAGGCGAAGTGTAGATCCGTCAGGCGATGAGGGCGCGGGTGGGACAGACCCCGTCTCAGTGCGAACGCTGGCCGAGCCAGAGCGCGCCGAAGGCCAGCACGCCGCCACCAAATGGCACCGCGAGCAGGAGAAGGAACTGGGCTGTCGTCATGGGCGAAGATCCCGAAGCGCGTGCCGCACACCCCGATGTATGGCGCCATCCATGACCCCGCAAACAACCATGGTGATTGAACGCCGATGCGAACCGGTCCTCCGTCATCATGAGCGCAGCGAAGTGACCCAGGGTTAGCGCAGCATCCATCAGCGCGGGGCCGACTGGATCGCTTCGCTCCGCTCGCAAAGACGGCGGCGCCGAAGGGGGGATTGGCACCCCGATCACCGCCCCGTCACGGCCGCCTCGTCCGCCGCCCAGAGGTGCTGCGCCGCGTAAGCGCGGAACGGCCGCCACGCCTCGGCCAGGGCCAGAAGCTCGGCCGCGCTCGGCCGTCCGGTGGCGGTCGCGAGCGCCCGCAGCAGGCCGACATCGCCCACCGGCAGGGCGTCCGGCAGCTTGAGCGCCCGCATGGCGATGTATTGCGCCGTCCAGGGTCCGATCCCGCGGATCGCCGTGAAGCGCAGCACCGCGGCTTCCAGGGACTCGGCCGGGGCGAACAGGTCCCGGTCGGCGAGCGCCGCCGCCGCCAGCGCCCGGATCGCCGCGCCGCGGACCCGCGGCATGTTGAGCGCCAGGGCGACATCCGCCTCGACCAGATCGGCCGGTGCGGGAAAGACGTGGGTCAGGCCGCCGAACGGCTCCGGAAGGGGCGTCCCGAAGGCCGCCACCAGCGTCCCGGCGAGCCCGATCGCGGCGGCGACCGAGACCTGCTGGCCGAGGATCGCCCGACAGCCAGTCTCGAACGGGTCCCAGGCGCCGGGCAGGCGCAAGCCCGGCCGCGCCGCCACGAGCGGGGCCAGAACCGGATCCCGGGCCAGGCAGACGGCAATGGCGGCCGGGTCGGCGTCGCAATCGAACAGGCGGCACAGGCGCGCGGAGACCGCCGGCGCGTCGCCGGTCCCGACGCCGCGGAGCGTCGCCTGCAGGCAGCCGTCGCCGGACTCGACGGTCACGAGGCCGTGCCGCCCCGCGACGCGGATCGTGCGGGCGTAGGCTGCCGCAGGGTCGATCGTCTCGACGCCGGGGATCGCGCGCCTGGCCAGAAATGCGCGGATCGCCGCCCAATCGTAGGGTGGCCGATAGGGCAGGCGAAGCTCGATCGCCTCCGCAAACGCGAAGGGCGGCCTCTCGGCCGCCCCGCTGCTCGTCGTCCGGGACAGGTCCCGCCTCAGCCGCGCGAGTCCACCGGCACGTAGTCGCGCTGGGCCGGGCCGACATAGAGCTGGCGCGGCCGGCCGATCTTCTGCATCGGGTCCTCGATCATCTCGGCCCACTGGGCGATCCAGCCGACCGTGCGCGCCACCGCGAACAGCACCGTGAACATGTCGGTGGGGAAGCCCATCGCCTTGAGGGTGATGCCCGAGTAGAAATCGATGTTCGGGTAGAGCTTCTTCTCAATGAAGTACTCGTCCTTGAGGGCGATCTGCTCCAGCTCCATGGCGACGTGGAGCAGCGGATCGTCGGTCTTGCCGAGCTCCTTGAGCACCTGGTGCGTGGTGCTCTGCATGATCCGGGCGCGCGGGTCGTAATTCTTGTAGACCCGGTGGCCGAAGCCCATCAGGCGGAACGGATCGTTCTTGTCCTTGGCCTTCGCGACGTACTTGCCGACGTTCTCGGGGGTGCCGATCTCCATCAGCATCTTGAGCGCCGCCTCGTTGGCGCCGCCATGGGCCGGGCCCCACAGGCAGGCGATGCCGGCCGCGATGCAGGCGAAGGGGTTGGCGCCCGAGGAGCCGGCGAGCCGCACCGTCGAGGTCGAGGCGTTCTGCTCGTGGTCGGCATGCAGGATGAAGATCTTGTCCAGCGCCCGGGCGAAGACCGGGTTGACCTCGTATTCCTCGCACGGCACCGCGTAACACATCCGCAGGAAGTTCGAGGTGTAGTCGAGATCGTTCTTCGGATAGACGAAGGGTTGGCCGATCGAGTATTTATAAGCCATCGCCGCCAGTGTCGGCATCTTGGCGATCATGCGGATCGACGCGATCATCCGCTGGCTCTCGTCGGTGATGTCGGTCGAGTCGTGGTAGAAGGCCGAGAGCGCCCCCACCGAGGCGACCATCACGGCCATCGGGTGCGCGTCGCGCCGGAAGCCGGTGAAGAACCGGTTCATCTGGTCGTGCACCATGGTGTGGCGCGTGACCCGGTAGTCGAAATCGGCCTTCTGGGCGGCGGTCGGCAGGCTGCCGAACAGCATCAGGTAGCAGGTCTCGAGGAAGTCGCCCTTCTCGGCGAGCTGCTCGATCGGGTAGCCGCGGTAGAGCAGCACGCCCTCGTCGCCGTCGATGTAGGTGATCTTCGATTCGCAACTCGCCGTCGAGGTGAAGCCCGGGTCGAAGGTGAAGGCGCCGGTCTGGGCGTAGAGCTTGCCGATATCGATGACGTCCGGCCCGATCGTCCCGGATTTCACCGGCAGCTCGATCGACTTGCCGTCCACGGTGATGGTGCTGGGTGCGCTCATGGATCGTGGACCCTTCTGTGGCGACGTGGCGGATGCCGGCCTCGGGCTGCCCGAGCCGGTCCCGGGGGCCTGAGCACCGCGCCGTATGCTGCGGGTGCTCACTGTCATGGGTTACCCAAACGGCACTGCAGCAGCAACGGGGTCGGTGACAACCGGACCCCGACGCCAAGCGAATTCGACCAAGCGAAATCCGGGCCGAAGGCCGCAGGTCCCACCCCGCACGCCGCGGAGACCCTCAGCCCTGCGGCGCTTGATCGCCGAGGCGGGCCAGGGTCTCGTCCCGGCCGAGCACCGCCATGACGTCGAACAGGGGCGGGGAGGTGGTCCGCCCCGTGAGCGCCGCCCGCAGGGGCTGGGCCACCTGCCCGAGCTTGCAGCCGGCCGTCTCGGCGTAGTGGCGCACGGCGTCCTCGGTCGAGGCCGCGCTCCAGTCGGACACCGCTTCGAGCACCGGGCGCACCCCGGCGAGGCGGGCGCGGCCCTCGTCGGAGAGGAGGGCGCGGGCCTTGTCGTCCAGCGTCAGGGGGCGCTGCGCGGTGAGATAATAGGCGCTGTCGAGGAGCTCGATCAGGGTCTTGGCCCGCTCCTTCAGGCCCGGCATGGCCTGGGTGAGCTTGTCCTTCAGCTCCGGCCGCAGGGGCGCCGCGAGGCCGCGCTCGGGCCCGACATTCGGCAGGATCGTCTCGATCGCCGCCACGAGGTCGGCATCGGCGCTGGAGCGGATGTAGAGCCCGTTGAGGTTGGCGAGCTTGGCGAAGTCGAACCGCGCCGCCGAGCGCCCCACCGACCCCAGATCGAAGGCCGAGACCATCTCCTCGGTGGAGAACACCTCCTGGTCGCCGTGGCTCCAGCCGAGCCGCACGAGGTAGTTGCGCAGGGCCGCCGGCAGGTAGCCGAGGTCGCGATAGGCCTCGACGCCGAGCGCCCCGTGGCGCTTCGACAGCTTCGCCCCATCGGCCCCGTGGATCAGCGGGATATGGGCCATCTTCGGGATCGCCCAGCCCAGGGCGGAGAAGATCTGGCTCTGGCGCGCCGCGTTGGTGAGGTGGTCGTCGCCGCGGATGATCTGGGTGACGCCCATGTCGTGGTCGTCGACCACCACGGCGAGCATGTAGGTGGGCGTGCCGTCCGAGCGCAGAAGCACGAGGTCGTCCAGATCCTTGTTGGCCCAGGTCACCCGGCCCTGGACGGCGTCCTCCACCACGGTCTCGCCCTCCAGGGGCGCCCGCAGGCGGATCACCGGCTTGACCCCGGCGGGGGCCTCGGCCGGGTCGCGGTCGCGCCAGCGCCCGTCGTAGCGGGGCGCACGACCCTCGGCCCGGGCGGTCTCGCGCATCTGCGTGAGTTCCTCGGCGGTGGCGTAGCAATGATAGGCGCGGCCCGCGGCCAGCAGCTCCTCGGCCACCGCCCGGTGGCGCTCGGCCCGGGCGAACTGGAAGATCACGTCCCCGTCCCAATCGAGGCCGAGCCAGGTGAGGCCGTCGAGGATCGCGTCGATTGCGCCCTTGGTGGAGCGCTCCCGGTCGGTATCCTCGATGCGCAGCAGCATCCGGCCGCCCGTGTGGCGGGCATAGAGCCAGTTGAACAAAGCCGTGCGGGCCCCGCCGGTATGCAGGTAGCCGGTGGGCGAGGGGGCGAAGCGCGTGACGACGGCTGAGGACATCGGTCCGGTGTGTTCGGGGGCGGGTCGGGAGGGGGCGCGAGGCGCGGCGCGGGGCTCGACACGGCGCCCTAGCACGAAGCGCCGGCTGTAGCACGGGCCGCCGGATGGGTTAAGAATCGGGCCGGGAATCGCTGGGCCGGCGTCGACAGATCGCGCGGATCGGGGCGGCGGCAATGCGGCGGATCGGCGCGAGGCTGGCGGGGGGCGTGCTGACGCGGGCCACCCCGCGCGCGGCGGCACTCCCGGCGCTGCGCGACTGGGCCGCCGCGGGCCTCGCCCGGGAGGCCGAGCAGCGCCGCCTGTTCCCCTGGCTGGCGGTGGCCTTCGGCGCCGGGATCCTGGTCTATTTCGCGGCGGCGGACGGCGAGCCGGTCCTGGCCGCCCCGCTGATCGGGGCCGCCCTCGCCCTGGCGCCGGTACCGGTCCTGGGCGCGCGGCCGGCGGCCCTGGCCCTGGCGCTGGCGGCGGCGGCCGCGTTCCTGGGCTTCGCGGCGGCGACCTGGCGGGTCGCGCAGGTCGACGCGCCGATCCTGGCCCGGACCACCATCGGGCCGCTCACCGGCATGGTCGAGGCGCTGGACGAGCGCGAGGTCGGCGCCCGGCTGGTGATCCGGGTGGAGAGTTTTGCCGGGCTCGCGCCGGAGCTGCGGCCGGCCCGGGTGCGGGTCTCGTTCCGCAAGACGCCGATCCCGCGGCCCGGGGAGTCCATCGCGGCGACCGCCCGGCTGCTGCCCCCCCCGGAGGCGGCCCGGCCGGGGGGCTACGACTTCGCCCGGGACGCCTATTTCCAGGGCATCGGCGCGGTGGGCTCCCTGGTCGGCGCGGTCACGGTCCGGGCACCCGCGGAGCCGCCGCCCCTGCGCCTGCGCCTCGCCGCCCTGCTGGACGAGGCCCGCAACGCGCTGACCCGCCGGATCGCGGGGGCCGAGGGCGGCCAGGCGGGGGCGGTGGCGGCCGCCCTGGTGACGGGCAAGCGCGGGCTGATCGGCCCGGCCACCAACGATGCGCTGCGCGCCGCCGGCATCTACCACGTGGTCTCGATCTCGGGTCTCCACATGGTGCTGGCCGCCGGCGTCGTCTTCTGGCTGGTCCGGGCCGCCCTCGCCCTGGTCCCCCATTGCGCGCTGTTCTGGCCGATCAAGAAGATCGCGGCCGGCTTCGCCATGGTGGGGGTGAGCGCCTACTGCGCCTTCTCGGGCTGGGACATCGCCGCCGAGCGCTCGCTGATCATGACCCTGATCATGCTGGGCGCGATCCTCGCCGACCGGCCGGCCCTGTCGATGCGCAACCTCGCGCTGGCCGCCCTGATCGCCCTGGCGCGGGAGCCGGAGGGCCTGCTCGGCCCCAGCTTCCAGATGTCGTTCGGGGCGGTGGCCGGGCTGATCGCCTGCGCGCGGCTGATCGACGGGCGCCTCTTCGTCCGGCCCGGGGCGGGGCGGATCGGCCGGCTCGTCGGCACCGGGCTGTCGGCGGTCACCGGCACCCTGGCGACGACCCTGGTGGCGCAGGTCGCCACCGCGCCCTTCGCCACCTACCATTTCCAGACGGTCCAGCCGTTCGGCCTCGTCGGCAACGCACTGACCCTGCCGCTGGTCTCGCTGGTGGTGATGCCGTCCGCGGTCATCGGGATCCTGGCCTATCCCTTCGCCCTCGACCGGCCGGTCTGGTGGCTGATGGGGCAGGCGGTCGGCGGCATGCTGGCGATCTCCGCGTGGATCGCCGGGTTCGAGCGGGCGACCGTGGTGCTGCCGGCCTTCGGCACCGGCGCCCTGGCCGCGATGACGGCGGGCCTGCTGCTGGCGACGCTCCCGGCCTCGCGGCTGCGCTGGCTCGCCGTGCCGCCCCTCCTGCTCGGGCTCGGCCTCGCGGCCCTTCCGGACCGGCAGGACCTCTACGTCGACCGGCAGGGCTGGGGCGCGGCGGTGCGGGGGCCGGACGGCCGCCTGGCCGCCCTCGGCAGCCCCTCCGGCTTCGTGCTGGAACAATGGCTGAAGGCGGATGGCGACGGGCGCCGGCCCGACCGGGCGGCCGGAGCGGGGCCCGGCGGCCGCTGCGACCGGCTCGGCTGTACGGCGCTTCTGCCGGACGGACGGGCGGTGGCCCTGATCCGGGACCGGCGCGCCTTCCCCGAGGATTGCGCCCGGGCCGCCGTGGTGATCACGAGTCTCACGGCGCCGCCGACCTGCACGGGGCCGCTGGTGATCGACCGCCGGGTCCTGGCGGCGCACGGCGCCGTCGCCCTGCGCGTCGACGGGGGCGGGTTCACGATGCGCGCGGCCCGCGGCGACGGACGGTCGCTGCCCTGGCGTCCGCGGGCGGCACCGCCGGCCGGCTCCGAGCCGGGGCGGATCTCCCCGCCGAGGGAACCGGCGGCATGGCCTCATCCGAAGTGCCGCAAGCCCCGGCCGACGCCCCGGCGGAACCGCTTCAGTAGCGGCGCACGAGGCTGACGAGCCGGCCCTGGATCTGGACCCGGTCGGGACCGAGCACACGGGTCTCGTAGGCCGGGTTGGCGGCCTCGAGGGCGATCGAGGAGCCGCGGCGCCGCAGGCGCTTGAGCGTCGCCTCCTCGTCGTCGATCAGCGCCACGATGATGTCGCCGGTATTGGCGGTGTCCTGCTTGCGGATCACCACGAGGTCGCCGTCGAGGATTCCGGCCTCGACCATCGAATCGCCGCGCACCTCCAGGGCGTAGTGCTCGCCCCCGGCCAGGAAGTCCGGGGAGAGGGTGATGGCGTGGCTCTGGTTCTGGATCGCCGAGACCGGCGTACCCGCCGCGATCCGGCCCATCACGGGGATCGAGATGGACCGGCCGCCGTCGTCGATCATCCGGGTCGCCGCCGGCTGGGACGGCTGGGACGGCTGCCTGGACTTGCCACCCTCGACCACGCTCGGGGTGAAGCGGCGCGGCTCGGGGGCGGGGGCCGGGGTCGGCGACTGGTGCAGGCTCTCGGGGATGCGGATCACCTCGATGGCGCGCGCCCGGTTCGGGAGGCGGCGCAGGAAACCGCGCTCCTCCAGGGCCGTGATCAGCCGGTGGATGCCCGATTTCGACTTCAGGTCGAGGGCGTCTTTCATCTCGTCGAAGGACGGGGGAACGCCGCATTCCTGCATGCGGCTCTGGATGAACCGCAGAAGGTCCAGCTGCTTGCGCGTGAGCATCGAAGGGGGCCTCGCGGCTTGGCGGACCGCCCCAGGGCGGCCGCTGAAACAAATCGCGAACACGTTAAACGTTCCGCAAGTGTTCCGCAAGCGTAATACGGCCACGCTCGTGTCCCGGCGGCAGAGGCGGAGCACAAACGCATTGACGGCACAAGCGGAGCCGTTTCAATGCACCCGGGCGCCCCGCCGGACAAGACCGGCGGCTCCGGCGGCGGGTCGGTATCGGGCTGGGAATGACGAGGATGCGACAGCTCGCGGTGCCAGGGTCCATCCGTTTCGCCCTGGGCGTCGCCCTCCTGGGCTCGGCGCTCGCCGGCTGCACCACCGGCTTCTCGTACATCTCGCGGAACTACGTGGCGCTCACCCCCCAGGTGGTGACGATCGGCTGCAAGGAGCCCTACGAGGTCTACGACAACCGGCAGCTGCGCCGGATGCTGATCGTCTCGAACGCCCTGCGCGAATATGCCGGCTGCAACCTGAGCGAGGTCCGGATCGATCCCGAGCCGGAGGCGACCCGGGTCAAGCGCTTCCGCACCGCCGCCCGCGCCTATCTCGACGAGACCGTGCGGGAGGAGTGCCGGGTCACCGGCGAGACCGTGTTCGATCCGCTGAAGACCGAGTTCGCCTATGCCTGCGACGCGCCGGTCGAGAGGCGGGGCACGGTGGTGCCGCGCCTGCCCGGCCGCAATCCGGGCCCCGCCCAGCGCTGATCCGCCGGGCCGGAGGGGTCCGGCGTCCCTGACGCGCCGGCCGGGACACCGGTGCCGGGGGGATGCGTCAGGCATCCGGCTTTGGGAAGGTGCGCTCGGTGGCGTCGCCGGCCGCCGCCAGCAGGGCGCGCGCGAAGGCCCGGGCCTCGGCCCGGTCCAGCACGATCGCGGCGGTGACCGGCCCGCCCCCGAGATCCGACAGGGCGAGTTCCAGCCGCACCCCCTCGGGCACGGCGCTCGCCTGCAGGCTCCAGCCCGGCCCCCGTTCCGCGCGCTCCGCCATCGCTCAACCCTCCCGGTGCGCCCCGGGAAAACGCCGCAGGCTCCCGCCGGAACTGCCCCGGCCCGGGACTGTTCCCGAGCCGTGCCAAGCGCTTCCCTGCCCCGCCTCGCGGCGTTCCTCAAGACTGCGGGCCCCGGACTCGTGGTGATGCTCGCCGACACCGATGTCGGAAGCCTCATCACGGCGGCCCAGAGCGGCGCCCGCTGGGGCTACTCGCTGCTGCTCCTGCAGATCCTGCTGGTGCCGATCCTCTACGTCGTCCAGGAGCTGACGGTGCGGCTCGGAACCGCCACCGGCCGCGGCCACGGCGAGCTGATCCGGGCGCATTACGGGCCGGTCTGGGCCTGGATTTCCTTTGGCGGCCTCGTGGTCGCCGGGATCGGCGCCATCGTCACGGAATTCTCCGGCATCGCCGGCATCGGCGACCTGTTCGGGGTGCCGCGGCTCGTGAGCCTCGGCCTGCCGGCCGCCCTGCTGCTCGGCCTCGTGTTCACCGGGAGCTACCGGCGGGTCGAGAGGGTGGCGATCGCGGTCGGCCTGTTCGAGCTGGTCTTCATCGGGCTCGCCGTGGCGGCGCGGCCGGATCCGGGGGCGATCGTGGCATCCTTCGCCCACATGCCGCTCGGCGACGGCCAGTACCGGGTCCTAATCGCCGCCAATATCGGCGCGGTGATCATGCCGTGGATGATCTTCTACCAGCAATCGGCGATCGTCGACAAAGGCCTCGGCTGGGACCACGCCAGGCGCTCGCGGCTCGACACGCTCCTGGGCGCGGTGATCTCGCAATGCGTGATGGGCGCGATCCTGATCGCGGCGGCCGCCACGATCGGCAAGGCCGGGCAGGGCACGAAGGACGGTCTGCAGACCGTGGGCGACCTCGCGGGGGCCTTCACGCCGGCCCTCGGGCCCTGGCTCGGGCAGGTGGTGTTCGGGGTCGGGATCATCGCGGCGGCCTTCGTGGCGCTGAACGTCGTGGCCCTGGCCCTCGCCTGGGGTTTTGGCGATGTGACGGGCAAGCCGCATTCCCTGGAGCAATCGCCCCGGGAGGCGCCGGCCTTCTACGGCGCCTTCGCGCTGGTGGTGGCGGCCGGCGCGGTGTCCGTGCAGCTCGTGCCGAATCTCGTGGCGCTCAACATCGCGGTCGAGGTGATGAACGCCCTGCTCCTTCCGCTCGCGCTCGGCCTCCTGATCCTGCTCGCCACCCGGGCCCTGCCGGAGGGCAAGCGCGTGGACGGCGCCTACAAGTGGGTGGTCTACGCCGTCTCGGGCCTCACGATCGCCTTCGCGATGGTTGGCGTGCTCGACGGGATCGGCCTGCTCTGACCCGATTGACGCGGGCGGCGCGATGATGTCTCCCGCGGGCTCCGATCAGGTGGAGTCGAGACATGCAAGAGATCTGGTTCCGTACGGGCGAGGCCACGGTGCTGGCGGCCGAGGGCCAGTACACCGACGCCATGCCGGAGGTGCTGATCGGTTCCGTGCGCGGGCCGGTGGGCCAGGCCTTCGCGTCGATGATGGGGCAGGTCCAGGGCCACACCCGGATGTTCGTGGTCCGCGACCTCAATCAGCTGGTGCGCCCGGCCACGATGATGACCACCAAGGTCACGATCCACACGGCCGAGTATGCCGAGCTCCTCGGCGGCGTGGTCCAAGCAGCCACCGGCGACGCGATCGTGGACTGCATCATCGAGGGCATCCTGCCCAAGGACGGCCTCGACGAGCTGTGCATGATCATCATGATCTGGCTCGATCAGCGCTGCGCCGAGGACGACAACCTCGACCAGAAGGACCTCTACAGGACCAACTACGAGGCGACGAAGCTCGCCATCGCCCGCGCCCTCAAGGGCGAGCCGACGGTGGACGAGCTGATCGCCAATCGGAAGACCGTGAAGCATTACGCGCTGGACGGCGTGATCGAGTACTGATCAGCCCTGCGCAACGGGCGTGTGGACGTAGAGGTCGGCCACCGCGCAGTCGAGGCCGAAGCCGGGGAGGACCAGACGGTCGTCCCCGGTCAGGCGGGTGCGGGTCCAGGTCTCTCGGGTTCGCGCCGATAGGGTCAGGGCGGGGCTCTTCAGCTCGATCAGGAGCACGGCCTCGCACAGCGGCAGGGCTTCGTAGCCGGCGCACTTGACGTCGATCTTCTTCTGGCGCGTGCCGGGAAGCCTGCGGTGGTCGCTCGGAGACAGGATCTCGGCGGCCAAGTAGCAGCGCTCGACAGCATTCAATCCGGCCTCGATGTCGGCCAGATCGAGAACCGCAACGTCGGGCACGTAGATATGGCCCTCGCGAACCGGCCATAGGTCGACGGCGGGATTCTGCAGGGTAACGCGTGGTGAGCCTATCCGCCTGAGGCCGCCGTCGAGAAATCGCTGCAAGGCGCTGGCAATGAACTGATGAACGAGGTTGGGTTGGGCCTGCATCACGATCTGGCCCCCGATGAGTTCCCATTTCTCCTCATCAGGCCGCGTCTCGATGAAGTCCCAGAATCCTTGGTGGGGATCGGTCCTGTGGACGGGCGGAGTCTCGAGAATCGTCATGGGATCATCGTGGGCAGCCCGGGCCAAGTCGACGCAGATCGAGGATCCCGCCGGCGCTCCACTCGGTCAAGGGCGCGTCATTCCGGCGGGATGCGCCCCACCGAGCACAGGGTGCGCATCGTAGTGCTGCCCGGGTCGGTGTAGCAGGAGGCCGACCAGCCGCTCTGCTGGATGAACGACTTGCGCCGCTCTGACAGGGACGTCCGGTAGGCGTTGGCGATGATCGGCTCGACGGTCGCGGCCGGTTCGCCGATCAGGATCTCGGAGGCCGCCGACAGGTCGTGGAAGAAGGTCGCCGAGGGGGCGGGCTCGGCGGAGGTCGCCTGCACGATCGGCTCGGCCCGGCAGGTCACGTCGAACTTGATCGGGCCGGCGAGGCGGATGTCGATGCTCGGGCCGGCCCGCTTGCCGACCCTGCCTCCGATGGCCCCCGCGATCTGGCGGGCGAGGTCGTCGCAGGGATCGGCCCGGGTGGCCGATCCCAGGAGCGGCAGGCAGGCCAGGGCGGCGAGGAGGCGTGGAACGGTCAGGCTCGGCATGGCGGCACTCTACCCGCGGCGCGGCGCCTGTCGAGGTCAGGCCCGCATCTGGGCGAAGCTCGCGAGCCAGGCCGGCGCGACCCGCATCCCCGCCGGCACCAGCGCGTCCGGCGGCGGCCGGCGCACGCAATCCTCCAGATAGGCCAGGGATTCCTCAAGCACCGTGCCGGTGAACGGCTTGGCGATCACCGCCGTCGCCCCCGCCATGTCGTCGCTGAGCGCCCGGGCGTTGGCGGTCATGAACGCGGCCGTGATGCCGCCGAGATCGCGCACCGCATGCGCCACGTCGAGACCCGAGGAGCCGTCCCCGAGGCGCAGGTCGATGAGGACCAGCTCGGGCCGGGTCTCGTGGACGAGGGCGATGGCCTCGCCCGCGGTCATCGCCGTCCCCACGACGCTGTGGCCGGCCTCCTCCAGCATCATCTCAATCTGCATCAGGATGAGGGCTTCGTCCTCGACGACGAGGATCCGCAGCGGCTCGGTCACGGGGCCTCCAGACCGCCGGCCATCTCGCGCGGCAGGCGTATGCTGACGATCGTGCCCGGATCATTGGTCATCCAGGCGATGCTGGCATTGAGCTGGCGGCAGAGCGTACCGATCAGGCGCTTTCCGAAGGAGCGCTGCTCCATCGCCTGAACCGGCATGCCGACGCCGTCATCGGCGATCTTGATGGTGACATGCGTGCCGTCCGGCGCCACCGTCACCGAGAGCCGCCCCGGGCGGTCGTCCGGGAAGGCGTGCTTGAGGGCGTTGGTGATCAACTCGTTCATCATCAACGCCACCGGCGGCGCCTTAGCGACCGGGATCTCCACGGTCTCCAGGTCCAGGTGCAGGCGGATCCGGTCGCGGCCGGAGCCGCGGACCAGGTCGTTGGCGAGGTCGCGGGCGAACTCGGCCACGTCGAAACGCTCGACGTTGTTGGATTGGTAGAGTCGGCGATGGACCGTGCCGAGGGCCTCGACCCGGGTCAGCATCGCCTCCATGGCGGCGCGCGCCGCGGGATCGGTGATCGCCCGGGTCTGCATGGCCAGCAGCGCCGCGATCATCTGGAGGTTGTTCTTCACCCGGTGATCGACCTCGTGGACCAGCATGGTCTGCGTGGCCAGGGCATCGGTCAGGTCCCGGGTGCGCTTGGCGACCTCGGCCTCGAAGCGGTCCTTCTCCTGCTGGATCTGCATATGCGCGTCGACGCGGTCGGTGACGTCGAGCTGCGAGGCGAAGAAGAACAGAACCTCGCCGGACTCGTCGGCGACCGGGCTGAGATAGAGCGCGTTCCAGAACGGCGTCCCGTCCTTGCGATAGTTCAGGATGTCGATCGCGATATCGGTGCGGGCCTCGACCGCCTCGCGGATCAGGGCGACGGCGCCGTGGTCGGTCTGTGCGCCCTGGAGAAACCGGCAATTGTGGCCGAGCACCTCGGACCGCGTGTAGCCGCTCATCCGCAGGAAGGCGTCGTTGACGTACACGATCGGGTTGTCGGGCAGGCGCGGATTGGTGATGATCATCGCCATCCGCGTGGCGCGCACCGCCGCGGCGAACGGATCGCCCTTGCCCGGCGCGGCGTCGAGCTGGTCCGTCTGATGCCAGGCGTCGGGTTGTTCCATCGTCCCTGCTCTTTCGTGCCCGGCGTTCGTCACCTCCGGCAATCGGCTTCTGCCTGCGCAGTCACAAGCGCTGCCTTAACGGACGATCCACGCGATGGGTTCAGGGCCGGGGCGCTTTGGCGCCGGATTGGGATAGACAGAACGCCGCACCTGGGCCGCGCGGGCCGGCGCGCCCGCGGCGGCGATCCGGGCCGGCCTCAGTGGAAATCCCGGCTCGGATACACCCGCCGGTCCGGGGGCGCGCCGAAATCCGTGGTCTCGGGCGGCAGCTTCATCCCGGCCGCGCGCAGGTCGCGCAGGAATTCGGTGAGATCGCGGAATCCCTCGGCCACCAGATGGACCACCCCCTCGGCTCGCTGCACCCGGCCGCGCACGGCGAGGAACCGGGCCTGCATGGCGGCCCGGCGGTTGGCCTCGAACACCGTCTTCCAGACGATCACGTTGGCGATGCCGGTCTCGTCCTCCAGGGTCAGGAAGACCACGCCCTTGGCGGTGCCCGGCCGCTGGCGGATCAGCACGAGGCCCGCCACCGTGACCCGGGCGCCCTGGGGCAGGGCCGGATCGAGATGGGCCCGGGCCGGGATCGCGCCGATCCGGGCGAGCCGGCCGCGGAAGAACGCGACCGGGTGCCCCTGCAGCGACAGGCCGGTGGCGGCGTAATCCTCGGCCACCGCCTCGGAGAGCGGCAGCGACGGCAGGTCCACCGCCGGCTCGTGCCGGAACAGGCCGTCATCGGCGTGCCAGGCGAACAGCGGCAGGGGCGCCTCCAGCAGGTGGCCGCGGCGCTCGGCGCCGTCGGCCTTGGCCGCCCTGCGGGCCGAGGTCCCCTCCAGGGTGCGCACCATCCACAGGGCGGCGCGCCGGTCGAGGCCGAGCGACCGGAACGCGTCGGCCTCGGCGAGCCGCTCCAGGGCGTTGCGGGGCAGGGCGAGGGCCGCCTGCAGGCCCTCGATGCTGGCATAGCCGTTGGCCCGCAACCGCACGAGCCGGTGCATGGCGGCCTCGGGCAGACCGCTCACCTGCCGCAGGCCGAGGCGCACCGCGTGCCGCTTCGGATCCCCGGCCGGCTCCAGGGTGCAGTCCCAGGCGCTGGCATTGACGCAGACACCCCGCACCTCGACCCCGTGGGCGCGGGCGTCGCGCACCAGCTGGGCCGGCTGGTAGAAGCCCATCGGCTGGGCGTTGAGGATCGCCGCCAGGAACACGTCCGGGTGCCGGCACTTCATCCAGGCCGAGGCATAGACCAGGAGCGCGAAGCTCGCCGCGTGGCTCTCCGGGAAGCCGTAGGTGGAGAAGCCCTTGATCTGCGCGAAGCAGCGCTCGGCGAACTCCGCCGGGTAGCCGCGGCGCGTCATCCCGCCCACGAATTTTTGCTCGAAGCCGCCGATCGAGCCGACATGGCGGAAGGTCGCCATCGCCCGGCGCAACCCGTCGGCCTCGGCCGGGGTGAAGCCGGCGGCCGTGATGGCGATCTGCATCGCGTGTTCCTGGAACAGCGGCACCCCATAGGTCTTGTGCAGCACCGTGTGCAGCTCGTCCGCCGGCCCGTGGTCCGGATGCGGGGCCGGATAGACCACCGGGTCGATCCCCGAGCGCCGCCGCAGGTAGGGATGGACCATGTCGCCCTGGATCGGGCCGGGGCGCACGATCGCGACCTGGACCACGAGGTCGTAAAATTCCTTCGGCTTGAGGCGCGGCAGCATCGACATCTGCGCCCGGCTCTCGACCTGGAACACGCCGACGGAATCGGCCTTCGCCAGCATCGCGTAGGTCTCGGGATCCTCCGGGGGCAGGTCGGCCAGGGTCTCGTAGAAGGCGCCGTGGTCCTTCTCCAAAAAATCGAGGCCGCGCTTGAGGCAGGTCAGCATGCCCAGCGCCAGCACGTCGACCTTCATCAGGCCGATCGCGTCGATGTCGTCCTTGTCCCACTCGATGAAGGTCCGGTCCGCCATGGCGCCGTTGCCCACCGGCACGGTCTCGTCGAGGCGGCCGCGGGTCAGGATGAAGCCGCCGACATGCTGCGACAGGTGGCGGGGGAAGCCGATCAGCTGGTGGGCGAGATCGAGCGCCTGCCGGAGCGCGGGGTTGTCGGGGTCGAGGCCGGCCTCGCGCACGTGCTTGTCCGGCACGTCCTTGCCCCAGGAGCCCCAGACCGTGTCGGCGATCGAAGCGGTCACGTCCTCGGTGAGGCCCAGAACCTTGCCGACCTCGCGGATCGCCATGCGCGGGCGATAGTGGATCACCGTGGCGCAGAGGGCGGCCCGCTCCCGGCCATAGCGGTCGTAGAGGTGCTGGATCACCTCCTCCCGGCGTTCGTGCTCGAAATCGACGTCGATGTCGGGGGGCTCGCCCCGGTTCTCCGAGATGAACCGGGCGAACAGCAGCCGGTGCTTGGACGGGTCCACGGCGGTGATGCCGAGGCAGAAGCACACGGCGGAATTGGCCGCCGAGCCGCGGCCCTGACAGAGGATGCCCTTGCCGCGGGCGAACTCGACCACGTCGAACAGAGTCAGGAAGTAGCGGGCATAGTCCAACTGGGCGATGAGCTGCAGTTCCTCGCGGAGCGTCGCCTCGACGGCGGCCGGGATGGTGCCGGCATAGCGCCAGCCCGCCCGCTCCCAGGTCTTCTCCTCCAGGTATGCCTGGGGCGTGCGCCCGGGGGGCACCGGCTCGTCGGGATACTCGTAGTGCAGCTGCGACAGGTGGAAGTCGCAGCTCTCGGCGATCTCCATCGTGCGGGCGAGCGCCTCCGGATGGTCGGCGAACAGCCGGGCCATCTCGGCGGGCGACTTCAGGTGGCGCTCGGCATTGGCCTCCAGCCGGTAGCCGGCCTCCCCGATCCGGCAGCGCTCACGGATGCAGGCCACCACGTCCTGGAGCGGGCGCCTGTCGGGATGGTGGTAGAGCGCGTCCGAGACCGCCACCATGGGCGCTCCGGAGCGTTCGCCCAGCTCGGCCAGCAGACCGAGCCGGCGGCGCTCATCGCCGCGCCTGGCGTGGCTCGCCCCGAGCCAGGTCCGGCCCGGGGCGGCCGCGGCCAGGGCTTCGAGCCGGCCCAAGAAACCGTCCGGGGGGCGCAGGCGCCGGCCCGGCGGGATAGCGATGAACATCTGTCCCTCGGCGGCCTCCAGCATCTCGGCGAAGGAGAACTGGCACGCCCCCTTGCGGCTGCGCCGGTTCCCTCGGGTGAGCAGCCGGCACAGGCGGCCCCAGGCCTGCCGGTCCGCGGGATAGGTCACGGCCTCGAACCCGTCCTCGGTGACGAGGCGCACCCCCGGCAGGATGCGGATCGTCAAACCCTCCGCCTTGAGGGCCTGCGCCGCCGCATGCGCCCGCACCACCCCGGCGACCGTGTTGCGGTCGGCGATCCCGAGGGCCGCGAACCCGTAGGCCGCCCCCTGCACGACGTATTCCTGCGGATGCGAGGCGCCGCGCAAAAACGAGAAATTCGTGGTGAGGGCGAGCTCGGCGTAGGCGGGATGGCTCACGCGAACACCCCGTGGACGAACCACGCGGCCGGGCGGCCGGGGGCGTGCGGCCCGTCGCGGTAGAGCCAGAGCCGCCGGCCGGCCTCGCACTCCACCCGGTAATAGTCCCGGGCCGCGCCGGGCGCGTGCCACCACTCGGCCGCGATCCGCTCCGGCCCCTCGGCATGGACGATCGCGTGGATCCGGGCGCGCCAGCGGAAGCGCCGGGGCGGTCCCTCGGGCACCGTGGACAGCACGTCGAGGGCGGCCTCGCCCCGGGGGAACAGCACCAGGGGCCGGGGCGGGCGGTGATCCGGCCAGGATGTCGGGGCGCGGGTCCAGGGGAGGGGCTGGGCGGCCCGCTCCGGGATGTGGCTCGCCCGCGCCCCGAGGCGCAGGAGCGGCCGGCCGAGGCGCTGCGCCAGGGCGTCCGCGAGGGCGTCGATGCCGTCGCCCTCGGGCGCCGCCCCGAGTTCCGTCTGGCGGGCCGACAGGGCGCCCGTCACCGTCACGGTGAGCGCCACGGTCTCGAAGCCGAAGCCGGCATCGAGGCCGGCGCCGAGGCGGTCGAGGCGCAGGGAGACCAGGGCGGCGACGCGCTCGGGGCAGCGCTCGGGCCAGGACAGGCCGAGATCGAGGACGCGCATCACCCCGTCGACCCGGTACAGCACGAGGCGCAGGGCGCAGGCGCCGAGCCCGTCCCGCTCCAGCCGGGGGGCGATCTCGGCCATCAGCAGCCGGGCGGTGACGACGATGTCCGATTGCCGGCCGATCGGGTCGAGGAAGCCCCGGGCGGCCCGATACGCGGCCTCCGCGGTGAGCGGCGCCAGGGGCTCGGGCCGGCGGCCCATCGCCTGGTCGAGGCGCAGCAGCAGCGCCTCGCCGAAGCGGCGGGCGAGCGGCCCCCGGGCCAGCGCGTCGATCTCGCCGACCCGGCGCAGGCCGAGCCGCCGCAGGCCCGAGACCGTGCCGGGATCGAGGCGCAGGGCCTCCACGGGCAGCGCCCGCAGAGGCTCCGCGGCCCCGCCGGGGGGTACGATCACCCGGTCGGAGGCCCCGTAGCGGGCCAGCGCGAAGGCGCCGCCGGGCGTGTCGGCGAGCGCGATCCGGGCGGGGATTTTTGACCGCGCCAGGCGCCCGGCGAGGTCGTCCACGAGGGGCCCCTCGCCGCCGCGCAAATGGCTCGCCCCGGCGACGTCGATATAGAACCCGTCCGCCGCCTCGGCCGGCCCGAACGGCGCCACCCCGGGGGCGTAGCCCTCCGCCCAGCGGCAGAGCCGTAGAAGGGCCGCCCGGTCGGAGTCGGGATCGGCGGGATGGACCTGGAGCGGCACGCCGATCCGCGCCCGGACCCGGCCCAGGGGCTCGCCGGGCCGCAGGCCCAGGGCGCGGGCCTCCGGGTCGAGGGCGAGGAACCGCAGGCCGCCGGCCCCCTCGGCCGCCACCGCGAGCGGGCCTTGATCAGGCGCGAGACCGGCCCGCCGCAGCCGCGTCACGGGCCAGTGGCTCAGGCAGACGCAGACGATGCGCGGCATGGTCCCACTCCAGAAGCCAGGCGCCGCCCCGCCCGTTGCGGCAGCGCTCGAGCCGCGCCCGCCAGCGCGGGTTGTCCAGGGTGCCGAACCGGTCCCGGGCGGCCGGGGCCGAGGCGATCCGCCAGCGGGTGGCGGCACCGTTGGGCAGCCCGGCCTCGGCGGGCCGCAGGATCACCAGGAGCGGCGGCGCGTCGCCTTCCCCCCCTTCGGCGGCGAGCTGCAGGCGCCGGCCCGGCTTCAGCGGCAGGCCGTCCGCGAGCAGACCGACGAGCGCCGGCAGGGCGCGGGCGTGGAGCGCCGCCTCCAGGGCGCGGAGCACCTCCGCGTCGCTGCCGGCCTCCAAGAGCAGCAGCCGGGCCGGATCGAGGCCGAGGCCGGCCAGGCCGTGACCGTGGGGCAGGGGCTGGTTCGGCGCGGCGGCGATCAGCGCCGCGCCCTCCGCGCGGGCGAGGTGGAGGGCGCAGAGCGCCAGGGCGAAGCCCAGGGCCGCGCTCGCATCCGCAGGCTCGGCCGGGGCGACCTCGTGCGGCGGCCCGAGGGCCAGCCCGCCGCCGGGCAGATGCGCGTCGACCGCCGTCAGGCCCAGCGGCAGGACCGGTCGCGGGGCCGCCGGGGCGCCGGGACCCGCCAGGCGCACCCGCAGGGCCGCCAGCTGCTCCCGGGGGCTGCCGGGAGCGGGATCCCGCCCGGTCTGGTTCGCAGGGTCCAGCCCCATCTGCGCGTGCTCCGATCATGCCGGACGATAGGAACATAACAGGAACACGTTCAAACCGTTTCCGCAGGGTCGCGGAATTGGACGCTGGTTCAGCGGCTTGGCCTGTGGATGGATGTGGACGCCTGTGGAATCGGCCGGGCCGCCCGCGACCAAAGCCACGGTTGACCGGGTCCGCGGCCCGGGACCACAAGTCGTGTGCCGCGCCAGACGCGGCCGACACGGTCCGAGCATGCGCCCAGCCCTCGCCTTGACGATCCTGCTCGCCCTCTCGGGGGCGGCCTTCGCGCAGCAGCCGCCGGATCCCGGCCCCGCCCCATCCTCCGAGGCGCCCCCGCGCCAGGCCAGGCCGCGGCCCCGGCACGCGCAGGCCCCGAGCCAGCCGATCATGGTCTACGACGCCCGGATCGAGGCTGGCGACCTGCGCATCTCGGGCTCGGTGCGCAAGCCGGGGGCGATCGTGGTCCTGGACGACGACATCTCGGTCCAGGCCGACCGGCGCGGGCGGTTCACCGTCCGGCTCCCCTATCGGCCCGCGACCTGCGTGGTGACGCTCAAGTCCGATCCGGACGAGCGCGAGGCGGTGGTGGCCAACTGCGCCCCCGAGGGACCGCCCGGCCCCCAGGGCGCCGCGGGCCCGCCCGGGATGACCGGTGCCAAGGGCGAGGCGGGCGACAAGGGTGAGACCGGCCCGCAGGGGGCTGTCGGACCCCGGGGCGAGGCCGGCCCCAACGGTCCGGTCGGCCCACAGGGCGCGCCGGGTCCGAAGGGCGATCCGGGCGCCCCGGGCCTTCAGGGTCCGCCGGGTCCCGGCGGTCAGGCGGGATCACCGGGCGGGGCAGGGCCCCGGGGCGAGGCCGGCGCGTCCGCCCTCCGGGCCGTGCGCAAGTCCGACTGCGCGGGCGGCTGCACCATCACCTGCCCATCGGAAGAAACGCTGGTCACGGCCCATTGCCTCAAGGCCGGCGCCCCGGTCTATGACGGGGAGGGCGCCGGCTGCCCGGCGGAGGCCGCGGGCATCGTCGGGTTCTGCGCGCGGCCGTGAGGCCGGCGCCTCAGCCACCGGCGCCGCGCAGCCAGTCGCGCAGCCCGGCGGCGGCGGCCCGGCCGCCCGCGAAGGCGCCCTGGAGCAGGTAGCCGCCGGTCGGGGCCTCCCAGTCGAGCATCTCCCCGGCCAGGAACAGGCCGGGATGGGCGCGCAGCATCGACCGCCCGTCGAGGGCGTCGAGCCGGACCCCGCCCGCCGTCGAGATCGCCCGGTCGATCGGCGCGGAGCCGGTGAGGGTGAGCGGCGCGGCCTTGATCAGCCCGGCGAGCGCCTCGGGCTCCGCGGGGAGCGCGGCCCCGGCGGCCTCGCGCAGCAGGCCCGCCGCCACGGGCGCGAGCCCCGCGGCCTTGCGCAGCCGGGTCGCGGCCGAGTCGCCGGGTCGGGCGCCGGCGAGGCGGCGGGCGAGGGCTTCCCGGGTCAGGTCGGGGCGCAGGTCCACGAGCAGCCGGGCGTGGCCCCGCGCCGCCACCGCCTCGCGCAGGGGACGCGACAGGGCGTAGACCGCCCCGCCCTCGATCCCGGCGGCGGTGATCACCGCCTCGCCCCGGACGGCTTTGCCGTCGCAGGCGAGCGCCACCCGCTTGAGCGGCGCCCCGGCGAAGCGCGCCCGGAACAGGGCGGACCACGCCACGGTGAAACCGGCATTGGCCGGGCGCAGGGGCTCCACCGCCACGCCGAGCCCTTCCAGCAGCGGCACCCAGCGCCCGTCCGAGCCGAGCCGCGGCCAGCTCGCCCCGCCGAGGGCCAGGAGGGCGGCCCGGGGGCGGGCCACGAGGGGGCCGTCCGGCGTCTCGAAATAGAGCTGCAGGTGCGGCGATCCCGCCCCGGAATCGGGATCTCCCGGGTCCGCGGAAGACAACTCCTCGGCGATCGCCGCGAGCCGGTGGCGGGTGCGGATCCGGACCCCGAGCCGGTCGAACCGCGCCAGCCAGGCCCGCAGCAGGGGCGAGGCCTTGAAACTCTGCGGAAAGACCCGCCCGCTCGAGCCGACGAAGGTCGGCTCGCCGAGTTCCGCGCACCAGTCCCGCAGGGCCTCCGGGGGGAAGGCCGCGATGGCGGCGTCCAGGTGGCCGGCCGGATGGTAGCGGGACAGGAACGCCCCCCGGGGCTCGCTGTGGGTGAGGTTGAGGCCGCCGCGCCCGGCGATCAGCAGCTTGCGGCCCACCGACGGCATCCGGTCGTACACCGTGACCGCGTGGCCAGCCTGCGCCAGCACCTCAGCCGCGGCCAGCCCGGCCGGTCCGCCGCCCACGATGGCCACCTCTCGGGCGATGTCATGGATGTCGTCGGGCATCCGCCTGGAGAGCGGCAGGCGGCGCGGGTCTGTCAAGATGGGGCCGCGGCCGGCCGGCCTTCCGGGGCCGGACCGTCTGGCTGGGGTGGCCGTGCGAGCCTGCCCCGATCTCCAGCGCGTCGTCCCGGATATCAGAACCGGGACGATGCGCTAGGTCTTTAAGTGCATCAACTTTTCCCGAAAGCCGGAAACCGCCTTTCGGGATGATGCTCTAAAGCAAGTCCGACAGTGCCGGCCAATGAACCCGCAGAATCATCCTGTCGTTTTCGATCGGGGCCTGCGACAGTTTCCGTTCAACAACATGGCCGCCCAAACGCGTATAGAACCGGAGGGCAGCCGCGTTGGCCTCGAAAACCCAGAGGTGCAGGCCATCGTCCGCCTGCCGAGAGGCAAGGGCGCGCGCCGCCGAGCGCAGCAGGGCCTCACCGATCTTCCTGCCCCGCATCTCCGGAAGGACGTGCAGGTTGTCCAGCAAGCTGCCCCAGCGCGGATCGCGATCACGGTGTGTCGCGGCGAAACCGACAAGGTTTCCATCGGCGGTCGCGGCGACGTCCACCAGGAAATTCGCGGACGGCGTGTCGAATTTCCCGAGCCAATGGGAGCGGCGATCGTCTTCGATAGGGCCGGCGAGAAAGACCGGATCGAGGAGTGAACGATAGGCGTCCCGCCAGCTAGCCACGTGGATCGCAGCGATGGTCAGCGCGTCGGTCGCCCGCGCGGCACGGTAGATGATGTCGGCCATCGTCGAGTTATGCGCCGGCCGTCGCGTGAGGCAAATCAGGGCCGATCCGGATCCGATGCCGGATGCAGCCCTTCGCTCCGGCGCCTGCCGTGCCCGGATACCTGGAGCGTGCCGGCACAGCTTTCACCCCGTCTCAGGCACAAGGCAGGTGACCGCGGGCCGCGTAGGATCCGGGGCTGCGCGTCGTTAACGCCCCTGTGGTTACGCGCTCGCTGGCGCCGAACCGGTGTCCAGTTTGGCAGCGAATGCCGTATCGCCCGCGCAACCGTGACGCTGCGACCTCGTTCCCGTCCAGCCGGCCGGTCCGGCGCGGACCAGAAAGAGGCTTCCAACCCGTGGCGCTCTCCACCACCGTCCCCGCGACCGAAGCGGACGCCGCCCCGTCCACGCCGGCCGCCTCCGCCGCGCAGGCCCGCCTCAGTCCCCTCGAGATCCGGGCGATCGTCTACGGCCTGATGACCGCGATGCTGCTCGCGGCCCTCGACCAGACCATCGTGGCCACCGCGATGCCGACCATCGGGCTGGCGCTGGGCGACGCCGCCAACCTCCCCTGGATCGTCACCGCCTACCTGCTGGCCTCCACGGCGGTGACCCCGCTCTACGGCAAGCTGTCCGACATCCACGGCCGGCGGATCATGCTGCTGATCGCCATCGCGACCTTCGTGCTCGGGTCGCTGGCCTGCGCGCTCGCGCCGACGATGGTGACGCTGGCGCTGGCAAGGGGCCTCCAGGGCATCGGCGGCGGCGGGCTGATCGCGCTGGCGCAGACCATCCTGGCCGACATCATGTCGCCCAAGGAGCGGGCGCGCTATCAGGTGGTGATCGCCGGCGTGTTCGTGGCGGCCTCGGTGGCCGGGCCGCTGCTCGGGGGCTTCTTCGCCGAGCACCTGCACTGGTCGCTGATCTTCTGGATCAACCTGCCGATCGGCTGCCTCGCCTTCGCGCTGACCAACGCCAACCTGAAGCGCCTGCCGCGCCACGACCGCCAGCACCGGCTGGACTGGCCCGGGGCCGCCCTGATGGTCTCCGGCTCCATCGCCCTGCTGCTGGCCCTGAGCTGGGGCGGCGTGCGCTACCCGTGGAGTTCCGCGCCGGTCCTCGGCCTCCTCGCCCTGGCCCTCCTGCTCGGCGGCGGCTTCGCGGCGCGGCTCGCCACGGCGGCCGAGCCGCTGATCCCCACCGAGGTGCTGCGGAACCAAGTGGTCTACAGCGCGACGCTGGCCGCCTGCTTCGCCATGGGCACCTTCATCGGGCTGACCATCTACGTGCCGATCTTCCTCGAAGGGGTGATCGGCCTCTCGGCGAGCGAATCCGGCCTGGCCCTGGTGCCGCTGATGGTCGGCACCGTCACGGGCGCGACGCTGTCGGGCCGGTCGATGATCTATTTCCGGCACTACAAGCGCGTGCCGCTCGCCATGATGAGCCTCAGCATCGCCTGCTGCGCCGTCATCGCGTGGCAGGGGCGGGCGCTGCCCTTCTGGCTGATGGAGCTGCTGTTCGCGCTGCTCTCCATGGGGATCGGGACGATCTTGCCGCTCTCCACCATCGCGATCCAGAACGCGGTGACGCGCCACCAGCTCGGCATCGCCACGGCGTCGATGAATTTTTTTCGGTCCCTCGGCGGAGCCCTGATCGTGGCGGCCTTCGGCACGATCGTGCTGGGCGGCGTCGCGGGTGCGCCCGGGGGCCACGACGTGGAGAGCCTGATCCGCGGGGCCGACCCGGCCCGCCTCGCCCTGACGTTCCGCTTCGTGTTCGTGGCCGCCTGCCTCGGGCTCCTGGCGGCCTTCGCGTTCCTGGCGCTGATGGAGGAGCGGCCGCTCGGCGAGCGCTCTTCGCCGACGATGGACGGCGGGCCGGCCGCGGGCGGGCATCCGGAGGGCGACGCGGCCGAGCCGATCGGGCCTCCCCACCGCCAGGATGGCGTCGGGCCGTAGCCGGCGCATCGTTCCGAACGGCGGGTGCCGGCCCCCGGGACAGAGACGACGCGCTTGCATCGCGCGCCGCGCGACGGCAGCGAGGCAGAGACCACGAGCTTGACTGTACCGCCTATCGCGGATGCATTATGGTGCGCCCTCGCCTGCGATGATCGCTCCTGCATCGCCGCTTCCATCATCGATGTCGGCCACTTGCCGTATCGGCGCCGGTGATCGATCGGGACGGCATGGTCTGCGATCCCGCGGCCGCCGATGTCAGGCCCCGTATTGTCTAGGTTCAAGAGCGCATGATGACCGGCCGATCTCCCCCTGATACAGGCACGTTGCTGACCAGCTTCGTCGCGGATCAGATGCGGCCGTGGCAGGATGCCTCCTTCGACATCGTCGACCTGAATGATCGCCTGAAACGATTGAACACTTCTCCGTCCATCGGCCTGTTCCAAGCAACGGACGATACCGTCAGCCTTCTCGACAAGCCCGCGGACGTATTCGTATATCCTAGTTACGTATCGAGATTTCACTGCTACCTGAGGCTATTGATCGAAACGTTCCGCGCCTTTCCCACGCGGCGAGACATGCTGATCGCGGTCGACATCCAGGATGAGGCGCCGGACCATGAAGGGCTTCCCGTCTTCTCGTTTCAGAAGTTGGCCGGCCAGCGCAACCTGCTCCTACCCGATGTCGACCTCATCGCCCTCGACTATCTCGGGGCGGCTCCGCAAGACCACCGCGCCTACGCGGACAAGACGCCGGTGGCCACCTTCTGCGGATCGACCACGGGCGGCGGTCACATCACGGCGGACGCGGTGTGCGGGGCCCGCTTCCCCCGATTGCGCGCAGCGCGGTTCTTCGCCGATCGCCCCGAGGTCGACTTCAGGCTGACCTCGGTCGTGCAATGCGATCCGGACGCCGATGCCCTGATGCGCGCCGAAGGTTTCGGCACCGGCCCCCTCGACTGGGACTTTACCTACCGCGGCAAGTTCGCGCTGTCCCTCGACGGCAATGGAGCGGCCTGCTCCAGGCCGGCGATCATATTGAAGAGCAACTGCGTGCTGATGAAATACAGGAGCAATTGCCTGCTGCATTACTCCAGCGGCCTGATCGACGGCCGCAACATGTTGGACATCACCAGCGAGGAACAGGTCATCGCGATCGTCCGGGAGGAGCGGCGGTCCCCGGGTCTATACGCGCCCATCGCGGCGGCCGGGTCGCACTTCGCCGAGAACGTGCTTTGCAAGGGGGCGGCTCTCAACTACACCGGCGCCCTGCTGAAGGCGTATGCCGACAGAGTTCGATAGGCTCTCGACAAGTCCAGGCTTGCGGACATCCTGCACAGCATTCGACGCCGGCCGAATCGATGGCGCGACGGGGAACGATAGACCATGGCACAGATAACGGACTCCCCTTATACTGGCCTGCTCTACCAGGACTTCATCGCACGGCTCGTCCTCGAGCGGGAAGCACGGACCTACCTGGAAATCGGTGTCCAAAACGGGATCAATCTGTCCAAGATCTCCGTCCCCTCCGCTTTCGGCGTCGATCCTGGGTTCGCCTTGACGGTCGATCCGACGGCGGGGAAGGAGTCGTTGCGCCTCTATCGGATGACGAGCGATCGGTTTTTCCGCGATCACGCCGACGAAGTCCGGTCCGCCGGACCGTTGGATTTCGCATTCCTGGACGGCATGCATCTGTTCGAATACCTGCTTCGGGACGTGTACAACACCGAGCGGTTGTCCGGCCGCTCCGGCTTGATCACCATCCACGACTGCCTGCCGTTCGACGGCGAGATGATCGAACGGCAGAACAATACACCGGGGCGGACGCCCGGTCCGTGGGCGGCGGCCTGGACGGGTGATGTCTGGAAGATCATCCCCATCATCCAGAAATACCGTCCGGATCTCAGGGTGATCCTCGTCGATTGCGCCCCGACCGGATTGGTCTGCCTCACCAACCTCGATCCGTCCTCGACCGTCCTGGAGGATCGCTATCTCGACATCGTCGCGGAGTTTCACGCGATGCCCAACGACCGGGCGGCGCTGGAGGCCTTCTTCGACAGCCAGCAGATCGTCTCGGCCGAAGCCGTGGTGGCCAATTTCGGCCACTCGCTCCCGTTCCGGATCTAGATCCGCCCCCCGATCGCGGGCGGCGCCAGATCCGCGATGCGACGGGCTCGCTGACGCCGAACCGGTCTCCACCTCGGCGGGGCGCGCTCCACCCGGCCGTCAGCCGCCGCGCCTGCCCTTGATTCGCCCGGATCACCGCTTACCTCGGCCCCATCGGCTGCGGGCCCCTCTGGCGGGCGCTTCTCAGCGCCCGTGATGTCGGAGCCGATGCTTTCCATTCGGAATCAGCATCAGGTCCCGCGCATGATGGACGTCCTTACCGTCGTATGGCTCGGCAAGCCGTTGTGGATGTGGCTCGGCTTCCACGTCCTGATCGCCTGCCTGCTCGCCTTCGACCTCGGCCTCCTGCACCGGGACAAGGAGCACGAGATCGGCGTCCGGGAGAGCCTCCTGCTCACCGGCTTCTACCTCGCCCTGGGTCTCGCCTTCGGCGGCTGGGTCTGGTGGTATCTCGGCTCCCAGGCGGGCGAGGAATACGTCACCGGCCTCGTGGTCGAGAAGTCGCTGTCGATGGACAACGTCTTCGTCATCGCCATGATCCTCACGGCTCTCGGCGTCCCGCGCGCCGCCCAGCACCGGGTCCTGCTCTGGGGCATCCTGGCCGCCGTGCTGCTGCGCGGCCTGATGATCGGGCTCGGCGCCGCCCTGGTGCATCAGGTGCACTGGGTGCTCTCGCTCTTCGCCGCCTTCCTGATCTACGCCGGGCTGAAGATCCTGCTCTCGGGCGAGGAACAGGCGGGTGACTTCCAGAACAGCGCCGTCGTGCGCTGGTTCAAGACGACCTTCCGGGTCACGCCCGACCTGCACGGCCAGCGCTTCGCGGTGCGCAGGACCGACCCGAAGACCGGCCGCAGGGCCCTGTGGTTCACGCCGCTGGCGCTCGCCCTGGTGCTGGTCAACGGCGCCGACGTGATCTTCGCCGTCGACAGCGTGCCGGCGATCTTCGCGATCACCACCGACACCTTCGTGGTCTACACCTCCAACATCTTCGCGATCTTGGGGCTGCGCGCCCTCTACTTCGCGCTGGCCGCGATGGTCGACCGCTTCGCCTATCTCAAGACCGCGCTCGCCTTCATCCTGATCTTCATCGGCGCCAAGATCGTGGTCGCCGACACGTTCGGCCTCGTGGCGGTCCCGCCTTGGGTCTCCCTCGTGGTGACGCTGGCGCTGCTGGCGGCGGGCGTCGGCTACAGCCTGTGGCGGACCCGCGGCGAGGACAAGGCGCAGCGGGACACGGGCCAGCCCGAGCGTGAGGCCCGGGCACACGGGGCGTAGGGCTCCCCGGCTTCGCCGTGCGCGCCGCGATCCGGGAAACGGGAGCGGGGCCCGGCGCCGACCCCGGACGATTCGCCGACGATGCCTGCGCATCCCCCGGGCCAGGCGCGATCCTGCGCGGGTCGATGCCCCGGCCGTCCGGGTTCTATTTCGAATCGTTGTAGGAGGCGATCGAGGCGAAATCGACCATCGCCCAGCCATCACGGCTGCGGCTGAACTGCGCCTTCGCAACCTCCGTTCTGCCCATCTGCATAAACTGGAATTCGCAGTTGAAGACCTTGTCATCCGTTACGGCATCGCACCGGCGGACCTTGAAATCATGAAAGGCCGGCGACGTTCGCTCGTTGAAAGGAGCCATGGATCGAAATGCCTTCTCGATCTCTTCGCTGGTCAAGCCCGACTTTCCGCATCCGCCAAGACAGAAGAGAAGCGCGAAGGCCATGGATGATATTGGCTTATTCATGTCCGCCAGCTCATAGGCAGGGTAGCGGCCGTCGTGGATCCGCTCACGGATGCCAGTATGGAAAACAATCTGAACAGCACCTGTCTGCAAGACATGAATGCTTGAAAAAATAGATTTTTACTTTCAGTTCAATTCACAGACACACGTGTCTATCTGAAGTAGACTCGGGTATCGCAGCCATCGGTGCTGCGGCGGCGCGAAACATCTCCCTCCGCGCGGGTCGGCGTTTTACCCCGACGCCCCGCCAAAACGGGAAAAACGCTCTGGACATGCGTCAGCCGAGGGCCGCGATCAGGTCGCGCAGGGTGGTGATGGTCGAGGCATCGGCCACGCCGTCGACCCGCGCCTGCCGGAAGTGGCGCTGGAACGCGGTGACCACCGCGTGCGTGCGTGCGTCGAACACCCCGGAAACCGGCAGGTCGTAGCCGTAGAGGGCGAACATCGCCTGCAGCGCCTCCACGGGCTGGCCGACATCGCCCTGGGCGAAGAACCGTCCGTCCCGGAGGCGTGCCGGCGGCACGAAATGGCCGATCCCCGCCGCCGCGAGGCTGTCCCACGGAAACGTCTCGCCGGGATCCTCCTTGCGCTCGGGGGCGATGTCGGAATGGGCGAGCACCCGCTCCGGCGGGATCGGCCAGCGGCCGAGGATGTCTCGGCCCAGCGCGATCACCGCGGCGACCTGCGCCTCCGGGTAGGGCGGCAGCCCGCCGGCATGGCCCGGATGGACGATCTCGATCCCGATCGAGCGGGAATTGAGGTCGGTCTCGCCCTTCCAGGCGCCCGCGCCCGCGTGCCAGGCCCGGCGCGCCTCCGGCACCATCTGGACGAGGCCGCCATCCTCGAAGACGAGGTAATGCGCCGAGACCTCGCTCAGCGGGTCGCGCAGCCGCGCCAGGGCGGCGGCGGCGCTGTCCATGCCGGTATAGTGCAGGACCAGCGTGTCGAGGCGCCCGCCCCGGCGCGCGCCGTGGTTCGGCGAGGGGGCGACCCGGCGGGCGAGGGGGCTGTCCGGGGTGAGGCTCACCGCACCCCGCGCTCCTGCGCGATCCGGTCGTAGGCGGCGTTGATGGCGGCCAGCCGCCGGGTGGCGATCGCCACCGCCTCGGCGGGCAGGCCCCGGGCCAGCGCCCGGTCGGGATGGTGCTCGGCGACCAGCGCCCGGTGGCGGGCCTTCAGGGCCGCCACGTCGGCGTCCCGGTCGAGCCCGAGGACCGCGTAGGGGTCGTCCGGCAGCCGCACGTGCCGGGCGGCGATCCGCTGGAACGCGGCCTCGTCGAAGCCGAAGATGCCCGAGACGGCGCGCAGGTAGCGCTCCTCCGCCTCGTGGAGCGCCCCGTCGGCGCCGGCGATCTGGAACAGACCGTCGAGCACGTCCTCGAGCAGGGCCGGCTCGTCGCCGAAGGTCGCGGCGAGCTGGCGCGCATAGGCCTCGAAACCGTTCGTCGTCTTCTTGGCGAGGTCGAACAGGCGCTCGACCCCAGGCCGCGCCGCCGCGTCCACCCGCACGACCCGGCCGAAGGCCTCGACCTCGGAGGGCAGCACCACGCCGTCGGACTTGGCCATCTTGGCGGCCAGCGCCACCAAGCCGGTGGTGAACACCACGTCCCGGGGCGTCCGGCCGAAGGGCGCGCCGACCCGGTCGAGCAGGAAATGGCCGGCGACGCCGCCGACCAGCGCCCCGAGGGGACCGCCGATCGCGAGGCCGAGGCCGGCGCCTCCGATCTTGCCCCAGACGCCCTGGGACTCGGCCGCCGCATTCATGGCCAGACCGGTTCCGGGGCGATTCGTGGACTCGGTGCGATCATCGCGAGGGGCTTTGCGTCCGGCACCGGGACGCCCCGGCCGAGGGCCGGGATAGCCGCTCCTCAAGCCCCGCGGAAGGGCCGGGACGCGCCCGGCCCGCCCCCGTCTCAGCGGCAGTAGACGTTGCCGTAGGCGTCCCGGTAGGTGCCGTAGGGGCAGGCGGGCGCGGTCGAGGCGCCCACGATGGCGCCGCCGGCGCCGCCGATCGCCGCACCGGCGAGGGCACCGCCCGCGCGGCCCGTGGCGGCCGCGCCGATCGCCGCGCCGGTGAGCGCACCGAGGCCGGCACCGCCCAGCGCCCGGTCCTCGGGGGTGTTGCAGGCGCCGAGCGAGAGGGCGGCGATGGTGGCGAGGGCGGCGGCAGTCAGCTTCTTCATGGTCCCCAGAACTCCCTTGGCATCCGGTCCGGCCGTTGGCCGTGATCGTGGCGGATCGCGCCGAGCTTAGCAGGAATGCTAATGGCGAGCCTACGGCTAAGGTTCCATCGGCCCGGGACCGGAGTTGCGCCCGGTTCCGGTCTCGCCCTATGCCTCGGCCCCGAGGGGCACCCCGGCCGGGGTGCAGCAGGTCTTGTCCGAGGGTCCCATGCCGACAGCCACCACGATCGTCCGCCGGGCCGCGGTGCGCCCCGACCGCGTCGCCGACACGGTGAGCCTCGACCACGCGGGCCGGGCCGCGCTCCCGGGAACCCTGGTCGCCGAGGGGGGCCTCGGCTTCGCGGTGGCGCTGACCAAGGCCGCGACCCTCGATGACGGCGACGCGCTGCGCCTCGACGACGGCCGGCTCGTGGCGGTGCGGGCCGCCGCGGAGGATCTGTTCGCCGTGCGCGCCGAGAACCCGGCCCGGCTGATGCGCCTGGCCTGGCAGCTCGGCAGCAGCCACGTCCCCGCCGAGATCGCCGCGGAGGCGCTCTACATCCCGGCCAGTGCCGCCACGGCCGAGCTGGTGCGCGGCCAGGGCTGCCTCGCGAGCCTGGTCTCGCGGGCCTTCCGGCCCGAGAACGCGGCCCACGACCACAGCACCTGCGGCCACGATCACGGGCAGGGGCACGATCACGGGCACGACCATCACGACCATCACGGTCCCGAGCACGGCCATGGGCATGCCCACACGCACGGCCACGATCACGGCCCTGACCACGCCGGAGGCCATGCGCATGACCACGGGCATGCGCATTCCGAGCAGGACCATGCGCATGACCACGGGCATGCGCATGACCACGGGCATGCGCATCCCGAGCAGGGCCACGTGCACGGCCCGGGCTGCGGCCACGACCATTAGAGCCGCGACCGATCGCGTTGCGACAGGGAACGGCTGAAGGCCTGGATGTGACGTGCGCGCGCCGCCGAACCGGTCTCTGACGTCGGCGGCGACCGCTCCAGGGCCTGAACTCAATCAGCGTGGCCGTGATAACGTCTGAGAAGGGTGGGTTTTCGCCGGTCCGCTTCCGGGCGACAATCGAAGAGATCAGGCATCGCCGTCGCACCCGGTCGCGACCCTCTGCGGACCCACAGACCGGCTCAGAAGCCGTTCAAGGGACCGACAGCATGTCGGGCAAACCCGCAAGATCGTCCAGCTTGGCGTGCGGCGGCCAGTCCGGGTTCAGCGGCTCGCCGACCCGGTCGATCCACACGGACCGGATGCCGAGTTCGTGGCAGACCTTGAGGTCGGTGAACTGCCCCATGCCGACGTGCACGGTCTCCTCCTTGGTCACGCCCAAGGTGGCGTAGGCGTGCAGGAAGAGCCGGTGGTCGGGCTTGTAGGCGCGAGCCTGCTCGGCGGTAACGACGAAGTCGATCGGCACCCCGATCGCCGCGACGGTGCCGGCGATCAGGTCGTCGTGCGTGTTGCTGATGACCGCGAGCCGGTAGCGTGTGCGCAAGCGATCGAGCGCGGCCGGGACGTCGGGGTGCGGCTCGATCCGGCCCAGGGTCGATAGCAGCATCTCCTCGTCCTCGGGCTTCGCCGTATGACCGGCCTCGGCGAGGGTCACGGCGAGGGCAGACCGCAGGACGGACTTGTAGTCGCAGTAGGGCGGGCGCTGCTGCCGCTCCACGGCGGCGCTGCGCAGCCGGTCAGCCAGAGCGACCGATTGATCTTGCGCGTCAGGCTCCGTGAGGCGTTTGGCCAGGATCGCGCGGGCCGCAGACCGGACAGCGTCATGCCACCGGACCAGAGTCCCGTAGCAATCGAAGGTAATCACCTTCGGCACAGGTTGCAGTTGCAGCATGATCGGTCCCACCGGGCGGTCCTGCGCGAACTATCCCTGCCCGCAACGTCCGATGTCCACCTCTGAGGCGAGGTTGCCGGACGGCCCACGCAGGGCCGCTCATGGCAAGCGCCCGTGGAGACCCAAGCGGCCAGGTTGGGTCGAAGGCAGCCGCCGCACGCTCAAGCCGATCGAGTCCCCTCCCGAGAGGCGTGACCGGAGCGGATGACACTTCGGCGCGAGGCGATGCCGAGAAGCCGGCGGCCCGAAACGGCCCCGATCGATCCGATCGGGTGCCGTTGTCTTTTCAGGCCCCTCACGCCGAAGGACCGTCGCCCGCGCCGTATAAGTCTCGGCGTTAAAGCTAAAAGACCGGCTCACCATAAATCTACCGACAATCCAGGCGGAAATTCCATTTTCTGGCAGGCAATTTTTCCTCAAAATTTTGGAGCAATCCGCTAATTATTGGCCAATAGACTTCACTTTTGACTGTTGCCGACCTGCTACAGAACGTTCCGAACGGATCGTTTACCTCGGACGACACATCCTGTCCTTGGAACAATCCGGCATGCGCAAGATCCTCACCTCCATGGCTGCCCTCGCAGCGTTGACCGCGACCGCCTCGGCCGCCGATCTGCCCCGCCGCGCCCTTCAGCCGGTGCCGGCTCCGCTGCCGGTCTTCACCTGGACGGGCGCCTATTTCGGCATCAACGCCGGTTACATCACCTCGACCCAGGACACCGCGTACACCGCGGGTACCCTGGTCAGCCGCAGGGTGATTTTCCCGAGCTCCTACACGAGCACGATCCCGCTCCCGCGGGACGGCTTCACGGGCGGCGGGCAGGTCGGCTACAATTATCAGGTCACGCCAGGCTCCGGTTTCGTCGTCGGCGTCGAAGCCGATGCGGCCTACACCGATCTGAAGCGCACCCGGAGCTTCCAGAGCAAGGTCATCGGCAACAACACCTACAGCCAGTCCGGCGACTACCTCGGGACCGTGCGCGGCCGCCTCGGCTATGCCGTCGACCGGACCCTGTTCTACGCGACCGGCGGCTTCGCCTATGCCAATCAGATCTACCGCGGCAGCCTCTTCCAGTTCGCGGGGCTGCCGCCGGTCTTCTTCGGCACCCGTTCGCGCACCGAGACCGGCTACGCGGTCGGCGGCGGCGTCGAGTACGCCCTCCCCACCGACTCGTTCCTGAACGTCTTCCACTCCAACGCGGTGACGGTGAAGGCCGAGGCGCTCTATTACGACCTCGGCAGCCGCACGGTCCCGCTCCTGCCAATCATCGGGAATTTCGGCTCCTTCGCCACGCGGTTCCGGAACGAGGGCGTGCTCGGGCGCGTCGGTCTGAACTACAAGTTCGGCTCTTACTGAGACCCGGCCGCCAGCCACCCCGCCGCGCCCTCCGGCACGGCGGGGACCCGTCCGGTCATGGCGGACCTGCGGGCCACCTCGGCCCCGCCGCACCGTCCCTCGACCTGAGCATCCCCGGCCCGATCAGACCGGCCGTTCGCGCAGCGGAGCGGCCCTAGAGTCTCTCCCGGGAGGTCTCACATCGTAGGGGGCGGCCCCGGGCGTCCCGATGACCGCCTCGACCAGCCCACGGATCCCGATCCATGGTCGGGATCCGTCAGGTTCGGCGGACGGCCGCCGCCGCGCGGGCGGAGTGCGATGAATCGGGCTCATCGCAATCCGGTGTCAGGCCTGGACGGCGTGCTCCAGCTCCGCCTTCGACATCCGCGACCGGCCGGGGACGTTCTGCGCCCGGGCCTTGCGCATCAGCTCGGCCTTCGTGGTCCCCGCCGTCTTGCCGCTTGCCTTGCCGGCCGCCTTGCCGGTCTTGCGCGCCGCGGCGGCCTTCTCGGCCGCGGCCTTGGGCTGCTTCGAGAACTGCTTGCCCTTGGCGGTATCGGCCCGCTTCTTGTCCGTGCTGGCGTCGTACTCCGCGTCGCTCAGGGTCTCGCGGGCCTTCTTGGGCAGATAGCGCTCGCCGGTCTTGCCGCTCGCCTTGCCCGACTTCGTATCCCACTCCTCGTCGGTCCATTGCTTGAGGTGGTTGTCATCCGCCTTCTTGCCCGCGTAGCCGCCGCCTTCCTTCTTGTATTCGGCCGTCGCCATCTGCGCCTTGCGCGCCGACCACTGACCGGGCTTGCCGCCCTTCTCCGACTTGGTGACATCCTTCTTGACCTTCTCCCACAGCTTGGGATCGGTCTTCTTGGCGGTTCCCGACATCGTCGTGTCTCCGAATAAAGATTTGGCAGACAACACCAGGCCCGCGGCTCCGTTCCGGCGGCGCGGCGCGCGGACCTGACGCGCCCCGCTTTATCCCCGGCTATGTCGGCCGGCCCGACGGATCGGGGGCTATCGACGGGCGTCGCGCCCGACCGGCACCGAGAGCCGATTCCGCCCTGTAGAGCCGCCCGGGACGTCCAATCGCTTGTTTCCGGACGATTACGGCCAAGGTCAGCCGCTATTCAGGCGCGATGACCGATCTGCCTCGCCCTCGTGCCGGGCTGGCCCGGCGCGAGCCCGAACAGAAGGTCTGATCATGATGCACGTGAAGATGCTCGCGGCCGCCGCGGCCGTCATCGGCGGCCTCGGCCTCGCCTCCGCCGGCGCGGCGCCCCTGATGCCCGTCGGGACCGATACGATCGCCGGTCCCCCGGCGGTCGGCACCGTCGCCTTCGGCTGCGGCCCCGGCTGGGCGCCCGGCCCCTATGGCCGCTGCCGGCCGATCTACCGCCGGCCGCGCTTCTACGGCCCGCGCTGCTTCTTCCGCCCGACGCCCTTCGGGCCGCGGCGCGTCTGCCGCTACTGAGGCGATCGCGCGGCGCGCCCGGTTCCGCCGAACCCTGGCGGCCCCCGCGTGTCGACCCGAAGGACAGGCGACCGCGCCCAGGGAACGGCCGCCTGTCCTGTCGTCCTGTGATCCCGGGACACGGCCGGATCCCCGGGTCATCGCGGACGCGGTCGACGCGGCGTCGCGCGGCCGGCGTTGCCCGAGGGTGGTTTCGGCCCGTGGGTGGTTTCGGCCCGCGGGCGACCGTCAGAATGGAGGATGCGAAGACGGGGCGAGACGGCGACGCTGCGTGGGCGGATTACGGATGACCCGTGATCGATCGACCCGACGGAGGCTGGATCATGATCGTCGCGTTCTTGAAGTCTATCCGGAGCCGGCGTGCCGCGGCGCGCAATATGCGCGTCCTGTCGGCGCTCGACGACGCGGCGCTCCACGATATCGGCCTCGACCGGCGGACGCTCCGCGCCTTCTGCGAGAACGGCTGCGCGCATGCCCCCGCGCCGTCGAGCCGGCCGGAGCCGCGCCGCGCGGGTGCGATGCCCCGCGGGCTCGGGATCGCCTTCCGCTGAGTCCCGGCCCGGATGGACCGCCCCGGGCCTCAGATCTCGATGCAGATCTTGCCGAAATGGCGGTTGCTCTCCTGGTGGCGGAAGGCCGCCACGAGATCGTCCAGCGGGTAGCGGCGGTCGATCACCGGCCGCAGCCCGCAGGCCTCGATCCCGCGGATCATCTCGATCTGGTGGCGCCGGCTGCCGACCAGCACGCCCTGCAGGCGGATCTGTTTCAGGAGAGCCGGCACCAGCGGCAGCTCCCCCGCCAGGCCCGAGAGGATACCGATCACCGAGACGTGGCCGGCGACCCGCACGGCGGCCATGGACTGCTCCAGCGTCGCCGGGCCGCCGACATCGAGCACGTGGTCGACGCCGCGCCCGCCGGTCAGCCGCCGGGCGGTCTCGCCCCAGGCCGGGTCAGCGCGGTAGTTGATCCCGTGGTCGGCGCCGAGTTCGCGCAGGCGTTCCAGCTTCGCGTCGCTGGAGGAGGTGGCGATCACCGTGGCGCCCGCCGCCTTGGCGAATTGCAGGGCGAACAGCGACACGCCGCCGGTGCCCTGTACGAGGACCACGTCGCCGCCCTTGAGGCCGGCATCGGCGTGGAGCGCCCGCCACGCGGTCAGGGCGGCGGTGGTCAGCGTCGCCGCTTCGGCGTGGTCCCAGCCCCGCGGGGCGTGCGTGAAGGCGGTCGCCGGCGCCGTCACCCGCGCGCGGGCGTAGCCGTCGACCCCGTCGCCCGGCACGGTGGCAAAGCCCTCGACCCGCGGCGTGCCCTCGGTCCAGGTCGGGAAGAACGTGCTGACGACCCGGTCGCCCACGGCGAAGGCGTCGGTGCCGGGGCCCAGGGCCTCGACCTCGCCGGCCCCGTCGGACATTGGGACGCGGGGCTCGCTCGGCCCCCACAGGCCGCTGACCACGGCGTAGTCGTGATAGTTGAGCGAGCTGGCCCGCAGGCGGACGGTGATCTCGCCGGGGCCGGGTTCCGGGACCGGCCGCTCGCCGAACCCCACCCGGTCGAAGCCGCCCCCCGGCTGGACGATCACGGCCCGCGATACCGATCCGATCATGGCGCACCCTTGGCTGCGGGCGGCCGCGGCCGCCCGGGAGGCCGATGGTGGCAGGCCGCGGGGGCCGCGTCGAGCCGTGTCGGGGGATCGGCGGCTTCGCCGGCCGGCCGCCGCCCTCAGGCGCGGATGCCGACCAGGAAGCGATCCATCTCGGCCGAGAGCCCCTCGGACTGACGCAGCAGGGCCGTGGCGGCCGTGAGCACCTGATCGGCCGCGCCCCCCGTCCGCTCCGAGGCCTGGGCCACCCCGGCGATGGTGCCGGTCACCTCCGCGGCACCCTGCGTCGCCTGGGCGACGGCGCGCACGATCTCCCGGGTCGCCGTGCCCTGCTCGTCCACGGCCGCCGCGATCGCGGTCACCACGCCGTTGATCTCGCGGATCCGGTCGATGATCGTACCGATCGCGCCGACCGCCGCACCGGTCACGCCCTGGATCCGGCCGATCTGCGCGGTGATCCCGTCGGTCGCCCGGGCAGATTTCTCGGCGAGCGCCTTCACCTCGCCCGCCACCACCGCGAAGCCCCGGCCGGCCTCCCCGGCCCGCGCCGCCTCGATGGTGGCGTTGAGCGCCAGCAGGTTGGTCTGCGCGGCGATGGACGCGATCAGCCGCACCACGTCGCCGACCTCCCGGGCCGCCGTCTGCAGCTCGGACACGAGGCCGGCGGTCTGGTCGGCCTCGCCGACCGCCTGGTGCGCGAGGCTCGACGCGTCGCCCGCCTGGCGGCCGATCTCCTGGATGGACTGGCCGAGTTCCTCGGTCGAGACCGCGACGGTGGTGATGTTGGCCGCCGCCTCCTCGGCGGCGCTCGCCACCGCCCCGGACTGGCTGGCCGTCTCCTGGGCGGTCAGGCTCATCTGGTGGGCCGTGTTCTGGAGCGCCCCCGCGGAGGACGAGACACGGTCCGCGATCTTGGCCACCGCCTCCTCGAAGGTCCGGGCCAGATCCAACCGGCCGCGCCGGCGCTCGGCGGCGGCGGCGGCCTCCGCCTGCTGCCTGCGCTCGGCCTCCGCGGCGGCGTTGCGGGCGACCATGGCCTTGATCTCCTCGACCGCGCGACCGACGATCCCGATCTCGTCGCCGCGCCGCGCCTCCGGGATCGCGGCCCCGATATCCCCCCGCGCCATGCGCTGCAGCGCGGCGACGAGGCGGTAGAGGGGCCGCGCCACGCCGAGGATGACGATCGCCGCAGAGAGGCCCAGGGCGACGAGCAGCCCCCCCAGGGCGGACCCGATCAGGACCATCCGGGCCTGCGCGGTCTCCCGCTGCGACGCGATCTTCGCCTCGCCGAGACGGGCTGCCGCCTGCGCCTCGTAAGCCTCCGCCGCCGCGTTGAACCGCGCCCGGATCTCACGGCCCGCGACGACGCCGACCTGGATCGCCGCGGCCCTGTCGTTCCCGAGGGCGAGAGCGTTGGACCGGTCGAGCAGATCGAAATAGTCGCGCGCGATGGTGCCGAGGTTGCGCTGCATGTCCCGGATCTCCTTGCGCCGCGAACCCGCGGCGAGCGTCTCGAGATTGTCGGCCACGGCCTTGACGGCCGCATCGTATTGTTTCCTGAAGGCCGGACGGTCGATCTCCGGCTGGCCGATGACGATGTTGCGGTTCATGAGGGTCGCGTCGACGAATTTCTCGCGGACCTGCGCGAACATTTCCAGACGCGAAAAATAATAATCGACCATATAATTGCTTCTCTGCTCCATAAGATGGAGCGCATTCATCGAATAAATTACGATAAACGTGCTGGTGCAGACCATGATCAAGATGGGTACGGATATTTTGACGAGCAATCCGGCGTTCTGCAGGATGCGCATGCTTCTCTCTCTCCCACGTGCTCTCGTCGCGACGGTACCATGACAGGGCCTCGAAATCTCCCGACGTTTGCACTGCATGTTTTGAAATCGTCGTGGATTCATCGATCGTTTTATAAATCAATAGCTGAATAAGACAGCACTCAATTTTGACGCCTGTCTTCTGATCTCAAGAAATCCGATTGTGCTTTGCCAGGACCGAAATGGCCTTCGCGTTCGGGGCCGGCATCCCGAGAGGCGATCGCCGACGCTCAGGATGACGCGCATCGGACGCTTCGTGCCTCATCCCGGGGCCGGGATTCACCGGATGGATCGGGATTCCGCCCTGGTCGCTCGCGGGGGAGGGGACGCCCCGGGGCGATGCCGGAACGGTCCGGTGTCACGACCGTGCCGCCAGGGGCGGTCGCGCGCTTCGAAGGGCCGGATCCCCGTCGAGTTCCCCCGACCGCAGGTCCCGCGCGCGGGGATGCAGACCGTGGTGCCCGGCCCCGATCCGCGCTCCTTACCCCGTCCGTGCCCCGTCCGTGCCCCATGCGGGCTGGCGTCACGCCCTCCGGACGCCGCCGAGCCGCAGTCCGACGCGGCGCAGGCTGCGCCGGACCCGATGGCGCAGGAGCGCGGCGCGCTCGGCGAGGCTCAGCCGGCGGAGACAGAAGACGTGGGACACGCGCCCGAGCCGCGGGCCCGGATCCGGCTCGCCCTTGCGCAGGGGGATGTCCGGGCGCTCCGCCGATTGCGCGATCGTCAGGACGCGGGCGCCCCGGAGGGTGACGCTGCGGAACATCGCGCGCGTGTAGTAGGAGAATTCATCGTAGGCGACGAGGCCGCGCCCCCGCCCGGTCTCCGGATCCTGCACCATCAGCGTGCCCGACCGCGGTCCGTAGGTGACGAGGATGCCGATCACATCGCGGGGGCGCCCCAGGGGGATCTCGGCGCGGGCGCCCTCAGGGATCTCCCGGAAGTGCAGCGGGATGCCGTTGCGGCGCAGATCGAACTCGCAGACCTGGCCGGGGAGGGTGCGCAGGGGCAGCGATTCGAACCGGCCCGGCAGTCCCCGGAACCACGGGAGGTAGTCGCGGCCCGGCGGCGGCGCGCGCAGGAAGCTGTAGACCAGGGTGCCGTAGAGGTCGGCCCCCGCCGGACTCGCATGGGTCCCGTCCCTCAGGAGATAGGTGATGTCGCCGGCGCCGGCCGCCGCCACGGGGGCGGCGATGTCGAGGGTCCGGATGCCGTAGAGGGCGCGGTACTCCGCGAGCAGGCCGGCGACGGGCTCGGCCGCGTAGTCGACCCCGCCCTGGTGGAGGTTGAGGAAGGCGACCGGCAGGTTCCGCCGGGCGGTCCCGGCGAGGATGTCGTCGAGATAGGCCCGCAGGGTCGCGCCGTCGAAATAGCGGACGTTGCCGGTGAACAGCTCCAGGAGGACGTGGTCGCAGGGGATCGCGTCCAGGATCTCGTCGATGAGGCCGGCGATGGAGGGCAGGGAGTGGCCGCCCCAGCCGCTCCGGACGAAGGTGACCGGGCGGCCCTCGGCCTCGGCCAGGGCGTTGGCCCGCTCGACATAGCCCGGCAGCTCCGTGACGCTGTAGCCGAGACAGAGGACGCGGACCATCGGAAGGGGGAACCGCTCGGCTCACGGTCGGGGAGGGGGATCGGGCCAGGTACCAGCCGATCCCGCCCGCGTCGAGGCGGCGGTCCTCAGTCGAGCACGATCGGGTAGCAGCGGGCGCCCACCGAGGCGGCGAGCACCTGCACGGCGCCCACCGTCGAGACGTCGCCGGCCACGTGGACCACGTCGGTGGCGCGCAGGCTCGGCAGGTGGGCGGTGAGGGGACCCGAGCGCACGTCCGGCGGGCGCTGGCGGCCACGGTCGGCGCAGAGCACGATCCGGGCGACGCCGGTGCGGCGCAGCCAGTCCAGGCTCTCGCGCATGTACAGGTCGAGGGCGTCCAGGGCCCCGACCGCCAGCGCCATCTCGCGGGCGGGCTCGACGTAGCGGGCCGCCCGGGCGATCGCCCAGATCGCGCCGAAGCCGGCGCCGGCCGCCACCAGGACGAGGCGCCCGCCCCCGGGGCGGTACTGCCCCCGGCCCACGGGGCCCTTGAGGCGCACGGGCTGGTCGAGCCGGATCGCGTCGACCGGGCCGCCCTCGGGGTCGCGGGCGACGTGGAACACCGCCTCGTTGATCTCGGCCGCGCCGTCGACCCGCAGGGTCGGGGACAGCGTCAGCGCTTGCATCCCCGCGAAGGTGACCAGCGCCTGGTGGCCGGGTTCGAGGGTGGGGCGCCGGGTCAGGGTCGCGACGATCTCGACGATGCCGGGGCTGAGCCGGCGGATCTCCGTGACATGGCCCTTGCGGACGGTGACGGGTTGGGCCGCCGCCGCCTCCTGGCCCGGGATCGGGGGCCCCGGGAGGGCCGGCCGCAGGGCCTCGGCCCGGGCCCGGCGGGCCGGCGGACGGCGCCCGGACGGCGCGACCGCCCCCTGGCCGGCGAGGAGGGTGCCGGGCTGGGCCTGCAGCGGCGCGATCATGCCCTCGGCGAGCGCCGCCTCGAGCGGCGTGTCGCCGGTCGAGACCCGCACCGACCGACCGTTGACGACGAGCGAGCAGCGCGCCCCCATGGCCTGACCCCGCATGTCCGCCGCGCGATCAGCGGGCACGGATCAGGAGCGAGTCGACCAGGGCCGCCCAGCGTTCCCGGGTCGCGCGGACGTCGTCGGTCGAGGCCGATTCGGTGAGGAGCTGGCGCTGCGCCCGCAGCGATTCGACCTCCTGCCGCTGGGCGCGGAGCACCGCCTTGACCACCTGAAGCTCGGTCTCGAGGCGGACGATCTCGTCGGCCTCGTCCAGATCGTTCGACAGGTCGTCCAGCAGGTCGTCGGCAGCCGCCTCGGCGGGGCGCGGATCGCGGCCGGGGCGGGGCAGACGGGTCCGGGCCTGCTGCTCGAGCCGCACCGGACGCGCCATCAGGCGGCGCACGAGATCGGAGCTGCCTGCCTGCTGGTAACGCCGCGCCGCCTCGGCCATCCGACCATCCCCATCCCGGGCGCTGAAGGACCCGTCCATCAACAGGATCTTGCGCGGGCATGGTTAAGGGCGGCTTAAACTGATCGATCGCTTTGTGCCCGTCGGCGGGGCGCGCCAGGCCCCCAGGGCATGTCCCCGAAACTCCGGCCCGGGAGCCCAACAGGGTTCAGGGTCGTCACCGCCCCTGCCACCGCGTCGATCGCCGGTCGGCAACGGACCGGATCGGCCGGGCCGGCCCCGACCTCACGCCGCCTCCGGCGCCGCCCCGACGATCTGGCGGGCCTGGAGCATGGTCATCGGCTCGCCGAAGGCCGGGCCGAGCGCGTATTCGCAGCCGAGCCCGGCGAGCGCCTGGGCGTCGGCCTCGGACTCGCAGCCCTCCGCCACGATGGCGAGGTTCAATTCGCTCGCCATCCGGACGATGGAGCGCAGGATCGCGGTCTGCCCGGTGCCGATCTGGCGCACGAAGGTCGAATCGACCTTGATCGTGTCGAAGGGGAAGCGCTGCAGGTAGGAGAGCGCCGAATAGCCGGTGCCGAAATCCGACAGGCACAGGCCGGCCCCGAGGTCGTGGATCCGCGCCAGCATCTGGGCGGCATATTCCGGGTTCTCCATCACCAGGCTCTCGCTGAATTCCAGCTTGAGCGAGCCCGGCAGCGCCCCGGAGCGGGCCAGCACGGTCTTCACGTCGTGCAGCAGGTCGTGGCGCAGGAGCTGGCGCGAGGACAGGTTGCAGGCCGCGAAGATCGGCGGCTCGACCTCCAGGGAGCGCTGCCAGGCGGCGAGCTCCAGGGCGGTCCGCTCCAGGGCGAAGATGCCGAGATTGACCACGAAGCCGCTCTCCTCGGCGAGCGGCAGGAAGGTCGTGGCCGGGATGCGCCCGAGCTTCGGATGGTCCCAGCGCAGGACGGTCTCGAACCCCGCCACGGTGCGGTCCTCGAGGCGGACCACCGGCAGGAACAGCACCTTCAGCTCGTTGCGCTCGATCGCCTTGCGCAGGTCGCTCTCCAGCATCAGCCGGTCGGTCCGGTCGGTGCGCATATGGGCGCGGAACACCTCGATCCGGTCGCCGCCGTTGCGCTTGGCCTGGATCATGGCGACCTCGGCGCTCTTGAACACCTCCTCGCGCTTGAGGTTGGCGCCGGCCTCGTGGAGGGCGAGCCCGATCGAGACGGTGAGGAAGATCTCCCGGTCCGCGTAGGTGATCGGCGTGGCGATCGCCCGGCGGATCATCTCGGCGAAGGCCAGGATCCGGTCGGGCTCGCGCTCGGACAGGAGGATCACCGCGAACTCGTCGCCCGCCACCCGGGCCAGCGTGTCCTGCGGCCGCAGCAGGCGGCCGAGCCTTCGGGACAGGGTCAGCAGGATCGAATCGCCCGCCGACAGGCCGATCGCGTCGTTGATGCCCTTGAACCGGTCGACGTCGAGCACAAGCACGGTCGGCTTGAGGCGCGGGTCCTGGCTGGCGAAGGCCAGAGCCGCGTCGAGGCGGTCGCCGAACAATTCGCGGTTGGGCAGGCCGGTGAGGCTGTCGTGCACGGCGTCGTGGAGCAGGCGCTCCTCGGCGGTCTTGATCTCGGTGACGTCCGCGATGGTGCCGACCACCCGGATCACCTCGCCGTCGGCGCCGATCACCGGCCGCGCCTTCAGCCGGTACCAGAAGAACGTGCCGGCGGCCGAGCGCAGGCGGAAATCGTGGACGATGCGGCCGCGCCGCTCCTCGATGACCGTGTCGAGGGCCGCCGAATAGCGCTCCACGTCGAACGGGTGGAGCGTGCCGAGCCAGTTGGTCGCCGGCCCCTCCAGGGTGCCGCGGGGCAGGCCCAGCTGGGCCTCGATCTCGGGACCCGCAAAAACCCGGTCGGCGGGCACGTCCCAGTCGAACACCACGTCGCCCGCCCCGGTCAGCGCCAGCGCCCGGCGCTCGGTGTCGGACACGAGGGCGTGGCTGAGGCCGCCCCCCGCGAAGGCGTGCTGGAGCACCGTGAAGCCGATCAGCATCACGATCAGCACGAGGCCGCCGATCAGCGCCGGCTGCACGAGGTCGCTGCCGATCTGGCCGGTGACCGCGAAGCCCGCCGCCGTCACCCAGATCACCAGCAGCAGCCAGGTCGGCACCAGCAGGATCGCCCGGTCGTAGCCGTTATGGACCGCGAGGTAGAGGATCAGCAGCAGCCCAATGCCGGCGACAGCCGCGATGGAGATGCGCGCCACCCCCGCGGCCACCGGCGGGTCGAACACCGCGAGCCCGACGAGGCCGGCCAGGAAGGCCAGCCAGAAGAACGCCACGTGGCTGTAGCGCACGTGCCAGCGGGCGAGGTTGAGATAGGCGAACAGGAAGACCAGGAGCGTCGCCCCGAGCACCGCCTCCGCGGAGGCCCGGTAGACCCGCTCGGCGAGTTCCGTGACCGGGAAGACCCGCTGCAGGAAGCCGAAATCGATGCACGCGTAGGCGAGGACCGACCAGGCGAGCGCGGCGGCGGCAGGGAAGATGATCGCGCCCTTGACCACGAACACGATGGTCAGGAACAGCGCCAGCAGCCCGCTGATGCCGATGATGATGCCCTTGTAGAGGGTCAGGCCGGCGGCCTTCCGGCGATAGGCGTCCTGGTCCCAGAGGTGGAGCTGGGGGATGTTGGCGCCGCGCAACTCGGCCACGTAGGTGATGGTCGTGCCGGGATCCAGGGTGATGGTGAACTGGTCGGCTTCCGGATTCTCGTCCCGCTCCGGGCGGATGCCCTGGCTCGCCGTGATGGCGGCGATCCGCGAGCCGCCGAGATCCGGCCAGATCACCCCGGAATCCACCAGCCGGAAATGCGGGGCGACTAGGATGCGGTCGATCTGCTCGTCGGTGTCGTTGGTGAGCGCGAACACGATCCAGTCGGGCCGGGCGCCGGCATCGCGGGCCTTCACGACGATCCGGCGGACGATGCCGTCCTTGCCGGGCGCCGTGGAGATCTGGATCAGGTCGCCGTCCGAGCGATAGCGCTCGATGGCGGAGGTCAGGTCGATCACCGGCGCGTCGAGGGTGACGCGCACCGCCTCCACGGCCCGGGCGGGACCGCTGAGCGCGAGGGCACCGACGAGGCCGCCGACCAGGGTCAGGAGGAGGGCGAGGATGCGCAAGGGTGTCTTGACTTCCGGCCGTGCGAGAAGCGGCATCGACCGCCCGGGCGGCCTCGATCGATAGGTGCGGGCCCGACCCGGGGCAAGGTCGCCCCGGGGCCGGTCCACATGCCGCGGATCGCGCTCCTTTGCGGCCAAATCAAGTTGGGCGGGGCAGGGGCTGGCCGTTCCGGGGCGTCTCCGGGCCTGTCCGGCTCGGATTCTCCCCTGCGCGCGCCGCATCCTGAGAGGCTACGAATCCACGTGATATGAGCACGCGCGATTCCACAGCTCTCCCTCCCCCCTCTGCGGGGGAGGATGGGGCGGCCGTCAGGCCGGGTCGGGAGAGGGGAGCCCGGCTTCAAGATAAGGCACAGCCTTCATGGCGGGCGCAGCTTCATCCTGCACCGTCGCCCCCCCCTAGCGGGACTTCGCCCCGACCCCCTCCGGGGGCCACCCTGCCCCGCAACGGGGAGGGAGGGAGGGCGCACGGCATTGTCGCGCCCGCGCGGCCCACCAAAGAATCACGCCCCCCGGAGCGCGGCTCCGATCCGGTCCAGGCTGGGCAGCTTGCGGATCGGGCCGATCGCCGCCAGCGTCGGTGCGCCCTTGAGCATCGCGGCGGCCGCGGCGCGGACATCCGCCACCGTGACGGCGTCGACCTTGGCGATCACCTCCCCGGCGGGGATCACCCGGCCCCAGGCCAGGATCTGGCGGGCGTTGCGCTCGATCCGCCCGCCCGGGGTCTCCAGCGCCGAGAGCAGCGAGACCTTGAGCTGCGCCTTGGCCCGGGCGATCTCGGTGGCGTCGAGGTCGCGGGCCGCCCGGGCGGTGGCCGCGAGCGTCACGTCCACGAGCTCGGGCAGGTCCGCCCCCGCGGTCCCGGCGCCGATGCCGAACAGGCCGCAATCGGAGAACGGCCAGTGGAAGGCCTGGATCTCGTAGGCGAGGCCGCGGGTCTCGCGCACCTCCTGCCAGAGCCGGGAGGTCAGGCCGCCACCGAGCACCTGCGCGAACATGTGCAGCGCGTAGTAGCCCGCGTCCCGGAACGACAGGCCCGGCAGGCCGATCACCACGTTGGCCTGTTCGAGCTTGCGCGGCATCCGCCGCTCGCCGCCGCCATAGACCCCCGGGACAGCGGCGGGCGCCCCCGCGGCCGGCAGGGCGCCGAAATGCCGCTCGGCCGCCGCCACGATCGCCTCGTGGGTCACGGCCCCGGCCCCGGCCACGACGATGCGGTCCGGCGTGTATTCCCGGGCGAGATAGGCGCGGATCCCGGCCTCGTCGAAACTCCGGATCGTCTCGGGCCGCCCCAGGATCGGCCGGCCGACCGGCTGGTCCGGGAAGGCGGCTTCGGTGAAGGCGTCGTAGACCACGTCGTCGGGGGTGTCCTCGACGGCGGCGTATTCCTGCAGGATCACGCCCTTCTCCCGGGCGAGTTCGCCGGCGTCGAACACCGAATCCGTAAGGATGTCGCCGATCACGTCGAGGGCGAGGCCGGCATCCTCGCCGAGCACCCGGGCGGTATAGCTCGTCCCCTCCGTGGAGGTGGCGGCGTTGATCTCGCCGCCGACATTCTCGATCTCCTCGGCGATTCTCTGGGCCGAGCGCGTCCGCGTGCCCTTGAACGCCATGTGCTCGATCAGGTGGGACAGCCCGGCCTCGTCCGCCCGCTCGTTGCGCGAGCCGGCCCCGACCCAGACGCCGAGGCTGGCGGTGGCCACGCCCGGCATCGGCTCGGTGACCACCGTGACGCCGTTGGGCAGCTGCGTCGTGCGCAGGGACGGGGAGGCGGCGTGCGTGGAGAAGTGCTGGTTCATCGACGGCTCGTCGCGTGGGGGGCCGAATCCGGCGCGGGATCCCTCCCCCGTCTGCGGGGGAGGGTGGCCCCCGAAGGGAGTCGGGAATGGGGAACCCGGCTTCCGGAAGGGGCAAAAGCCTTCATGAAGGCCGAGCGATGTCCTGCACCGTCGCTCCCCTCTTGCGGGACTTCGTCCCGGCCCGACCCCTGCTGACGCAGAGGGCGCCCATTGGGCCACCCTCCCCCGCAGAGGGGGAAGGGGGACCGTCGCGCCAAGCTCACGCGCCCCTCGTGATGCGGGCGCGCGCGCGGATCAGCCGCTCCACGGCGGCCTGGTCGTTGGCCACTGGGGTCATGCGCTCGGGCCGGTCCATGAGGTCGGCGAGGTGCGGCGGCAGCGGCGGGCGCAGGCCGCCGGTGGCCTTGGCGACCGCGTCCGGGAACTTTGCGGGGTGCGCCGTGGCGAGGGCGACGACAGGGGTTGCGGGGTCCTGCTCCAGGAGCCGGCGGGCGGCGCGCACGCCGATGGCGCTGTGGGGATCGAGGACCACCCCGGTGGCGGCCTGGGTCAGGGCGATCTCTTCCATCACGTCGTTCTCCGGCACCGCGACGGCATCGAACTCGGAGCGGATTGTGGCCAGCACCTCCGGGCTCAGGGAGAAGCCGCCGGACTGCTTCAGCCCGGCCATCAGCCGCGCGAGGGACGAGGCGTCGCGGCCGAGCGCCTCGAACAGCAGCCGCTCGAAGTTCGACGAGATCTGGATGTCCATGGAGGGCGAGGTCGTGGGCACGACCCCGCGCAGCGCGTAGGCGCCGTGCTCCAGGGTGCGCACCAGGATGTCGTTGGCGTTGGTGCCGATCATCAGCCGCTCGATCGGCAGGCCCATCCGCTTGGCGACCCAGCCGGCGAGCACGTCGCCGAAATTACCCGTGGGCACCGCGAAGGAGACCGGGCGGTGGGGGGCGCCCAGAGCGACCGCGCTGGTGAAGTAGTAGACGGCCTGCGCGGCGACCCGGGCCCAGTTGATCGAGTTGACCCCGGACAGGCGCACCGAATCGGCGAAATCGGCGTGCTGGAACAGGGCTTTGACCAGGTTCTGGCAATCGTCGAAGGTGCCGTCGACGGCCAGCGCGTGGACGTTCTGGGCCGGCACCGAGGTCATCTGCCGCCGCTGGACCTCGGACACGCGCCCGTGCGGGTAGAGGATGAAGATGTCGACCCGGTCGAGGCCGCCGAAGGCCTCGACGGCGGCCGAGCCGGTATCCCCCGAGGTCGCGCCCACGATGGTGGCGCGGGTGTCGCGCTGGACGAGGACGTGGTCCATCAGCCGCCCGAGCAGCTGCATCGCCACGTCCTTGAAGGCGAGCGTCGGCCCGTGGAAGAGCTCCAGCAGGAACAGGTTGTCGTCGAGCTGGGTCAGCGGGCAGACCGCCGGATGGCGGAACGTGGCGTAGGACTCGTCGATCATCCGGTCGAGGTCCGGGCCGGCGATCTCGCCGTCGATCAGCGGGCGCAGGACGCGCTTGGCGGCCTCCGCGTAGGGCCGGCCCGCCAGCGCGGCGATCTCCGCGCGGCCGAGCTGCGGCCAGGTCTGGGGCACGTAGAGCCCGCCGTCGCGGGCGAGGCCCGCCAGGAGCGCGTCCGAGAACGAGAGCGGCGCGGCCTCGCCGCGGGTCGAGACGTGGAGCACAGGGGCCTCCGAGGAAGGCGCCCCGTCTACACGATGCCGGCGGGCGTGTCGAAAGAAGAGGGCGGCCTCCGCCGCGCGGCCGGTCTGCCCGCGGGGCAGGGCCGGTGGCTTAACCGGGGCTGAACGGCACGGTTCAGGGCCGGTTCGGACACCGACGCCTATCAGCCGGATGGCCCGGCGGCGCGCGGATCTCTGCGCAAAGATGCGGGCGGACCGATCCTCGAAGAGAGCCGACATGACCCGAATCATCGCCCTGGCCGGCGTCGCGGCCCTGCTGTCCGGCACCGTGGCCTTCGCCCAGACCCCGCCGCCGCCGCCCGGCGGCCCGAGACCCGGCCCCGAGGCCGGTGCGCCGCCGCCGCCGCCGCCGGGCGGGCCCCGGCGCGGCCCCGGCCCCGACGGCCCGCCGCCCCCGCCGCCGAGGGGCGCCCATTTCGTGATCGCGCGCGGCGACGCCCGCCTCGACGTGAAATGCGCCGACGACGAGACGACGAAGGCCTGCGCCGACATCACCCTGCAGCTCCTCGACAAGCTCGCGACCCTCCGGTCCGACGCGCGCTGACCCCGCCGGCGCCGGGCGCCGCCGCTCAGGCGTTGGTGCCCGGCGCCTTGATCAGGCGGCAGCCGGTGATGCGCCAGCGCCCGTCCGCGTCCCGGGCGAGGCTGTATTCGGCGGTCCAGTCGACGCCGTACTCGTCCTGGATCGCCACCGACTGCGTCACCCCCGCCGCGTCCGTGTCCTGCGCTTCGCCGAACACGAAGCTGCGGTGGCGGTAGACCGGGCGGTACTGGTTGCGCACCATGCCGAGGAACAGGTCGGCATTCGGGAACAGCTCCCGGATCGCCGGCGCGGCCTGATCGTAGGCGGCCTGCGCGTCGTCGCGTCCGAAGGCCTGTTCCTGCGCGGCGATCACCGCCCGGGCCGCCGCCCGGCCCCCCTCGTCGGCGGCCGCCGGTCCCGCGAGGCCGAGGACGAGGAGGAGGGCGGGCCACGCGCGCATCGCTGTCACTCCGGCAAGACCGAACCGAGACTTATCATCGACGTCAGGAAATGGTCCCCGGTTCGGCGACGACAATCGGCGCGCGACATCGCATTCAGACTTCCCGCATGGAAACCTGTTCTGGCCCTGCGGCCCGCACGCATCGAGCGCGCATGGGTTGGGCAGGCATCGCGCTGCGGTTGTGCAAGCCGCTGGAAAGAGAGGCATTTTCGCGCCGAATCGCCGCCGCGGGTTTGACCCTCCAGCCCGGTTTTGCGAGCCTCCGATCGGCCGACTCGGGTCCCGGGGGTCGGGAGCCGGCCCGGTGGAGCGCAGGTGGATGACGCAGAGCGAGGCCGCGACGGGGGCGCCGTCGCCCGGGGATCCCGTCGGCGGGACGCCGGGCGGACAGGCGGCCATGAGCCTCGGGGTGTTCATCCCGATCGGCAACAACGGTTGGCTCCTGTCGGAGAACGCCCCGCAGTACCGCCCGAGCTTCGCGCTCAACAAGGCGATCACCCTGAAGGCGGAGGGCTACGGGTTCGACTTCGCCCTGTCGATGATCAAGCTGCGCGGCTTCGGCGGCAAGACCGAGTTCTGGGACCACAACCTCGAATCCTTCACCCTGATGGCCGGGCTCGCGGCCGTCACCACCCGGATCCGGCTGTTCGCCACCGCGGCGACCCTGTGCCTGCCGCCGGCGATCGTCGCCCGCATGGCCGCGACCATCGACTCGATCTCGGACGGGCGCTTCGGCCTGAACCTCGTCACCGGCTGGCAGAAGCCGGAATACGACCAGATGGGCCTGTGGCCGGGCGACGCGTATTTCGCCGATCGTTACGCATACCTGGCCGAGTATGCTCAGGTGCTGCGCGCGCTGTGGGAGACCGGCGTCAGCGACCTCAAGGGCACGTATTTCCAGATGAACGATTGCCGGCTGAGCCCCCGGCCGCAGGCGCCGATGAAGATCATCTGCGCCGGCCAGAGCGGGGCGGGGCTGGCCTTCACGGCGCAGTATGCCGACTACAATTTCTGCCTGGGCAAGGGTCTCAACACGCCCACCGCCTTCGCGCCCGTGGTCGACAGGCTGGCGGAGGCCAGCGCGAAGACCGGGCGGCGGGTGACCTGCTACGCCCTGTTCATGATCGTCGCCGACGAGACCGACGCCGCGGCCATGGCCACCTGGGAGCACTACCGGGCGGGGGCGGATGCCGAGGCGATCGCGTGGCTCGGCCGCCAGGGCGCGGCCGACACGACCTCCGGGGCCGACACCAACGTGCGCCAGCTCGCCGATGCCGCCGGGGCGGTGAACCTCAACATGGGCACCCTGGTGGGCAGCTACGCCACCGTGGCCGCCATGCTCGACGCGATCGGGGCGATCGCCGGGGTGGAGGGCGTGCTGCTGGTGTTCGACGATTTCCTCAAAGGGCTCGACGCCTTCGGGACGCGGATCCAGCCGCTGATGCACACGCGCCGGCACATCGCCGCGGCGCCGCTGGCGGAGGTCGCGTGATGGACGCCGCCCCCGCGGGGTTCCGCGATGCAAGGGGCCGGCACGGCGGCGTGACGCTGCCGGCCCGGCCGGAACCGATCGCCTTCGATCCCGCCGCCACGGTGCTGATCGTGGTGGACGTGCAGAACGCCTATGCGAGCCCGGGGGGTTACCTCGACCTCGCGGGGTTCGACGTGTCGGGCACCGGCCCGGTCATCGCCCAGATCGTCCGCGCGGTGGCGGCGGCGCGGGCTTCCGGGATCCGGGTCCTGTGGTTCCAGAACGGCTGGGACCCGGACTACGTCGAGGCCGGCGGCCCGGGCTCGCCGAACTGGCACAAGTCGAACGCCCTCAAGACGATGCGGCGGCGACCCGACATGAACGAGCGCCTGCTCGCCAAGGGCTCGTGGGACTACGCCCTGGTCGACGCCCTGAAGCCGGAGCCCGAGGATATCGTGCTCGGCAAGCCGCGCTACAGCGGCTTCTACAACACGCCGCTCGACAGCATGCTGCGGGCAAGGAGCGTGAACACGCTGGTCTTCACCGGCATCGCCACCAATGTCTGCGTGGAATCGACCCTGCGGGACGGCTACCACCGGGAGTATTTCGGGATCGTCCTGGCGGATGCCACCCATCAGGCCGGGCCGCGGAGCCTGCACGAGGGGGCGCTCGCCAATATCGAGACCTTCTTCGGCTGGGTCTCGGACGTGGCGTCGTTCGAACAGGCCCTGGCCGCGCAGGCGCGCACCGCAGCCGGATAGACCGCCCGCGGTCCCGGCACCCGCAACGCGAAAGTCCCAAAAGATGCCGAAGCAGGTCGTCGTTCCGCCGGGGTCGGCCAAGCCCCTGGCGCCCTATGTGCCGGGCACGCTGGCCGACGGGGTGCTGTACGTCTCGGGCACGCTGCCGCTCGATCGGCAAGCCAACGTCGTCCATGTCGGCGACGCCGGCGCCCAGACCCGCCACGTGCTGGAAACGATCAAGGGCGTGGTCGAGGCCGCGGGCGGCACGATGGACGACGTCACCTTCAACCACGTCTTCCTGACGGACTGGGCCGATTACGCGGCGATCAACGCCGTCTACGCGGAATACTTCCCGGGGGAGAAGCCGGCGCGGTACTGCATCCAGTGCGGGCTGGTGAAGCCCGACGCCCGCGTGGAGATCGCCTCCGTCGCGCATATCGGCCGGTGACGGACGGTCCGGCTTCGACCCCTCGGTCGCAGGTCTGGCCGGTCTCGAGTGTCCCGCAGGCGCCGGGCGCCGCGCCCGGTCATGGACCCGGCGTCGCGCGATCGGGAACCTGCGGGACACCCCGGGCGGGACGGAGCCCCGTCACCAACGGACGTTGAAGCTTCCCTTGATGGCGTGGCTCTCTGCCCGCTCACCCACCTGTCCGACATAGGCTACGCCCACTGTCGTGCTGGTCGCCACCTGCCAGTCCAGACCGACCATGGTCACCAGCGCATCCCGCGCGACCGGTGCGCCCGCCGTCTGGAACGTCTGCGTCCCACCCCCGAAGGCCAGCAGCGCGGACGGGACGACATCTCCGAACGCCCGCCGGTAGCCGATCAGACCGCGCGCGACCACCGGGCGCTCCGTCCCGAACAGATCCAGCAGCACCTGCCCCTGAAGGCCGGTCGTGGCCGTCTGGATGTCGTAGGAGCGCCCGAACACCGTCAGCGCCGAGGCACCGCCCACCTCCGTGAAACCCTCGCGGTGGACGTGCAGCGCAGACCCGCCCACGAACGGCTCGACATAGCCCTGCGCGCAGGCGAACCGGTAGCCGACCTCGCCGAAGCCGTAGGCGCTGTCACCCCCCGCCTTGCCGGTCAGCGCTTGGCTGAAGCCGGGGAAGATCACGGTACGGCGCGTGTCCAGCGCATCGCCCGAGTAGACCGCCCCGAGCCGCACCTGCAGCGGCCCCACCGGCCCGCGGGCATAGATCGCAGCCAGACCGCTCTCGATCTGTCCGGTCGACTGCCGGGCGCTGACGTCGAAGGCCGTGAGGCTGTAGCCGGCCGCGATACCCGCCTGCCACCCGTCCAGGGGTCCCCCGAGCACGCCCGGCGCGGTCTCGATGCCGAGCATGAACCCGCCAGCCTGCGCGGTGAGGCGGTCGGTGTTGGCGGTTCTGGCGGTCTCGCCGAACGCGCCGAAGACCTGGCCCCAGACCGCGTAGGTCGGCGGCAAGGGCCGCACCGGTATGAGGCTGACGGTCGGGGCGCCGGACCCGCCGGTGGTGTAGGTTGCCGGCAGGGTGGTGCCGGGGGCGAAGCGCTGGCCGATCGAGCCCGTCAGGCCGGGGCCGCCGAGGCCGAGGCCCTGCGCGAAACCGTTGCTCTCGCCGAAGCGCAGGTGGTCGAAGATCGTTTCCTGGACCAGGAAGGCGATCTGGGCTTGGGCGCTCGCGGCACTGGCCTGGACCTCGCCCGAGAGGGCGTTGAGCGCCTGGATCGCACCCGGTGCTGACTGTGTCAGGACCGCCGAAGCAACCACCGCGGCCGGCGTCGTGGATTGCGCCGCGGTCGATGTCGTGGACTGCGTCGCGGCCGGTGTCGTGGACTGCGCCGCGGCCGATGTCGTGGACTGCGCCGCGGCCGGTGTCGTGGACTGCGCTGCGGCCGGTGTCGTGGATTGCGTCGCGGCCGGTGTCGTCGACTGCGCTGCGGCCGGCGGCGTTGATCGCGTCGCGGCCGGCGTCGCGGCCGGGGGTGTCGTCGAGACTGCGGCCTGGACGGCTGTGGCGGTGCTGGTCTGGTTGGGCGTGGTCGACACGCTCTGGACCGGCGCGGTCTGCGTGAGCGTCAGCACCACCGTGTTGTTGGGATAGCTGAGGCTCGGCGTCAGGAACGCCATGTTCGAAGTTACGGACCCGAACGTACCGGACACGGTCTGAGCGGCGAGGATATTGTAGGTGTTGGAGGCCGCGTAGGTGCCCGAGCCGGCCAGCACGGAGACCTGGGCGCCGCCCAGCGTCGCGACACCGGTCGCGGCGATGCGATCGGAGGCCGTGGGCGTGGCGCGGACAGCGTAGGTCGCGCCCGCGGCGAAGGTGACGGATCCATTGACCGTCAGCGTCGTGGGCGCACCCGAGACCGCACCGGGACTGACGAGGCCGCCGTTGGCGACGGCGAGACTCCCGATGGTGCCGGACCCCGCCAGCGTCCCACCGGAGCCGACCGTGAACGGTGCCGCCGAGAGCGAACCGGTGACGTTGAGAATCCCGCCTCTGACGGTCCAGGGGTCGGACAGGGTGTTGTTGGTCCCTGTCAGCGCCCAGGTGGAGGCTCCGGTCTTCTCGTAGGTGGAAAAGCCCTGATACTGGGCCGTGGGCGAGCCGACGGGGCCGAGCAGGGATGCGTCGAAGCTGGCATTGGTCGCGCCGCCGAGTGCGAACGTGGCGGTGCCACCCTGCACCACCGCGAGGCCGGTGACGGTGTAGCCCGCCTGCAGTTCCAGGCGGTTGGTCCCGCCGGTGAAGGTGATGGCATTGGCGCGCGTCGTACCGTCGCCGCCGAGGCCCCCCGAGACGGTGCCGGCGTTGACGACGCTCAGGTCGGAACCGGTGATCCCGGCGCCTCCAAGGCCAGGGGTGCCGTTGGGGCTCCCCCCCGCGCCGTTTCCGGCCGCGCCGCCATTGCCACCGCTGATCGTGCCGGAATTGGTGATGGCCGCGCCCGCGCCGACGATGCCGGGACCGCCCGGACCGCCGTTTCCGCCCCGACCTCCGATTCCGTCGCGTGAACCTGACGTGTTGTTGACGCCCCTGGGCTGACCGGCACCGCCGTCGCCGCCGGTCCCGCCGCTGCCGCCGGTCACCGTGCCGGTATTCGTGAACGTTGCGTTCGTCCCGGTGAACGAGACGCCCGCGGCGCCGGCGCCGCCGTTTCCGGCATCGCCGCCGTCACCGCCGCTGCCGGTCCTGTTCGGTCCGCCGCTCACGCCGCCGGTCCCGCCGGCGGCCCCCGCGCCACCGGAGCCGCCGATGATGGTGCCGCTGCTGGTGAAGACGGCGTTCGGTCCCGAGAACGAGACGCCGAAGCCGCCGGCACCGCCGTCGCCGCCATGACCGCCGGCGCCGCCGTCGGTGGTGTAATTGAGCAGGCTGTCACCCCCGCCGGTGGCGCCCCGGCCGCCGGCACCGCCGAGGCCACCCTGGACCCGGCCCCCGTTGGTGAACGCGGCGCCGGCCCCGGAAAAGACAGCCCCGATGCCGCCGGCACCGCCGGTGCTGCCGGAGCCCCCGGCACCGTCCGTGCCGCTGAAGTACACTCGTCCCCCGGGGCCGCCGTCGCCCCCAACGCCGCCTGCACCGCCTCCGAGGGTGCCGGTGTTGGAAAACGTCACGCTCGAACCCGTGACCGACACGCCGGCACCGCCAGCGCCGCTCGGGCCGCCATCCCCGCCGTGCCCCGCGGTCGCCGGGGAGAAGGGAGCGCTGCTGTCTCTGCCAGCGCCACCGGTGCCGCCGGTGCCGCCGGCCCCGCCGGCCCCGCCGGTCACGGTTCCCGCGTTGCTGTTGCTCGCATTGCTGCCGGAAACGTCCGCCCCTGAAGTCCCCGCCGTGCCCGCTCCGCCTGTCGCACCTGCCGTCCCGGTGGCCCCCTGTGTACCGGCCGCACCTGCGGGACCGACGTTGCCAGCTCCACCGGTTATGGTGCCACCTGACCCGTTGTTGAGCGTCCCGACATTCACACCCTGCGCCAGGACATGTCCGGGCGCCACCGCCATCGCGAAGATTCCAACGCTCGCGACCGCGGCCGAAAATGTAAGGGCCTGGCGCAAGTCAAGCACACTATAAGTGGGTGTTTTCATGATTGATCTCGCAGCCTGATAAAAAAGCTCCAGAGCCCATGGAATTTTTTCACCGTGACGCGTGTTTGCAATTCAGATTTTGAAGCGCAAGTGACAGGGCATCACCCGGCCATCGAAAAATTGTAACTGACGGATTTATGCAACATTCGATCTCGAAGTATTGCAAATATATATTCTAATATTTGATACTGTATATTTGAATTGTTATATTAAACATCGAATTTTATGATTTATTGACCAAACTGGTCGAATTTTAACGGATGAAAATTTGAATCGGTCCGGATCGACCACGTGGCGCGCGGATGCGGTCGCGCACAGGTCCGGGAGGTCGCCGCGACGGTGTGCGCACGCGGACCAACCCGGCCTCTATTATTCGCGACGCGCGCATGTCCGGGACGCGACTCGGAGATCGGGCCCGGTCGGCTCCTGCCGGCTCCTGCCGGCTTGGGCCCGAACCCGTGGGATCAGCCGGTCGGCCGCGCCAGAAGGCTTCGCACGAGGCCCGGCAGCGCCGCCGCCAGGAGGCCGGCCGCGCGCAGCACCGCCGCGGCCTCGTCCGGCGCGCGGCGGGCGAGCGCCAGGGCGAGCCGCAGCGGCACCTGCGCGCCGAAGCTCGCCGCCGTGACGGCCAGGGCGGTCGCGGCGCCGTGGTGCTTGCCGGCGTAGAGGATCTGGCTGCGCAGGAAGTAGAACAGCCGCCGCGCCCGCACTTGCCGGGTCGTGCCCTGGCCGAGATGGCGGGCGACCGCCCCGGCCACGTGCCGCACGCAAAAGCCCGCCGCCCGGGCGCGGGTGCAGAGGTCGACATCCTCCCAGTAGACGAAGAAGCGTGGGTCGAACCCGCCGAGGGTCCGGAACAGGTCGCGGCGGATCATCAGGAAGGCGCCCATCACCTGATCGACGGCGCGGTCCTCCGCGTGGTCCCAGTCGAGGAGGAAATGCGGGGGTACGAGCCCGATCCGGTCCAGCGCCAGGGCGCGGCCGAGGAGGCCGAGCGCCGAGGGGGCCCGGGCGCAGGAGCGCGCAGTCCGCCCCTCGGGGTCGACGAGCTGGGCGCCGACGATCCCGGTCCGCGGATCGGCCGTCAGGGCGGCCCGGGCCAGGCGGAGCGCGTCGGGCGCCACCTGCGTGTCGGGGTTGAGGAACAGGATCGCCGGGGCGTCCCCGGCGGCGGCCCCCTGGTCGCAGGCCCGGCCGAAGCCGCGATTCTCCGCGTTCCGGATCAGCCGGAGGGGGCGGGGCAGGGGGGGCAGGTCGCTCGTCGAGTCGTCCCGGGAGGCGTTGTCGACCAATATGACCTGCACGGAGCCGGCATCCTGGACGGATGCGAGGCTCGCCAGGCAGGCGTGGAGCAGGGTGCCGCCGTTCCAGTTGACGATCACCACGTCCAGATCGGCCCGAGGGGCAGGGCGGTCGGTCAAAACAGGTCCTTCGGCGGGCCGAGGCGCCCGAGGGCGCCGTCGCGGGCGGCCGCGAGGAGCCGCAGCAGCACGGCGGGCCGAAAGCCCGAAGCCGCCCAGTACAGCCCGGCCTGGACGGGCAGGTAGGCGGCCTGGGCGAGCTTCCAGCGCAGCGGCACGTGCGGCAGCCGCCAGGCATAGACCGCGTTGCGCAGGTAGGTCGCCATGCGGAACAGGGGTTGGCGCGGCATCGTGATCCCGAAGGCGCGGATCACCCCGCCGCCGACCCGGTGGGGGATCGCGACGGCGCGCGCGAGATAGCAGCCGAAGCCGAGGCTCCAGGCGCGGAAACACCATTCGAGCTCGACCCCGTCGATGAAGAAGTCGGCGCGGAACGGGCCGATCCGGGCCAGGGCGGCGAGGTCGATCAGCGAGCCCGAAGTCGCCAGGAACTGCACCGGGGCGAGGTCGCCGCACGCCCGCGCGCCGGGGCGGCGCGGGTAGGCCGGCGCCTTGTGGCCGGGGGCCGGCGCCGGGGCGGGGCCCACCACCGCCGCCGGGATCCCGGCCGCCCGCAGCCGGCCGCGGGCCGCCAGCAGCGCGGCGGCGAGGCCGGCCGGCGGCTCGGCATCCTGGTCGAGGAGCAGGAGCGCGTCGGCCCCCGCGGCGCGGGCGGCCCCGGCGATCCGGTCGAGCGCCGCGGCGATGCCGAGGTTGCGCCCCTCCGACAGCAGGGTCACCCCGGCGCGGGCGAGGCGCGCCGCGTCCCCGGCGGCGAGACCGCCATTGTCGAAGGCGATCACCGCGGCGTAGCCGGCCGGGACCTGCGCCAGGACGCGGTCCACCTGGCTCGGGTCCGGCCGGAACAGGGTGATCCCGACGGCGACGCGCCCCAGCCGCGGATCAGGCACCGGCCGTATCCCGATGGCGGCCGGTCACGCCCGCTCCACCGCGGCGGTCACCGCCTCCAGGGCGGCCGTGATGGCGGCAACCTGCCCGGCGTCGAGCGGCCCGCGGGCGAGGCGCATCTGCAGGGCGAGCGTCAGCCCCTCCCTGGCGCGCACCAGCGCGGGCGGCGGCCCGTCGCCCCGGGCGGCCTCCGCCTGCGCCATCCGGGCGAGGATCGCCTCCAGGGTCGGGCGGTTGCCGTCGAGGACGGCCTGGCCCTCGGGAGTGATCGTGTGCAGCCGCTTGGTGCCCTCCCCTTGGGTCACCGTGACGTGGCCGAGTTCCTCCAGGAGCGTGAGCGTCGGATAGACCGTGCCGGGGCTCGGGCTGTAGGCGCCGCCGACCCGCTCCTCGATGGCCTTGATGATTTCGTAGCCGTGCCGCGGCTTCTCGGCGATCAGGTGCAGGATCACGAGCCTCAGGTCGCCATGGGCGAAGAAGCGCGCGAGGTCGCCGCGGCCGCCGCGGCCGAACATCCGGCGCTCGCCGCGGCCGTGTGGCCCGTGGGGACCGTGCCGCCCGTGGGGATCGCCCCCCATCGGGCCGCGATGGGCCCGGACGCGATAGGCGTCGAAGGGATGGGTGTGGAACGGATCGCTGCGGAAGGTGTCCATGGGATCGGGATGCCCCTATGTCGACTCACTCTCGATATGACGTTTTTTTAGATATATCGAAATTCCGCCGCATGCAACGGCTCGGGCGGGCGACCCGGCGCTCGGATCTGCGGGGCCGCCGCGTCGGGACCAGGATCGTCCGGGGGCGACCCGGTTTACGGGCCTCGCCGGTTCCGTTAGTGCGACCGGTCACCGACGCCGCCATCCCGCACATCCCGACGCCCCCCCCCCGACAGCCGCCCATGACCCGATCCGAGACCGCTGCCGTGACCGCGCCCCGTGGCGGCAGGCGGTGAGGGCGCCTCCGCCGAGCCCCGAGACGCGCCGCGGGACCTCCGCCCCGCAGCAGATCCGGCGCCGCCTCGGGGTCGGCGCCGACAGGGCGCGGGTCCGGACCGAACGCCCCATCGCCGAGGACGCCGCATGATCTCCGTCAACGAGGACATGAAACAGGAGATGCTGCGGCGCGGCATCTCGGTGCTGCATCCGGCCCCGTTCGGCCTGCCGGAGGATTGCACCTTCGAGCCGCCGTGCAGCCTCAAGTGGATGGGGGTCGATTACTGCCTCACCATGGGGGCGTTCTCCTACGCGGTGAGCGGCTATTATTTCGGCGCCGACATCGCCCGCTACTGCTCGATCGGCGAGAGCGTGCAGGTCGGCCGCGGCAGCCACCCGGTGCATTGCGGCTCGACCTCGCCGCTGTTCTACACGCACCACGCGGCGGTGTTCGACCGCGTCGATCCGCGGGCCGAGGATTACGAGATCTGCGGCCCGTATCTCTGGCCCAAGCGCGTCCGCATCGGCAACGACGTCTATATCGGCCACGGCGCCTTCCTGATGCCCGACATCACCATCGGCGACGGGGCGATCGTCGGCGCCATGGCGGTGGTGACCAAGGACGTGCCGCCCTACGCGATCGTGGCCGGGAGCCCGGCCCGGGTGGTGAAGATGCGCTTCCCCGACACACTGATCGAGCGCTACCTGAAGGTGCAATGGTGGCGCTACGCCTTCTGGGACCTGCGCCAGTGTTCGATCACCGACCCGGAAAGATTCCTCGACGCCGTGGAGGAGCGGATCGCCGGCGGCATGCAGGAATACCGGCCGGACGTGATCCCGCTCCGGTCGCTGGTGCCGGGGGGGTGAGGCTCAGTGCCGGGAGAGGGCGAACCGCACGAATGCCGCCACCAGCGCGTCGGCGGCCGGCTCGCTCAGATCGCTGAAGCAGAGCCCCTCGCCGACGAACACGGTCCACACCCCGTCGTAGGTCGCTTCCTTGCGGATCTGCATGGCCGCCCTCCGGTGTCGCTTCGGAGCAACGGGCGAGACGGCAGAGCGTTGCCTCGGCGGGCCCGCATCGGAGCGGCCTTCGCGGCGCTGCCGGGATCGCAGGCGCCCTCCGAGGGGAGGGGCTCCGCAAGCCGCGTCAAGCGGCGACTGCCGCCCGGCAAGGCCGGGGCGACGCGCCCTCGGAGGGCGGGACGCGCGGTCCCGATCAGACGGACGGACCGGTTGCGAGCAGTCTCTCGTCCGCCTCGCTCAACGGCCGACCGGCGGCCTTGCGGTAGAGCACGCCGAACCGACGCACGACTGATTCCCAGGTGTGCTGGGCGACGACCTCCCGCCCGCGGGCGGCGAGTTGGTCCCGCATCGGCGCATCCGACCACAGCTTGAAGAGAGCGCTGGCGATTTCGCCGCTGTTGTCGGGATCGAACAGGAGCGCCCCCCCGGCCGTCTGTGCCGGAAGCGACGTCGCGGTGGAGCAGGCGACAGGGCAACCGATCGCGAACGCCTCGTAGATCGGGCAGCTGGTGGCCTCGAACTTCGTTGGCACGACGACACCCCGAGCCAAGTGATAGAGCAGGACCAGATCGCGATGGGCGATGTAACCGCCCCACCGGATGCAATCGGTCACGTTCAGTTCGGCCGCCCGCTCCAGGATGCGCAGCGAGAACGGCGTGAACGCACCCGTGAAGACCATGAGTGGCGCCGTCAGACCCTGGGCCCGCAACAGGGCGGCGGCCTCCACCAGGCGGATGTGATTCTTGTGCTCCCAGCCGGCTGCCGGATAGAGCAGGAAACCGCCCGGCTGAAGCTGGAGACGCTCACAGATCGCCCGAACCTCGGCGGGTGTCGGCGGCGTGCGGTCGGAGGCGGGCGGCGCGAACGGAATGATGGGCATCTTTTCGAGCGGTACGCGGTACTGCCGATGGACATCATCGGCGATCCAGCGCGAGGCCACCGGAACGATCGTCGCTGCTCTGCAAAAGTACTGATAGATGACCTCGCGATGCCGGAGATCATCGTCGGAGAAGAACTGCGGCAGATGGAGATGCTGGAGATCGTGCGGATGGTAGAGGAGCGGCAGATCGGAATCGAGCGTGAATTGCGTCGGGGCGTGCACCGCCGCCACACCCGCGGCCCGCAAGGGTCCGGTGGCGTCTAAGAGATTAACCTGAAGGGTCGCACTCGCATCTTGGAAATTGAACATCCGCTTGGCCACTTGCGTGCCGGCCAGCCTCAATTCGCGCTCGCGCACGGGTAGGGCCTCCCCCTGCAGCGGCAGCAATTTGCAATGATCGGGCATGATGGCGCGCAGATCGTCGCGCGCCGCGGAATCCACGATCAGAGAAAATCTGAACGCGTCCGGCGGGAGATGATAAAGATGCGTCACCAGTCCGCGCGTGACCTCGGCCACGCCGCCGGCCGCCCCGAGGTTTGCCCGCGCGTCGATCGCAACATGCAGCTGTTCGGACACTGAACGCAGCCCCTTCCACAATCCCGTCCACCATCTCTGGCCTCCGTCTCATCACGCCGGATCCTTGCCCAGGGCTGTCTCACCAGGGGATGCGGCCGTACCGGCGGTTGAGCGTCGCGTATTCCGTCCGGCTCTCCTGAATGAGGGCCGGATCGGCGGCGATCCGAGCCATGCCCGAGCGGGAATGCACCAAGCGCGTGACCAGGGGCGCCAGCAGGGTATGGCGCTGCAGCTCCGAATTGGCCCCGCCGAGTCGCGCGACGTTGGCGATCCAAGGCCGCACCTGCTCCGCGAGCGCGACGGTCGCGGGCGCCAGGGCGTCGATGAGGTGGCAACGCCGGATTCCGCTGTCACCGAGCCGGCCGAGCCATTCGTTATCGAGATGCCAGCGCATCGCGGGATCGAAGCGGCCGACGCGCCGGAGGGTGTCGCGCCGCATGATCCAGCCGGACGGCGTCGGGAAGTCGTTGATGCGGACGATCTCGCCGCCCTCGTCGACTTCGAGCTGGGTCGTCGAGACGAAGCCGTAGCTTCTCAGCGCCGCCGAGCACAGATTCAGATAGTTCTGGTTCCAGCGATCATCGTCTTCCAGGAATGCGATGCAGTCGAATTGACTTCCGACCGCATCGATACCGGCATTCAGAGCTCCAGCCTGAGAACGACCGTCGCTGCGCGCCCAGACGATATCGCTCCGCTCCGCAAGATGCGGCGGGATATCCGCATCCGTGTCGATGCCCACAATGAAACTGAGCCTGACGTTGTTCTCTACGACGACGGACTGCGCCAATGCGCTGGCGATCGCGCGCTCTACGAAATACTTGCTCGTCCGCGACTCGGGCTCAATCCGCTGCAGGCGCGACGGTATGATGACCCCGACCGATAAGGCAGTGGCGGCCACCTGTCCCTCCGACCCCGACGCTCGATCAACTTTCAATATTGAGACACTTATTCCCAGCAAGACTGCTGATTATATATTCCATATAATAATATATCCTCTAATATCATTGCCGTTCCGAGGTTTTTATTTGCATAACATTCGTTATTGTGGACATTCATATCGATCTGATTCGCTCATCTCCAAACAATGACATGCCTATCAAGCATAGTTTGTGAGTTATATGCCACACAGAGACGCGTCAAGCGTCGTCTATGGTCATAAAATCGACCGTCTCGCGATTTTTTCTAGTTATTTCGAAGTAAATATTCTAATCTTTATTACAGATAAGAAATTTATATCATCGTATAGTTGTTCAAAAAATTTCACCCGGCATGGGTCAAGTCGCGCGTCAGTCGCCCTGCGCCAAAAAGGGCTTTCCAAACGGTGCGTGTCGCTGGGATGATTTTATATCATTTTGAAGGATTTGATTAAATAGCTCGCAGAGCAGCATGTCTGCGTTTGCCGAGACCTTGGACGTTGGGAAATGCTCGCCCGACGACGCGGCCCGAAACCGGCTTTGCGTTGTGGGTCCTCCCTCCCAGGATGCCCACCGGCGTTCAGGCAAGGCCTCGCGGGATCCGCCTGGACATAGCCGTTGCGTCGGATCAGCTTTCATTGACTCGATCGACGCAGTAAATACCGATACCTTAGAGTTCGATATTTTGAATTATTTACGAAATTTCCCATATGATCGAAATAAATACTTACGGCTTTGCCGTCGAAGGCCTTTGACGGTGCCCTGCGGCCTTACGCTCCATGACACCCTCACCCCGCCAGCACCCGCGCCGCCGCATCCCCGAGCGCCCGCACCCCCAGCGCCAGGTCGGCGTCGCTGGTGTCCTCCGCCCAATGGTGGCTGATGCCGCCGATCGAGGGCACGAACAGCATCGCGGCCGGGAGGATCCGGGCGACGTTCTGGGCGTCGTGGCCGGCGCCCGAGGGCATCACCTGCCAGCCCCCGGGGCAGACCGCCTCGGCGGCCTCCGAGAGCGCGCGCATCAGCGCCGGATCGCAGGGGGCGGGGATCGCCTTGGACAGGGCCGTCAGCGTGGCGGGGCAGCGCTCGCGCCGGTTCGATTCGCGCACCAGCGCCTCCAGGCAGGCCTCCATCCGCTCCAGCACGGGCATCGCCACGTCGCGGAACTGGAAGGCCACCTCGGCCCGGCCGGGGATGATGCTGTAGCCGCCGGGATCCAGGGTGATCCGCCCCGTGGTCCAGGTGCTGCGCGGGCCGCAGACCGTCGGGAATGCCCGGTCGATCGCCGCCAGGAGCCGGACCGCCGAGAGACCCGCGTCCCGGCGCTCGGCCATGGTGGTGCCGCCGGCGTGGTCCTGGTTGCCTTCGAACACGATCCGGAACTGCCAGATCGCCACGATGCCGCTCACCACGCCGAGATGCAGGCCGGCGGATTCGAGCTGCGTGCCCTGCTCGATATGCATCTCCAGGAAGCCGCGGTAGCGGTCCGGGTCGAGCCGCATCCGGGGCAGGCCGGCGAGGCCGGCGGTCGCGAGCGCCGCGCGCAAGGGGGTGCCGTCGGTGCGGTTGCGGGCTTCATCGATCTCGGCCTCGGTCAGGTCGCCGATCGCCGAGCGGCTGCCCAGGAAGCCGCCGGAGAAGTGGCCCTCCTCGTCGGCGAAGGCGACGACGTCCACCGCCAGCCCGGCCCGGGCCAACGCCACCCCGGCCACGACGCCGAGCGCCCCGTCGAGCCAGCCGGCCTCGTTCTGAGTCTCGATGTGGCTACCGACCAGGAGATGCGGGCCGGGGCCGCGATGGCGCCCCAGCACGTTGCCGATCCCGTCGATGGATGCCTCCAGCCCGCAGGCCTCTAGCCTGGCCATCAGCCAGCGGCGGGATTCCATATCGGCGGCCGAGAAGGTCGGGCGGTGGACGCCGGTGCGGAACCGGCCGATCGCGCGCAGTTCGTAGAGGTCGGCCAGGAAGGCTTGGGTGTCGATCGCAGTCATGGGCGGCCCGGGTGCTGAACACCCGGACCGTGCAAGGCCCATGCGCGTACGGGGTTTCCAAAGGGCTCCAGCCCTTTGGCGGTGTCGTGGGGCGGAGCCCCGCAATCGGGCGGAGCCCCGCGATCGGGCGGAGCCCGACAGCAGGGCGCTGCCCTGCACCCGCAAAAGGTCCCGGACCTTTTGAAACCGGGACGCGGCGCTATTCCGCCGCCTGTCTCCAGTCCGCGGGTTGCGCCCCCGCCATCCAGGCCCCGAGGTCGGCCCGGGCCCGGTCGGTCAGGGCGCGCTTCTTCAGCACCGCCTTCTCGGGCCCGCGCAGGCGCCGGCCGGTCTCGTTGCGGGGCGCCTGCGCCAGGGGCGGGAACAGGCCGAAATTGACGTTCATCGGCTGGAACGAGCGCGGGGCATTGGCCTCGCCATCCGCCGCGACATGGCCGCCGGTGATGTGGGCGATCAGCGCCCCCAGCGCCGTCGTCTGGGGCAGCGGCGCGAGGGGGTGGCCAGCGGCCTCCGCCACCGCGAAGCGGCCGGCCATCAGCCCGACCGCAGCGCTCTCGACATAGCCCTCGCAGCCGGTGATCTGGCCGGCGAAGCGTAAGGACGGCTGGGCCTTCAGCCGGAGGGTGGCGTCGAGCAGGCGCGGGCTGTCGAGGTAGGTGTTGCGGTGCAGGCCGCCCAGCCGGGCGAACTCGGCCCGCTCCAGGCCGGGGATGGTGCGGAAGATCCGCACCTGCTCGGCATAGGTCAGCTTCGTCTGGAAGCCGACCATGTTGTAGAGGGTGCCCAGCGCGTTGTCCTGGCGCAGCTGGACGATCGCGCAGGCCTTGACCAGCGGGTCGCGCGGGTTGGTCAGCCCCACGGGCTTCATCGGGCCGTGCCGCAGGGTCTCGGCGCCGCGCTCGGCCATCACCTCGATCGGCAGACAGCCGTCGAAATAGGGCGTGCCCTCCCACTGCTGGAACTCGATTTTTTCGCCCTCCACGAGGGCGGCAACGAACCCGTCGTACTGTGCGCGGGTCATCGGGCAGTTGAGATAGTCGGCCCCCGTGCCGCCGGGGCCGGGCTTGTCGTAGCGGGACTGGAACCACGCCACCTCCATGTCGATGGAGTCGCGGTGGACGATCGGCGCGATGGCGTCGAAGAAGGCGAGGGACTCGGCGCCGGTGAGCCCGCGGATGCCCTCGGCCAGGCCCGAGGCGGTGAGCGGGCCGGTGGCGACGATGCAGGGCCCCCAATCCTCCGGCGGCAGGCCCTCGACCTCGCCGCGCACGAGGGTGACGTTGGGGTGCTGCTCCAGGGCCCGGGTCACCGCGGCGGAGAAGCCCTCACGGTCGACCGCGAGCGCCCCGCCCGCCGGCACCTGGTTGGCGTCGGCGGCCCGCATGATCAGCGAGCCGAGACTGCGCATCTCCTGGTGCAGCAGCCCGACGGCGTTGGCCTCGGGATCGTCCGACCGGAAGGAGTTCGAGCAGACGAGCTCGGCGAGCCCGTCCGTCCGGTGGGCCTCGGTGCCGCGCACCGGGCGCATCTCGTGGATGACGGCGCGGTGGCCGGCCTCGGCCACCTGCCAGGCGGCCTCGGACCCGGCGAGGCCGCCGCCGACGATGTGGATGGTCTGTGTCATGCCCGCGATTAAGCACCATTCGCCGGCAGGGTCACCGGTCCGGCGGTGAAAAGGGCGCGGGGCCCGGCCGTATCCCGACGGCTTCGGCCGCTTTCGGTGCGGGGCGCCCGGCCGGCTGCGGTCCCGATACGCGAAGGACCGTCGTCCGGATCAGCGGACGGCGGTCCTTCGATCGGCGTGCGGACGCTGCGATCAGGCGCGGGCGATGCCGTGGATCTCGCTGCGGTTGATGCCGAGATCGGCAAGATCGCGATCCGACAGGCGCGACAGCTGGGAAACGGTGTCGCGGTACCGGAGATAGGCGCGTACGCGGCTCAGGACGCTACGGGCGGCGGACATATGTGCTGTGACCTCTGCTCGGGCAGACGATGACGCTTCCTTGCGCATCGCTGCCTCTTGTTGGTGCAACGCACATATAAACCCGCTGCAGCGCAGCAGGAGTCCCAAGCTCAAGCATCAGACCTGCGATGATTGCATGACCGGATTAAGAAATCGGCAAGGTTTACGAATGGTCATTCTTTAGGCGCATGTCGGTCCGGGACACCGGCCTCTGGCGCGTGGCGCCGGCCGCGGAGCGCCCCGATGACCGGGAGCGAGGGGCGTGCCCGCTCCCCCAGGTCTCACGGATCCCGACCGCGGGTCGGGATCCGTGAGGTCCGGTATCAATAGAACGGGCGCGGCCCGTAGAAGCCGTAGGGCCGGTAGACGGGCCGCGGCCGGCCGTAGCCGTAGCCGCCGTAATAGACCGGACGGCGCCAGGAGCCGTAGGGCCGGGGGCCCCAGTTCGGGCGGCAGAGACCCCAGGGATTGGGGTGGAAGCCGGGGCCACAGCCGCCGGCCGCCTGAGCGGAGCCGGCGAGCCCGAGGCCGCCGGTGACCGCGGCCACCAGGATGAGCGCCTTCACGCGCGATGCGCCCGGAATCGTCATGACGGGATCTCCTCGTTCACATCCGGCGGATCGACGGCCGGTCGCGGGAGATTCGGCGCGGCCGCCTGAACCGACGCTGAGCCACAGGTTGTGCCGGGGACAGGCTCGCGGCGGCACGGGCAAGTCCGCACGGGCAAGTCCGTGCAGGCAAGGCCGCGCACGCCGCAGGGGTGTCCGGACCGTCAGTGCAGCGAGGGCGTGCGCAGGAACCGCTCCCGATCGGCGGAGACCAGGGCGAGCTTCACCCCGCGCCCCTCGCGGCGGACGTTGAGCGGCACTCGCACCCCCGCCGCGCCGAGCGCCCAGACGCTGCGGAACAGGGCGGCGAGATCCGCCACGGGCTCGCCGGCCACCGCCTCGATCACGTCGCCGGGCTGGAGGCCGCCGGTCTCGGCCGGGCCGCCATCGGCCAGCCCCATCACCACGATGCCCTCCTCGCTCTCGGTGGCGTAGAGGCCGAGCCACGGGCGCGGCGGCCGGTTCACCCGCCCACGCGTGGCGAGGTCATCGAGGATCGGCGGCAGCAGGTCGATGGGCACCACCATGTTGATCGGGCGCGCGCTGCCGGAGCCGCCCTGCTGCAATTGCAGCGAGCCGATGCCGAGCAATTCGCCCTGGGGGCCGATCAGGGCGGTGCCGCCCCAATGCGGGTGCGCGGGGGCGGTGAACAGGGCCTCGTCCAGGACGTATTCCCAGTAGCCGGCGAATTCCTGGCGGGCGACCACCTCGACGGCGACGCAGCGCTGGCGCCCGCCCGCCCCCGCCAGCACCGCCCGGTCGCCGGTCTTGAGCCCGGCCGAACGGCCGAGCTGCAGGGCCGGCACGCCGAGGTCCCCCAGCGCCTGGACGAGGCCGAAGCCGGTGGCGGCGTCGAAGCCCAGGACGTGGCCGGGCACCGAGCGGCCGTCCCGGGTGGTCAGCCAGACGGTCTCGGCCTCCGTGACGAGGTAGCCGATGGTGAGCACGAGGCCGTCCTCGCGGATCACCACGCCGTTGCCGGCGCGCTCGGTGCCCAGCGTCTCGGCCGTGAAGGCGCCGTCCGGCACCCGCGCCGACAGGGCCAGCACCGCCGAGAGCGCCCGGTCGAGGTCGTAGCCGTAATCCGCCGGCCTGGGCTGGGCCTGCGCGGGGATCTTCCACTCACCCTGCGTCGCCATGAGAGTCCTTCGGCTCGTCCGCGCCCTGGCGGGAACCGGGCGCACGAAAGCGCACAAGATAGGATGCCCGCGCCGCCGGCGACACCCATGCGAGGCCACCCGCACGCCATTCGCCGCACCGGCCAAACGACGAGACCGCCCGGCCGGGGCCGGGCGGTCCACCGTCCGGAGGGACGGTCTGTCGAAGCCCCCGGTCACCCGCCGCGGGGCGGGGGACCGGGGGGCGCGTCTCAGTACTTGCGGACCAGCGGCGCCGGGATCGGCGACGCGGCGGCGACCGGCGAGTACAGCGGGACGATGAACCGGATCCAGCCGTCGGTGGAGTAGTCGCTGCGGGTGCGGCCGAACGCGTTGGTGTAGCTCGCGCCGGTCACCACGTCGCGGGCGACGTAGGCCTGGACGGTGAAGATCTTGAAGTCGTAGCCGACCAGCCCGCCGATGGCGAAGCGGCCGCGGTTACCGGCCGCCGCGCTGTACTGGCTGATGTCGAAGTTGTAGGTGCCGTAGGCGACCGGACCGATCTCGAAGTTGCCGAACTTCTTCGTCGCGGTGATGTCGAAGTTCAGGGCGTCCGACAGGCGCAGCGGGCCGATCGCGGCGCCGACCTGGCCCGGGAAGCGGCCGGGGGAGTCGTAGATATTGGCGGTCAGGTTGCCGGTGATGTTCCAGCCGTCGCCGGTGTAGCTGCCGGCCACGCCGAAGCGGTAGGTGTTCGAGGAGAGCTGCGGCAGCACAGGCGTGCCGGTGACAACGCCGTTGACGACGCGGCCATTGATCGACCCGCGGTCGCCGTCGAGGTCGTTCAGGTACACGCCGCCGAGCAAGCTGACGCCGAAGTTGCTGCCGAGGTCGAACGCCCAGATGCCGCCGACGAAGGTGCCGACGTTGATCGAGATGTCCTTGTTGGCCTGGCCCGCCGGGTTGCGGGTGAAGGCGAACACGGTCGGGGGGGCGACGAGCAGCTCGACCCGGCCGCCGAGCGGCACCAGCGGGGTCGACCAGACCAGGACCGGGATGTTGACGGCCGTGTCGGCGTCGTTCCGGCCGTCGGTGCGGCGGTAGGTGAACGTGTTGATCGCGTAGATGCCTTCCGGCAGGGGCGCGCCGACGGCGAGGCCGACCTGCTCGCCCGGCACGGTCGTGGTCTGCGCCTGCGCGATCGTCGACGTCATGCCGACCGTGAGCGCGACCGCGCCGGCCGCGAGCCAGTGTTTCATCATTTTCTCATTCCTTCCCAAGGTCCCAAGGCATCCGTCCCGCATTCGGCATTTCCATGCCGGTCTGCTCGCCCATCGCGGCTGCCGGCTTCGGACCTGCCGAGCGCCCCCACGGAGCCTGCCCGTCTCAACGTCTGCAACTATTCTACAGAGACCTGCGGAAAGACAGTGGAATGCTCGCTGAAACGGCACAACCGGCCGAACCGTTGCGCAAAAGCCGCATTTTTGCGGCGATGCAACACTGTCCACAGGACCGGCGCGGAGCGTCCCATCCGGAAGAATATCGTTGAATGGTCAAGCTGTTGGCGCCGCGGTTCGCGGGAGAAACCGGCAAGCCCGAGGGGGGCGATCGGGCATGGGGCGCGCCGACCCTGCGGGCCCGGAGGCGGCCGAAATCCGCGTCCGGACGCGTCGGCGCCGGGTCCGGGCGGCGGCAGGACGGCTCGAATCACCCCGGATGCGGACCGGATCCGGCTGCCACCCGGCAGAACCTGCCGGGTCGGAGCACCCTGCGCCACCGGATTCGCGCGTCGTAGGCGACCGGGCGGGTGACGCGGCGGGCTACTCGGCGGCGCTGCGGCGGGCGGGACGCCGCTCCAGCACCGCGCGCAGGAACCGGCCGGTATGGCTCGCCGTCGAGCGGGCGATCTCCTCCGGGGTGCCCTGGGCCACCACCCGGCCGCCGCCGTTGCCGCCCTCGGGACCCATGTCGATCACCCAATCGGCGGTCTTGATCACTTCGAGGTTGTGCTCGATCACCACCACCGTGTTGCCCTGGTCCACGAGTTCGTGGAGCACCTCCATCAGCTTGGCGACGTCGTGGAAGTGCAGGCCGGTGGTCGGCTCGTCGAGGATGTAGAGGGTGCGGCCGGTGGCGCGCTTCGACAGCTCCTTGGACAGCTTCACCCGCTGGGCCTCGCCCCCCGACAGGGTGGTGGCCTGCTGGCCGACATGGACGTAATGCAGGCCGACGCGCTTGAGGGTCTCGAGCTTCTCGCGGATCGCCGGCACCGCCTTGAACAGTTCGGCCGCCTCCTCGACGGTGGAATCGAGCACGTCGGCGATCGACTTGGCCCGGTACTTCACCTCCAGGGTCTCGCGGTCGTAGCGCTTGCCCTTGCAGACGTCGCAGGTGACGTAGACGTCGGGCAGGAAGTGCATCTCGATCTTGATCACGCCGTCGCCCGAGCAGGCCTCGCAGCGCCCGCCCTTGACGTTGAACGAGAAGCGGCCGGGCTGGTAGCCCCGCGCCTTGGCCTCCGGCAGGCCCGCGAACCAGTCGCGGATCGGCGTGAACGCGCCGATATAGGTGGCGGGGTTCGAGCGCGGCGTGCGCCCGATCGGCGACTGGTCGATGTCGATGACCTTGTCGAGGTGCTCCAGCCCCTCCAGCCGGCCGTAGGGGGCCGGGTGCTCCAGGGCACCGTTCAGTTTTTTTGCGACGGCCTTGTACAGGGTGTCGATCACCAGGGTCGACTTCCCGCCCCCCGAGACGCCGGTGATGCAGGTGAAGGTGCCGAGCGGGATCTCGACATCCACGTCCTTGAGGTTGTTGCCCCGTGCGCCGAACAGCCCGAGCTTGCCCTTCCGGCCCTTGCGACGCGCGGTCGGCGTGCGCACGGACATCTTGCCCGTGAGGTATTGGGCGGTGAGCGAGGCCGGGTTGGCCAGCACCTCGGCGGGCGTCCCCTGCGCGATGATCTCGCCGCCGTGGATGCCGGCGCCCGGACCGACATCGACCACGTAATCGGCCTGCAGGATCGCGTCCTCGTCGTGCTCGACGACGATCACCGAATTGCCGAGGTCGCGCAGGCGCTTGAGCGTGCCGAGCAGGCGCTCGTTGTCGCGCTGGTGCAGGCCGATCGAGGGCTCGTCCAGCACGTAGAGCACCCCGGTGAGCCCGGAGCCGATCTGCGAGGCGAGGCGGATCCGCTGGCTCTCGCCGCCGGAGAGCGAGCCGGAGCCCCGGGCGAGCGTCAGGTATTCGAGGCCGACATCCACCAGAAAACTCAGGCGGTCGCGGATTTCCTTCAGGATCCGGACCGCGATCTCGTTCTGCTTCGGCGTGAGTTTGTCCGGCAAGTCCGAGAACCAGCGGTGCGCCTCGGAGACCGAGAGCGCGGTCGCGTCGGCGATGTCGGCCATGGCGATCTTCACGGCGAGGGCCTCGGGCTTGAGGCGCTTGCCGCCGCAGGCCGCGCAGGGCGTCTCGCTCATGAAGCGCCCGATCTCCTCGCGCACCGCGTCGGAATCGCTCTCCTTGTAGCGGCGCTCCAGGTTCGGGATCACGCCCTCGAACGGCTTGTTGACCGTGTATTTGCGCAACCCGTCGTCGTAGGCGAAGCGGACCGCCTGGCTGCCCGATCCGTACAGCACGATGGCGCGGGCCGCCTCCGGCAGGCCCTGCCAGGGCACGCTCGTCTTGAAGCCGTAATGCTCGGCCAGCGCGTCGAGGGTCTGGCCGTAATAGGGCGAGGTCGACTTCGCCCAGGGGCCGACCGCGCCGCGCTTCAGGCTCAGGGCCGGATCGGAGATCACCAGCTCGGGGTCGATCCGCATCTCGTGGCCGATGCCGCTGCAGGTCGGGCAGGCGCCGAACGGGTTGTTGAACGAGAACAGCCGCGGCTCGATCTCCGCGATGGTGAAGCCCGAGACCGGGCAGGCGAAGCGCGACGAGAAGGTGATGGTCCGGGGCGTCTCGCCCTCCGGGACGTCGGCGAACACGATCTCGGCGATCCCGTCGGCGAGTTCCAGCGCCGTCTCGAAGGAATCGGCCAGCCGCGCGGCGATGTCGGCCCGGACCACGATCCGGTCGACCACCACGTCGATGTCGTGCTTGAACTTCTTGTCGAGCTTCGGCACGTCGTCGATCGCGTAATATTCGCCGTTGATGCGCAGCCGCTGAAAGCCTTTCTTTTGGTACTCGGCGATTTCCTTGCGGTATTCGCCCTTCCGCCCGCGGACCACCGGGGCGAGCAGGTAGAGCCGGGTCTTCTCCGGCAGCTCCAGCACCCGGTCGACCATCTGCTGGACGGTCTGGCTCTCGATCGGCAGGCCGGTGGCGGGCGAATAGGGGATGCCGACCCGCGCCCAGAGCAGGCGCATGTAGTCGTAGATCTCGGTGACCGTGCCCACGGTGGAGCGGGGGTTCTTGGAGGTCGTCTTCTGCTCGATGGAGATCGCCGGCGAGAGCCCGTCGATCTGGTCGACATCGGGCTTGGACATCATCTCTAGGAACTGGCGGGCATAGGCCGAGAGCGACTCGACGTAGCGGCGCTGCCCCTCGGCGTAGATCGTGTCGAAGGCGAGCGACGACTTGCCCGAGCCCGAGAGCCCGGTGAAGACCACGAGCTTGTCCCGGGGGATCGTCAGGTCGACGTTCTTGAGATTGTGCTCCCGGGCGCCCCGGACCGCGATGACCCGCCGGTCCAGGTCGGGCGTCGGCGCGGCGTCGAACAGGGCCTCCAGCTTGGCGTCGGTGGCGGCCTCCGCGGCCGCGCCGGGCCGGGCCGGGCGCCTCTTTTCGGATCCGGCGCGGTCGGGCTTGGGCTGGGGTGCCTTGCGCTCAGGGGTCTTGGCAGCGACGGGGGTCTTGGCGACAGGGGTCTTGGAGGGCGCCTTTGGAGCCGTCTTGGAAGGTGCCGGGGCGGCGGCTTTCGGAGCAGCACCGGCGCGGCTTGCGGCACGACTTCCAGCTTGGGCTTTGGCCATGAGGGCAGCGGTCTTTCGAGGCGTCGACGCAGTCGGATCGGATTCCGGATCGGATTCGCGCGCGGGCCAGCCGCCGCTCCGACACATGTCGAGCCCGAGGGGGCCGACGGCAAGGTGGGGGCCGGCGGGACGCAGGCCCGTCATATGCCGCCCTTGCTAGAACGAAACGCGTACGTCGGCAACCACGCGGTGAAAGGCAACCGTCGTTGCGAGCGAAGCGAAGCAATCCAGTCGGCGCTACGCTTCCCGGTGTCGCGCTGCCCGGGGTCACTGCGCTGCGCGCGTGATGACGGAGAGCGCAACCAAAGCGGTATGGCCCAACCCATCCGCCATGTTGCGCAGCAGCAGCCAAGGCCCCACGTCGCGTCGGACTGATTTCGGCGCGCGCTTTTCCGTTCCGCCCCCAGACCCTCCTGACCGCTGGTGCCGATGCCGACGCTCGACCTGACCGCCCCGGCCGCCCGCGGCGGAGCCGAGGACCGGGCCGCCGGCCGGCAGCGCCTGTCCACCCGGCTGCTGTTCCTGATCGTCGGCATCGCCAATGCCACCTGGGCGCCCCTGGTGCCGCTGGTGAAGGCCCGCGCCGGCCTCGACGCGGCGGGGCTCGGCCTGCTGCTCCTCACCTTCGGCATCGGCTCGATCCTGGCGATGCCGAGCGCCGGGGCGGCGGCTTCGCGGCTCGGCTTCCGGCCGGTCCTGCTCGCCGGGACGCTGGCCCTCGGCCTCGCCCTGCCGGTGCTGGCCACGGCCTCGGGGCTCGTGCCGCTCACCGGGGCGCTGCTGCTGTTCGGGGCCGGGATGGGGACGGTGGATTGCGTCATGAACCTGCAGGCGGTGGCGGTGGAGCGCGCCGGAGGCCGGCCGATGATGTCGGGCTTCCACGGCCTCTACAGCCTCGGCTGCATCCTGGGGGCGCTCATCGCCAGCGGCCTGCTGGCTGCCGGGATCGGCGCGGATCGGAGCGTGCTGCTCCTGGTCGCCGGCCTCGCTTCCCTGTTCGCGGCCTCCTGGCCCGGCATCCTGCCGGCGGACGGAGCAGGCGGCGGCGGACCCGCCTTCGCGCTGCCCCGCGGCCCGGTGCTGGTGCTCGGCCTGCTCTGCTTCGTGGTGTTCCTCACCGAGGGCTCGGCCCTCGACTGGAGCGCCGTATTCCTGATCCAGCAGCGCGGGCTCGACCCCGCCTGGGCGGCGCTCGGCTACGCGGCCTTCTCGGTGACCATGACGGCCGGGCGGCTCGCGGGCGACCGGATCGTGGCCCGGCTCGGCCGGCGGCGGGTGGTCGTGCTCGGCGGGCTCCTGGCGGCGGCCGGCCTCGCGCTCTCGGTCCTGGTCCCGGCCTGGGAGGCGGCGCTCGCCGGCTACGCCCTGGTCGGGGCGGGCTGCGCCAACATCGTCCCGGTCCTGTTCACGGCGGCCGGCCGCCAGACCGCGATGCCCGCGCGCGTGGCGGTGCCGGCGGTGACGACGCTCGGCTATGCCGGGGTGCTGGCGGGCCCGGCCCTGATCGGCTTCGTGGCGCAGGCGCTCGGCCTGCCCGCGGCGTTCCTGATCGTGGCGGCCCTGCTCCTGGGCGTGGCGGCGGCCGGGAGGTCCCTGCGGGTCTGAGGCTCAAGCCCCGGCGTTGCGCGCCATGAAGGTCGCGGGGCTGCCGTCCTCCGGGTTCACGAACACGATGTCGGTGGGCGCCCGCCGGGGGGTGTCGATCGACAGGAACACCACCGGTTCCCCGGGGTCGAGCTCCGGCATCGCGTGGACCGTGCCCTTTTCGAAGAACAGCAGCTGGCCGGGGCCGAACGCCGTCACGGCGGCCGGGTCGCCCAGCCAGACCCGGCCCCGGCCCGAGAGACAGTAGAGGTACTCGTCGCAGGTGGCATGGTAATGCGGCGGGGTCGGCCGGTAGATCCGGAACACCCGGGCGCTCGCCGCCGCCCGGTCGGTCAGGTAGGTGTCGACCAGGAGCGTCGCCGCGCTGTCCGGCAAAGCCGCCGCCAGCGCCGCCAGGTCGAAGATGCCGGTCTCCGGATCCGCCTCGGCCATCGCGTTCCCCTCACGCCACAAAGCCCGGGACACGATCGCGCCCTCGGCGCGCTGGAGGGTCGCGGCGTCGATCCGCCCGTGATGCTCACCCAGGATGGCGCGCAGGCGGCCCGGGTCAACCCGGCATGCGCGCCCGGTCGAACAGGATCACGACGCCGCTGCGCGAGATGGCGGCGGACGGTCTGGCCACGCGGAAAATCTACGCCACATCACAACCAGCGGTTTAATACACCGCCGACAAGCTTTTCTCACCTTCAGCACAGCTATATTCAATGCAAACATCTTTATCTATCCGTCTATCGAAGTCACCGATGCTGATCAGAACGCCGCCCGAATGTAGACCTACAGAGATCGCCGATCGCCTTGGTAAACCGGACCTTTACCAAATGCGGCGACATCGGGCGTTCTGAAGCCGCCAAGACCCGAGACCGCCGCAATGCCCGTCCTCTCCTCCCTCCGCGCCCGCATCCTGGTGGTGGCGCTCGCTCCGACCCTGGCCTTCGCGGCGGCGGCGGGCCTGGCGGTGTCGGACCAGTGGGCGCGGCGCGCCGAGATGGACCGGGTGGAGACCCTCGTCGGCCTCGCCTCCCGGATCAGCGCCTTCGTGCACGAGGCCCAGCGCGAGCGCGGTGCCTCCAGCCTGTTCCTGGGCGCGAAGGGGGCGCAGTTCGGGCCCGAACTCGCGGCCCAGCGCGGGCGCACCGATGCGGCGCTCGCCGGCCTGCCCGAGGCCATGGCGGCGGCGACGGGCTTCGGCCCGGCCTTCGCGGCGCGCGGGTCGGGTTTCACGCGGGTGCTCGCCGGGCTCCCGGCGCAGCGCCGGGCGGTGGACGCCCTGACGCCGGGCGTGCCCCAGGCGGCGGCGTTCTATACCGGCCTGATCGGCGAGGGGCTGGGGCTCGTGCGCGAGATGGGCGGGGTGATCGACGAGGCCGGCCTCGCCGCCCGGGCGAACGCCTACGCGGCCTTCCTGGCCCTGAAGGAGGCCGCCGGCCAGGAGCGGGCGGCCGCCTCGGCGGCCTTCGCGTCCGGGAGCCTCGACCTCGCGGCCGCCCGCCGGCTCGTCACCCTCTCGGCCGAGCAGGCGACCTATGCGGGCCTGTTCCGGGCCGGGGCCGGGGCCGGGCAGGCGGCCCTGCTCGACGCCGCCGAGGCGACGGAGCCGGCCCGGGAGGTCGCGCGCCTGCGCCAGGCCGCCCAGGAGACGATGCCGGGCGCGGCCCTCGCCTTCCGCGACGCCCCCGCCTGGTTCCGCCTCGCCACGCAGCGCATCGATGCCCTGAAGGGCGTGGAGGACCGGCTGACCGCCGATCTGGTGGCCGCCGCCGGCGCCGTGCGCGCCGGGGCCGACCGGATGCTGACCCTCTGGGCCGCCGGGGGCCTCGCCCTGTTCGCCCTCTCGGCCGGCCTCGCGGTCTGGCTCGGCACGGCCATCGCCCGGCCGCTCGCCCGGATGGCCCGGGTGCTGGCGGCGATCGGCCGGGAGGAGGGGATGGACGCCGATCTGGACATCCCCACGGGCGGCCCCCAGGAGGTCCGGGCGATCGCCGCGGCCGCTCTGACGTTCCGCGACAGCGTCGCCGAGCGCCGCGCGGCCCGGGCCGCGCAGGAGCGGCGCGCCTCCGAGACCGACGCCGCCCGGCGCCAGGCCGCGCTCGGCCTCGCCGACAGCTTCGAGCGCCAGGTCGGCGGCATCGTCGAGGGGGTCTCGGCCGCCGCCGCCCAGCTGGAGGCCTCCGCGCACGGCATGGCCCGGGCCGCCCAGGACACCACCGACCTCAGCCGGGCGGTGGCCGGGACGGCGGATTCGGCCGCGCACTCCGCCGATACGGTCGCGGCGGCCACCGAGGAACTCACCGCCTCGGTGCGGGAGATCGGCGTGCAGGTCGGGGCCTCGGCCGATCTCGCGGCCTCCGCGACCCGGGACGCGGACGGCATGGCCGGGGAGGTCCGGCGCCTTGCCGCGGCGGCCGGCAGCATCGGGGAGATCGTCGCGATGATCTCGCAGATCGCCGGGCAGACCAACCTGCTGGCGCTCAACGCCACCATCGAGGCGGCCCGCGCCGGGGAGGCCGGCCGCGGCTTCGCGGTGGTCGCCGCCGAGGTGAAGCACCTCGCCGAGCAGACCGGCAGGGCCACCGGGGAGATCACCGCCAAGGTCGCGGAGATCACCGACTCCACGGAGGCCTCGGTCCGGTCCATCGGCGGCATCACCGAGGTGATCCGCACCCTCGCCCGGATCGGCGCCGAGATCGCCGCCATGGTGGAGCAGCAGGGCGCGGCCACCGCCGAGATCGCCCGGACCACCGCGCAGACCTCGCAGGACACCCGCGAAGTCTCGGGCCACATGGCGGGGGTGGGCACGGCGGCGAACACCGCGAGCCAGGGCTCGGCCCAGGTGCTGCAGGCGGCGGGCGACCTCTCCCGGCAGGCGGGCGCCCTACGCGAGGCCGTGGGCGGCTTCCTGACCCGGGTGCGGGCGGCCTGACCGGACCGGTGCCCGCTTCGGTGGCGCGCGGATCATCGCGGGGGGTCACCTTTCGGGACGCTGCGCAGAGCCGCCCCCGGCCGCGTTGCGACGGGGAACGGCTCCGGCTCCGTGTCGGAACGTGCTTTCTTGCGCCGAACCGGCATCCCCTTCGGCGGAACGCACGCTAGATGAGCAACGGGCCGCACGGCCGGATCGGGAAGCGTGTCACGCCCATGGCCAGCCTCAGCGTCGCGATCGCATTCGGCGTTCGCCTGCTCCTCGTGCTGCTGTTCCTGCCGTTCAGCGCCCTCGACAAGATTCTGAACTTCAGGGGGGCGGTCGGGCAGGCGCGCGAGGCGGTGCACGCCACCGCGCCCGCCACGGCGCTGATCCTGGCCGGGCTCTGCGTCGAGATCGGGATGTCGCTGGGCATCCTGACCGGCACCGCCGACCGGGCCGCCGCCTTCGTGCTGGCCGGCTATTGCGGGGTCACGGCGCTGCTCTGGAAGCAGTTCTGGGTGCCGGGCGACTTCTGGTCCGGCGGCACGGGCCGGGGGCTGTTCTGGGATTTCCTGAAGAACGTGGCGCTGGCGGGCGGCTTCCTGCTCATCACCTTCGGCACCGGCGCCGGGACGGTCCAGGACTTCTTCGCCGACCCGCTCGCCTCGTCCCACCCCTACGCGGTCCAGGACCGGCCGTAGGGGCCGATCCTGGCTTCGAGCGATCCGGGGGACCTCCTGCGGGTGCAGGGCGCAGGCCCTGCGGAGTCCTCTGCCGGCGCCTCACCCCTTCGGGATCGTGGCGGTCATCGAGGGCCGGCCCTCGAACGCCGCGTACCAGGCGGCGGTGGCCGGGCGCCCCGCGCGCCAGGCGAGGTCGGGGAAGCGCAGGTCGAGGTAGCCGAGCGCGCAGGCCATCGCGACCGTGCCGATGTCGAGGGTCGGCATGCCGGCGACCAGGGCCTCGAACCGGTCGAGCGCCGCCGCGATCTTGCCGGTCTGGCCGGCCTCCCAGGACTCCCAGCGCTGCGCCTCCGGGCGCAGCACCCGCTCGTAGCGGGTCAGCAGCGCCGCATCGAGCAGGCCGTCGGCGAGCGCCTGCCGGACCAGGGCGTCCCAGCGCGCCGCACCCTCGGGGAACAGGCGCGGACCGGCCGAGAGGCCGTCGAGGTACTCGCAGATCACCCGGCTGTCGTAGAGGGCGGTCCCGTCCTCCAGCACCAGCGCGGGGATCTTGCCGAGCGGGTTGTGGGCGGCGACCTCCGCGGCGGAGCCGGTCGGGGACGCCGTGGCGGCCGTGACTTCGATCCGGTCGATCAGCCCGGTCTCGTGGGCGAGGACCAGCACCTTGCGGGCATAGGGGGAGGCGGGGGAGTAGAGGAGCTTCATCGGACCGTCCCGGTTGGTCGTGGCGTCGTCGCGGCACCCTGGGCGCGCCGCCGCCGGGACCTCGCACCGATGGGACGGCGAATCCAGTCCCCGCCGGACCGTCAGACCTTCCGGGTCATCCCGAAGCCGGCCCGCACCGCCCGGGCCCGGTTCCCGCGCGTCTGCCGGGCCCGGCTGCGCCACGCGAGGATGGCGGTCGCGGTCCGGTCCAGGAGCAGCATGCACAGGCTGCCGACGATCGCCAGCACGCAGGCGGCGCCGATCAGCACGCCCCAGATCCCGGGAGCCGGGATGACCATCAGGCACAGCAGGCCGAAGATGGCCGCGCCCGGTATCCACTTCGCCATCGCGCCGCCGCCTGAGACCGGTGGGATTTCGTCTTGAGGGATCCTGTGCCGAGGGACTTAAAATCGATTGCCAGTCGTTTGGATCTCGCAGAGATTTGTCACTTCGACCGGTATTTTCGTATTGATAGGTTTATGATCGGTAACACATCGCCACGGATAGCGGCCGATCCGGGCCTGGATGTCCGGAACGATGCGCTAATCGGCCGGCGGCAGGGTCCGGCCTTCGCTGACGAGGTGGTAGAACCGGCCGTCGAACATCTGCATCACCGCCTCGGTGGCGGCGTGGGATTCCGGGCGGATCGAAGAGGCCAGGCAGGCGTCGAGGGCCGCTTGGTCCAAAAAATCCATCTCCAGGATCATGGCGATCGGCCGCGCGTCGGGATCCTTGGAGACGAGACGCTGGACCCGCACCGCGGTCACCCCCGGGAAGCGCCGCCAGAACGGCTCCAGCTCCTCCCGCACCCGGCGGAAGAACGCCTCGTCCTGGCCGTCGCGCACCGTGCCCTCGTAGATCGCGGTTCTGGTGAGCATCGGGCGTCTCCTGAGGGATCCTCCGTCAACGGCCGGCGGCCGGGATCGCTCCCGGCCGGTGACAGCACGCACCCGCTGTCCGCCGAACGGGCAGGATGCGGGGAATCCGGGCTTCTCCCGCGCGGCCGAATCGGCGTATCGAGGGATCAGCCCATCGCGACGATGCGGGAGAGACCGGGATCGCCCCACAGAGGGGGACCCGGCGCCGACGGAGCAACCGCCCCGGAAACTCTCAGGCACCGGAACCGTGTCGTCAGGGCGATCTGGAGAGCGGTGCAGCGGGGATACCCGTGGGCACCCGCCGAAGGGGACGTTCGCGTGGAGCCTTGCCAGGGCCGCGCGGATCAAGCTCTCAGGCATCGGGACAGATGGGGCGCGAAAACCGGCCGACCGCGTGAGGGCGGCCTTCCCGCGTCCAGACGTTCCGGAGTTCCCGACCCATGACCCATATCGCCGTGATCGGCGCCGGCATCACCGGCGTGACGACCGCCTACGCGCTCACCCAGCGCGGCTACCGCGTCACCGTCCTCGACCGGCAGCGCTACGCCGCCATGGAGACCTCCTTCGCCAATGGCGGCCAGCTCTCGGCCTGCAACGCCGAGGTCTGGAACAAGCTCTCCACCGTGCTCCACGGCGTCCAGTGGATGCTGCGCCGCGACGCGCCGCTGCTGATGAATCCCGCCCCCTCCTGGCACAAGCTGTCCTGGATGGCGGAGTTCATGCGGGAGATCGCCCATTACCGGGAGAACACCGTCGAGACCGTGCGGCTGGCGCTGAAGGCGCGGGCGGCCCTGTTCGCCATGGCGGAGGCGGAGGGCATCGATTTCGACCTGAAGACCCGCGGCATCCTGCATTTCTACCGGGACCGGGCGAGCTTCGAGAAGGCGCATGCCGTCAACGCCCTGCTGCGGGAGGGCGGGCTCGAGCGCCACGCCGTGACCCCCGAGGAGATCCGCACCCTCGAGCCGACCCTCGCCGGGACCTATCACGGCGGCTTTTTCACGCCCTCGGACGCCACCGGCGACATCCACAAGTTCACCCGCGGCCTCGCCGCCGCCTGCGCCCGCAAGGGTGTCCGCTTCATCCAGGATGCCACCGTCGAGACGATCGCGCCGGGGGAGGGGGGCTACGCCATCGGCTGGCGGCAGGCGGGCCAGCAGTCCGACCGTCCGGCCGGCGCCCAGCAGGTCCTGCACGTCGACGCCGTGGTGATCTGCGCGGGCTGCGCCAGCCGGCACTTCGCCGCGATGCTCGGGGACCGGGTCAACGTCTATCCGGTGAAGGGCTACTCGATCACCGTGAACCTGATGACGCCGGAGGCGCAGCGGGCGGCCCCCGAGGTGAGCATCCTCGACGAGGCGGCCAAGATCGTCACCAGCCGCCTCGGCGACGCGCGCCTGCGGGTCGCCGGCACGGCCGAGTTCAACGGCTTCAACCGCGACATCCGCCACGACCGGATCCAGCCGCTGGTCGATTGGACCCGGGAGCAGTTCCCGCTGGTCGACACCGACCGGGTGGTGGCCTGGAGCGGCCTGCGCCCGATGCTGCCGAACATGCTGCCCAAGGTCGGCCGGGGCCGCCTGCCGGGGGTCTTCTACAACACCGGGCACGGCCATCTCGGCTGGACGCTGTCCGGCGCCACCGCCGAGATCGTCGCCGGGGCGCTCGCCGCCGCGCATGCCCCGGAGGGGACCAGCCTGCCGCTCGCGGCCTGACCACCGCGGCGACCGGCGAAAACGATCCCGGTCCGGGGCCGGCCATACGGGGCCGGACCGGGATGAAACGCGCCGTCCTTTCGGGGGGACGGACGGCGCGTTTCCCCAGATTATTTTGTATTCTATCATCGAGACGCCCCGGAACCCGAGCCGCGATGCCCGCGCCCCCCGCCTATCTCGATCCCGTCACCCGGGAGACCTACCCGATCGAGACGCCCCGCTGGCGGGCGGATTCGGGCGGCCCGCTGATGATCACCGACCTGCCGGGGATCGGCCGGGACGCGATCGACACGGGGGTGCGGTCCCTCTGGCGCTACGCCGCCGCGCTGCCGGTGGCGGTGACCGACCCGGTCACGCTCGGGGAGGGCTGCACGCCGCTGGTGCGGCGGCCCTGGCGGGGCGGCCACGCCCATTTCAAGCTCGAATGGTTCGCCCCCTCGGGCAGCTTCAAGGATCGCGGCGCGTCCGTGATGCTGTCGATCCTGCGCCAGCAGGGGATCGACGCGGTGCTGGAGGATTCCTCGGGCAATGGCGGCGCCGCGGTGGCGACCTACGCGGCCGCCGCCGGGATGCGGGCCAGGATCCTGGTCCCGGCCTCGACCTCCCCGGCCAAGACCGTGCAGATGCGCGCCGCCGGCGCCGAGGTCGAGCTGGTCCCCGGCACCCGCCAGGACACCGCCGACGCCGCGATCCGGCAGTCCGACACGATCTTCTACGCCAGCCACAATTGGCAGGCCCATTTCCTCCAGGGCACCAAGACCCTCGCCTACGAGCTCTGGGAGGATCTGGGTTTCTCCGCGCCCGACAATGTCATCATCCCCTGCGGCGCGGGCAGCAACGTGCTCGGCTGCGACATCGGCTTCTCGGAGCTGCTGCGCCGGGGCGCGATCACCCGCCTGCCCCGCCTCTACGCGGTGCAGCCCGCCCATTGCGCGCCCCTGCACGCGGGGTTCACGGCCGGCGCCGCGGATTACGCGCCCGTCACCCCGCGCCCGACGCTGGCCGAGGGCGCATCGATCGCCCAGCCCGTCCGGGGCCGGGCGGTGCTGGCGGCCCTGCGCCGGTCCGGCGGCGGCACCGTGGCGGTCTCCGAGGCCGCGATCGAGGCGGCCCTGATGGCGCTCGCCCGCTCGGGCCTCTACGTCGAGCCGACCTGCGCGATGGCCGCGGCGGCGCTCACCGACCTCACCGCCGGCGGTGCGATCCGGCCCGGGGAGACCACCGTGGTGGTGCTGACCGGCACCGGCATCAAGGCGACGCCGCGCATCGCCGAGCTTCTGGGCCTCGCCCCCTGACGGGACCCGCCAATACAGATCCGGAGGAAACACCATGCGCAACAACATCCCCGCCAGCGTCGGAATGCCGGTCGAGGAGGTCGACACCCCCTGCCTGCTGGTCGATCTCGACGCCCTCGAGCGCAACATCGACACGCTCGGCCGCTTCATGACGGAGCACGGCCTGCGCCACCGGGCCCACGCCAAGACCCATAAATCCTCCGACATCGCGGTGATGCAGATCGAGCGGGGCGGCGCCTGCGGCATATGCTGCCAGAAGGTCAGCGAGGCCGAGGCTCTGGTGAGCGCCGGCATCCGCGACGTGCTGGTCTCCAACCAAGTGACCGCGCCGAGGAAGATCGAGCGCTTGGCGGCCCTGGCCAAGCGGGCGCGGGTGCTGGTCTGCGTCGACGATTCCGGCAATGTCGACGCCCTCTCGGCGGCGGCCGTGACGTACGGCGTCACCCTCGAATGCCTCGTGGAGATCGATGTCGGCGCCGGCCGCTGCGGGGTCGCCCCGGGCGCGCCCGCTTTGGCGATCGCCAAGAAGATCGCGGCGGCGCCGGGGCTGACCTTCGCGGGCCTGCAGGCCTATCAGGGCAAGGCCCAGCACGTGCGCGACTACGCCGAGCGCAGGGCCCTGATCCAGGCGGCGATCGACGACACGAAGCGCACCGTCGACCTGCTGAAGGCGGAGGGTCTCGCCTGCGCCATCGTGGCGGGGGCCGGGACCGGCAGCTTCGCCCTGGAGGGCGGCAGCGGCGTCTACAACGAGCTGCAATGCGGCTCCTACGTCTTCATGGACGCGGATTACCAGCGGGTGAAGGACGCCGAGGGCCGGCCGATCGCGGATTTCGAGAACAGCCTGTTCATCTACACGGCGATCATGAGCAAGGCGAAGGCGGATGTCGCGATCTGCGATGCCGGCCTGAAGGCGCAGAGCATCGACAGCGGCCTGCCGAAGGTCTTCGGCCGGGACGACGTCGAATACATCAAGTGCTCGGACGAGCACGGGGTGCTCAGCGATCCCGGCAACGTCCTCAAGCTCAACGAGCGCCTGAAGCTGATCCCCGGCCATTGCGACCCGACGGTCAACGTCTACGACTGGTACGTGGGCGTGCGGAACGGCCGGGTCGAGGCGATCTGGCCGGTCACCGCCCGCGGCATGACCCTGTGACGCCACGCGTGCCGTAACGGGTTCCCAAAGGGCTTCGGCCCTTTGGCGGGGTATCGGGGCGGCGCCCCGATACCGGGCGAAGCCCGGCAGCAGGGCTCTGCCCTGCACCCGCGAAAGGTCCCGACCTTTCGAAACCATGACTTGGGAGGTCCATGAATCCATGCGCTTCATCTCGGAGGACGAATCGGCGGCGCTGGTCGATCACGCCATGGCGTTCGAGGCAGCCCGGGAGGCACTGGTCGCGGCGGTCGCCCCCGGCACCGTCCTGTTCCCGGCGGTGCTCGGCCACGGCTCGGAGCCGGCCAACCGGTTCTCGATCAAGTCGGGCTCGACCGCCGCCTATGCCGGCCTGAAGGTCGGCTCGTTCTGGCCCGGCAACCCGGACCGGGGCCTGCCCCGGCACAATTCGGTGATCCTGCTGTTCGACCAGGCGGTCGGCCGCATCGACACGGTGATCGAGGCGGGCCGGGTCAACGCCTACCGCACCGCCGCCGCCGACGCGGTGGCGGCCAGCGTCCTGGCCCGTCCGGATTCCACGGTGCTCGCCGTGTTCGGGGCCGGAAACCAGGCGGCGTTCGAGTGCGCGGCGCTCGCCCGGGTGCTGCCGATCCGCCAGGTCCTGGTCGTGGCCCGGGACACGGCCAAGGTCGCGGGCTTCGCCGAGCGCTTGGCGGGGCAGGGGGGATCCGGGATCGCGGTGCGGGCCGCCGCCGCCCGGGAGGCCTGCGCGGCCGCCGACGTGATCGTCACGGCGACGCCGGCGCGCGCCCCGCTGTTCGAGGACGCGTGGGTCCGGCCCGGCACGCATGTCGCCGCCATGGGGGCGGACGCGACGGGCAAGCAGGAGCTGCCCCCCGCCCTGCTGGAGCGGGCGCAGCTGTTCTGCGACCTGCCGGAGCAGGCGCGCACCCTCGGCGAGTTCCAGCACGCCTCCGCGCGCGCCCTGGCGGGCCTGCGGGCGATCGGCGACGTGCTCCGGGCCGGGGAGGGGGGCCGGACCGATCCGGAGGCGATCACGGTGTTCGACTCCTCCGGCATCGCCCTGCAGGACCTGACCATCGCCCGGGCGATCCTGGCCAAATGGGCGTCCAGAGGGCATGACCCCTCCGGCGGGTGATCGGGGCGCAAGCCCCGCACCCGCAAACGGTCGGGGCCCCTTTGAAACCGGGATTGCGCATGCAGGACAGGCAGATCCGGGTCATCGGGATCGGCACCGGCGATCCCGAGCACCTGACCCTCCAGGCGGTGCGGGCGCTCTCCGACATCGACGTCGTGTTCGTGCTCGACAAGCGCGCCGAGACCGCCGACCTCGTGGCGATCCGCAAACGGATCTGCGCGGCCCATATCCGGAAAGCCCACCGGGTCGTCACCGTGGAGGACCCGCCCCGGGAGCGCCGGCCGGCCGATTACGGGAGCACCGTCGAGGCCTGGCACGCGGCCCGGGCCGAGCGGCTGGAGGCGGCCTTCGCGGCGGAGCTCGGGGCCGGGCAGATCGGGGCGATCCTGGTCTGGGGGGACCCGGCCCTCTACGACAGCATCCTGCGGATCCTCGACCGGATCGCCGCCCACGGACGCGTGGCCTTCGCCCGCACGGTGATCCCCGGCCTGTCCAGCGTGCAGGTGCTCGCCGCCCGCCACGGGGTGCCGCTGAACGGCATCGGCGGCGCGGTGCTGATCACCACCGGCCGGCGCCTCGCGGCCGGCTGGCCCGACGGCGCCGACAGCGTCGTGGTGATGCTCGACGGCGATCCGAGTTTCGCCCATCTCGATCCGGACCTGGCGATCCACTGGGGCGCCTATCTCGGCGGCCCGGACGAGATCCTGATCGCCGGCCGGCTGGGCAGCGTGGGCGACGAGATCCGCCGGATCCGGGCGGAGGCCCGCATCCGGCACGGCTGGATCATGGATATCTACCTGCTGCGCCGTGACCGCGCCGCCGCGGACAGCGGGGACGCGGCCCGCTGATCGGAACCGGAGACGACGCACGACGCGGCGCCCCGGTCGGCCCCTGGTCAGTCGGGGATCGCGAAGCCGATCGACAGGCACAGGGCCGCCACCGCCGTCAGGGCCATTGCGGCCTGCCGGACCTGACGCCAGCGCGCGTTGCGCGCACGTTCCTCGGAACTGGCGCCCAGCTGCAATTCGTCGTCGAACCCCCTCACGAAGGAGTCGAAGTTCGGGAAGGCCCGGCGCGCGAGCCAGATCCACACGCCGACGGCGACGAGGCTGAAGGCCCAGCCCCCGTAGGTAAACGCATCGTCCAGCATCCGGCGCGTGCCTCTGAGCCTACGCCCCCCTCGCCACCCGTTCTACGGAAGGTTGAGGAGTTTGCCTAGGCGGGACAGCGGCGTCCGCGGCCGGTTTGGTGTTTCCGAACGTGTCCGGCGCAACGCCCCGGAACCCCGTCGCGCCGCTCCGCGACGCTCAGGCCCGGCCCAGGGCGTAGAGGGTGATGGCGGCGGCGTTCGAGACGTTGAGGCTGCGGATCGCCCCCGAGAACGGGATCCGGGCCAGGACGTCGCAGCAGCCCCGGGTGCGCTCGCGCAGGCCCTTGCCCTCGGCGCCCAGCACGATCACCAGCGGCCGGGCCACCGTCAGCGCGTCGAGGCTCTCCGGCGCGTCGGAATCGAGCCCGACCCGCGTGAACCCCCGCTCGCCCAGGGCGATCAGCGCCTCGGCGAGGTTCCGGACGGTCACGAACGGCACGTGCTCCAGCCCGCCGGAGGCGGATTTCGCCAGGACCCCGGTGGCGCCCGGCGCGTGGCGCGCGGTGGTGAGGATGCCCGACACCCCGAAGGCCGCGGCGGTGCGCACGATGGCCCCGACATTGTGCGGGTCGGTGATCTGGTCGAGGGCCAGCAGCAGGGCGTCGGCCGGCAGGTCGTCGAGCCCGGGGGCGGGCAGGGGCTCCGCCTCGAGATAGAGGCCCTGGTGGACGGCGTCCGGGCCGAGCAGCCGGCCGATCTCGCTCGGGCGGACCAGTTCCGGGGTGATCCGCAGGGCGCCAACGAACTCCGCCTCCAGCCGCGCGGCCGCGTTCTCGGTGGCGAGCAGCCGATGCAGGCCGCGGGCCGTGTTGCCGAGCGCCTGGACCACGGGATGCCAGCCGTAGAGCACCGCAGGTCCGTCGTCGTCGAGGTCCCGCCGTGGTCCCTTCGTGAAGGACCGGTTCCCGGGCCGGATGCCCGGCCCCCGGGGTCCGGACGGACGGGGGCGGGGCGGCCGGCCTTCGGGGGAACGGCCGTCGGTGCGGCGGTCCGTCATCGGAACGCGATCGGGAAGGGGGGCATCGGCTCGGCCTTTCTGAAGGCCCTCTCGGGCGCTCCCGAGAAACCGGGCGGCGCGGTCCGCGTCAAGGCGCCCGTGGGCGACCGGGTCGGGAGCGGGGATGCGGCCGTGCCGTGGTCCCGGGCGGATCCGGGATGTGGACAAGACCGGCATATTCCCTTGAAACCATGTGCAGACGTGCCCGCCAAGAGGTGCGTTCGTCAGAACGAACGAGCTCCGACGCACTAGGAAGATTATCTGTAAGAATCTCTCAGAGAGTCAGTTCAGCAAGCTATATGGGGTGCGAAATTCGTGAGCTGCGCCAGGGGATTGAGCCTGTTTCTCGTATCCGACTCTGCGCGGTCGCGCATCGAACTCTGCGCCCGGACGTATCGGAGTCTGCGCCGGTGCGGCACGGCGGCGTATCGGAGTCTGCGCGGCGGCGTATCCGATTCGGCGCGGATTCGAGCCGGGCGCGGTGGATAGCGGGGACGGAATGCGCACCCCCGGCCGTATCGAACTCTGCGCCGGATGCGGCGACCGATCCGGGCCGTATGCAAGTCTGCGCGCTCGGCTGTCCGCGGCCCGGGGAAACGGGGCGGGAAGCGGGGATTACCGGGACAAGCCGGACCGCCCCCGGACTTCGGCGGCCGAATCGTGGCATGGCAGGATCGGGCCGCCCTCCCGTCTGCCGGGAAGGCGCGCGTCCGTGCGATTCGGGCCGAGGGGCGATGGGCATCGAGGAGAAGATCGCCGACATCCACGATCCGGACCTGCGGGCCGAGGTCGAGGCGGCGCGCGGCGGCTTCCTGTTCGCGCAGATCGTCGAGCACGTCCTGCATCGCCAGCGCGAGCGCGACGCACAGGCCGCCCTCCTGGGGGAGGCGGAACTCCGCCGCGCCGCCCTCTCGCGCGACCAGCGCCGCCGCGACGCCGTGCGGCTCGTGATCGAGAGCGAGCCGGCGCTGCCGTCGAGCCTCCAGCACATCCACTCGGTGCTGGCCCTGTGCGGCCTGCCCTACCGCGACCCCGGGCCGGTCCGCGAGTTCTCGCGGACCTACGGGCGCAACTCGCTCAGCCTGATCGCCGGACGGATCAAGGACCCCGAGACCGGCGCGTTCACGCCCCAGGGGCTGCCCTACGGGCCGAAGGCCCGGCTGGTGCTGCTCCACCTCTGCACCGAGGCGGTACGCCAGCGCAGCCCCACCGTGAAGGTCGCCGAGACCCTGTCGGGCTTCATGCGCGAGATGGGCTTCGCGGTCACGGGCGGCGAGCGCGGCACCATCCGCCAGTTCAAGGAGCAGCTGAACCGCCTGGCCGCCTGCTCCATGCAGATCGGCCTCTGGGACGGGCGCGACAGCGCCACCACCCTCAACGTCCCGCCCTTCCGCAGCCTGGAACTGTGGCGCCCCCGCGCCGGCGAGGGCGACGACACCGCGGGGCGCACCGTGCGCTTCGATCCGGAATTCTACGAGACCCTGATCCGGCACGCCCTGCCGGTCGACGTCCGGGCCGCCCGCGCCTTCTCGGGCTCGGCGCGCAAGCTCGACCTCCTGTTCTGGACCGGCTACCGGCTGCGGTCCCTGCAGCGGCCGCTGCGGCTGACATGGTCCAACCTCCACGCGCAGTTCGGCGCCGAGAACGCCTCGATCCGCAGCTTCCGGCAGGCGTTCAAGGCGGATCTCGCCCACCTGCGCGAGGTCTTCCCCCGCCTGCCGATGATGCTGGACGACGGCGGCCTGACCCTGCACCCGGCCGATCCGAGCGCGCTGCTGGTTCCGCCCCGGCCGGCGGCCAAGGGAATACGGGCGCGGCGCTGAGGGACCGGCCCGGCCGGTGGGCGGCGATCCCTGACACGCGCGGCAGACCGCGCTCGATCCGTGAGCCGGCCGGGTACCGGACAATCATGATGGAATATTCCGGACGGCTACGCAGGGAAGATAGCGATCTCTGTTCCCTAGAAAGGGAAAGCGTGTATGTTCCCTCCGACGAGAGGGAATGGCCGATGGGATTGTCCGACGCCGAGATCGCGATGCGGCTCGAAGCCCTGCGCCGGCAGCGCGAGGCGCTCGATCGGGACATCGCGGATCTCATCCTGTACCGCGACCTCGGCCGCCGCCTGGGGGCAGGGGCCGCGACCCGTGACCGGACGCCCGAACCGGGTGCCGGCCCCGCCGACGGTCCGGCGCCCGAGCCGGTCCCGCTCCCCGCGCCGCCGATCGCGGCACGCGCGTCCGGCGGCGGATCCTCCGGGACCGCGGAGACGCGCGGGGCGGTCCCGCCGGCCGTGGCCTTCACGGAGGATGCGGCCGGTGCCCGGCGCTACGGGCGGGCCCTGGTCCAGGCCGCCTGCACGGCGATCGCGCAGGCGGGCCGGCCGCTGCACGCAGCCGAGATCCTGGAACGCCTCCTGGGCCAGGGCTTCACCCTGCCGGGCCGGGATCCCGTGGCGGCCCTCAACACCCGCCTGTGGAAGCGGTCCGGCCCGGGCGGACCTTTGCGCCGCGTCGGCGAGGCCACCTATGCGCTGGCAACCCCGGATTCGACGCCCGCGTGACCCTGCGCGGACGGGTCACGAACGCGTGACGGATCGCCGGCCGCGGGGCCGGGTCCCCCATATTGGGGTCGCGCGGCGGGCGAGCCGGATCGTACCGTCGCCGCGGCAGGGCGATCCGCCGTCTCGAAGGCGGCGGCATGGACCGTGCCGGAGATGGGCCGTTCGGGCCGGGGAGGGGACCATGGGCGGGATCGACCGGGATCGGAGCCCCGGAGGCGGGTGGTGACGCCGGCCCTCGTGAGCCCGGCGGCGCAGGCCTGCGCGTTCGTGCTCGGTTGCGCGGTGATCCATGCCGCCCGGGCGCACGCGGAACTCCTCACGCGCCTGCTCGTCGCCGCGGCGATCGGCGCGGCCGTGCTGGTGCTGCTCGTCGCCTCCCTCGCCTACGCGCCGGGGGCCGACGAGACCTTCGACGAGGTTTCGGTCTACGCGGCCTCGTGAGCCCCGCGCCGGACCGGCCGGCTCAGTTGATCAGGCAGAAGCCGGCGCCGGTCCCGACCCGGCGATCCTGGGCGCACCAGGGCCGGGCGGGCCCGGACTTCAGGTCGGCGAGCGCCTGTTTCCCACCCGGATCGCCGCGTGCCGCGCGGACCCCGAGGGGGGACTGGCCGGCCCTGGCGCCGACCGGCACGGCCGGGCCGGCGTCGGGGCGGCCGGCATCGGCTCCCCGTTCGGGCGCAACGAGGCTCGGCTGCATCAGATCGGGGGGCGCCAGGGTTGCGAGCCCCGGCATGTCCTGCGCGGCGGCGGCGCCGCACAGGATCAGACAGGCGGCGGGCGCCGCGAGGAACCTGAGCATCGACGAAGCTCCTGCCGAGAATGACCCTGTCGGCCAGGCCTGCGCAGCAGGACCGACCGGCGGGGCGACCCTAGGCGGTGGCGCGTTAAGAGCGTGCCAAGATTTAGGATTAACCAAGTCCCAAGTTCGTATATCGGTCTGGTCTATGAAAACGATCGGACCCTGCCGGATGTGCGGCCGATCGATACGTTCGATTCCCCGGGCGCGACGGCCTATCCCGACCGCCGGGGGCGGCACCGTCCGGGGCGATGCGGGAGCCGCTGACGGAGCGACCGGGCGCGCGTGCCGCGCGGTCCCCGAAGTGACCCCCGATCCGGCTGAGCGGTGGTGACCGGCCACCGCACCGACCCGGGGCTCTGCCCCGAGACCCCGCCAAAGGGATGATCCCTCCGGAATCCACGCGATCGGGTCGACAGGCGATCCTGCGCGGCAACGGGCGCGATCACAGTCCATCATCCTGATCCCGACCTTCAGGACGATGCCCTCGGGCCACGATCTCACCGTGGCCCCATCCCGGGCGACCACCGCCAAGGCCGGCAGGCGACCGGAGCGGCGTCCGACCTGCGGGGAGGGGACCCAACCGGCCCTGCCCCCGATCGACGGCGCGGTCCGATCCGTCCAGCCACGGGGCTGCCTCCGACTCAGAGGCGGACGATCTCCGACACCGCCGTCCCGGCGGAGCGGCGGCCCGGCTTCGGTCCGGCGACGCCGGAACCGCCGACAGACCGAAAGACGACACCCCGGCTGCTCTCGGCCCATGCCCATCCGGAATTCGCATAAGATATATTATGGAACTAAACACATCGATGCGGCGGGGTGAGGGGGCCTGGATCGCCGTTCGGCAAAAATCCGGCCTTCGGGAAATCTGGCCTTAGGAAATCCAGCCTTCGGGAACGCTGCGGCGGACGGGGCGGCGTGCTCCGCCGGACCCGCCGAGGCTGCGCTGCATCCGCACCGGGCCGACCGGGCGAGGGCGGTCCCGGTCCCCTCCCCGCGCGGATGTCACGCGTCGTACCCGGGCCGCCGCCGCACAGCGCCGAGAATCCGCCCGTCCGGCGCCCGGCACTCGATCTGCTCCGACAGCCGGCCGGGCCGGATCCGGATCGCCGCCGGCCGGGTCAGGCAGGCGGCGCGGTCTAGGAACCCGGCTGCGGTCATCGGCGCGTCCCGGCCGCCGCCGAGGCCGCGCCACCAATGCACCGCCTTCTCGCGCTCGTAGCCGCTCCGCTCGGGTCGCAGGCGCACGTGCCAATCGGCCTCCGCGGCGCCGTCCCGCCAGCCGATCACGAGGTCGAGTCCGTCCGGCGCGGCCTGCAGGCTCAGCCCCGTGACCGGATGCCAGGCGGGCTCCGGCACGGGGGCAGGGCCGCCCGGTCCGATGCCGTGCCCGCCGAGATCGGTCGAGAGGATCGGCAGCGCGTCGTCGGCCGCCGCGTCGTGCGGGGGCAGGGCCTCCGCCTCCGGCTCGGTCCAGCAGGCCTCGCAGGTCGAGGCGTTGAGGGCGATCAGGGCACCGCAGCCGGGGCAGGGCTTGGCGCGCAGGCCCCCTGCCCCGCCGCGCAGCTGGCCCTGGACCTCGGCGGCGCTCCGGACGGTGACGGCGTCCACCGGGCCGTGCATCCGCACCAGCCCGGCATAGTCGAGGATCAGCGCGTCGGCCTTGTCCGGCGCGCAGCGCAGCGCCCGGCCGACCTGCTGCACGTAGAGCCCGGTGCTGCGGGTCGGGCGCAGGAGCGCCACGAGATCGACCTCGGGAACGTTGAAACCGGTGCCGAGTACCCCCACCGAGGTCAGGCAGCGGGTCCGTCCGGCCCGGAACCCCGCCACGATCCGGTCGCGCTCCCGGCGGGGCGTCTCGCCCGAGACAGTCTCGCAGGCATAGCCCTCCGCCCGCACGGCGTCGCGCACGGAATCGGCATGGGCGAGGCCGGCGCAGAAGGCGAGCCACGCCCGCCGCCCCCGGCCATAATCCACCAGTTCCGCGACCGCGGCCCGAGTGATCCCGTCGCGGTTGACCGCCGCCTCCAGCTCCCCCGGGATGTAGTCGCCCCCGCGCCGTCCGACCCCGGAGACGTCGAGCTGGGTCAGCGTCGCCTTGGACACGAGGGGCGCCAGAAACCCCCGCCGGATCAGGTCGAACGTGTCGGCCTCGTAGGCGATTCCGGAGAACAAGCGGCCCGCGCCTTCGTCGAGGCGACCGGAATCGAGGCGGTAGGGGGTCGCGGTGAAGCCCGCCACCCGCAGGCCGGGGGTCGCCGCCCGCAGGCCCGCCAGGAACCGGCCGTAGCGGGTGTCGGCGGCGCGGGGGATCAGGTGGGCCTCGTCGACGATCACGAGGTCGCGCGGACCCACCGCGTCGAGCCGGTCGGCCACCGACTGGATGCCGCAGACCAGCACCTGCGCCCCGGCCTCCCGCCGCCGGAGCCCGGCGGAGAAGATCCCGGCCGGCGCCTCCGGCCAGTAGCGGGTCAGTTCGGCAAAGTTCTGGGCGACGAGCTCGCGGCTATGGGTGACGATCGCCACCCGGGCGCGGGGGTTTTCGGCGAGCGTCTCCCGGGCGAGGGCGGCGATGACCAGGGCCTTGCCGGCCCCGGTGGGCAGCACGACCAGGTGGCCGGGCGCCGCCGCGTCGCCCCCTCCCCGCCCCCAGGCGGCCGAGAGCGCGTCGAGGCTGGCGCGCTGATAGTCCCGCAGGCGCAGCATGGCGGCGGTCTGGAGCATCGTCCCGAAGGATGGTCACCGGGTTTCGGAGAAAGACGATGCGGTGTCAAAGGCCGACGGCCTCGGCCCGGTTCCGATCTCGGGGCCGGGGCCGGGGACCTGCGCGGCGATCGCCCCCGCGGTGGTGAGCCAGATCCGGTCCCGGTGGGCCGCGATGTGGGCCAGCGCCGCCCGGAGCGGCCGCAGCCGGTGGGGCTGCCCGACGATGTAGGGGTGGAGCGCGATCCCCATCACCAGGGGGGCCGTGGCGGATTGCTCCAGCATCTCGTCGAAGGCGTCGACGAGCGCGTCGGCGAACTGGCGGCCCGTCTCCTTGCGGGCGACGATCGCCGGGATGTCGTTGAGTTCCTGCGGGTAGGGCACGGCGAGGATCCGGCCGCCGCCGCGGGTCGCCATCCAGGTCGGCTGGTCGTCGTGGCACCAGTCGAGCAGGTAGCGGTAGCCGGCCTCGGCGAGCAGGTCTGGCGTGACCCGCGACTGGGAGATCCACGGGCCGAGCCAGCCCGCGGGCGCCCGGCCCTCCTGCCGGGTCAGGATCGCGGTGGCCTCCGCGATCAGGGCGCGCTCCTCCGCCTCCGGCAGCGTCCCCTGGCGCTCGGCATTGGTGCGGCCGTGGCCGACGATCTCGTCGCCCCGCGCCCGGAAGGCCTCGATCAGGCCGGGGCAGTCCCGGTACAGCCGACTGTTCACCAGGACGCTCGCCGGCAGGGCCAGGGCCTCGAGGGTGTCGCGCAGCCGCCACGCCCCGATCCGGTTGCCCCAGTCGCGCCAGCCGTAGTTCAGCACGTCGGGCTGCGGGCCGCCCGGGGCGAGTTCGGCCCCGAGCCCCGCCCCGAAATCGAAGGTCTCGAGATTGAGCCCGACATAGACCGCGAGCCGCCGCCCGCCGGGCCAGTCGTAGACCGGCCGGTCGGGAAGGGCGCTGTAGGCGTAGCGGCCGTGCCGGGGATCATCCATCGCGGGGTCCGGGGTTCGGATCAGATCCCCGCGCGATAGGGCGGCGTATCGGCGATAATCATGGTTTCGAAAGGTCGAGACCTTTCGCGGGTGCAGGGCAGAGCCCTGCGGTACGGCTCTTCCACCCCCTCGCGAGGGCGTGGAAGAGCCGTTCGTCGGGGTTTCACCCCGACACCCCACCAAAGGGCACGCCCTTTGGGATCCCCTGATTTCAGGTCCGGCAGGTCGCGATCAGGCGGCGCACGAAGCCCGCGCAGGCGTCGAGCTCGGCCCGGGTCACGTACTCGTCGGCCCGGTGGGCGCGGGCGATGGAGCCGGGGCCGATCACCACGGCGGGCACGCCGCCGAGCCGCTCGAACAGGCCGCCCTCCGTCCCGTACGAGACCTTGGAATGGCCGTTGCGGCCGGCGAGCCCCTTGGCCAGGGTCACGATCGGCGCCTCCGGGTCGGTGTCGAGGCCCGGATAGTCGATCAGCGGCTCGACTTCGACGCCGCAGGCCGGGTCCACGGCCCGCATCAGCGGCGCCAGCGTGTCGGTGGCGTAGGCGATCGCCGAAGCCGCCAGGGCCCCGGCATCGTCCGCGCCGATCGCCCGGTACTCGAAGCTGACGCTGCAGGTGTCGGGCACGATGTTGAGCGCCGCGCCGCCCTGGACCACGCTCGACAGGCCGGTGGTGTGGGGGACGTCGTAGAGGCCGTCGCGGGCGCCGTCCCGGGCGAGCGCCTCCGCGGACAGCCGGACATGCTCGATGAACCGGGCGGCGTATTCCACCGCGTTGACGCCCTGGGGCGCCAGGGCCGAGTGGCTGGCCTTGCCCCGGAAGGTGAGGCGGGCGGCGGCCTTGCCCTTGTGGCCGACCACCACCTCCATCCCGGTGGGCTCGCCCACGAAGCAGCCGAGCGGCCGGGGTACGCGCTCCAGCATCCGGGCGATCAGCGGCCGCACCCCGAGGCAGCCGACCTCCTCGTCGTACGAGATCGCGAGGTGGAGCGGGGTGGCGAGGTCCGCCGCCGCCATCTCGGGCAGGAGCGCGAGGCAGACCGCCAGGAACCCCTTCATGTCGGAGGTGCCCCGCCCGTAGAGCCGGCCCCCCGCCTCCCGCAGGGTGAACGGGTCCGACGACCAGGGCTGGCCCGCCACCGGCACCACGTCGCTGTGGCCGGAGAGCACGTAGCCGGGGCGGCTCGCGAACGGGCCGAGGCTGACGAGCAGCGCGGCCTTCCGGCCGGTCTCGTCCGGCACCCGTTCCACCGCGGCGCCGTGGCGGCGGCAATAGGCCTCCGCCCAGTCGATCAGCGGCCGGTTCGAGCGGTCGCTCACCGTATCGAAGCCGACGAGGGTTGCCAGCAGCGCCACCGGGTCGGGGGCCTCGGCGGCGCGCGGGGCGGCGTTCTGTCCGGGCTCTGTCATGGACCGCGCGAATCATCAGGAGGGACCGGCCGGGACTGTACGGGGTTTTCGGCCGTCGGGGGATCCCGGAACCGGAGGACCGCCCGCCGCGTAGCTGCCGGTGCAGGCCCCTCCCGTCGAGCCCGAGACCCATGCGCCCCCCGCCCAAGGCGATCTTCCCGGCCCTGATCCTCCCCCTCCTCCTGCTGACCCTGGCCCGCGCCGAGGCCCGGCCACAGCCGGGGCGGCATCCACGGCCGGCCTCCGAGATGGACCGGACGCTCGCCCGGATGGCCGACCGCGACCGGCTGCGGGACTGGCGGGCCTGGCAGGAGCCGCGGCCGTTCGCCCGGATCTTCGCCCCGGCCACGCGCGAGCGGGTCGCGGCGCCGCCCTTCACGGGCTGGGGCTACGGCGGGACGATTCCGGGAGCCTGGCCGGGTTACTGACCCGCCTCGACCCGATCCCGGCATCCTGCCATGGTGCGGGTGATGGGGATGCCGGAGACAACCCACGATGGTTCTGGACTTCCGCCTGGACGATCCGACCCCCGCCGATCCGCGCCGCCACTGGACCGCCCTCGATCCGGAGGCGCGGGACGCCTGCTACGACAACACCCGCGCGGTGGCCGACAGCGCCCGGCAGATCGCGGCCCGGGACGCCGCCTCGGCCGCCTACCGGGCCGCGCATCCGGGGCATCTCGACCGGCCCTACGGCCCGGGCGCCCGCAACGCCCTCGACCTCTATCCGGCCCGGGACGGCACCGCGCCCTGCCTGGTCTTCCTCCACGGCGGCTACTGGCAGCGGGGCGCCCGGGAGCTGTTCGCCTGCTTCGCGGAAGGACCGAACGCCGCCGGCTGGTCCGTGGCGATGGTCGGCTACACCCTCGCCCCGGAGGCGCGCCTCACTCAGATCGCGGCCGAGATCGGCACGGCCCTCGACTGGCTCGCCGCGCAGGGGCCCGCCCACGGGATCCGCGGCCCCCTGGTGCTGTCGGGCTGGTCGGCGGGGGCGCTGCTCACCGCGGTGCAGCTCGGCCACCCGGCCGTGGCGGCGGGGCTCGCCATCTCGGGCGTCTACGATCTCGCGCCGATCCGCCAGACCGGTCTCGACGCCAAGCTCGGCCTCAGCGACGCGGAGGTCGAGACCCTCTCGCCCCTGCGCCTGCCGGCGGTGGGCAAGCCCCTGTGCATCGCCTACGGCACCGGCGAACTGCCGGCTCTGATCCACGATGCCCGCAACCTGCATGCCCTGCGGGCGGCCGCCCACGCCCCCGGGCCGCTGCTGCCGGTGCCCGGAGCCGAGCACTTCTCGGTCCTCGACGCCCTGCGCCGGCCGGACGGGATCCTGGTCCGGGCGGCCCACGCCCTGCTGGTGGGCTGAAGGATCCGGGGCGGCCGGGTCATATTTGCAACTCAGGATGGAGATTCCGCATCCCCCTGAGGCGCCGCACCCTTGTTGCGCCCACCGGTGCGTGCTCAGACGGTGGGACGACGGCTTGAAGTCGAGAAGGCTTGGTCGACGGAGACGGGCCGGATCCGCGGGAGATCGGATGCAAGCGGTCGCGCGATCGAAATCCCCTTCTGCAGCCCCTTCTGCGACCGCGTCTACGGCCGGGCCGGCCGATCCCCCGGGCCGGACCGATCCGCGCCGCGGGTTTCCGGTGCCGCGGCTGCGCGTGGTCCTGGCGCTGGGCTTCGGCACCCTCGGCTTCCTGGCCACCCTGGCACTCGCCGCCCTGGTGAGCCGCGAGGCGAGCCGCCGCCTCGAGGCGGAGGTCGGCGGCCAGCTCGCCGAGATCGCCGGCCAGATGGCCCGCAGCCTCGATCTCGGGATGTTCGAGCGCTGGCGCGACATCCAGATCGCCGCGGCCTCGGACAGCCTGCGCGATCCCGGCATCGGGCCGGCCGCCAAGCGCGCCCTGATGGAACGCATGCAGGCGACCTATCCGGCCTACGCGATCATCGGGCTGATCGATGCGGACGGGCGCGTCGCGGTGACCAGCACCGGGGCCCTGGAGGGGACGGACGTCTCCGGCCGGTCCTATTTCCGCCGCGGCCGCGAGACCCCGTTCGTGGAGGACGTGCACCCGGCCAAGCTCCTGCAGGCGGTCTTGGCCCCGGGCCATGCGGCCCGTGAACCCGGTCCCGTCCATGAGCCCGGCCCTGCCCATGAACCCCGCCCCGTCCATGAACCCCTGCGCCTCCTCGACGTCGCGGCCCCGGTCCGGGCCGCGGACGGGCGCGTCGTCGGCGTGCTCGCCGCCCATCTCGACTGGACCTGGGCGCGCGACATGGCCCGCACCCTCGAAGGCTCGCTCCGGGGTCGCCGCGAGGGGGCCGAGATCCTGATCCTGGCCCGCGACGGCACCGTGCTCCTCGGGCCCCCCGCCCTGCTGGGCGGCCCCCTGCCCCGGGACGCGCTGGCGGGCGGGCGGGTCCTCGACCCGCAGGGCACGAGCCGGGTCGGTCCCTGGCCCGATGGCACCGCCTATCTCAGCGCGCGCGCCGCGACGGCGGGCTACCGCGACTATCCCGGCCTCGGCTGGCAGGTGGTGGTGCGCCAGACCGCCGACCGGGCCCTGGCGGCGGCGGCGGCCCTGCGCGGGGACATCCTGGCGGCGGGCAGCGCGGTGGCGCTCGCGGCGGCGCTGCTCGCGTGGCTGCTCGCCGGCCTGATCGCCCGCCCCCTGCGGGACTTGGCGGCCGCGGCCGGGGCGCTGGGCCGCGACCGACCCCTGCCGCCGCTCCCCCGCTCCCTCGTGTGCGAGGGCGAGATGATCGCCGACGCCCTGGGCGCGGCGGCCGACGAGCTCGCCCGGCGCGCGGAGGCCCACCGGCTGCTGATCGACGAGCTCAATCACCGGGTGAAGAACACCCTGGCGACCGTGCAGTCGATGGCGGCCCAGAGCCTGCGCAATCTCGGCGGCGGGGCCGCGGCTGGGCGCGACGCCTTCGAGGCGCGGCTCCTCGCCCTGTCGCGCGCCCACGACATCCTGACCCGGGAGAGCTGGGCGAGCGCGGATCTGCGCAGCGTGGCCGACCAGGCCGTCCGTCCCTTCCTGGGGGAGATTTTTCCCGCGGAGGCCGCCTCCGGCGGGGCGTCGCCCCGCCTGTCCCTGGAGGGCCCCGACCTGCGGCTGCCGCCCGAAGGGGCGCTCGCGCTCACGATGATCCTGCACGAATTGTGCACCAACGCGGTCAAGCACGGCGCCCTGTCGGTCCCGGGGGGCCGGGTAGCGCTGGCCTGGACGCTGGAGACCGGTCCGGGCGCCCGGACCCTGCGGCTGAGCTGGCGCGAGCGCGGCGGTCCCCCGGTCGTGCCCCCGGCCCGGACGGGATTCGGCACGCGCCTCCTGGAGCGGGGCCTGGCGGGTCGAAACTCGGCCCGTCTCGCCTACGAGGCCGACGGCTTCGTCTACGTGGCGGCGGTCCCCCTGCCGGTGGCCCGCGCGGAGGCCGTGGCACCGCCGCCGGGCCTGCGGGCCAGGCAATCCCGCTCCTGATCCCGCTCTTGATCTCGTTCCTGGCCCGACAGCGGAACGCGACCCGCGCTCTCATGGCCCCGGACCCGGGAGGCGCTCGGCGGCGCGGGACGATCGATCCGCGGCGCGCGTCCGCTGGCTGAACCCGTCAAACCCGCGCGGGCGTGCCGAGAGGCGTGCGCGCACCGGGTCGATCCGAGGCGGAGGATCGGGAAGCTCCGCCTGGTCCCGTGTCGGGACGCACATCCGACCGTCCCGGCGGTGCCTATGCCCATGGTCGCTCCGACGGCCCGGGCACGTGCCCGACGTCGGCGGATGACCGTGCGGGACGACGCGATCGGGCCGGGCTCCGTCCCGGGCGGCCGCATCCCCCGCTCCCCCCGACCCCCCACCGTCAGGGATCCCGTCATGAACAGCCTCATCCAGGGCATCGCCAGCTTCCAGGGCACCGTCTTCCCCGGCCAGCGCGCGATGTACGAGCAGCTCGTGCGCGACGGGCAGCACCCGAGCGCGCTGGTCATCGCCTGCGCGGATTCCCGCGTCTCCCCCGAGCACATCACCCAGGCGGGGCCGGGTGATCTGTTCGTCTGCCGCAACGCCGGCAACATCGTGCCCCCGGCCTCCGACGTGATCGGCGGCGTCTCCTCGGCGATCGAGTACGCCGTGGTGGCGCTCCAGGTGCGCGACATCGTGGTCTGCGGCCATTCCGATTGCGGCGCGATGCACGGGCTGATGAACCGGAATCTCCTGGCGCGGATGCCCAGCGTCGCGGCCTGGCTGCGCCACGCCGAGGCCGCCGAGCGGATCGTCTGCGAGGCCTATCCCGAGGACATGGACGCGAAGGCCCGCCACCACGCCCTGGCCCTCGAGAACGTGGTGGTGCAGCTCGCCAACCTGCGCACCCATCCGAGCGTCGCGGCCGCGCTGGCCAAGGGGAGCCTGCGCCTGCACGGCTGGTTCTTCGAGATCGAGACCGGCGCGCTCCTGGCCTATGACGGCGCGGGCGGGCGCTTCCGGCCGATCGCCGGATCCGACATGCCCGTGGCCCAGGATTCCGGCGCGCGCCGCCGCCTGCGGGCGGCCTGAGCGGGCCCGGCGCAGGGGAGCCCGAGAAGGCCCCTGCCCTCACGCCGTCAGCGGCACCTCCAGCCGGAAGCAGGCCCCCCGCGCCCGCGGCGGCGTCGTGAGGCTGCCGCCGAGCTGGCCGGTCAGGCTTCCGACGACCCGCATGCCGAGGCTCTTCGAGGCGCGCCCGATCGCGAAGCCCGGGGGCAGCCCGACCCCGTCGTCGGCGACCTCGACCACGAGGCCCTCGGGCCTGGCCTCGGCCCGGACCCGGATCTCGCCGCCCTCCGGATGCGTCCCGGGCGGGTAGGCGTATTTGAGCGCGTTGGTGACGAGTTCGTTGACCAGGAGCCCGATCGGGATCGCCCGGTCGGCCGAGATCCGGTGCGGGGCGGCCGTGCAGACGAGCCGCTGGCCCGGCTTGCCGCTGGCGAGATTGGCCACGAGCTTCTCCAGGAACGGTGCCAGATCCAGCTCGCCCGGAACCCCCTCCCCTCCGCCTTGCCCTTCGCCTTGCCCTTCGGCCTCGTCGCCTTGCCGCCAGAGCTGGTCGTGGACCCCCGCGATCGCCTCGACGCGGCTGCGCGCGTCCGACAGGGCCGCCCGCACGGCCGGCTCGGCCTCGGCGGCGCGGGCCTGGAGGGCGAGCAGGCTCGCCACGATGGCGAGGCTGTTCTTGACCCGGTGGCTCATCTCGCGGGCCAGGAGATCCTGGCGGGCGAGCGCGGCGCGCAGCAGGCTCTCGGTGCGCTGGCGCTCGATGGCGCCGCCGAGCAGGTTGGCGAAGCCCTGCATGAAGGCGATGTCGGCCTCCTCGAACATGCCCTCGCGGGTGTCGTCCACCTCCAGCACCCCGAAGGCGCCGTCCCGGTTCTCGATCAGCACGTTGATCGCCCGGCGGATGCCGTGGTCGGCCATGAGCTGGGGCGTGCGGAACCGGGTCTCCGCGGCGAGGTGGTTCGAGATCACCGGCCGGCCGGTCTTGAGGGCGAAGCCCGCCGGGGAGGCGAGGTCGGCCCCGACCCGGGCCCGACCGATCACCTCGGGCCCCCAGCCGACGCCCGCCAATACCAGCAGCGAGTCGGCGCCGCGCCGGTATTCCAGGGCCTTGCAGAACTCGGCGCCCATGCCTTCCGCGCACAGCGCCGCGGCCCGCTGTAGCAGGTGGTCGACGTCGGTGCCGCGCAGGGCCTCGACGCCGAATTCCGACAGGATCGCCTGCTGGCGCAGGCGATAGTCGAGATCGGGACGCGCAAGCCCCCGCGGCGCGCTGGGGCTGGGTTCCACTTCGGTCAGGTCGGTCTGTGCGGTCATGGAGGGCGGCAGATTAGCAGGAAGACAGTCCCGGTGCGATGCGCGCGTGTCGGCGATGCCGCACCCGTCGTCGCACCCCCGCCGGCATCCGGAGCCGCCGGCCGCGTGCGGCGTTCGTCCGTCGGGCCCGACCCCGGGGCTGCACGCAGGGATCGCAGGCGAGGACAGCAGGCATGGCCGACGACGTGAACGGACTCTCCGACAAGGCGCTCTCGATCTTCGCCTTCGCGGCCTACCATCGGCTCGTCAGCGGCGAGCGCGTCACCTCGGTGATCCGCCGGGACGGCGCCGGCCACGAGGCCGATCCCGAGGGCGTCACCGAACTGGCGGGGCGCGGCCTCGTCACCGCCGGAGAGGCCCAGATCGACCTCGGCGAGACCGCCCAGCAAACGGTCGAGGCGATGGTCGAGGCCCTGCGCCGGACGGTCGGCCGCTGAGGCCGGCACCCACCGGCGCGACCGGCGCCGCGCCCGTCGACCGGATGCCGATTCCGGGGCGTGCGCTCCGGTCCACCGGGATGCGCGAACGCGCGGTCCGGCGTGACGGTCTCGAGGGATGCGAGTGCGGGGGCGGGTCTCGGCGGCATGGCGATCTTCTTCACCGCGGACACGCATTTCGGCGATCCGCACATCCTCCGGCAGCGCCGGGCCCGGTTCGACACCGTCGAGGCCCATGACGAGGCCCTGGTCGCCGGCTGGAACGCCGTCGTCGGCCCCGGAGACAGCGTCTGGCACCTGGGCGACTTCGCCGCCCATGCGAGCCGCGCCCATTGCGCGGCCATCTTCGCCCGGCTGAACGGGACGAAGCGCCTGATTCGGGGCAACCACGATTCGAACCGGGTGCTGGATCTGCCCTGGGCGGAGCCGCCCGTGGACAGCGCCCGCCTGTCGATCCCGGACGCCGAGGGCCGGGAGCACCGCCTGTTCCTCTCGCACTACGCGCATCGGGCCTGGCCGGGCCTGTGGCGGGAGACGCGCCACCTCTACGGCCACAGCCACGGCTGGCTGGCCGACACGACCCGGTCCTGCGATGTCGGCGTCGATGCCTGGGACGACCGTCCGGCCGCGCTGGAGGCGATCCTGGCGCGGCAGGCGGCGGCCGGGCACGCACCGGAGGAACTCGCGGCCCACGGGCTGCGCTGACCCCCGGACCGGGGTGGGACGATGCGCCATCGCTCCAGTCCCGAAACTCCGTGCGGCCGGGCGGTTGCCGTCGCCCCGCCGCGGGCCGATGTAGGAGGCATGCCTCACTTCGAACCCCAGAACGCCGCCCCGAGACCCGCCGCTTCCAGACAGGCCGCGCGGACGGGCCCCGGCGGAGCACCCGCCGCCCTGCGGGTCATCCCGGTCGCGGGCGGTCCGGTCCTCGACGCGCAGACGCGCGTGCGGCTCGGCCGCCAGCTGCGGGCGATGTACGATCCGGTGATCGACGAGGTCCTGGATCCGCGCCTGGCGGAGCTGCTGCTGCAACTCGACGCGGACCGGGCGGACGGCGCTGCGCGCTGAGGATCCGAGGGGGCTCCCGTCGGTGGATCGGGGGGATGTCACACCGACGGGAGCCGAGCCGAGCCGACGGATCGGCCCAACCCTCCTCATATCGCCCAGGTCTGTGCCCGGGCGCTTTTACCTAAGTCAAATTCCTGATGAATACATCTGGATAAATGCCGAATTTGATCGTTCGACGTTGAAAACGGCGCTCGCCGCCGATCAGGCCGTGGTGCCGGTCACCGACAGCATCACGCCGTCGCTGCCGATCTCGTCCCCTCCGTAGCCGAGCATCCGCGCGAGCTGCTCGCGGGCGCGCCAGACGCGGCTCTTCACGGTGCCGATCCGGCAGTTCATCACGGCGGCGGCTTCCTCGTAGCTGAGGTTCTCGATCGCCACGAGGACCAGCGCCTCCCGCATCATCGGCGCGAGCCGGTCGAGGGCCGCGCGCACATCCTGGAGGTCGAGGTGGCCGCCCTGCTCCGGGATGCTGGTCAGCCGCTCGGCGTAATTGCCGTCGGTGTCGGCGACCTCCCGGCCGTGCTTGCGGTGCTGGCTGTAGAAGACGTTGCGCAGGATCGTGAACAGCCACGCTTCCAGATTGGTGCCGGTGGTGAAGCCGCCCCGGCCGCGCCAGCCGCGCAGCAGCGTGTCCTGCACGAGGTCGTCGGCCGCCGCCGGGTCGCGGGTCAGGGAGACGGCGAAGCGGTGCAGCGCCGGCACCACCTCCAGGAGGCCGGCGCGGAAGGACGCCTCCCGCGCGCCCGATTCCTGCGCGAGCGCGGTCTCGAGGCGGGCCAGGAGCTCGGCGAAGCGGTCCGAGGCGGACCCCGGCGCCGGGCCGATCCGGTCGTAGGTATGGCCGAGCAGGCTGCCGAGATGGGCGCGCACGGCCTCCGGCAGGCCGTGCCGGGCTTCCTCGACGGGATCGAAGAGGGATGAGCCTGCGGTGTCGGGCATTCAGGTCCGGGCGTCGGCGCGGGCCGGTCGAACCCGCGGGATCGTTGTGACGTGCCCGGGCGGCCGATGCCGCAACATGGGTTAGCGCTTTCCCCGAAGGCCATTCGGCCGCGGCCGCCGGCCTGGGTGGTTCACCGTCCATGTTTCAACTGCAGGGCGAACCGTTGCACGCGATGCGGCGTTCCCCTCGCAGCTGCGGCTCTTCGGACGCGTCGTCACACGCCTCGGAATCTCCGCCCCGTCGCCGGCCCGACCCCGTCCGAGATCCGCCATGCCAGCCCCCGAACCCGCCCGCCCCGAGGATGCCGGTCCTCAGGGACCCGCCTCCATGGTCTGGACGCTGGCCCTCGCCACCGCGCTGATCGGCGTGGTCGCCCTCCCGCGAACCCGCCCGCACGGGGGGCGGCCCGCCGGACCGGCCCCCGCCCAGGACGGGGCGCGCCGGCCGTCCCCCGCGCATGCGGGGGACGCGGCGCACGCCGTCGCCCGCAGCCAGACCGATCGCGGGCGCGCCGCCGCGGGACCCACCGAGATCCCCGCCAAGGGCTGGAAGGATATTGCGCTCCGCACCTATCGCGCCATCGGCGAGAACCGGCTCTCGCTGATCGCGGCCGGCGTCACCTTCTTCACGCTCCTGGCGATCTTCCCCGCGGTGGCGGCCCTGGTCTCCTGCTACGGCCTCGTGGCCGACGCCTCGACCATCAACGACCAGCTCGCCAGCCTCCAGGGCATCCTGCCCCAGGGGGCGCTGGAGATCGTGGGCGACCAGGTCAAGCGCCTGAACGCGCAGGGCGACACCACCCTCGGGTTCAGCCTGCTCCTCGGCATCGTCCTGTCGATCTGGAGCGCCAACGGCGGCATGAAGCACGTCTTCGACGCGCTCAACCTCGTCTACAACGAGCGCGAGAAGCGCAACGTCGTCATGCTCAACCTCGCCTCCCTCGCCTTCACCGCGGGGGCGCTGCTGTTCCTCGTCCTGGCCCTGGCGGCGGTGGTGGTCCTGCCGGTGGTGCTGTCCTATGTCGGGCTCGGCACGGATGCGTGGTGGCTGACGCTCCTGCGCTGGCCGACGCTGCTCGTGGCGGTCCTGTTCGGCCTCGCCATGCTCTACCGCTACGGTCCCAGCCGGGACGCCCCGCGCTGGCGCTGGGTCACGCCGGGGGGCGGCCTGGCGGCCCTGCTCTGGCTGGTCGCGTCGCTGCTGTTCTCCTGGTACGTCGCCCATTTCGGCAGCTACAACAAGACCTACGGCTCGCTCGGCGCGGCCATCGGATTCATGACCTGGATCTGGCTCTCGACCATGATCGTGCTGGCCGGCGCCCAGGTGAACGCCGAGATGGAGCATCAGACCGCCGAGGACACGACCGTGGGCGAGCCGGAACCCCTGGGCACGCGCCGGGCGCACATGGCCGATACGGTCGGGGCCGCCACGTAGACCGTATCGTTGACCGTTGCCGCGCGGGATCGCCTGTCGACCCGATCGCGTGGATTCCGAGGGGATCGTCCCTTTGGCGGCGTCTCGGGGCAGAGCCCCGCGGATGGTGCAGGGCACTGCCCTGCACCATCGAGGGACCAGGATGGCTCCGTTCGAGCCGCGGGTTTCGGGCGAAACGCCGCGGTCGCGGTCATCCGCCGAACCTTGCCTTGCCGCGTCCGCGGCCGATCTGTGCGAAACGTCGTGATTCACGGCAGGTCGACCGGCAGACGATGCACATCCACCTCGACGCGCTCGGCGGCGTCGCCGGCGACATGTTCGCCGCCGCGCTGCTGGACGCCTTTCCCGAACACCTGGAGGGCGTGCGCGCCAGCGTGCGCGCGGCCGACGCGGGCATCGCCTGCGCGGTTCAGGCCCACAACGACGGCATCCTGCGCGGGCTGCGCTTCGCCGTCTCGGCCCCCGGGGCGGACCGGGCCCCCGCGCCGCATCGGCACGATCACGGTGGGCACGATCACGCAGAGCACGCCCACGCAGGGCACACCCACGCCGGACACGCCCACACGCACCACGATCACGGGCATGATCACGGCGATGACGGGCCTCACGGCCATCGGCCCTGGTCGGAGATTCGTGCCGCGCTGACGGCGGCCGAGCTCGCCCCCGCCGTCCGGGCGCATGCCCTCGCCATCTTCGGCCACCTCGCCGAGGCCGAGGCCCGGGTCCACGGCCTCGCGGTCGAGGCGGTGGCCTTCCACGAGGTCGGCGCCGTCGACTCGATCGCCGACATCGTGGCCGCCGCCCACCTGATCGCCGCCCTGGAGGCGCGGAGCTGGAGCGTTTCGGCCCTGCCGCTCGGGTCCGGCCGGGTGAAGACCCAGCACGGCCCCCTCCCCGTCCCGGCGCCGGCCACGACCCTGCTGCTCGAAGGGTTTTCCACCCTCGACGACGGCGTGCCCGGCGAGCGCGTCACCCCCACCGGGGCGGCGATCCTGCGCCATCTCTGCGGCGACGCTCCCGGGCGGGGCCGCCCCCGGGGCATCCTCGGGCGCACCGGCATCGGCTTCGGCACGAAGGTGCTGCCGGGCCTGAGCAACTGCCTGCGCGCCCTGGTGCTGGAGGATGACGCCGCCGCGGGGAGCCGGCGGGATCTCGCGGTGATCGCCTTCGAGGTCGACGACCAGTCGGGCGAGGATCTCGCCCTGGGCCTCGACCGGCTGCGCGCCGAGCCCGGGATGCTGGACGTCGTGCAGGCCCCGGTCATCGGCAAGAAGGGCCGGATGATGGCCCATATCCAGGCCCTGGTGCGGCCGGACAGCCTGGAGGCCGCCATCGAGGCCTGCTTCCGGGAGACCACCACGATCGGCCTGCGCTACCACCGGGTGGAGGGCGCGGTGCTCGACCGCGACGCCCGCACGGTGGAGCAGGGCGGCCGGCCGGTCCGGGTGAAGGTCGTCGACCGGCCGGGCGGGCGCACCGCCAAGGCCGAGGCCGACGACGCCCAGGACCAGGCGGGCCACGCGGCCCGGGCGACCCTGCGCCGGGAGGCCGAGCGCCGCGCGCTCGAGCAGGAGGAGGGGCGGTGACGCGCCGGCATCTCGAATCGGTCCTGTCGGGGCTCGGCCCCGTCGCGGTGGCGGTGAGCGGCGGGGTCGACAGCCTGACGCTCGCCACCCTCGCCCACCGGCTGGCGCCGGGGGCGACCCTGGTGGTCCACGCGGTCTCGCCGGCCGTTCCCGGGGAGGCGACCGCCCGGGTCCGGGCCGAGGCCGCCCGCGAGGGCTGGGACCTGCGCGTGATCGAGGCCGGGGAATTCGCCGACCCGGCCTACCGGGCCAACCCGGTCAACCGCTGCTTCTTCTGCAAGACCAACCTGTACGGGGCGGTCCGGCAGGTCACCGACCGGCAGATCCTGTCGGGGGCCAATCGCGACGACCTCGGCGAGTACCGCCCCGGCCTCGACGCCGCCCGGACGCACGGCGTCCGCCACCCCTACGTGGAGGCCGGGTTCGACAAGGCGGCGGTCCGGGCGCTCGCCCGCGACCTCGGCCTCGGCGCGGTGGCGGAGCTGCCGGCCGCGCCCTGCCTGTCGAGCCGGGTCGAGACCGGCATCGCCATCGAGCCGGAGACCCTGGGCTTCATCCACGCGGTCGAGCGCCTGGTGGGCGGGGCCCTCGACGCCGGGGCCGGCGCCAAACGGGCCGTCCGATGCCGGGTCCGCGCCGAGGGCGTGGTGGTGGAGCTCGATGCCGAGAGCCTTGCCGCCCTCGCCGCGGAGGATCGCGAACGACTCGGGGCCGGCATCCGGGCGATCGCGCCACCGCGTCTGGCCGGGCTCGTCCGCTTCGCCCCCTACCGGGTCGGCAGCGCGTTCCTGACGGGGGCGTCCCCATCATGAGCGTCACGGAAGAATTCACCCTCGATTTCGCCCGGCCCGAGCGGATCGGGCTGGAGGAGGCGATCTACTGCGCCGGCAAGAATCCGGAACAGATCGACGCGATCCTGGCGACCGCCGGCGCCCGGGGCGCCTCGCTCCTCCTCACCCGCCTCGACCCGGAGAAATGCGCCCGCCTCCGGGAGATGGCGCGGCTCGACTATTGCCCGGTCTCGCACACGGCCGTGTTCGGCGCGCCGCCGGAGGTCAGGGGCCCGGCCCGGGTCGCCGTGGTGGCGGCCGGCACCTCGGACGTCCCCGTCGCCCGCGAGGCGCTCCGGACGCTGGCCTATGCCGGCCGGGCCGCGACACTCTTCGCCGATGTCGGCGTCGCCGGCCTGTGGCGGCTGACCACGCGGCTGGAGGAGATCCGGGCGCATCCGATGGTGATCGTCGCCGCCGGCATGGACGCGGCGCTGCCGAGCGTGGTCGGCGGCCTCGTCGCCGGCGCGGTGATCGCCGTGCCGACCTCCGTGGGCTACGGCGTCGCCGCGGGCGGGCGCGTGGCCCTCGACGCCGTGCTGGCGAGCTGCGCGCCGGGCATCACGGTGGTCAACATCGACAACGGCTACGGCGCCGCCTGCGCCGCCCTGCGCCTGCTCAACGCGGCAGGACGCCTCGCCGAGGAGCGCGAACGATGACCCGGTACGACCTGTTACCTCCCCTCACCCGGACATCCGCGAACGGAGACAGCCGATGGAACGCCGCAGCTTCCTACAGGGCGCCGTGCTCGGCGCAGGGCTTACAGGGACTACTCTGGCGGGCGCCGGCAGCGCAGGTGCGGCCGTGAACGCCCCCGCACTCCCGAACACCCGCCCGCAGGACCCCGCCGACCTGCCCTTCGTCACCGATCCCGGCGAGCGCCGGGGCGAGATGCTCTACCGGACCTTCGGCAAGACCTCCGAAAAGATCTCCGCCATCGGCATGGGCGGGTTCCACCTCGGCAAGAGCGCCGTGACCGACGACGAGGCGACCCGGCTGATCCATGCCGGGATCGACCGCGGCATCACCTTCATGGACAATTGCTGGGACTACAACGACGGCCGCTCCGAGCTGCGCATGGGCGCGGCGCTGGCGCAGGGCGGCTACCGCGACAAGGTCTTCCTGATGTCCAAGATGGACGGGCGGACCAAGGCGGAGGCGCTCAAGCAGATCGACCAGTCACTCCTGCGCCTGCGCACGGACCGGATCGACCTCGTCCAGCACCACGAGATCCTGCGCTTCGACGATCCCGACCGGGTCTTCGCCGAGGGCGGCGCCATGGAGGGTTTTTTAGAGGCCAAGAAGCAGGGCAAGCTGCGCTACATCGGCTTCACCGGCCACAAGGACCCGCGCATCCACCTGCAGATGCTGGCGGTGGCGCAGGAGCGGGGCTTCCACTTCGATTCCTGCCAGATGCCGCTCAACGTGATGGACGCGCATTTCCGCTCGTTCGGCCATCTGGTGCTGCCGCACCTCGTGGCCGAGGGCATCGCGCCGCTCGCCATGAAGACGTTTGGCGACGGGGTGATCCTGAAGGCGGACGCCCCGATCAAGCCGATCGAGTACCTGCACTTCTCGCTGAACCTGCCGGTCTCGGTGGTGATCACCGGCATCCAGAACCAGCGCGACCTCGACCAGGCGTTCGAGGCGGTGAAGACCTTCGAGCCGATGGACAAGGCGGCGGTGGCCGAGCTGCTGTCGCGGTCCAGGCCCTACGCGCTGGAGGGCAAGTACGAGCTGTTCAAGACGAGCGCCACCTTCGACGGCACCGCCAAGAACGCGGCGTGGCTCGGCGAGGATGTGCAGAGCGTGCAGAAGCTCGCGCCGACGATGGAGTAGGGCAAGGACCGGGTCGAACGCCGTTCGAATGGCGCGCGCTCCCTCCCCCCTTTGCGGGGGAGGGTGGCCCTCGCGTCAGCGAGGGTCGGGAGAGGGGAGCGCGGCTTCAGAAAGAGGCGAGGCCTTCAAGACGGACAATAGCGTCCTCCTGCACCGTCGCTCCCCTCTCCCGACCCGCTTGGCGGGCCACCCTCCCCCGCAAAGGGGGGAGGGAGAGGTGGCCCCCCTCTACGCCACGTCCTCCAGCCGGATCGGCAGCCTCCGGATGCGCCGCCCGGTGGCGTGGTGGACGGCGTTGGCGATGGCCTGGACGAGGCGACGATCGGCATCAGCGGCCGCTCCACCGGCATCGGCGACGGCCTCGGGCTGGCCCTGCGCCGCCTGGACCCCCGGGATGCCGGGGCCGAGGCCGAACCCGGCGCCGCGAAACCCGCGAAGGCCGTGAT
>NZ_JAKSYC010000171.1 GCF_022829585.1 Methylobacterium sp. J-026
TCGAACTGCTCGCCCGCTACCGCGCCGAGACCGACGAGGACCGGCGCGAGGCGGTGAAATCGGCCCTGCTGCTGTCGATCAACTGCATCGCGGTCGGCTTCGGGTCGACCGGATGAGGCGTTGCGCGATTTTCCCTCCCCCGCAGAGGGGGGAGGGGGACGCGCGGGTGTCATGAGCCGATGGAGCAGACCGAAACGCATCGCCGCGCCCTGTCAGGGAACCCTACGCGCGCCATTTGCCGCCGATGAACGGGATTGCATCCCGCAACGGCAT
>NZ_JAKSYC010000167.1 GCF_022829585.1 Methylobacterium sp. J-026
GCCGCGCCGCGCCGCCGCCGGTGTTCACCCCCGTGCCGCTGTTCACCTGCACGGGCGCCTACTCCGGTATCAACGCCGGCTACGCGTTCGACGCCTCCAGCGGCCGCAACAACAACTCCACCTTCCGCGTCCCGTCCCCCCACGCCGCCGCCGGCACCACCGCCACCTTCGGCAACCGCAGCCAGGACGGCTTCTCCGGCGGCGCCCAGATCGGCTACACCTACCAGTTCACTCCGGGCGCTGGCGTGGTCGTCGGCAACGAGGCAAACGCCCAGTACCCCGACTTCGGCCGCAGCCGGAACAGCGCCTTCATCAACGGCGCCCTCGCCCCCGGCTACTACGTCACCGACCCGCGCGGCATGTCGAGCCTCGACTACTTCGGCACCGGGCGCGGCCGCCTCGGCTACGCCTTCGACCGCACCCTCGTGTACGGCACCGGCGGCTTCGCCTACGGCTCGGGCAGCGCCGACCGCTCCTTCGGCGGCTACGCCGGCAACGACAGCTTCCGCACCGGCTATGCGGTCGGCGGCGGCGTCGAGTACGCGCTCCCCACCGACTCGGTCCTGAACCTCTTCCGCTCCTCGGCCTGGACGCCAATGGTCGCAGGCCTGTCAGGTAACCCCGACCGCAACACCCGGAACCAGGGCCGCTTGAGCACTCACGCCGCGAACAGCTTCCCCGGCGGCTTCGCCTACGGCTCGGGCAGCGCCGACCGCTCCTTCGGCGGCTACGCCGGCACGGACAGCTTCCGCACCGGCTATGCGTTCGGCGGCGGCGTCGAGTCCGCGCTCCCCACCGACTCGTTCCTGACCTTCTTCCCCTCCTCGGCCGTGACCCTCAAGGTCGAAGGCCTGTACGTCAACCTCGACCGCAACACCCGCAACCAGGGCGCGTTCGTCATCAACGCCGCCACCAACTTCCCGGTGGCGTACAACACCCTCGGCCGCCGCTCCGACGAGTTCGCCGTCATCCGCGCC
>NZ_JAKSYC010000172.1 GCF_022829585.1 Methylobacterium sp. J-026
CTCGCCGCCGACGAGATCAACGCCAAGGGCGGGGTCGACGGCCGGCAGATCCAGGTCGTGACCTACGACGACAAGAGTTCCGCCTCCGACGCGGTGCGCGCCTTCCAGCGGGCGGTCTCCGAGGACAAGGTCAGTCTCGTCATCGCCAGCTACGTCTCCGAGGTGGTGCTGGCGCTGATGCCCTGGGCCGCCCGGCTCAAGACCCCGATGATCACCCCCGGGGCCGC
>NZ_JAKSYC010000190.1 GCF_022829585.1 Methylobacterium sp. J-026
CACCGAGATGGTGATGCCGGGCGACAACGTGACCATGGACGTGGTGCTGATCGTGCCGGTGGCCATGGAGGAGAAGCTGCGCTTCGCCATCCGCGAGGGCGGCCGCACCGTCGGCGCCGGCGTCGTCGCCGCCATCAACGACTGAAACGCGCGCGAGGCCCGGCGCACCGCGCGCCGGGCCGCAAGCACTCCGGGGTGAGTCCAGTGGATATCGACCCGGATCGATATGAGTCCCGCCGGCCTTCGTCTTGACGGAGCGCCGGCGTTGATTTGTCGTGTCTCCGCGCGGTCTTCGGGGAGACTCGGATGTCGGTCGGCTCCATTCTCCGGGCCGGGTGTCTCATGGCCCTGATCTGTGTGGGAGCGGCGGTCCTGGCCGGCGCGGCCTGGGGTGATGCGCTGACCGACGGACGCTTCCGCGCGGAGGTGGCGGTGCTGATCCAGGGCCTCCGGCCGGGGGCGAAAATCCTTCTGGAGGCGGATCCGGCGCAGATCAGCGTCGGCACGAAGACGATCGACCTCACCAACCTGTATCAGCGCGTCGACGGCCTCTCCGAAACCGAACGCCGTCGGGAGGTGGAGGAGTTCCTCGGCGTCGCCTTCGCGAAGGCCGTCCCCGCGCCGGACACGGGCGACTTCGCGGCGATCCGGTCGCGCCTGCGCCCGCAGCTCGTGCCGAACGAGATCCTCCAACAATACAAGATGCTCGCGCATCGTCGGTTTTCCGAGACGCTGCACGTGGTCTACGTCCTCGACGAGCCGAATCGCTATCAGTACGTGACCCGCGAGATGCTCGCGGGCTGGCAGGTCGATCCCGCATTGGTGGAGACGACGGCCGTAGCGAACCTGGCCGCCACCTCGGCGGATGCGCCGTTCGAGCTCGTGCTCGGGGACGGTGCGCCCCTGTTCGCCATGGCCGATCCCGGCGACGACTTCGCCATCGCGCGGCTGCTCGTGCCGTCCTATCTCGACGAGATCCGGACCGCCCTCAAGACGGACAGCATCACGCTGGCCGGACCGACGCGCAACCTGCTCCTCGCCTGGCCGTCCGGCAGCCCGGCCCGACGCGACCTGGCCGCGGAAGCGACGCGCTACCTGCGCACCGGACCGTATGGCCGCAGCGACGAGCTGTTCTGCTTTGACGGCCACCAGGTCCGGCCGCTGAACACGACGGAGCGGGCGGATCACGGCCGCTGATTCCCGGCGGCTGCGCGGTTCGCCGTAACCGGGGATGCCTCCGGCCGATCGGGCCCGGCAGCGCGGCGCCGAAACCGAGGTCTCGCGCCCTTCGCGGGGCCGCATCCCCACGTGACCGGGATGCAGGGATGCGATTCCGGGTTCGCCGGCCTCCACCATGCCGCCGAACCCCTTGCAAGCCGGTCCACGATGAGGCATTGGGCAACGCGCTAGGAGTGTAGCTCAACTGGTCAGAGCGCCGGTCTCCAAAACCGGAGGTTGCGGGTTCGAGTCCCTCCACTCCTGCCAGACATCCTGCCCGATCCCGCGCGGCGGCCCGGTCGACAAGCCGCCGGAGTTGCGCTAGAGCGGGCCCAATCCGAGATCTGAAGCGACCGTCGGTGCGGGCCCATCCGGGTCCTCGGCGCCGACATTCGCGTTCCCGGAGCGGTCTCTGCCCGGGGCCGAACACGCGACAGACACTGGCACCATGGCATCGAACGAAGCGACCAAGAAGGTGGATCTGGTGCGCGGCGCGGCCCGCGGTCCCGCGAACCCGCCGCCGGCCCGTCCGGCGACGCCGGTCCGGGCGCCGCAGAAGCGCGCGACCCCCGGCGAGTTCTTCGCCCAGGTCCGCGACGAAGCGCGCAAGGTGACGTGGCCGAGCCGCCGCGAGACCACGATCACCACGATCATGGTCTTCGTGATGGTGGTGGTGACGAGCCTGTTCTTCACCGTGGTGGACCAGGCCCTGCGCTTCGTGGTCGGCCTGATCCTCGGCCTCTGAGGCCGGGGCGCGATTGAACGAGGGAGACCTCGCGGACTTGTCGGAGTTGAACGCAACCGTGTCGAAGCGCTGGTACATCGTCCACGCCTACTCGAACTTCGAGAACAAGGTCGCACAGTCCATCAGGGACCAGGCGGCCCAGCGCGGGCTGGCCGAGCTGTTCGACGAGGTCATGGTCCCGATCGAGAAGGTCGTGGAGGTGCGCCGCGGCCGGAAGGTCGACGCCGAGCGCAAGTTCTTCCCCGGCTACGTGCTGGTGAAGTGCGACCTGACCGACGAGGTCTACCACCTCATCAAGAACACCCCGAAGGTCACGGGCTTCCTCGGCGCCGACAAGTCCAAGCCCGTGCCGATCCCCGATTCCGAGGCCGAGCGGATCAAGGGCCAGGTCGCCGAGGGCGTTGACCGGCCGAAGCCGTCCGTCTCGTTCGAGATCGGCGAGACCGTCCGGGTCGCCGACGGCCCCTTCGCCAGCTTCAACGGCACCGTCGAGGAGATCGACGAGGCCCGCTCCCGCCTCAAGGTGGCCGTGTCGATCTTCGGCCGCGCCACCCCGGTGGAGCTCGAATACGCCCAGGTCGAGAAGGCCTGATCGTAAGAGGCGAATGGCGAATGGCGAATGGCGAATAGGGGGCTTCGGCCTTCCACGCGCCATTCGCCATTCGCCGCTTGCCGATCACCCGCGGGAGATCCGCCCGGCCTCGCCTCCGGGATCCACGGATCGCACCGCGACCTGCAACCGTCCGACCCGCCCGCGCTTAGGCAGCCCGGCGGCGGACGCAGTTTGGGAGATATCCCATGGCGAAGAAGATCACGGGTTACGTGAAGCTTCAGGTCCCGGCCGGCGCGGCGAACCCGTCGCCGCCGATCGGCCCCGCGCTCGGTCAGCGCGGCCTCAACATCATGGAATTCTGCAAGGCCTTCAACGCGAAGACCGCGCAGATCGAGAAGGGCACCCCGATCCCGGTGGTCATCACCGCGTATCAGGACCGCTCGTTCACCTTCGAGATGAAGCAGCCGCCGGTCACCTTCTTCCTGAAGAAGGCCGCCGGGCTGAAGATCGGCAAGAAGCCGGCCTCCGGCTCGAAGACCCCCGGCAAGGGCCCGACCGTCGGCAAGATCTCCGAGGCGCAGCTGCGCGAGATCGCCGAGAAGAAGATGCCCGACCTCAACTGCGACTCGGTGGAGTCGGCCGTTGCCATGATCCGCGGCTCCGCCCGGGCCATGGGCCTCGAAGTCACGGCCTGAGGGAGGACATCATGGCTAAGGAAGGCAAGCGCATCCGCGCCGCCCGCGAGGGCATCGAGGTCACCAAGCTCTATTCCCTCGACGAGGCGATCAAGCTGGTGAAGGAGCGGGCCACCGCGAAGTTCGACGAGACCGTCGAGGTCTCGATGAATCTCGGGGTCGATCCCCGCCACGCCGACCAGATGGTCCGCGGTGTCTGCAACCTGCCGAACGGCTCCGGCCGGACGGTCCGCGTGGCGGTCTTCGCCCGTGGCGCCAAGGCGGACGACGCCAAGGCGGCAGGCGCCGACATCGTCGGCGCCGAGGATCTCCTGGAGATCGTCCAGGGCGGCAAGATCGAGTTCGACCGCTGCATTGCGACCCCGGACATGATGCCGCTGGTCGGCCGTCTCGGTAAGGTGCTGGGCCCGCGCGGCCTGATGCCGAACCCGAAGGTCGGGACCGTCACCATGGACGTGAAGGGCGCCGTCGCCGGCGCCAAGGGCGGCTCGGTGGAGTTCCGCGTCGAGAAGGCCGGCATCGTCCATGCCGGCGTCGGCAAGGTCTCGTTCGACGCCGACAAGCTCGTCGAGAACATCAAGGCCTTCGCCGATGCGGTCGCCAAGGCGAAGCCCGCGGGCGCCAAGGGCACCTACGTCCAGCGCATCGCCGTCACCTCGACGATGGGCCCGGGCGTGAAGGTCGAGCCGAACACGGTGCTGACCGCCTGAGGCAAGGCATAGCATCTACGCTGCGGAGCGCCCGGCCGGAAACGGCCGGGCGTTTTCCGTTGCGGGGGCGCGGATGGAGCGGCTGTCCCACGTGTACATTCTGCCGAGCCGGCGGACCGGCACGCTGTACACCGGCTCGACCACGGATCTGGCGCGGCGTGTTTGGGAGCATCGTACGGGCGCCATGCCGGGGTTCACCCGGGATTACGGCGTGACCATGCTGGTCTGGTACGAAGCCTATCCGCGGATCATCGATGCCCGGGTACGGGACTATGCGATCAAGCGCTGGCGGCGGGCCTGGAAGCTCGCGCTGATCGAGGAATTCAATCCCGCGTGGCGCGACCGGTATGACGATTTGGTCTGATGAGCCGCTTCGCGGCGAGTCTTGTGCTGGGTCCCGGATCAGGTTCCGCTGTCGCTGCACCTGTCCGGGAAAGGGTGGTGCAGGATGAAACACCCACCCTTTCCCGGGCGCATGGAGCGCTAGCGGAATGCGACCCGGGACCCAGCACACAAATCGCCGCGACAGCGGCGCCACTTTCCTCACGGTATTCTTAACGGTGAAGGGGGGCGCCAATGCGCGCGGCTGTGCTAGATAGGCCGCCATGCGATGCACCCTGACGGTCACCTCCAAGCGACGCATTCTCTGCGTCTTCCCCGCCTACACGCCGTCCTTCGGGACATTCTCCCACGCCTATCCGTTGATGGGCGGGGTGAAGGCGTTCATGCCGCCGCAGGGGCTGCTGCTGATCGCGGCCTACATGCCCGAGGCGTGGGAATGCCGGTTCATCGATGAGAATATCCGCCGCGCCGGCCCGGCCGACTTCGCCTGGGCCGATGCGGTCTTCGTCTCCGGGATGCACATCCAGGAGCCTCAGATCCACGACATCCGCGACCGTGCCCGTGCGGCCGGCAAGGTCACCGCGCTCGGCGGCCCCTCGGTCTCCGGGGCCCCGGAGAAGTACGGCGATTTCGACTACCTCCACGTCGGCGAGATCGGCGACGCCACGGACCAGCTGGTCGCGCGCCTCGACGCCGACCTCACGCCGCCCCCCGCCCAGGTGGTGCTGGAGACCAAGGACCGCCTCGCCCTCGCCGATTTCCCGGCCCCGGCCTACGAGGCGGCGCCGCTCAAGCGCTACCTGATCGGCTCCCTGCAATTCTCCTCGGGCTGCCCCTATCGCTGCGAGTTCTGCGACATCCCGCAGCTTTACGGCCGCCAGCCGCGGCTGAAGAGCCCCGAGCAGATGTGCGCCGAACTCGACGCCATCATCAGCCAGCCGGGCCACCCGGCGGTGGTCTACTTCGTCGACGACAACTTCATCGCCAACCGCAAGGCGACCCGCGAGATGCTGCCGCACCTCGTGGAGTGGCAGAAGAAGAACGCCTACCCGCTGCAGTTCGCCTGCGAGGCGACGCTGAACATGGCCAAGCAGCCCGAGATCCTCGAGCTGATGCGGCAGGCGAACTTCATGACCGTGTTCGTCGGCATCGAGACGCCGGAGGCGGACGCCCTCAAGGGCATCGACAAGACCCACAACGCCGCCGTGCCGATGTACGAGGCGATCGAGACGCTCAATTCCTACGGGCTCGAGGTGACCTCGGGCATCATCCTGGGGCTCGATTCCGATTCGGACCAATCCGAGCAGAACCTGATCGACTTCATCGACCGCTCGGCGATTCCCGTGCTGACCATCAACCTGCTCCAGGCCCTGCCCAAGACCCCGCTCTGGGACCGGCTTACCCGCGAGGGCCGGCTCATCCACGATGCCAGCCTCGAATCGAACGTCCTGTTCAAGCGCCCGCACGACACCGTCGTGAGCAGCTGGCGCCGGGCCATCGCCCATGCCTACACGCCCGAGAAGATCTTCGAGCGGTTCAAGCACCAATGCGCGGTGACCTACCCGAACCGGATCACCACGCCGACGGCGGGCAAGCTGACCCGCACCAACCTGCGCCGGGGCCTGATCCTCGGCTTCAACATCATCACGCGGGTCGGGATCTTTTCGGATTATCGCAAGCCGTTCTGGAGCGCGGCCGGCTACGCGCTGAAGCGGGGGCAGATCGAGGCGGTGTTCAACATGGGCTTCGTCGCCCACCACCTGATCCGCTTCACCCGGGAGGCCCTGCGCGGCGAGCACAACGCCTCGTTCTACGCCGCTAGGGCCGCGGAGGCGAAGGAGGCGGAGAAGGCCGCCCGCGACCGGACCTGGTGGGAGGCGGCCCGGCGCAAGCTGGTGCCGGAGCGCGAGGCGGCGTAGCCTGTGCCACGAGCTCCGGATTGCTGTAGCCACGCATGGCTGACATCGACCTGACCTCCGACCTCGACCGCTTCGTGCGAAGCCAAGTCCAGGCGGGTCGATTTCCGACTCCATCCGATGTGATCGCCGTGGGTTTGCGCCGGCTGGAAGAGCACATTGCGATGGAAGCCGAGCACCGGGACGAACTCCTCGCCGCGATCGTTGCCGCCTTCGACGATTCACGACCGGGGATCCCAGTTGCTTCAGCCTTCGCCTGGCTGGAGGAACGGCACGCACGCCGGGTGGACGGCAACGGTGGACTTTGAGGTCACGCTCCGCGCCGAGGCGGTCGCGGATCTCGATGCGCTTTACGATTACATCGCGTCTGACAGCCCGGAACGCGCGATCACATTCATCCGGCGGATCCGGAACCGTTGCGAGTCGCTATCTCAGCTTCCGAAGGCTGGTTTTACCCGGGACGATCGATCTTAGGCCCGGGCTACGGCTCGTCGCATTTGAGCGTCGCGTGGTCATCGCATATGCCCTGCGTGAGACGCGCATCGATGTCCTGCGCATCCTCTATCGCGGGCGCGACGTCGACGCTCTGCTCGGTCGGTCGGCAAAGCCGAGCGAGGCGTGAGTGGCGAGGACAGTCCGAGCCGGCAAACCCTTGCCTGCGGCGGAAAAGTCGCGCTTCGGCCCTTGGCAGGCGGTTTGCTAGGCTCTATACACCGCGCCTTACGCATTTCATCCTCACGGAAGGAGACGGCCGATCGGCCGTTTTCCGCTCGAAATGTCGCCCGGGCAACCGGGTGGCACTGGCCGGTAAGGATCCCAGGGGTGACGAGCCCCGCGGAGCCTTGTCCGGCCATGTCCTGTCCGAGACTGCAGGCGCCGGTTCGCCGGCTTAATCCACCAGCCTGCACAGACGGGGAAGACCGAATTCGACAACGCCTCGCCCCGGCCCCGGCCGCGGGAGGGGTATCGGTTTGAACCCACTCGCCCGAGGCGGCCTCCAGGGGCACGCGCGGGGACAGGGCCGCGAAGCGTCGTTCGGGCGTTCCCGGTCTTACGGCCGAGATCACGTCCGGGCGGCATGTGCAACCGGCGGACCCGAATCCGGGTTCCGCCAACCGGAGAGAGCCCAGTGGACCGGACAGCTAAAGCTGATCTCGTCTCGACGCTCAACGGCGTGTTCAGTCAGAGCGCCGTCGTCGTCGTGGCCCACTACAAGGGCCTCACGGTCGCCGACATGCAGAAGCTGCGTTCGCAGATGAAGCAGGCCGGCGCCACCGTGAAGGTCGCCAAGAACAGCCTCGCCGGCATCGCACTCGATGGCACGGATGTCGCCTCCATCAAGCCGCTCCTGAAGGGCCCGACCCTGCTCGCCTATTCGGGCGATCCGGTCGCCGCCGCCAAGGTCGCGGTCGATTTCGCCAAGGCTAACGAGAAGCTCGTGATCCTCGGCGGCGCGATGGGGACGACTGCCCTGAACCCGGACGGCGTGAAGGCCCTCGCCTCGCTCCCGTCCCTCGACGAACTGCGCGCCAAGATCGTGGGCCTCGTGCAGGCGCCCGCGACCAAGATCGCTCAGGTCGTCAATGCGCCGGCGGCCAAGCTCGCCCGCGTGTTCGGGGCCTATGCCACCAAGGACGAGGCCGCCTGAGGCCCTTCAAAAATCACCTGTTCGAACCGATATCTGAGAGGAATTGAAAATGGCTGATCTTGCCAAGCTCGTCGACGACCTGTCCTCGCTGACCGTTCTCGAGGCCGCCGACCTGGCCAAGATGCTCGAAGAGAAGTGGGGCGTCTCCGCCGCCGCTGCCGTCGCCGTGGCCGCCGGCCCGGCCGCTGGTGGCGCCGCCGCTGCCGTCGAGGAGCAGACCGAGTTCACGGTCGTCCTCGCCGCCGCCGGCGAGAAGAAGATCGAGGTCATCAAGGAAGTCCGCGCCATCACCGGCCTGGGCCTCAAGGAAGCCAAGGATCTGGTCGAAGGCGCGCCGAAGCCCGTCAAGGAGGCCGTCTCCAAGGACGAGGCCGAGAAGCTCAAGGCCCAGCTCGAGAAGGCTGGCGCCAAGGTCGAGCTCAAGTAAGTCGACGATGGGCCGATCCCGGCCCGTCACCCCACGGAGGTCCGTTCCGGGCCTGTCGTGACTGGAGCCCGCGGGTGTCGTGCCCGCGGGCTTTAGGCCGCTTCGGCGGACGGTCCCGTCAGGGGCCGGAGATGAGATTTCGGTTCGGTGGCGCCGCCCGGCGGGGCGCGCGTCACGGCCCGGTGCGGGAGGTCCCTTCGCGGGAACGCTTCCCCGGGCGTGAGGCACGCGGGTAGGAGCGAGGTCACATGGCCAACACGCTGGTCGGTCGCAAGCGCATTCGGAAGTTCTTCGGCAAGATCAAGGAAGTTGCCGAGATGCCGAACCTCATCGAGGTTCAGAAGGCGTCCTACGACCAGTTCCTGATGGTCGACGAGCCCGAAGGCGGGCGCGGCGACGAGGGCCTGCAGAGCGTGTTCAAGTCGGTCTTCCCGATCTCCGACTTCGCCGCCACCGCCCTGCTCGAATTCGTGCGCTACACCTTCGAGGCGCCCAAATACGACGTCGACGAGTGCCGCCAGCGTGGCATCACCTTCGCGGCCCCGCTGAAGGTGACCCTGCGGCTGATCGTGTTCGACGTCGATCCCGACACCCAGGCCAAGTCGGTCAAGGACATCAAGGAGCAGGACGTCTACATGGGCGACATGCCCCTGATGACGGAGAACGGCACCTTCATCGTCAACGGCACCGAGCGGGTCATCGTCTCGCAGATGCACCGTTCGCCGGGCGTGTTTTTCGATCACGACAAGGGCAAGACCCATTCCTCGGGCAAGCTCCTGTTCGCCGCCCGCATCATCCCGTACCGGGGCTCCTGGCTGGACGTCGAGTTCGACGCCAAGGACATCGTCCATGTCCGCATCGACCGGAAGCGCAAGCTGCCGGCGACGTCGCTGCTCTACGCGCTCGGCCTCGACGGCGAGGAGATCCTGTCGACCTTCTACAACCGCGTGGCCTATGACCGCGACGGTGCCGAGTGGCGCGTGCCGTTCGACGCCGAGCGGATGAAGGGCATGAAGGCCACCGTCGACCTGATCGACGCCGATTCCGGCGAGGTCGTGCTCGAGGCCGGCAAGAAGCTCAACGCCCGCAACGCCCGCCAGATCACCGAGAAGGGCACCCGGTTCCTCAAGGCGACCGACGAGGATCTCGTCGGCCAGTACATCGCCGAGGATCTGGTCAACGCGCAGACCGGTGAGATCTGGGCCGAGGCCGGCGAGGAGATCACCGACAAGCTCCTGAAGAGCCTAGACGATGTCGGCATCACCGAGTTGCCGGTGCTCGACATCGACCATGTCAATGTCGGTCCCTACATCCGCAACACCCTGGCGGTGGACAAGAATTCCGGCCGCGAGGGCGCGCTGTTCGACATCTACCGGGTGATGCGCCCGGGCGAGCCGCCGACCCTCGACACCGCCGAGGCGATGTTCCACTCGCTGTTCTTCGATTCCGAGCGTTACGACCTCTCGGCGGTCGGCCGCGTGAAGATGAACATGCGCCTCGACCTCGACGCCGCCGACACCGTGCGGACGCTGCGCAAGGAGGACATGCTGGCGGTGGTGAAGGCGCTGGTCGAGCTGCGCGACGGCAAGGGCGAGGTCGACGACATCGATCACCTCGGCAACCGCCGCGTCCGCTCGGTGGGCGAGCTCATGGAGAACCAGTACCGCCTGGGCCTCCTGCGCATGGAGCGCGCCATCCGCGAGCGCATGAGCCAGGTCGATATCGACACGGTCATGCCGCAGGACCTGATCAACGCGAAGCCCGCGGCGGCCGCCGTGCGCGAGTTCTTCGGCTCGTCGCAGCTCTCGCAGTTCATGGACCAGACCAACCCGCTCTCCGAGGTGACGCACAAGCGCCGCCTCTCGGCGCTCGGCCCGGGCGGTCTGACCCGCGAGCGCGCCGGGTTCGAGGTGCGCGACGTGCACCCGACCCATTACGGCCGCATCTGCCCGATCGAGACGCCGGAAGGTCCGAATATCGGCCTGATCAACTCGCTCGCCACCTTCGCCCGGGTGAACAAGTACGGCTTCATCGAGACCCCGTTCCGCCGCGTCCGCGACGGCGTAGTCACCGACGAGGTCGCCTACCTCTCGGCCATGGAGGAGGCGAAGTACTACGTCGCCCAGGCGAACGCCCAGATGGACGAGGCCCGCAAGCTCACGGAGGACCTCGTGGTCTGCCGCCGGGCCGGCGAGGTGATCGTCGTGGGGCCCGAGCGCGTCGACCTCATGGACGTGTCGCCCAAGCAGCTCGTCTCGGTCGCCGCGGCGCTGATCCCGTTCCTGGAGAACGACGACGCCAACCGCGCCCTCATGGGCTCGAACATGCAGCGCCAGGCGGTGCCGCTGGTCCGCGCCGACGCCCCGTTCGTGGGCACCGGCATGGAGGCGGTGGTCGCCCGGGATTCCGGCGCCGCCATCGCGGCCCGCCGGGCCGGCATCATCGATCAGGTCGATGCCACCCGTATCGTCATCCGCGCCACCGAGGAGGCCGACGCCACCAAGCCGGGCGTCGACATCTACCGCCTGCAGAAGTTCCAGCGCTCCAACCAGTCGACCTGCATCACGCAGAAGCCGCTGGTCCGCGTCGGCGAGTTCGTGAAGAAGGGCGAGATCATCGCTGACGGTCCCTCGACCGAGTTTGGCGAGCTGGCCCTCGGCCGGAACGTGCTCGTCGCGTTCATGCCGTGGAACGGCTACAACTTCGAGGATTCGATCCTGCTCTCCGAGCGGATCGTGAAGGATGACGTGTTCACCTCGATCCACATCGAGGAGTTCGAGGTGATGGCCCGCGACACCAAGCTCGGGCCGGAGGAGATCACCCGCGACATCCCGAACGTCTCCGAGGAGGCGCTCAAGAACCTCGACGAGGCCGGCATCGTCTACATCGGTGCCGAGGTGAATGCCGGCGACATCCTCGTGGGCAAGATCACCCCGAAGGGCGAGAGCCCAATGACGCCGGAGGAGAAGCTGCTCCGCGCCATCTTCGGTGAGAAGGCCTCCGACGTGCGCGACACCTCCCTGCGGGTGCCGCCGGGCGTCACCGGCACGATCGTCGAGGTGCGGGTGTTCAACCGCCACGGCGTCGACAAGGACGAGCGCGCCCAGGCGATCGAGCGCGAGGAGATCGAGCGGCTCGCCAAGGACCGCGACGACGAGCAGGCGATCCTCGACCGCAACACCTATGCGCGTCTCGCGGACGTGCTGATCGGTCAGGCGCCGGTGGCCGGCCCGAAGGGCTTCAAGAAGGACACCACGCTCACCCGCGAGCTGATCAACGACTACCCGCGCTCGCAATGGTGGCAGTTCGCCGTCATCGAAGACCGTCTCATGACCGAGATGGAGGCGATGCAGAAGCAGTACGACGAGTCGAAGAAGCGCCTGGAGCAGCGCTTCCTCGACAAGGTCGAGAAGCTGCAGCGCGGCGACGAGCTGCCCCCCGGCGTTATGAAGATGGTCAAGGTCTTCGTGGCGGTGAAGCGCAAGATCCAGCCGGGCGACAAGATGGCCGGCCGCCACGGCAACAAGGGTGTCGTGTCGCGGATCGTGCCGATCGAGGACATGCCGTTCCTGGAGGACGGGACGCATGCCGACATCGTGCTCAACCCGCTGGGCGTGCCCTCGCGCATGAACGTCGGACAGATCCTGGAGACGCACCTCGGCTGGGCGGCTGCGGGCCTGGGTCGCAAGGTCTCCAAGGCGGTGGATGCCTATCTGAAGTCGCACGACATCGCGCTGCTGCGTCAGGAGATGGAGGCGATCTACTCGCCGGGCGAGCTCGACGGCCTGACGGACGAGGAGCTGGCCGAGGCCGGCAACAACGTCCGCCGCGGCGTGCCGATGGCCACCCCGGTGTTCAACGGCGCCAAGGAGGCCGATATCGAGCAGATGCTGGAGATGGCCGGCCTCGACCGCTCGGCGCAGTCGACGCTCTACGACGGGCGTACCGGCGAGCCCTTCGACCGCAAGGTGACGATGGGCTACATCTACATGCTGAAGCTGCACCACCTGGTGGACGACAAGATCCACGCCCGGTCGATCGGCCCGTACTCGCTCGTCACCCAGCAGCCGCTGGGCGGCAAGGCGCAGTTCGGCGGTCAGCGCTTCGGCGAGATGGAGGTTTGGGCGCTGGAGGCCTACGGCGCGGCCTACACGCTGCAGGAGATGCTCACGGTGAAGTCGGACGACGTGGCCGGCCGCACCAAGGTCTACGAGGCGATCGTCCGCGGCGACGACACCTTCGAGGCCGGCATCCCCGAGTCGTTCAACGTGCTCGTCAAGGAGATGCGCTCGCTCGGCCTCAACGTCGAGCTCACCTCCTCCAAGAAGGCCGCCAACGACCAGCTCGAGCCGCCGGCGGACGCCGCCGAGTAGCGATCGTCGCAAGAGACCTCCCGTGGCGGCGGATCGACGCCGCCACGGTCGAGCGGGGAGGGGCGGGGCCTCCGGTGACGACGGTCAGCGGCGCTCGAACGGGGCGCGGCGCCGGATCTTTTTCAGGACACGATGGCCCGGCGCGGGGCGATCGGCGTCAGCAAGGAGCGGATCATGAACCAAGAGGTCATGAACCTTTTCAACCAGCAGGCCACACCGGTCAGCTTCGATCAGATCAAGATCTCGATCTCGTCGCCGGAGAAGATCCTCTCCTGGTCGTACGGCGAGATCAAGAAGCCGGAGACGATCAACTACCGGACCTTCAAGCCCGAGCGCGACGGCCTGTTCTGTGCGCGCATCTTCGGGCCGATCAAGGACTACGAGTGCTTGTGCGGCAAGTACAAGCGCATGAAGTACAAGGGCGTCATCTGCGAGAAGTGCGGCGTCGAGGTCACCCTCGCGCGCGTCCGGCGCGACCGGATGGGCCATATCGAGCTGGCCGCGCCCGTCGCCCACATCTGGTTCCTGAAGTCGCTGCCGTCGCGCATCGGCCTCCTGCTCGACATGGCCCTCAAGGACCTCGAGCGGATCCTGTACTTCGAGTCCTACTGCGTCATCGAGCCGGGCCTCACCCCCCTGAAGGAGCGTCAGCTCCTGTCGGAGGAGGAGTATCTGCGCGCCCAGGAGGAGTATGGCGAGGATAGCTTCACCGCGATGATCGGCGCCGAGGCCATCCGGCGCATCCTGCAGGAGCTCGACCTCGACAAGATCGCCAACGATCTGCGCGAGGAGATTGCGGTCACCACCTCGGAGCTGAAGCCCAAGAAGCTCCTGAAGCGGCTCAAGATCATCGAGGCCTTCCAGATGTCCGGCAACAAGCCGGAATGGATGATCCTGACGGTCGTGCCGGTGATCCCGCCGGACCTGCGCCCGCTGGTCCCGCTGGATGGCGGCCGCTTCGCGACCTCCGACCTGAACGACCTCTACCGCCGGGTCATCAACCGCAACAACCGCCTGAAGCGGCTGATCGAGCTGCGCGCCCCCGACATCATTATCCGCAACGAGAAGCGGATGCTGCAGGAGGCCGTCGACGCCCTGTTCGACAACGGCCGCCGCGGCCGCGTGATCACGGGGGCCAACAAGCGCCCGCTGAAGTCGCTCGCCGACATGCTGAAGGGCAAGCAGGGCCGGTTCCGCCAGAACCTGCTCGGCAAGCGCGTCGATTATTCCGGCCGCTCGGTGATCGTGGTCGGTCCGGAGCTGAAGCTGCACCAGTGCGGCCTGCCCAAGAAGATGGCGCTCGAGCTGTTCAAGCCGTTCATCTACGCGCGGCTGGACGCCAAGGGCTTCTCCGCCACGGTGAAGCAGGCGAAGAAACTGGTCGAAAAAGAAAAGCCGGAGGTCTGGGACATCCTCGACGAGGTGATCCGCGAGCACCCGGTGATGCTGAACCGCGCGCCGACGCTCCACCGCCTCGGCATCCAGGCCTTCGAGCCGAAGCTGATCGAGGGCAAGGCGATCCAGCTGCACCCGCTGGTCTGCGCCGCGTTCAACGCCGACTTCGACGGCGACCAGATGGCCGTGCACGTCCCGCTGTCGCTCGAGGCGCAGCTGGAAGCGCGCGTCCTCATGATGTCGACCAACAACATCCTGCACCCGGCCAACGGTCAGCCGATCATCGTGCCGTCGCAGGACATCGTGCTGGGCCTCTATTACCTGTCGATCGTGGCCGACGGGGCGCCGGGTGAGCACAAGCCGGGCAACACCAAGAACCCGATGCAGGGCGTCTACGGCGAGATGGGCGAGCTGGAGCATGCTCTCGCCGCCAAGGCCGTGTCGCTGCACTCCAAGATCAAGTGGCGCTGGACCGGCATCGGCCCAGACAACGAGCCCCTGACCAAGACCTACGAGACCACCCCGGGCCGGGTGATCCTGTCGGGCGCCCTGCCCAAGCACGCCAAGGTGCCCTTCGACGTCGTCAACAAGCTGATGACCAAGAAGGAGATCTCGGCGATGATCGACACCGTCTACCGCCACTGCGGTCAGAAGGAGTCGGTGATCTTCTGCGACCGGATCATGGCGCTGGGCTTCAATCACGCGTTCAAGGCCGGCATCTCGTTCGGCAAGGACGACATGGTCGTGCCGGACAACAAGTGGTCGATCGTCGACACGACCCGCGCGCTCGTGAAGGATTACGAGCAGCAGTACAACGACGGCCTGATCACCCAGGGCGAGAAGTACAACAAGGTGGTCGATGCCTGGGCCAAGTGCTCGGACAAGCTCGCCGCCGAGATGATGAACCGCATCTCCAGCGTCCAGAAGGACGAGAACGGCGCCGACAAGCAGGTCAACTCGATCTACATGATGAGCCATTCGGGTGCCCGTGGCTCGCCTGCCCAGATGAAGCAGCTCGCGGCGATGCGCGGCCTCATGGCCAAGCCGTCGGGTGAGATCATCGAGACGCCGATCATCTCGAACTTCAAGGAAGGTCTGGACGTGCTGGAGTACTTCAACTCCACGCACGGTGCCCGTAAGGGCCTCGCCGACACCGCCCTGAAGACCGCGAACTCCGGTTACCTGACCCGCCGCCTCGTCGACGTGGCCCAGGACGCGGTGATCCGCGAGGTGGATTGCGGCACGACCAACGGCATCAAGATGCGCGCCATCGTGGATGCCGGCCAGGTCGTGGCGACGCTCGCCACCCGCATCCTCGGTCGCGCCACGGCCGAGGATCTCGTGGCCGCGGACGGCACGGTGATCGTCAAGACCGGCGAGACCATCGAGGAGCGGCACCTGCCGGCGATCAACGCCGCCGGCATCCAGGAGGTGAAGATCCGCTCGGTGCTGGTCTGCGCCACCAAGAGCGGCGTCTGCGCCACCTGCTACGGGCGCGACCTCGCCCGCGGCACGCCCGTCAACATGGGCGAGGCCGTCGGCGTCATCGCGGCGCAGTCGATCGGCGAGCCGGGCACCCAGCTCACGATGCGGACCTTCCACATCGGCGGTGCCGCCCAGATCGCCGACTCGTCCTTCATCGAGTCGAGCTTCGAGGGCACGATCAAGGTCCGCAACCGGACGATCGCCAAGAACACGGACGGGGACCTGATCGCCACGGGCCGCAACGTGGCGGTGGTGATCGTGGGCTCGGACGGGGTCGAGCGGGCGGTCCACCGCCTGCAATACGGCGCCAAGCTCCGGGTCGACGAGGGTGACAAGATCAAGCGCGGGCAGCGGATCGCCGAGTGGGATCCCTACACCCGTCCGATCCTCACCGAAGTCGACGGCCTCGTGGCCTACGAGGATCTGGTCGACGGCCAGTCCATGACCGAGACCACCGACGAGTCGACCGGCATCGCCAAGCGCGTCGTCGTCGACTGGCGCGGCTCGGCCCGGACCTCGGACCTCAAGCCCGCGATGGTGGTGGTCGACAAGGAGGGCAAGGCGCTCAAGCTGCCGCGCGGCTCGGACGCCCGCTACTTCCTGCCGGTCGACGCCATCATCGGCTTCGATCCCGGGGCGAGCGTGAAGGCCGGCGACATCCTGGCCCGCGTCTCGACCGACTCGGCCAAGACCCGCGACATCACCGGCGGCCTGCCGCGGGTGGCGGAGCTGTTCGAGGCCAGGCGCCCGAAGGACGCGGCGATCATCGCCGAGAAGTCGGGCACCATCGCGTTCGGCCGCGACTACAAGAACAAGCGCCGGCTCACGCTGACGCCGCATGACGGCTCGGAGGCGGTCGAGTACCTGATCCCGAAGGGCAAGCACATCCACCTGCAGGACGGGGACGTGGTCGAACTCGGCGATTACATCGTCGACGGAAACCCCGCGCCGCACGACATCCTGGCGATCAAGGGCGTGGAGGAACTCGCGGCCTACCTCGTCAACGAGATCCAGGAGGTCTACCGGCTGCAGGGCGTGTCGATCAACGACAAGCACATCGAGGTGATCGTCCGGCAGATGCTGCAGAAGGTCGAGGTGACCGACGGCGGCGATTCGGACATCCTCTCGGGCGACCAGATCGATCGCACAGAGCTGACCGACTTCAACGAGAAGCTGCTCGCCGAGGGCAAGAAGCCGATCCAGGGCGTCCCGGTCCTGCTCGGCATCACCAAGGCGTCGCTGCAGACGAAGTCGTTCATCTCGGCGGCCTCGTTCCAGGAGACCACCCGCGTCCTCACCGAGGCGGCGGTCAACGGCAAGGTCGACACCCTGGAAGGCCTGAAGGAGAACGTGATCGTGGGCTCGCTCATCCCGGCCGGCACCGGTTCGATGGTGGCGGATATCCGCTCCATCGCCCGCCGCCGCGACGCGATGATCCTGCAGCAGAAGCAGGCCGGCAGCGCCGCCGATCCGATCGAGGAACTGCCGCCCGCCGCCGAGTGACGCCCGTTACGACGCAAGGGGGTTCGAGACGAGACAGGGCGGCCTCCGGGCCGCCCTTTTTCGTGGGCGCCACCGCGGGTGGGTCGAACCGGGCCGGTCCGCCCGGCCCCGACTTAACCGGGGCTCAACCATACCGGGCGATAAATTCCGCTCGGCCGCAGAAACACCCTGGAAACGGGGAGGATCGGGCCGGTTCGGGTGCTTGAGTACGGGTCTGGCGTCGTGGGCATGAGACGAGGACGACGGGAATCGAGCCTGCGCTGGCTCTCGGCCGCCATGACGCCCTGGATGGCCGGGCTCGGCCTCCTGGTCTCGTTCACGGCCGATGCCGGCACGGAGAACGCCATCGGGGCGAGCCGGCGCGCGGTGATCGACGCCGACACCGTTCCGCCGCTGCCCCCGGGCACGGTGCTGATCGGATCCGCCCTGCGCGCCCTCGGCGACGCCCCGCCCCAGACGGTGTTCAAGACCGGCGCACACGTCTTCCCGGTGGTGCAGCGGGCCGGCAAGGGCAACCCGGCCCGGCCGCCGGCCGAGAGCTTCGCCCGGCGGGCCGCCGCCCTGCGCGAGGCCGGGGGCGCCCTGGTGTTCGGCGACGTCACCAGCAGCGTCACCGGCGTGCTGACGCAAGGTTCGGCGGTCTGGGACCCGGATTCCGAGGAGCCGGGCTTCGTCTCGGTGCCCGATCTCGGCCTCACCACCGGCGCCGGCAGCGCCGCCTCGACGGGCGAGGGGACGGCCGACCTCACCGAGGACGGCGACCCCGCGCGGTTCGACGGCTCGACCCCGCCGGTGCCCCGGGCCGTCGCCCTATCGTCGACCACCCCGGCGCCCGCCGACGCGATCCCCGTCGAGGTGGCGGCGGCGAGCCTGGCGCTGCCCGATTTCGCGATCCGCACCGAGCGCCCGGACAGCGCCCAGCCGGTGCCGGAGGATGCGCGGCGGCGCTACGCCGACCTGATCGACCCGGAATCCCTCGACAAGGAACAGCGCTGCCTGTCGGAGGCGGTCTATTTCGAGGCCCGGAGCGAGCCCGAGGCCGGTCAGGCGGCCGTCGCCCAGGTGGTGCTCAACCGGGTGAAGAGCGGCCTCTACCCGGCGAGCGTCTGCGGCGTCGTCTATCAGAACCGGCACCACTACATGGGCTGCCAGTTCTCCTTCGCCTGCGAGGGCAAGTCCCTGCGCATCACCGATGCCGGCGCCTGGGAATCGGCGACCCGCATCGCCCGCTCGGTGATCGAGGGGCGGACCTACCTGGCCGAGGTCGGGGCCGCCACCCATTACCACGCCGATTACGTGCGGCCGGGCTGGGCCCGCCGCCTGCGCAAGATGGACGTGATCGGCCGGCACATCTTCTATCAGCTCCGGGCCGGCCAGACCTGACCGCATCCGCTCAGGACTTCATAAGAGATTCTGACCAGGATCCGAACAATCCTACCTAGGTAGACGACATCTAAGCAGTCGAAACCGAGGGTTAATTTTACCTTCGTTCCCGATAATGCTTGCGCGTCGGGCAACGAGTCTGGCCTCTGGTGCGTCGAGACGTGCGCCGCGTTCGCGCCGCGTCTCGCCCGTATCGCGTACCCGAGGATGTCCATGACCGCGCCGGTCGCTCGCACTCTTGTTCTCGCCGCCCTCGGCGGCCTGCTGCTCGCCGCGCCGGCCCGGGCCGGCGGCTGCTACGGCTCCGAATGCTACCGCCACGTGGTCGCGCCGCCGGTCTACGACACCGTGCAGGAGACGATGCTCGTGCGCCCGCCGCGGACGGTCTACCGCACCGTCCCGCCGGTCTACGACACCGTGTCCGAGCGCGTGATGGTCTCGCCGGGCGGCCGCTTCTGGCAGACGAGCCGCGGTCCCGGCGGCGAGTTGATCGGCTGCTGGGTGACCACGCCGCCGCGCTTCGCGGTGCGGACCCGGACCGTGCTGGTGCGGCCCGCCGAGTCGATTCCCGAGACGATCCCGCCGGAATATGCCAGCGTCAGCCGGCGCGTCCTCGTGGCGCCCGCCCGGGCCGGCTGGGTGCCGGTCGGCGGCGGCTACGGCGGATACGGCTATCGTCCCGCCGCCTATGGCGGCCCGCTGATCGGTTCGATCCCGGACGCCCTCGGCATGACCGGCGCCAGCTCGTCGGACGTCGGCGTCGCCCTCGGCTTCTCCAACGGCAGCCGCTACGAGGGATACTGATCCCCCCGGGACCGCCTTGATTCCGGACGTCCCGGCGACACCTCACGGCGAAAGGCGATCCGCGCCGGCGGGAGGTGACGATGGGAACGTTCAAGGCCTGGGTGGTCGAGAAGGGCGAGGCCGGCCAGAGCCTCGCGTTCCGGGACTTCGACGAGGCCGACCTGATGGACGGCGACGTTACCGTGCGGGTGACGCACTCGACCCTGAACTACAAGGACGGCCTCGCGCTCACCGGCCAATCGCCGGTGGTGCGCCGCTTCCCGATGATCCCCGGGATCGACTTCTCCGGGATCGTCGAGACTTCCGAGCATCCCGAGTACAAGCCCGGCGACGCCGTCGTGCTCACCGGTTGGGGCGTCGGCGAGACGCATCTCGGCGCCTACGCGCAGCGCGCCCGGGTCAAGGGCGACTGGCTGGTGCCGCTGCCCGAGGGTCTCACCGCCGAGCAGGCCATGGCGGTCGGCACCGCGGGCTACACGGCGATGCTGTGCTGCCTGGCGCTGGAGGCGCACGGGGTGACGCCCGACCACGGTCCGGTGATCGTCACCGGCGCCTCCGGGGGCGTCGGCTCGGTGGCGGTGGCGCTGCTCGCCCGGGCGGGCTGGCACGTGATCGCCTCCACGGGCCGGGACGGGGAGGCCGACTACCTGAAAAGCCTCGGCGCCGCCGAGATCCTCGACCGGGCGGAGCTGTCGAAGCCCGGCAAGCCCCTGGGCAAGGAGCGCTGGGCGGCGGGCGTCGACGCGGTCGGCTCCACCACGCTGGCCAACGTGCTCGCCATGACCAAGGCCGACGGCGCCGTGGCGGCCTGCGGCTTGGCGCAGGGTAATGGACCTGCCGACCTCGGTGGCGCCGTTCATCCTGCGCGGGGTCTCGCTGCTCGGCATCAACAGCGTCACCACCCCGCAGGCGAAGCGGCGCGCGGCCTGGGCCCGGCTCGCCCGCGACCTCGACCTCGGCAAGCTCGCCGCCATGACCAGCCGGGTGCGCCTGGAGGAGGTCGGTCAGATGGGCGAGGCGATCCTGGCCGGCAAGGTGCGCGGGCGGACGGTGGTCGAAGTCGGTTGAGGGCGGCTGGAACCTGTGCCGTTCCCGGCGTGTTACCGTGCTTATGAGCGTCGCATTCGTCAAAGAGCCTGAGGGCGGGGAAGCATTCGAGAACCTGCCGGACCGGCCGGTCTCGCCCCACACCAATTTCGTCACCGCGGAGGGCCTGGCCCAGATCGAGGCTGAGGTCGCGCGTCTGGAAAAGGAGGTCGCCTCCCTGGATCCCGCCGACAAGGCCGAGGATTCCCGGATCGGGCGCGATTTGCGCTACTGGGCGGCTCGAAAGAACACCGCGCAGCTCGTGGAGCCGATGAGCGGCGACACGGTGCATTTCGGCTCGACCGTCACGGTGGTCCGCGAGGACGACGCCGGCAAGGAGACGCGCCAGACCTTCCGGATCGTCGGCGAGGACGAAGCCGATCCGCACAAGGGTTCGATCTCCTACGTGGCGCCCCTCGCCAAGGCCATCACCGGCAAGACGATCGGCGACGTGGTCGAGGTGAACGGCCACGCTGTCGAGGTGGTGGAGATCCGCTGAGCCGGCTTACCGGCCTTCGAAGCGCGGCCGGAGCGGCAGGATCGCCGCCGCGAAATAGTCCATGAAGGCCCGGACCCGGGCGGCATGGCGCAGATCCGGATGGGTTAGCAGCCAGAGATCGGCCCCGAGGTCCGGCTGCAGGCCGCCGAGCCGCCGCAGGGCTGGGTTCGCGTCAGCTTCGAAGCAGGGCAGGGGACCGATTCCGAGTCCTGCCGCCACCGCGGCGTCGAGCCCGGTCACGGTGTTGAGCCGGAGCACCACCCGTTCTGGCGGGATCCGCCCTTCGCCGTCGCGGGCGAACAGGCCGCCCGCGACGGCCGGTCCCGGTACGACCCAGGCCTCCCGGCTCAGGTCGCCGTAGTCCCGGTCGGCCCTGCCGTAGATTGCCCAGGCCAGCCCCGTCAGGCGGCGCCCGACCAGAGTCTCGCTCGGACCCCGGCTCGCGCGGATCGCAACGTCGGCATCCCGGCGTGACAGGTTGAGGGCCTCCTCCGCGAGGATCAGATCGATGCGGATCGCGGGATAGCGGATGCAGAAATCCGCGAGGATCGGCATGAGGAGACCCGTCGCGAAGCCGGTGGGCGCCGTCAGCCGCAACTCCCCCGCGGGTGTCTCGCCCTGGCCGGCCACGGTCCGCGCGAACCGGGTCACGTCCGTCTCGATCCGGGCCGCGGCCTCGATCATCGCCTGCCCGGCGGCCGTCGGCACGTAGCCGGCGCGCAGGCGCTCGAACAGCCGCACGTCGAGCCGCGCTTCGAGGGCCCCCAGGCGCCGAAACGCGGTCGAATGATTGATCCCGAGGTCCTGGGCGGCGGCGGCGAGGCCGCCGCCATCGGCCACCGCCTTGACGAAGCGGAACTCGTCCCAGTCGAGCGGCACGTCGCGATCCTTGCAGAATAGCAAGACCATTCTTGCACGCGAGGGCATTCATGCAAGGCGCAAAACGCGGCATGGAGAAGCGACCACGCCGCTGCGTGATTCGGTCGACCGCTGGCGGTTGGATCAGGAAAGACGGGAGATCACCGCATGGCCAAGGTTCTGGTGCTGTACTACTCGACCTACGGGCACGTGGAGCAGATGGCCTACGCCGTCGCCGAGGGCGCCCGCGAGACGGGGGCCGAGGTCGCCGTGAAGCGCGTCCCGGAGCTGGTTCCGGAGGAGTTTGCCCGGCAGAGCCACTTCAAGCTCGATCAGGCCGCCCCGATCGCCACCGTCGACGAGCTGGCCCAGTACGATGCGATCATCTTCGGCACGCCGACCCGCTACGGCAACATGGCCGCACAGATGAAGCAGTTCATCGACCAGACCGGCGGCCTGTGGATGAAGGGCGCGCTGGTCGGCAAGGTCGGCTCGGTGTTCACCTCGACCGCGTCCCAGCACGGCGGGCAGGAGACCACGCTGACGAGCTTCCACACGGTGCTGTTCCACCACGGCATGGTGGTGGTCGGCTTGCCCTACAGCTTCCAGGGTCAGGGTGGGGTCGAGGCGGTCAAGGGCGGCACGCCCTATGGCGCGAGCACGATCGCGGGTGGCGACGGTTCCCGGCAGCCCAGCGCCGTGGAACTGGAGGGCGCCCGCTTCCAGGGCCGCCACGTGGCGGGGATCGCGGCCAAGCTTGCCTGAGGCGAAAACCCAAGAAAAAAGGCTCGGATTGCTCCGAGCCTGGAAGGGAAAAGGCCATTGGGGGCTGAGAAGGCCTTCGTGACCAATCAACAGGCGCCGGCGGGATCCGTTCCGCGTCCGTCGAAAAAAATCCTCGGCGCATTCACCGGGGCGCGGCGGCCCGGGCCAGCCGGTCGCGGATCGCCTCGCCGAGGCCGTCCGCCGGGATCGGCACCACCGCGATGGTGGCGGCCCCCGAGGCGTCGAGGTCGCGCAGCACCCCGAACAGGCGGGACGCCGCCTCGGCCGGGTCCCCCGCAGGGCTCAGGTTCAGGGTGGCGCAGGCCCGCGCGTGACCCTCGGGCTGGCCGGCGCCGAACAGCAGCAGCGCCTCCCCGGGCTCAAGGCTCACGATGTCGAGGCGCACCCGCGCCCGCGGCGCGTAGTGCGAGGCGAGCAAGCCCGGCCCCGCCGGCCGGTCGGCATCGTCCGCAGCGGGACCGTCCGGCTCGAAGCCCAGGACCGCGCGCAGCGCCGCCCGGGTGGTTCCCCCCGGCCGCAGCAGCCGCGGCGTGCCGCCGAGGCAGGCCACCACGGTCGATTCGACGCCCACCGGCGTATCGCCGCCGTCGAGCACCGCGGCGATCCGCCCTGCGAGATCGGCGAGGACATGGTCCGCCCGGGTCGGGCTGACCCGGCCCGAGCGGTTGGCCGAGGGCGCCGCCACCGGCCCGCCGACCCGATCCAAGAGGTCCCGCGCGAGCGGATGCGCCGGCACCCGCAGGGCGACGCTCGGAAGGCCGGCGCGGGCGAGGTCGCAGACCCCCGTGCCCGGTCGCGCCGGCACCACCAGGGTGAGCGGGCCCGGCCAGAACGCCTCAGCGAGGCGGCGCGCCGGATCGTCGAACAGGCCCTCCGCCAGGGCCGCGGCCGTATCCGGGAGATGCGCGATCAGCGGGTTGAAGCGCGGCCGGTCCTTGGCGGCGAAGATCCGCGCCACCGCGCGCGCGTCGGTGGCGTCCGCCCCGAGGCCGTAGACCGTCTCGGTCGGGAAGGCCACGAGGCCGCCCGCCCGCAGGAGCGCGGCGGCCTCGCCGAGGCCGGCCGCGTCGGGGGCGAGCCGCCGGGTCGCGGCCGGGACCGTTGACCCGGGATCGTTCATGCGGGAAGCCGTTCCACGGGGTGATGGCGGCGCGCCGCGCGCGCGCCTATCCTCGGCCCGCCGTAGCCCCGCTCCGCGGGCGCGGTCAAACCCGCCCCGGGTCGAATGGGCGGACCGCGACGAGGAGGATCGTATGAGTTACCGCGCCCCGGTCCCCGAGATGCTGTTCAGCCTCCGCCACGTGGCCGGGCTCGGGGCGTTCGATCAGGAGGATGCCGAGGCGATCCTCACCGAGGCCGGGCGGATCGCCGCCGGGGTGATCGCCCCGCTCAACCGGGTCGGCGACCGGCACGGCACGCCGTTCGCGGACGGGCGGGTCACCACGCCGCCGGGCTGGCGCGAGGCCTACCGCACCTTCACGAAGGGCGGCTGGAACGGGCTCTCGGCGGAGGCCGATCACGGCGGCCAGGGCCTGCCGAAGCTGATCGAGGCCGCCTGCACCGAGATGTGGAACGGCGCCAACCTCGCCTTCGGCCTCTGCCCGCTCCTGACCCAGGGCGGCATCGAGGCGCTGGCGGCCCACGGCTCCGACGCTCTGAAGGCGCGGTATCTCGAGAAACTGGTCTCGGGGGAATGGCCCGCCACCATGAACCTGACCGAGCCGCAGGCGGGCTCCGACCTCGCCCTGCTGCGGACCCGGGCCGTTCCGGCGGGCGACGGCACCTACCGGATCACCGGCACCAAGATCTACATCACCTACGGCGAGCACGATCTCTCGGACAACATCGTCCACCTTGTCCTGGCCCGGCTGCCGGAGGCGCCCGTGGGCACGCGGGGCATCTCCCTGTTCCTGGTGCCGAAGGCGCTGCCGGACGGGAGCCGCAACGACCTCCGCTGCGCGGGCGTCGAGCACAAGCTCGGGATCCACGCCTCGCCGACCTGCTCCATGGCCTTCGGCGACGACGGCGGCGCCACCGGCTGGCTGATCGGCCAGGAGAACAAGGGGCTGGCCTGCATGTTCACGATGATGAACGCGGCGCGGCTCAACGTCGGCCTCCAGGGCGTCGGCGTCGCCGAGGCCGCGACCCAGCGGGCGCTCGCCTACGCGCGGGAGCGCCGCCAGGGCCGGGCGATCGGCGCCGCCGAGGCGACGAGCCCGATCGCGGCCCATCCGGACGTGCAGCGCATGCTGCTGACCATGAAGGCCTATACGGCTGCGGCCCGGGGCATCTGCTACCTCACCGCCGCCGCCCTCGACGCGTCGAAGGGGGCGGAGGGCCAGGCCGGCCTGGACCGCGCCTCCCTGCTGACCCCGGTGGCGAAGGCCTTTTCCACGGACCTCGCCAACGAGGTGACCTCGCTCGGCGTGCAGGTCCATGGCGGCATGGGCTTCGTGGAGGAGACCGGGGCGGCGCAACTGATGCGCGACGCCCGCATCCTCGGCATCTACGAGGGCACCAACGGCATCCAGGCCATCGACCTCACCGCCCGCAAGCTGCCGCTCAACGGCGGCGCCACCGCCCGGTCGCAGATCGCCTGGATGCGCCGGGCCGCGGAACAGATGCTCAAGGCGGGCGACCCCGCCTTCGGCCATATGGCGGCGCGGCTGCGGGACGGGATCGGCAGCCTCGACCGGGCGACCAGTCACCAGCTCGCGGCTCTGGGCTCGAACCGCCCGGAGGCGGCTTTGGCCGGGGCGAGCCCGTATCTGCGCCTGTTCGGCCTGGTCCTGGGAGGGGCCTGCCTGGCGCGGAGCGCGCTGGCGGCGAGCGCGGCCCTGAAGGCCGGCGAGACCGACCCCGCCCATGCTGGCCGCATCGCGCTCGCCCGGTTCTACGCCGAGAATCTCCTCGTGGCCGCGGGCGGGTTGGAGCAGAGCGTTGCCGAGGGCGGTGCCTTCACGGACGAGGCCGCGCTGGCGCTGGCGGTTTGAGGGGACGACATGGCCGACACCATCGCGATCGACGATCTCCAGGGCGGCGTTCGCCTGATCACCCTGAACCGCCCGGAGAAGAAGAACGCGCTCACCGGTGCGATGTACGACGCCATGCGCGACGCCCTCGCCGAGGCCGACGCTTCGGACAGCATCGGCGCCGTGGTCTTCACCGGCCAGCCGGGCATGTTCAGCGCCGGCAACGACCTCGCCGACTTCATGGGCCGGGCCGGGGACGGGTTCAGCGCCTCGCCGGCGCTGGCCTTCATCCGCCAGCTCGCCCGGACGCGCACCCCGCTGGTGGCGGCGGTCGACGGGATCGCGGTGGGCATCGGCGCGACCCTGTGCCTGCACTGCGACCTCGTCTACGCCAGCCCGGCGGCGCGGCTGCGCATGCCCTTTGTGGAACTCGGCCTCGTGCCGGAGGCGGCGTCGAGCTACCTGCTGCCGCTGCGGGTCGGCCGGCTCCGGGCGACGGAGCTGCTGCTCCTGTCTCGCCCCCTCGACGCCGACGAGGCGCAGGCGCTCGGCCTCGTCAACGCGGTGCTGCCGGCCGACATGCTGGTCGAGCAGGCCCTCGCCCAGGCGGCCAAGCTCGCCGCCCTGCCGCGCGGGGCGCTGGCCGCCTCCCGGGCGCTGATCCGGGGCGACCAGGCTCAGGTCGAGGCGGCCCTGGAGGCGGAGGCCAAGGCCTTCGACGCGCAGCTGCGCTCGCCGGAATCGCACGAGCGGCTCGCCGCCTTCCTGTCGCGCGCCAAGCCTGCTTCGTCGGCGTGAGCACGCCCGATCTGTCCCGGAAAATCTGCCTGGTGGCGGGGGCGTCGCGGGGCGTCGGGCGGGGGCTCGCCCGGGCCCTGGGGGAGGCCGGGGCCACGGTGATCGTCACCGCCCGCTCCAGCGAGACCGGGGCACGCACCGAGATGCGGCCCGAATCGATCGAGGACACCGCCCGGATGGTCGATGCCGCGGGCGGGCGCGGACACCACTACCTGTGCGATCACCGCTCCGAGCGCGCCACCGACGCGCTGGTGCACTGGATGCTGCGGCGCTTCGGCCGCATCGACGTGGCGGCCTGCAGCGTCTGGGGCGGCAACGAGGGCTATGACGGCGAGCGCTACCCCGACGGGGCCGGCTGGGGCACGCCGTTCTGGCGCCGCTCGGCCGAGCCGTATCTGGGCTTCCTGGAGGCGGGGCCGCTGCCGGCCCTGCTGCTCGCCCGCGCGGTCGCCCCCGCCATGGTGGCGGCGCGCGCGGGGCTGATCGCCCTCGTCTCCTTCGGGACGGAGGCCTATCTCGGCGACATCTTCTACGATTCGGCCAAGGCCGCCACCAATCGGCTGGCCCTGGCCTTCGCCCGGGAACTCGCGCCGCACGGCGTCACCGCCCTGGGCCTGTCGCCGGGTTTCGTCGCCACCGAGCGGGCGCACGATCTCGGACAGGACGAACACGCCACCGAGGGCCCGCTCTACGCGGGCCGGGCGCTGGCCGCCCTCGCGGCCGACCCGGATGTCGCCGCCCATGCCGGGGCGGTGCTGCACGCGGGCGATCTCGCCCGGATCTACGGCTTCACCGATGCGGACGGGACCCGGCCGGAGCGCTTCCAGGTCGCGCCGTGAGTGTGCGGCGCGGGGCCTGTCGCGGAAATGGCGCAGCCGCCCGACAATCGCGGCGCCGCAGCCGTCGCGCGGCCCCGCGGGCTTGATTCGGGGCGCTGGGCCGGGCGTCCTGGCGGCAGCGGCACGTCGGATTGCTGCGGGAGCGAAAAACGGCCTCAATTCGCCCGCAGGTCAGGGGGCGATTCTGCGCCCGGTCGAATTGGGATCGGGCGGGGCCGCCTGTAGGGAATGAGGTTGACTGGCATGTCGGATGCGAACACGGCCCCGCGCGTGCTGATGGTGTTCCCGAAGTTCTACGAAAACTCCATGTGGAACTTCAAAGAGGCGATGGAGCTGCAGGGCGCCCGCGCGCCCGCGCCGCCGCTGGGCCTAATCACGCTGGCCGCGATGCTGCCGCCGCGCTGGCAGGTGTCGCTCGTCAACCGCAACTGCGAAGAGCTGAGCGACGACGAGATCCGGGCCGCCGACCTCGTGATGACCGGGGGCATGCTCCCCCAGGAGCCGGATTGCCTGGTCGTCATCGACCGGTGCGTGGCGCTCGGCACGCTGGTCTGCGTCGGCGGTCCCGCCCCGACCTCGACGCCCGAGGTCTACGACAAGGCCGATTTCCTGGTGCTGGGCGAGGCCGAGGGCATCCTCGACACCTTCGTGGCCGCCTGGGAGGCCGGTGAGCGCCGCGGCCGGTTCACGGCGGAGAAGTTCAAGGCCGACGTCACCACGAGCCCGATTCCGCGCTTCGACCTGCTGACCTTCAGCCACTACCTCTACATCGGCGTCCAGTTCTCCCGCGGCTGCCCGTTCACCTGCGAGTTCTGCGACATCATCGAGCTCTACGGCCGCGCGCCGCGGACCAAGACCACGCCGCAGATGCTGGCCGAACTCGACCGGCTCTACGGCCTCGGCTACCGCGGCCATGTCGATTTCGTCGACGACAACCTGATCGGCAACAAGAAGGCGATCAAGCTGTTCCTGCCGCACCTGATCCGGTGGCAGGAGGAGCACGGCTACCCGTTCAAGTTCTCCACCGAGGCCTCGCTGAACCTCGCGGACGACGAGGAACTGCTCGGGATGATGCGGGACGCGAACTTCTTCGCCCTGTTCACCGGGATCGAGACGCCCGACGAGGCGACGCTGATCCAGACGCAGAAGAAGCAGAACACCAAGCGGTCGATCGCCGACAGCGTGCACAAGCTCTACGAGCACGGCATGTTCGTCACCGCCGGCTTCATCGTCGGCTTCGACACCGAGAAGGACAGCATCAGCAAGGCGATGTCCCTGTGCATCAGCCAGACCGGCATCCCGATCGCCATGGTCGGCCTGCTCTTCGCCCTGCCGAACACGCAGCTCTCGCGCCGCCTGCGCAAGGAGGGCCGCCTCTACGAGAACTACGCGGCGACCACCGCCGACCAGGGCGACCAGTGCACGCAGGGGATCAACTTCGTGACCCTGCGGCCGCAGCGCGACGTGCTGGGCGATTACCGCGACGTGCTGGAGGAGATCTACGATCCGGCCAACTTCTTCGACCGGGTCCGGGTCGTGGCGCGGCGGGTGAAGCGGCCGAAATTCGCCGCCCAGAAGCTCAACTGGCGGCACATCGCCCACGACCTCTGGTCGCTGGCCCGGGTGTGCTGGCGGATGACCGTGCGGCGGCCGGAACTGGCCAAGCACTTCTGGAGCGTGTTCCTGGAGACCGCCCGCCACAACCCGGCCGCCCTTGAGGCGGTGGTGTCCAACATGGTGATCTACCTGCACGTCTACCCGTTCTCGCGCTACGTGATCCGCGAGATCAACGGCCGGATCGCCGAACTCGACGCCGGCCGCTGGGTGCAGCCGCCGGTCCTGGCTCCGGAAGCCGAGGTCAGCGGCAAGGCGGCGCCGGTGGGCAAGGTGGTGGCGCGGGCGGAGGTCAAGCACCTCGCCGCGGTGGCCTGACGGATCGGCAGATCCAATTCGCCCCATCCCGGCGGTCTGCGCAGGTTGGGGCTCGGGCGGTCGGGCAGGCTGCGACGCGCGGTCGATCGTGCGGCGGCTATTGGATTGACAAATCGCGATCTGATCGATCGCCCGGTCGACGGGCAGGGCGGTACCGAACGGTCACGCGCCCTCCCGTCCCCCTCTGCGGGGCAACGATGTTCACACATCGCTGGCCGACGCGTTCTCTCTGCCCCCTTGCGGCTACGGGCGACACAGGGTCAAGGCAGGCGGCGCATGACCCGGCGCGACAGGCCCCCTCTCCCGGGCGGGAGAGGGGACCCGCGCCCCGCCGATCTGACCGGCGAACTCGCTGAGACCTCAGACCTGTGTCGCCCGCAGCCCTTGCGGGGCGGCGTTGGAGGTGGGGGGCGGTGCAGGATCGAACGCTGCGGTGCCGTCTGAGCCACCCCCACCCCTGACCCCGCCCCGCAAGGGGGGGAAAGCGCTCCTTCTTCAGAGTGTTGGTGTCAGACTGAGACGTGCGAATCCGTTGGCTCTGCGGGGAAGGGAAGGCGCGGGGTGGCTTTGGACTGCCACACCCGTCGACCGGGCGATGATCCCAAACGCAATGTGTGAGACCGGTAGCCCGCAGAGGGGCGCGCCGCTGAATCCGGCCGGTGCCCTCATCCGGCAGGGATGGTGAAGATCGTCGCTCGCAACCCGCGCCCCGCAGCGGCGGCGTCGCCGTCAGGCGGCCCGGACCGTCGCCAGGAAGGTGTCGATCTCCCGGCGCAGGTCCGCCGATTGCTCCGAGAGGCTCGCCGCCGAGGCCAGCATCCGCGTGGCGGCCGTGCCGGTCGCGTCGGCGGCCTGCGCCACCGCGTCGATCGTCCCGGTGACCGCGCCGGTCCCGGCGGCCGCCTCGGCGACGTTGCGGGCGATCTCCCGGGTCGCCGCGCCCTGCTGCTCCACGGCGGCCGCGATGGAGGTCGCGACGCCGTCGATCTCGCGGATCCGCGCCGCGATGCCGTCGATCGCCCCCACGGTCTGACCGGTCGCCTCCTGGATGCGCCCGACCTGACCGGTGATCTCCCCGGTGGCCTTGGCGGTCTGGGCGGCGAGCTGCTTCACCTCGGCGGCGACCACCGCGAATCCCCGCCCGGCCTCGCCGGCCCGGGCGGCCTCGATGGTGGCGTTCAGCGCGAGCAGGTTGGTCTGGCCCGCGATATCGGTGATCAGCCGGACCACGTCCCCGATCCGGCCCGCCGCCGTACTCAGCTCCTGGACGAGGCCCGCGGTCTCCCCGGCCTGAACCACCGCGCCCCGGGCGAGATCGGCGGAGCCGTCCACCTGACGGCTGATCTCCTGGACCGAGGCGCCGAGTTCCTCGGCCGCCGCCGCCACCGTCCCGACATGCGTGGCAGCTTCCTGCGCGGCGCCCGACACCGTCGCGGCACGCTCGGCCGTGTCCGTGGCCGTGCCGGACATCGCCTCGGCCTCGGCGCGCAGGCCGAGCGCGGCGTCCGCCACCCGCGCCAGCACGCCGCCGACGGCGGCCTCGAAGGATTCCGCCATGGCGTGGACGGCGCGCCGGCGCTGGATCTCCGCACCTTCGCGGGCGAGGGCGGTCTCCTGTTCCAGGGCGCGGCTGCGGATCAGGTTGTCCTTGAACACCTGGACGGCGGCCGCCATCGCGCCGATCTCGTCGCGGCGGCCCGTATGCGGGACCGGCACGGTCTCGTCGCCCTCGGCCAGCCGGCCCATCGTGCCGGTCATCCGCTCGATCGGGCGGGCGATCCCGAAGATGGCGAAGAGCATCGCCGCGGCGGCGACCGCGAGACCGACCACGGTGGCCGCCAGGGCGATGCGCTTGGCCTGCGTGGCTTCCTGCGCGGTCTCGGCGACGTTGGCTTCGGTCTGCGCCCGGGCCGAGGCGATCGCGGCGGTGAGGCTGGCGACCGCGGCCTCGTTCTGCGCGCCCGTGGCGGGATCGAGCACCAGCGCCAGGGCGCCCGCCCTGTCGCCCGCGATCATCAGCTCGACCACCTGGAGCTGGATGTTCTGGTAGGCGTTCCAGGCCGTGGTGAAGCGCTCGTAGGTCGCCCGGTCGGCCGGCGCCGTCAGGTGGGTCTGGAAGGCCTGGCGCAGGTCGGCGAGCGACCCGAGCGTGTCGGTCAGCGCCGTCTGGTTCTTGTCCAGGGCGACGTCATCGGGGGAGGCCACCGCGATCCTGTAGAGGTTCAGCCGCGCGTCCCGGACGGCCGTCCCGATGGATTCGGCCAGGTTCTGGGCGGGCAGGGCCCGTTCGGAGACCGCCCTGGCGTTCTGCTCGATCTCCGACAGGGAGACGACGCCGGCGATGCCCTGGCCGACGGCGGCGAGCGCCAGCAGGCCGATCGCGCCGGAGAGGACGGTCTTCAGGGAGAATCGCATGGCCACATCCGTCTTCGCGGACGGGCCGCGGTTTCAGGCTCGGACGTTCTCTCAGAGACTTCTTAATTATTTACTGGATCTGCCCCAGCACTCTTGGCTACAGCCACTTCTTCCACCGGAAGAAAAAGTACGGGAATACGGCGGCAATCACCATCATGACCAGCGCCATGGGGTAGCCGTACGAGAGATCTAGTTCCGGAATGGACTTAAAGTTCATGCCGTAGATCGAGGCGATCAGGGTCGGCGGCATGAAGACGACCGCCATGACCGAGAATAGCTTGATGATGTTGTTCTGCTCGAGATTCACGAGGCCGAGCGTCGCGTCGAGGAGAAACTGGATCTTGTTGTTGAGGAAGGTCGCGTGTTCCTCCAGGGATTGAAGATCCCGCAGGGTGGAGCGGACATCCTCCCGCAGATCGCGCGGCGCCTTGTTGGTCCGGTAGGTCGCCGAGAGCGAGAGCAGGATCCGCTCCATGGAGACCAGGCTCTCGCGCTGCTTCGAGATCAGGTCACCGTGCCGGCCCAGCGCCCGCAGCGTGTCCTGGAGGGCGGTGTTGCGGGCGGAGGGGTCGTCCTGCACCTCGAAGATCTTGCCCGACAGGCGGTCGATCCGCTCGCCCTGGAGCTGGAGCACGTCGGCGGCCCGGTCGATCACCGCCTCGATCAGGCCGGCCAGGATGGTCTCGCCGGAGGTGACGGAACCGCCGCCATTGCCCATCGAGCGGCCGGCGCGCTGCGTGTACATCCGGAAGGCCTGCGGCTCCTCGTAGCGCACCGTCACGAGCCGGTTGCCGCGCAGGACGAAGGTGATGCCGGCCAGGCCCGGCTCCTCGGATTCGCTCACCTTCGACAGGACCCGCCCGGTCATGTAGCGGGCGCCCTCCTCGACGTAGAGCAATTCGGAGGGCTCGATGTCCTTCATCTCCTCGCGGGTCGGCACCTCGATGCCCGCGAAGGCCTCGACCTTCAGCTCCTCCTCGCGGCTCGGGCGGATCAGGTCGAGCCAGACGGTGTCCTCGGGGATCGTGTCCTGAAGATCGATGACGCGGCGTTCAAGCAGCGTGGATCCGGCGCCGATGGCGGGCTGGTGGATGAAGATCACGAACGGGTCTCGGATGCAGGACGGTCACGACACAGCGCCGGGTTGAGTCCGAATCCGGCACGGGGATGCCCGGCGCAAGCGGCGCCGCGGGTGTGGCGGTGTTTTCTGACGCTTCCGTGACATCGCGACCCGCATTGCGGGGACGGCGGCCAGATCGGGCGCGGATTCAGGCGGTGTGGCCGCTGCGCCTCCGCATGCGGGCCGGTCCCCGCCGCCCGGATCCCCCCGGACATCGGACCCGGGACATGCCGCCCGATCACGGACAGGCGCCGTCTCGTCCCGGAAACCGATGCCCACCGCTCGGGCGGCTGCGCTAATTGCAGCCGTCGCAGATGCTGCCGTCGATCGTGTCGGTCAGCGTCCGCTCGCGACGCCGTTCCGTCCGGGTCGGGACCTCGCCCGGTCCCAGGGAGGTGCCCGGGGGCTTGGTCACGCCGAGGCGGTTGGTGTTCGGCGCCGTGACCGTCGAGGCCGGTCCGCCGCCCGTGCCGGTCTGATCCGGCGCGACGGTCTGTGCCGCCAGCGAGACGGGAACGGCGAGGCTCAGGGCTGCCAGGGCCAGGGGGCGCAGGGATCCTCGGGTCATGGAACCTCCAATCGCCGAGAGAACGTGAGACTCGGCGGCCGGTTGCGTGGCTCACGGGCGCCGCGCGGCGCGGCGGAACACCCCGACCATCTCGATATGGGCCGCGTGTCGGAACTGATCGACCGGCGTGACCGTCTCGAGCCCGTAGCCGCCGGCCGCGAGGGTCGCCGCGTCCCGGGCGAAGGTGCCGGCGTCGCAGGCGATGCCGACCACCAGCGGCACCCGCGACCCGGCGAGCTGCCGGGCCTGGGCCTCCGCGCCGGCCCGGGGCGGGTCGAACACCACCGCGTCGAAGGCGTCCAGCTCGGTCGGCAGCAGCGGCCGGCGGAACAGGTCGCGGCGCTCAACGGTGATCCGCCGCAGGCCCGTGGCCGCGCGGGCGGCCCGGTCGAGGCCGGCCAGGGCCGCCGCATCGGATTCCACGGCGTGGACGGCGGCCTGCCTGGCCATCGCCAGGGTGAGCGGTCCGCAGCCCGCGAACAGGTCGGCGACCCGCCGCGGACGCGGTCCGAGGGCCGCAAGGGTCAGCGCGGTGAGGGCGGCCTGCCCGGCGGCTGTGGCCTGCAGGAAGCCGCCGGGGGACGGGTAGAGGGGCGTGCCGCTGCCGGCCACCGAGACCGGTTCGGCCTCCATCAGGCGCTCGCCGTGGAGCGACAGCCGGGCGAGGCGGAGTTCGCCGGCGATCCGCACCAGGGCGGCAGCGACGCCGGCGCTCACCGGACCGTGGCCGCGCAGGTCGATGTCGAGCCCCTGGTCGGTGGCGGTGACCGCCACGTCGAGGGGTTTTCGGCCGTGGCCGAGGGGGGCGGCGAGGCGGCGTGCCGCCTCGGGTGCCGCGTGCAGCGCCGGCACGGTGATCGGGCAATGGTCGATCGGCACCAGCGCGTGGCTGCGCGCCGCCATCAGCCCGGCCTCGGCCCGGCCGTCGACCGCCCGGACATGGAGCGTGAGCCGCCGCCGCCCGGCGCCGTGCGCGTCGATCGCGGGTTCGGGCTCCACGGCGAGCCTGGCCTGGGACAGGGCCTGCGCGACGAGGCCCCGCTTCCAGGCCAGTTCGGCCGGCCGCGCGAGGTGCTGCGTCCGGCAGCCGCCGCATTGCATGACGTAGGGGCAGAACGGCGCCACGCGATCGGGGGAGGGCCGCTCGACGCCGAGAAGCTCGGCGCGACGCCCGTCCCGCCGGATCGCGACCTGCTCGCCGGGCAGCGCGTAGGGGACGGGGGTCCCGTCCTCCGCGATGCCGTCGCCCCGGGATCCGAGTTCCTGAATCGTGACCGTCTCGCTCACGGCAGCCTCGCGCCGACTAGGAACTCGGCATTGCCGTCGCCGCCGGTGACGGGCGAGTCGATCAGCCCGAGGATCGCGGCGCCGAACCCCTCCAAAGCGGCGCGGATCGCCGCGCAGACCTCGGCATGGACCGCCGGATCGCGGACCAGGCCGCCGCGGCCGATCCGGGCGCGCCCGGCCTCGAATTGCGGCTTGATCAGCGCCACGATCGCCGAGCCCGGCGCCAGCAGCCCCGGGAGGGCCGGGAGGACGAGGCGCAGGCCGATGAAGCTCACGTCGACGCTGGCGAAGTCCGGGGGCGGCGTCAGCCTGGCCGGGTCGAGGCTGCGGATGTCGGTGCCCTCCAGGTTCGTGACGCGGGGATCGGCGGCGAGCCGCGGATGGAGCTGCCCCCGGCCGACATCGACCGCGTGGACATGGCGCGCACCCCGGGCGAGCAGCACGTCGGTGAAGCCGCCGGTCGAGGCGCCGACGTCGAGGGCGGTGCGGCCGGCCGGATCCAGATGGAACGCGTCCAGGGCCGCCGCCAGCTTGAGGCCGCCGCGGGAGGCGTAGGGATGCTCAGGGCCGGCCTCGATCCGCGCCCCGGGGGCGATCGGCTCCGAGGCCCGCGCCAGTGGCCGGCCGTCGACGCTGACCCGCCCGGCCCGGATGGCTGCCTGCGCCCGGGCTCGGCTCTCGAAATGACCGTGCTCCACCAGGAACAGGTCGGCCCGCCGGGCGCCCGGGCGATCGTCCGCGGGCGGGGCGCGGTCCGGGAGGGGCCGGTCTCGGGTCATCAGGGCTTCGTGCGGTCCGGGCAGATCTGCGGCAGAGGTCTGGACGCGCGGCCCTGTCGCGGGCCGGCGCGCTCCCTAACTAGACCGGACCGCACAGGAGAGCCACCGCATGACCCGTACCCTGCCGCTGCTCGCATTGCTCGGGACCCTCGCCGCGGGCGGCGCCCACGCCCAGGAACCCCCGAAGGAGGCGGCCAAGCCGGTCGAGACCTTCACGGCGCCGATTAAGAACGCCAAGGGCGACACGATCGGCACGCTGGCGATCCGCGACGGCGCCAACGCCCTGGTGCTGCGCGTCGCCCTTCAGGCCGGCGCCCTGCCGCCCGGCTGGCACGGCCTGCATTTCCACGCCGTCGGCGACTGCTCGGATCCGAAGTTCCTCAATTCGAAGGCGCATGTGAACCACGATCAGAGCAAGCACGGCCTGCTCAACCCGGACGGCCCCGACGAGGGTGACCTGCCGAACCTCTACGTGGCGCAGGACGGCTCGGCCAACGCCGAGGTCTGGAGCGAGACGCCGCTCAACGGCGAGGGCGGTCTCAAGGACGGGGACGGCTCGGCCCTGATCATCCATGCCAACGAGGACGACCACACCACACAGCCGATCGGCGGCGCCGGCGACCGGGTCGCCTGCGCGGTGATCAAATAGACGGTCGGGCCGGTTCGAAGCACGGTCCGCGACGGCGGTGTGGGCGTCGCAGCACGAGGTTCGAGATGCCTCCGCCGCTCGGGCACACCCATTCACGGCGCACGCCCCGAATGGGTGTTTCCGGAAGGGGAGTCGGTTCCAGCGCTGACACGCGCCCTCCCACACAGAGGCGACCGGACTTACACGTCTCGATCTGACTCCAACCTTCCGAAAGAAAGGCGCTTTTCCCTCCCCGCAAGGGCTACGGGCTACAGAAGTTTGAGGTCTCAGCGAGCTCGCCGGTCAGATCGGCGGGGCGCGGGTCCCCTCTCGCGCACGGGAGAGGGGGCCTGTCGCGCTGGGTCATGAGCCGCGTGCCTCGAACCGGTGTCGCCCGTAGCCGCACGGGGGAGGAGAGCACGTCGCGCGTGTCAGATTACGATGCGCGCATCCGGTAGCGCGCGGAGGGGGGAGGGGGACGCGCCTGCAGTCCGGCCGGTGTCCCCGTCCGACCCTCATAGCCCGCTCGGAGGCTTCGGCACCTCGCCGCCGCGAGCGATCGAACGCGGGGCGTTGCGCTAGGTCGCCGCCTGGGGCGACGGCATCGCTGCCGGGATCGGCCGCGGGCGGCCGGCCTCGTCGATGGCCACGAAGGTGAAGGTCGCCTGCGTGACCCGCTCGCGCACCTGGGTGCAGAACCGCCGCGCCCAGGCCTCGACCTCGATCTTCATCGAGGTCCGGCCCACATGCGAGACCCGGGTGTAGACGCACAGCACGTCGCCGACCCGGACCGGGCGGATGAAAGTCATGGCGTCCAGCGCCACGGTGACGACCCGGCCCTGTGCCCGGTCGACCCCCGCGATCCCGCCGGCCTGATCCATCTGCGACAGCACCCAGCCGCCGAAGATGTCGCCGTTGGCGTTGGTATCGGCCGGCATGGCGATGGTGCGCACGGTCAGGTCGCCCCGGGGCAGATCGACCTCCGGCGGCGGCGGGACGCTGGCGGCCTGCGCGAGTCCGACGTGCTGCATGCCGTCCATCCGTCCGTCGCGCGCCGTCAGGGAAGCAGGCCGGCGAGCTTGAGCCCCGCCGCCAGCAGGATGGCGGCCGCGCTCAGGATGCATTCGAGCGGGATCAATTGCCAGAGGTCCGGCGTCGCCGCCGCCGGCTCGGCGCGCTGCGCAAGATCGTTCATCAGGCGTCCTCCCGGGCCGGCCGATCTGTCGTCGCCGGTCCCGTTCCCTGCATCATACCGCATGGACGCCGCGGGTGCATCCCGAATCGGGATCCGCATGCCTCGTCCCGGATGTCGGAACCGGAGCGCTGTATCGCTCCTCCCGGACGCAGCGCATGGCCCGAAGGCGGCCGATCACCGGCCAGGACGATAACCGAAAGGTCCGGCGGCTTGGGGGAGCCGCCGGACCAATCCTGTCAGCGATCGCTTAGTAGTAGAACCGGCGGCGGTAGTAGGGCCGGCGCCAGTAGGGCCGCGGTCCATAGAACCGGCGGCGGAAATAGGGCCGGCGGTAGTAGGGCCGCGGGCCGTAGAAGCGGCGACGGTAGTAGTACTGGGCCTTCTCGGTCATCGCCGGGGCGGCATTGGCCGGCAGGGCGAGGCCCGGACCGACGGGCGCGGCGGACGCTCCCTCCGGCGCCGCGGCCGCGAAACCCAGCACCAGCAGGGCCGCGAGCAGGAATTTCCTCAGCACGGTGTCGACTCCCTTTGTGTGATTGCGTCTCGGACGACGAACCGCACGGGAAGCGAGAACCCACCGCCCGGTCCGAAACGCTGCAACGCATGGGCGAAGCGAAGCGTTGCAGCGTAACCGCTGCGACGTGTCGGACAGGGTTGACGGTGGGTTGAGGGCCGCGGCCTCAGGCGATCTTGGTGGTCATGTCCTCGATCCGGGCCTCGGCGCATTGTCGCACCAGGGCGATGCCGTGCTCGCAATCCTCGCGGCGGACGTAGCCCTCGCCCGAATCGGCGATGACCTCGCCGTTGCGCGCCCGCAGGCGCCAGCGCCACTCGCCCTTGGCATCCCGATAGAGTTCGAACCGCATGGTACCGGCTCCCTGATCATCCGCCGGATGAGATGGGTTGCCGGGCCCGGAAGGGAAGGCGTCCACCACGCCGATGGCCGCGCCCGCATAAAGGGGGCCCGAGGCTCCGGGTGCGCGGGTGGCGGGAAAACGGGGACCCGTTTTCCCGCACCGAACCGATGGCCCTGTCAGTGCGCCTTGTCGGCGAGGCCCTTCAGTCCGGCCTCGTAGACGCCGGCGATGGCCTCCTTGGCCTTGTCGTCCGGAGCCCCCTTCGCCTTGAACGTGCCCGTCCACGTCACCTTCGAGCCGGTGCCGGCCTTCGCGACCATGATCGTCGAATGGTAGTCGGTCACGGGCAGCGGACCCTCCAGGATCGTGTAAGTGTAATCCATCTTCTTGTCGCTGCGCGCTTCTTCTTCTTCGACGATCGTTCCGCCGCCCTTCAGGCTGAGCGTGCGGACGTCTTTGCCGCCCTTCTTGGACAGGGCGCATTTCTCGATCACGGGGTGCCAGTCGCCGATCCCGCAGAACCCGCCGACGGTCTTCCAGACCGTCTCCGGCGCTGCGGCGATGTCGACCGATTTCGTGACTTCGAGGGCCTGAGCCGAAGAGAGCGACGCCACGATGATTGCGGCAGCCGGTACGAAAACCCTGAACATTCGGCGTTTCCCCTGACGATTGACGGTTATCGGCCTTGAAGGCCAGTCAATCACCTAGCGCGCCAGGGAGCCGTTACGAGACGAGCGGCCCCGCTTTCGCGGATGTGTGAGCGCGCCGATGCCAGGCCCGGAGGGGCCCATGGGACGCTGCGCGGTGCCGAACGACGAGACGCGGCACCCCCGGCGTTGCGCCTCCGAGGACGTGGACCCGTGACCCTGGTCCCGGCCACCCACCGCAGGGGCCTCTGACAAAAACCGCCCGGGACGATCCCGTCCCGGGCGGTTGTTCAGATGTCTACGGTGCGGTCAGGTTCAGGAGCGGGGCGCCCGCTCCAGCCAGCCGATGTTGCGGCCCTCGCCGCCGCCACCGCCGCCGCCGCTGCGCGGGCGGGCATCCGTCCGCTGGGGCCGGCCGTCCCGGCTGGGGCGGGCCTGCTGGCTCGGGCGCTGCTCACCCTGCGGCCGGGCGGGCCGGTCCGCGCGGGCATCGCGACCCTGCACGGCCTGACCGCGGCCGTCGCCACGGGCATCGACCCGTCCGTCCTGGGGCCGGGCCTGCCGGGGCGCGCCCTGGCCGCCGAAGCCGCGTCCGCCCTCCGGGCGCCCCTGCTGGGGCCGGGGCCGCTGGCCCTGACGGCCGCCGCCCGGACGCTGCTGCTGCCGCTCGGGCCGGCGCTCCTCCTCGCGGGCGATCTCGGCCGCTTCCTGGCGGGACGGCGGCGTGAAGCCCTCGGGGAAGCCCCCCACCGGCACCTTCTGGCGGGTGATGCGCTCGATGTCGCGCAGGTAGGCCTTCTCCTCGTCGTTGCAGAACGAGATGGCGAGGCCGTCCGCGCCCGCCCGGGCGGTGCGCCCGATCCGGTGGACGTAGCTCTCCGGCACGTTCGGCAGGTCGAAATTGACCACGTGGCTCACGCCATCGACGTCGATGCCGCGGGCCGCGATGTCCGTGGCGACCAGGACCCGGGAGGCGCCGTCCTTGAAGGCGGCCAGCGCCCGCTCGCGCTGGGGCTGGCTCTTGTTGCCGTGGATCGCCGCCGCCGCGATGCCGACCTTGTCGAGGCCGCGCACGACCCGGTCCGCCCCGTGCTTGGTGCGGGTGAAGACCAGGACGCGCTCGATCGCCGGATCGCGCAGGATGTGGCCGAGCAGCGCCTGCTTGGCGCCGGTATGAACGAAGATCACCTGCTGCTCGACGCGCTCGGCCGTGGTGGCGACCGGAGTCACCGCGACCTGCACCGGATCCTTCAGAAACTGGCTCGCGAGGCCGGCGATGTTCTTCGGCATGGTCGCCGAGAAGAACAGGCTCTGGCGCTTCTCCGGCAGCATCTTCACGATGCGCTTGAGGGCGTGGATGAAGCCGAGGTCGAGCATCTGATCGGCCTCGTCGAGGACCAGGATCTCGACGCCCTCCAGCGTCAGCGACCGGCGCTCGATCAGGTCGATCAGCCGGCCGGGGGTGGCGACCAGGACGTCGACGCCCGGAGCCAGCGCCCGCTCCTGGCGGCTGATGGTGACGCCGCCGAACACCACGGTGGTGGTGTAGGACAGGTGGCGGCCGTAATCGCAGAACGATTCGGCGATCTGGTTGGCGAGCTCGCGGGTCGGCGAGAGCACCAGCACCCGGCAGCCGCGGCGCGGGGCGCGGCGGTCCGAGAGCGAGAGGCGGTGCAGGATCGGCAGCGCGAAGGCCGCGGTCTTGCCGGTGCCGGTCTGGGCGATGCCGCAGAGGTCGCGGCCCTCCATGGCCGGCGGGATCGCCTGGGCCTGGATCGGGGTCGGCGTGACGTAGCCAGCCTCGCCGAGCGCCCGCAGCACGGGCTGGGCAAGGCCGAAATCGGTGAATTGGGTCAAGGATGTATCCGATGCAGCAGGACCGGCCGGGCGCCTCGCGTGATGGGCGAGCAGAGCCGTGTTCGAGTCGGTCCGTTGGCAGGGGGCAGCCCGCGTGATGGGGCGGCCCGGGTGCATGCACGTTATGAAGAGGGGGGCCGGATCACGCCGGGTGGCGCCCGATCCGTCACGCAGCCCCCTCAAGCGGGCCATGACGGCCGCTGACGCTGCACCGCCGATATGCGGGTGTGCGGCTGCGAAGTCAATGCAGCACGGCGCGTCCCGGCGCATGGCACCGCCCCCGCCGGCGCACGGCTCGATAGAAAAACCGGGTCCGATGCCGGGCAACGGCGGCGCCCGGCATGGACACGCCCGGGCGCGGCTCGGACGAACCTTGAATCGCCCGGCGTGATCCGTGAGGAAGCACGGACAATGTCGCGGCTCCGCACCATCATGGGGCCAGCCAAAGAGGGGGAAGAATGACCCGATCTGTTCTGACGGTGAGCGCCGGTCTGGCGGTGATCGCGGTCGTTCTGGCATCCCTGTGGGTCGGGTTTGGCCCGCGCCCTCAGGTCGCCCCGGACAAGCGGGCCTCCGCCGGCATTCCCTTGTCGCAACAGCAGCGATCCCCCGTGGATGCCAAGGGGCAAGCGATCCGGACCATCGCGCCGGCATCGCCGTCCGATCCGGGGATGGGCGCGACGGCGCCCCCGGCCTCATCCCCGTCCGCGGCCGCTCCGGCCAACCCGTCGGCGGCCCCCGGTTCGTCGGCCGATCTCGGTTCTCCCGCGCGGCAATCCGACGGCACGTCCACGACGGGTCTGAGAACGGAGACGCCCCCCGGAGAGGCGCACGAACCCTCCGTGCCGCCCGGTGAGGGCGTCGATCTCAACACGGCGTCCGTCGAGCAGTTGAACGGGCTCGGCGCGGGCATGATCGGTCGGAGGATCATCGAGTTCCGCCCCTACGCCTCGCCCGATGAACTCCTGACGCGCCGTGTCCTGAAACGTGCCGATTACGACACCATCAGGAGCGCGATCACCGTCCGATAGCCCTGGAGATCCTTGCTTCCGCATCCTCCCTTTCCCGAAAACCGGCCGCCACCTGTCGGGATGATGCGCCTTGAGCGGCCAAGCCAGTCGAAGGCGGCGGCCGTCTTCCGTGAGCGTCGGCCGTGAACACGCGTCGCGCGCGGACGTTGATGCCCGGGTCACGCGCGAGACGTGATCGTGGAACGCTCGAGGAATCTGTCATGCGCATGACCGCACTGATCGCGGCCGTCGGCCTGGTGTCGATGGGGACCGCCAGCTTGGCCGCGGAGACGGCCGGCGCCACCGGTACGTCCGGGAACACGCCCCGTATGCAGGGTTCGCCCAACGCCGCGGGCTTCGGCAAGGCGGAGACCACCGGGACCGCCGGCGCGAACACGCCGGACAGCACACCCAGCCAAGACGGCAAGATGAAGGGCCCGCCGAACGCCTCGGGATTCCAGCACGGCAATTCCGGCACGCCAGCGGGCCGCTGAGCCGGAGCAGGGTCGATCCCCGGCTGCCGTCTCGCGGGACCGCACTCTCTTGCGGCCCGGTGCGACGGTTGCCCTCGGAGGCCCGATCGGGATGGACATCATGCGGGCGCCGGCGACCGATCCCTGCCAACAGGGTCGGTCCCGCGCCTAGCGATTCTGGGAATGATATGCGGCGACTGCTCCCCGGGGGCCGGTCGCCATCGTCAGTCGTTCTGCACCGAATCTCTTCTCATCGGGAGAGAAACGATTGGTGCGGCCAAGAGGACTCGAACCTCCACCCCTCGCGGGACTAGCACCTCAAGCTAGCGCGTCTACCAATTCCGCCATGGCCGCATCGGACGCGAAAACCCGCCCGTTCGCTCGACCGGTGCAGCCGCGGGAGAACCCGAAGCCGCCGTCGTGTCGCGCGGCGCAGCGGATAACAGATCGCCCCGCCGCCGACAAGCGCTTCGCTCACGCGGCGGCGAAGCCGCTCTCCAGCAGCGCGGCCGCGCCCTCGCCGATGCTGGCGCCGGGCTCGACGATCGAGGCCGCCTTGCGGATCAGCTCCGTCACCTCGACGGAGATGCGGTCGCCGGTCACCACGATCTGCCCGCGGGCGATCGGATGGCCGTTGGCCAGGATCTCGACCATGTCGCTGTCGCTGGCGTCGAGCTCGATCACGGCGCCGCGGCCCATGCGCAGCAGCATGTGCAGCGGCATGCGCGTGCGGCCGAGCACCACCGTCAGATCGACCTTCAGGGTCTCGAAGACCGCCACAACCCGCCATCCCTCTCGCGGCCGAAACCTTGCAACCGCAGGCCGCGGATGTTGAAGGCTTCGACCATCGACGCAGGATGGTGAAGCCTTGGTAAACACGCCCCGCCTCACGGTCAGTCCCCACGCCTTCCCGAAGCGGGCCGGCTCCGGTCCGGTCGCGGAGCCCGTGGGCTGGCGCGTGAGCGATGCGTCCGTGGACTACGATGCGGCGGTGGCCTGGATGGAGGCCCGCGCCGAGGCCATCGCCCGCGGGACGGCGCCCGAATGCGTCTGGCTGCTGGAGCACCCGCCGCTCTACACGGCCGGCACCTCGGCCCGGCCGGAGGATCTCGTGGCGCCGGGCCGGTTCCCGGTCCACGCCACGGGACGGGGCGGCCAGTACACCTATCACGGCCCCGGCCAGCGCGTGGCCTACGTGATGCTCGACCTCGACCGGCGCAGCCGCGACCTGCGCGCCTACGTGGCGAGCCTGGAGGCGTGGCTGATCGCGACGCTCGCCGCCTTCAACGTCCGCGCCGAGCGTCGGGAGGACCGGGTCGGCGTCTGGGTGCGCCGCCCCGAGAAGGGACCGGGCGTCGAGGACAAGATCGCGGCGATCGGCATCCGGGTGCGCCGCTGGGTGAGCTTCCACGGGATCAGCCTGAACGTCGAGCCGGACCTGTCGCATTTCGACGGGATCGTCCCCTGCGGCGTCCGGGAGCACGGGGTGACGAGCCTCGTCGATCTCGGCCTGCCGGTGAGCTTGGCCGAAGTCGACATGCAGCTGCGGGCCGCGTTCGAGGATATTTTCGGCGCGACGGTGATCGAGGGGATAGATTGATACGGCCGCCGGTCGCGGCATTCGGTTGAGGCGCGCCATCCGTCGTCACGCGCGCAGGAGGTGACCCAGGGCCGCATGACGCCGGCGATCGTGGCGCCGCCTGGATCGGTTCGCTCCGCTCGCGTGGACGGTTGGGCCACCGGTCCTTCCGCCGAAGACCGAATCGCCGGCCCGCTCAGAAATCCGCGTGGAGCCGCGAGGCGAAGAAGTGGGCCGGGCCGCGGTCGCGGTTGTAACCGGGATTGTCGATGAATTGGTAGTCGAAGGTCAGGGTTACGAACTTGGTGAGGTTCAGGGCGTAGTAGGTCTCCAGCGCCCGCTCGGTGCCGTAGTTGAGCCGGCCGTCGCCGATCAGCAACCCGTAGAAGCCCGCCGCGAAGGCGGCCCGGTGCGAGGGCGAGAGACCGTTCATCGCCGCCCCGATCCCGACCGTGTCGTCCGGCCGGTCCCAGGCCTTGCCCTTCAGCGACAGGCCCCCCGAGAAGCTCTGGTCGATGTCGGTGAAGGAGATGTTCTCCGTCCGCCCGTCGTTCAGGCTGGCCCGGGCGAACAGGCCGAGTTCGGGTGTCAACGCCTGTTCCAGGTTGACGTAGCCGCCGGTCTTGCGGCGGGGGCGCCGGGTCGCCGCGGCCGCGTCGTTGATGTCGTCGAAGGCGCCGAACTGGGTGAGGGTCACCACCTCCCGGTTGTTGGCGGAGACGCCGACATTCGAAAACAGCCCGAAGCGCAGCTTGCCCGGCTGGTCCAGCCCCGGCAGGACGTAGCGCTGCTCGAACTCGGCGTTGAGCCCGGCGCGCCGGAACACCCGCGGGTCGAGCACGTCGCTCGACGGTTCCTTGGGCACCTGCGTGTAGGCGGCGCGGATGGCGAATTCCGGCCGGTTGTACTCGGCGTAGACGCCCTGGGTGAAGCCGGGCAGGTTCGCCGGGAAGTCCCAGGCCGAGGAGCCCCAGAGCGACCAGTTGAAGAAGTCGACCCGCGGATCGTGGGCGTAGACGTTGCCGTCGAAGAAGTCGCCCAGGGCGAACTTGCCGGCGATCAGCGTGATCCGCTCGGAATCGTAGCGGGTGGCGACCTGGTTGGGTCCGTCCGGCACATCGACGGTCTCGCCGCCGAGGTTGATCGTCTGCTTCACGTAGTAGCGGTTCGAGCGCAGCTTCGGGAACGGGGCGCCGGCCTTCTGGGCCTCGCCGTTGACGAAGCCGGCGACGCCGAGCGTCCTGGACAGGCCGAAGCCCTGGCTGAATTCGGGGTTGTAATAGACCTCGGTCGTGTCGGTGAGCCTGAACCCGAGGAAGATCGTGGCCGTGGTGGTCTGCCGGGCCTGGTTCGGAATCAGGCTCTGCGCGCCCACATAGGGCGAGCGGAAACCCGGCGTGCCCTGCGCGATGAGCGTTGTCTGCCCGTGGAGCGAGAAGCGGCCGGTATCGCCGTTGTCGGGGTCGTGCGGGGCGGTCTCGTCGGGATCCGGCGGCACCCTCAGCCCGTCCGGGAACCACATCAGCCGGGCTAACACCTGATTCGAGGTGAAGCTCGCCCGGGTCGTGACCGGGCCGCCCGTATCCCCGGGCACGACGCCCAGGGCGAAGCGCCGGCTGCCGCCGAGACCGACGTAGCGGTAGTCGATGCCCAGGGCGAGATGGTCGGTGATGGCGTATTGCACCCCCGCGCCGAGGGTGAAGCCGACATAGCCGAGTTCCCGCCGCGCCGTGTTCTGGCCACCCGTGTCGAGATCCGGATAGGTCGCCTGGAAGCGCGCGTTGGCCCCCGTGAGTCCGAAGGCGCCGTAGATCAGGTACCGGTCGAAGCTGTAGCCCATGCGCGCCCGGAGCGAGCCGTACAGGTCGGTCCGGGCGCGCACGATGGTGAAGGCCGGGTCCACGTCCGCGTAGCCGAAGCCCGCGAGGGTCGAGGCGACCGGCCGGTTCAGATTCGCCGCGTCGAGGTTGGCCTCGACCCCGTAGACCCACGGTCCGGTCTGCCAGGTCCAGCCGCCAAAGAGGCCGCCCACCGCCGTGGTGGCGTTCCGCCCCTGGTCGCTCCGGCCTGTGGAATCACCGCTCCTGAAGGCCGCCACGGGACGGCCGCCGATCGTCGTCGGCCCGAAAGCGTAGGCGCCGTAGGAGCCGCTCGCGCTGCCCTCGAGGCCCAGATAGCTCCCCGACCAATCGGCATAGGCGGCGCCCTGCGCCGCGGGCCGCGGTGCGGCGAAGTCCGCCGCGCGCACGGACGCGGTCAGGCCTATGAACAGCAGGAAGGCCGCGGTGCGGGCCGGAATCACGGAACGGGTACGCATCGGCTCTGCAGCAAGGTATAGCACTGGCTAAGTCGTGTCCCGCCACCGCGCAAGCCCTGCCCGTCGGCGCGGGAACTCGACCGAGCGGAGACTGCATCGCTCTTCCCGACCCGCGCCCATTGTCCGGCCCCCGCATGGCAGTGGCATGACGATCCGCCGTCGTTCGGGTGCGGTCAAGATCATACCGGTCACACGGCAGTGAATTGTCTTCCCCTGCGAAAGGATACCCCTTGTTTCTCGATTGAATACCAGCACAACATAACCTCCTGTCGCAGAAAGGCTTTAGATTAGAATTGTTATCATTTAAGAGCGGCGTAATTTCTGTTTGAACTTCGCGCGCGACGGATTATGTGCAGGGTCATGCGCGCGTCGAACCTCTTTCCGAATCTCCGGTTTCCGATTTGCGGCGGCTTGGCCGTGATTTGCCTCCTCGCCGGGGCTGCCGCGGCCAAGGAGGTGCCGATCGGCCCGCACGTGACCCGGAACGGCCTGGAGGTCGCCGCCGTCTACCTGCAGCCGATCGAGATGGAGCCCGCCGGCATGATGCGCGACGCCGCGCAGTCGGACCTCCACCTCGAGACCGACATCCGCGCCGCCAAGGACAACCGCAACGGCTTCGCCGAGGGCGACTGGGTGCCGGCGCTGGAGGTGCATTTCGAGGCGGTGAAGCTCGACGGCGACAAGCCCACGGACAAGAAGGTGTCCGGGATGCTGATGCCGATGGTGGCCAATGACGGGCCGCATTACGGTGACAACGTCAAGCTGTCCGGTCCCGGCCGCTATCGCCTCACGGTGACCGTCGCGCCGCCCGGCAAGGACAGCCATTTCGGCCGGCACGTGGACAAGGAGACGGGCGTCGGGCCGTGGTTCGAGCCCTTCGACGTCGTTCAGGACTTCACCTTCGCGGGCGTCGGCAAGAAGGGCGCCTACTGAAATCCCGGGGAATCCACGTGTCTCGTCCGCCGCGTCCTGCCCGCATCGCCGCCGCCGCCCTGCTCGCCACCGCCTGGGCGATGACGGCCGCGCGCGCGGACGACATGCCGGTGATCAAGGTCGAGATGCGTGACGGCCTGATCCTCCCGGCGGTGATCGAGGTGCCGGCCAACACCCGGTTCAAGCTGGAGATCGCCAATACCGGCCAAAGTCCCGTGGAGTTCGAGAGCGCGGAGCTGAAGCGCGAGAAGGCGCTCGCCGCGGGCTCGACCTCGGCGATCGTGTTCCGCACCCTCGATCCCGGCACCTACCAGGTGTTCGACGACTTCCACCCGGACGCCAAGGCGACCCTGGTGGCCAGATGAGCGCGTCGACCGCCGCGGCCTCCTCGCTCGACCTCTCCTCGGCCGGGCCGCGCCGCGCCGCCGTCGACGCGCGGCTCGCCCGCCTGGGGGACGGGCTGCGCCGCTACGGCTGGGCCATCCGGGCGGTGCAATGGCTGATCATCGCGGTCTACGCGGTTCTGGTGATCGTGCCGGCCCTGCTGCCGCTCCCCGGCAACGCCGCGCATATCTGGACCAACCTGACGCTGGCCGCGCAGTTCGCCTTCTGGGGGATCTGGTGGCCGTTCGTGCTCCTCAGCATGGTGCTTGTCGGCCGCGCCTGGTGCGGGGTGCTCTGTCCGGAGGGCGCGCTCAGCGAGTTCGCCAGTCGCTGGAGCCGCGGCTACGCGGTGCCGCGCTGGATCACCTGGCAGGGCTGGCCGTTCCTGGCCTTCGCCGGCACCACGGTCTACGGCCAGATGACCAGCGTGTACGGCTATCCGAAACCGGTGCTCGCGGTGCTGGGCGGCTCGACCCTGGCGGCGATCGTGGTCGGGCTGCTCTACGGGCGCAACAAGCGGGTGTGGTGCCGCTATCTCTGCCCGGTCAACGGGGTCTTCGCGGTGCTCTCGAAGCTCGCCCCGATCAGCTTCCAGGTCGACCGGGCCGCCTGGGCGGTCTCGCCCAAGCCGGTCCGGGGCGGGGCGGCGTTCAACTGCGCGCCGCTCGTGCCCGTCCGGACGATGCGCGGGGCAGGGGCCTGCCACATGTGCGCCCGGTGCAGCGGCCATCGCGGGGCGGTGCGCCTCGCCCTGCGCTCGCCCAACCACGAGATCGTGCACGTGGCCGGCACCGAGCCGGATCTCGACCAGACCGTGCTGATCCTGTTCGGCATGCTGGCCCTGGCGGTCGGGGCCTTCCAGTGGTCGGCGAGCCCCTGGTACGTCGAGGCCAAGCAATGGGCCGCCACCTGGCTCATCGACCGCGGGGTGACCTGGCCGCTGGAAACCTCCGCGCCGTGGTTCGTGCTGACGAACTATCCCGACCGCAGCGACGTAATGACGCTCCTCGATGGCGGGCTGCTCCTGGCCTATATCGGCGCCGCTACGGTGATCCTCGGGCTGGCCCTGTCGGGGATCGTGGCGCTGGCGACCCTGACCCTCGGGGGCTGGTCGACCCGGCGCTTCCACCACCTGACGCAGACGCTGATCCCGGTGGCGGGCTGCGGCGTCTTCCTGGGTCTGTCGGCGCTCACCGTCACGTTCCTGCGGGGCGACGGCATCGTGATCCCCTACGTGACTGAGATGCGCGCCGGCCTGCTGGCCGGGGCGAGCCTGTGGAGCGTCTGGCTCGCCTGGCGCGTCGCCGGCCTCAGCGCCGGCGGCCTCCGGCAGGCCGGGGCCGCGGCCTGCATCGCCGGGGCGGCCGCCCTGTCGGTGGTCAATTGGGTGCTCATGTTCTGGATCTGGTAGCGCGGTCCGCGCGCCGCACGGCAACATTCCGCAACGTTGGGAGACCGCCATGATCGGCGCCTTCGTCATCGCCTTCCGCGAAGTCATCGAGGCCGGCCTCATCATCTCGATCGTGCTGGCGGCGACCCGCGGCATTCCAGGCCGCATGCGCTGGGTCCTGCTCGGTGTCGCCGGGGGGCTGGCGGGGGCCGGTCTCGTCGCCCTGTTCGCGGAGCGGATCTCCAACGCCTTCGAGGGCAGCGGGCAGGACATCCTGAACGCGGCGGTGCTGATCGTCGCGGTGCTGCTGCTGATCTGGCACAACACCTGGATGAGCAAGCACGGCAAGGAACTCGCCGGTGAATTGCGCGCGGCCGGCGCGGCTGTGCGCTCGGGCGAGCGCGAGGCCGCGGCCCTGTCGATCGTGATCGGCGCGGCGATCCTGCGCGAGGGCGCCGAACTGGTGCTGTTCCTCTACGGCCTCGTCGCCTCGGGCACCTCGGGGGCCGACATCCAGTTCGGCGCCTTTGCCGGCATCGGGGCGGGGATCCTCCTCTCGGCGGTGACCTATCTCGGCCTCGCTTCGATCCCGAGCCGCTACGTGTTCTCGGTGACCAGCGTGCTGATCGTCTTCCTCGCGGCCGGGCTCGCCGCGCAGGCCGCCCAGTTCCTGGCCAATGCCGGTGTGGTCGACATCCTCGGCCACACCCTCTGGAACAGTTCCGGGCTGATCGCCGAGACGTCCTGGCCGGGCCGCATCCTGCACGCGCTCGTCGGCTACACCGACCGGCCGACCGCCCTGCAGGGGCTCGTCTACGTCGCCACCATCGCCGTCATGGTCGGGCTGATGCAGTGGAGTGCCGTCGACAAGCGCCGCGCCGTGCAGGCGGCCTGAGACGCGAAAGGTCCGGGCCGCCCGGCGGCTCGGACCTCGTTGTTGGGCAAGCCGGGACCCGGGGGCAGCGCCCCCGGAGACGGCTCTCAGGCCAGCGGAGCCCATTTCTCAGGGTCGGCCGGCTTCTCCTTGTAGATCGCGCCGGCGAAATCGACGTGCAGTTCCGTCGCCGCCCCGTCGCCCCGGCGCGCCAGGACCTCGAAGTGCTTGGGCTTGCGGCGCGGTCCATCGGCGACCGTCCAGCCGGCGGATATCGCCGCCGTGCGGGCCCGATCGGGATCCGCCGCCATGTCCGGCCGCGGATCCGCCTTCTTGGGGCCGGGGGCGTGATGGGGCTTCTTGTGGTGGATCTCCACCGGGTCCCGGCCCTCGGCCGAGATCCGCGTAACCTTGATCTCCGAAGGGCGACGCTCGCCCTCCAGGGTCACGTGCAGCCCGGTCACGGGCGCGAACGCATCCGCGCCCTTCGGACCGAGATCGGCCAGGTGGGTCTCGCCGTCCGCCTCGATGGTGAAGCGATGGGCGAAGACGTGCTGGATGGTGCCCGAGAGGGCGGTGGTGTCGTGAAGCGGCATGATTTTCTCCGTGGAGCGCCCAACCGCAGGCGCAACCGATATATCGAAATCGATCGCGCGATGGTCAAGGGGTGTTGGCAAAGCTCCGCGCTGCGAGCTTGACCGGTCGGCCAGAGGTGCCGCTTGGCCGGTCCGCGCAGGCGCTCCCTGGTCGAGGCGGCGTCGGGGTCCTGGCAGGCTGCGGACCGGTGCGCCGCGGTCCCGCGTCAAATCCGGCGATCGCTCAGAACGCCGAGCGAGCCGGCGGCAGCCGTCCCCCTCATCCCGAGGTGCGGCGCAGCCGCCTCGAAGGCGGTCTCCCGCCTGCCGCGCGATCCGGGAGGGCTCCCCCGGGGGCCGCTGGCGCGGGCACCTCAGGACGAGGGGGTGGCTCGGAGCGTCCTTCTCCCGGGACCCGCGTTCGGCCCGTCTCTCAGGCGCCGGTCGCGACGGCGCGGGCCGGATCGGCGCCCCATTCCGACCAGGAGCCGTCGTAGAGGCCGCGGGCGGGGCGGCCCATCGTTTCCAGCGCCAGGGCGATGATTGCCGCGGTCACCCCCGAGCCGCAGGTGGTCACGATCGGCCGGTCCGGATCGACGCCGTTCGCCGCGAAGACCGTTGCCAGCTCCTCCGGGCTCTTCATGTGGCCGTCGCGCTGGAGCGCCGCGTAATGCAGGTTGCAGGCGCCGGGCATGTGCCCGGGGCGGACGCCGGGGCGGGGCTCCGGTTCCTCGCCGCGGAACCGCGTCGCCGAGCGGGCATCGACCACCTGGGCCGAGCCGGTCTCCAGGGCGCGGGCGACGTCGTCCGCATCCGCCACGGCCCCGTGGTCGAGGCGGGCGGTGAAGTGCCGGCGCGCGGGCGGATGCGGCGTGCCGTCCTCGGTGGGATAGCCCGCGGCGATCCAGGCCGGCAGGCCGCCGTCCAGCACCAGGGCGTCGCGCACCCCGTAGGCCTTGAGCATCCACCAGACCCGCGGCGCCGCGAACAGGCCCTGGCCGTCGTAGACCACGATCTGCTGGCCGTCGCCGACGCCGAGCGTCCGCATCCGCGCCGCGAAGACCTCGGGACGGGGCAGCATGTGCGGGAGGCTCGACTCGGTGTCGCTCATGGCGTCGAGGTCGAAGCGCCGGGCACCGGGGATGTGGGCCGCGCGGAACTCGGCCTCGGGGTCGCGGCCGGCGGCCGGCAGGTACCAGGAGGCATCGAGGATCACGATGTCGGGGGCGGCGAGGCGGTCGTGCAGCCAGTCGGGTGACACGAGGGGCGCGTGGGCCATGGTCGGCGGGTCCGGCTCTGTTCGCGAGGGCGCACAGCAAACCACAGGTCGCAGTGGCTTGCACGCCTGGGCCAGTCCCGAGCCGGAGCGTTCGGGCCGATTGTCAGCCTGGCGAATGCCAATCGAACCGGCGCCGGCCCATGGGAGCTACGCATCCCGCACCGTGCTCCGATGCAGCGCGTGCAGGTTGGTCTTGTTTTAAGTTGCCGTAACCCCAGTTATGACAACATGATGACGCCGTTCGCGCCGGTCACCAAGGCCGGCATCGCGCGGGCAACCCCGGACATGGCTTCAACGAACGCGAGACGGGGTCGCTGCCGGAAGAAAGGCGTTCCACCCTCCCCCCAGCCGGGGCCTGCACCCACCGAGCAGGATGCACCTTGAGCCGATCGACACCATGAATCAACTCGTCCGCATGTCCCAGATCGGCGATGCCGAGACTGTCCAGGAGCCGTCCGCCGACCTGCGCGTGCCCTTCGCACAGTCGGGTGCCTTCGTCTGCAAGTACATCATCGGCGAGCCGAACGACCGCGCCATCTGCTGCGGCGCGCCCGCGGCCGACGGCAAGAGCTGGTGTGCCTACCACCGCCGGATCGTGTTCGAGCCGACCCGCCCGGGCCGCATGCGCTGACGGGCCGTCCCCCGGACCGTCACTGCGCCCGCATGATCTGGATGACGGCCGGGGTGATGATGACCACGAACAGCACCGGCAGGAAGAACAGGATCATCGGCACGGTGAGCTTGGGCGGCAGTCCGGCCGCCTTCTTCTCGGCCTCGGTCATGCGCTGGTCGCGGCTCTCCTGGGCGAGGACCCGGAGCGCCTGACCGATCGGCGTACCGTAGCGCTCGGCCTGGCTCAGGGCGGTCGCCACCGCCTTCACCGGATCGAGCCCGGTGCGCAGGACGAGGTTCTCGTAGGCCTGGCGGCGGTCCGGCAGGAACGACATCTCGGCGGTCATCAGCGCGAGTTCCTCGGCCAGCACCACCGAGGAGGTCGCGATTTCGGTGCTCACCTTCCGGAAGGCGTGCTCGATCGCCATCCCCGATTCCACGCAGATCAGGGTGAGATCGAGGGCGTCCGGCCACGCCTTGCGGATCTCCGCCTGGCGCTTCTTGGCGGCGTTGACGAGGAACAGCTCCGGCGCCTTGATGCCCGCGTAGGCGGCCCCGATGACCAGCCCGAACCGCATGAGGTAGGAGACGTCGAGCGCCTCCAGCACGAACAGGTAGAACAGCGCGCCGATCACCGAGGCGACGGGCACGACGAGGCGGAAAAACAGGAACGCGGTCTCCGCCCCCTGGCCGCGATAGCCGGCCTGCATCAGCTTGCGCTTGGCCGTGTCGGTGGCGAGCCAGCGCTGCAGCTGGTACCGCTCGACGATCGACTTCATGTAGGCCTTCGGTTCGACGCGCAGCGTGGCCCGGGTCGTGGTCCGGCTCCCCTGCGCGCGCTCGCGCCGGCGGATCTGCTCGCGCTCGTCGCCCACGAGCTTCATCCGCTTGGCGAGCTTGTCGGTCTCGAAGAACGGCTGCGCCACCGCGAAGGCGGTCGCGGCCACCGCGATGGCGGTCAGCAGCGTGCCCATGAACCGGGGATCGAACAGCTTCGCGGCGATGTCGTCGATCATGGGACGGGCTCCGGGGAGGGGCGCGCCGGGCTTCGCGGATCGGCCGGCGGGGGAGGTCTTCAGATCCGTCGGTCGTGACCGTCTCCGAGGGACAGGACGGGATCGGGCGGGTCTCAGAAGTCGAAGGCGATCATCTTCTTGATCGTGAAGATCCCGATCGACATCCAGATCGCCGCGCCCACCAGAGCGATCTTGCCGATATCGGTCGTCCACAGCAGCGAGATGTAGTCGGGGCTGGTGAGGGTGGTGATGCCCGCCACCGCGAAGGGCAGGCAGGCGATGATCGAGGCCGAGGCCTTGGCCTCCATGCTCATCGCCTGGATCTTGCCGCGCATCTTGGCCCGGTCGCGCAGCACCACGGACAAGTTGTTCAGAGCCTCCGACAGGTTGCCGCCCGATTGCTGCTGGATGTTGATCACGATCACGAAGAAATTGACCTCGGGGGTGGGCACCCGCTCGAACAGGCGCATGACCGCCTCGCCCAGCGACAGGCCGAGCGTCTGGGTCTCCACGACGTTCTTGAACTCGCTGCGGACCGGCTCCTCGGCCTCCCGCGAGACCATGCGGAAGCAATCCCCGACCGGGATGCCCGTTCGGATGCCGCGGACCACCACGTCGACCGCGTTGGGCAGTTCCGCGTTGAACTTGGCGATTCGCCGGAGCCGCAGACGGCGCAGCAGCAGGGCCGGCAAGCCGAGGCCCCCGGCAAAGGCGGCCCCGACCCCGGCCAGCGGGCTGTCGGTGACCACGAACAGCAGCAGGCCGAAGATCACGCCGCTGACGCCCGAGACCGTGTAGAAGGTCCGCTTCGTCCAATCGAGGCCGGCCCGGGCGAGCTTCAGCTCCACCGAGGCCTTGGACGCCCCCTTGGCCTTCGCCTCGATCTCGCTGAGCGTCTTGGCGACCTGCTCGCGCCGGTTGACCGCAACGCCCCGCAGCGCCGCCCCGGAGGCGGAGGTGCTGATCGCCTTGAGGCGCTTGCTCGCCCGGCGCTCGCCGCCGAGCAGGGGCAGGACCGCCACGTAGGCGACCGCCGCCACCGCGATGCCGATGAGGCCGGCGGCGATCGGAAGGTTCGACGCGGCGGCGACGGGCAGATCCGGCATCCGCGTCAGCTCCGGTCCACGACGTCGGCGGCGTCGAGCGCCTCGCCGAGCCGGCGTTCCAGGCCGTAGTAGCGGGCGCGCTCCCAAAATTTGGGCCGGCCGATGCCGGTCGAGCGGTGGCGCCCGATCAGCTTGCCGTTCGCGTCCTCCCCGAGGATGTCGTAGAGGAAGACATCCTGCGTGGTAATCACGTCGCCCTCCATGCCGAGCACCTCGGTGATGTGGGTGATCCGCCGGGATCCGTCGCGCAGGCGCGTGGCCTGGATCACCACGTCGATCGAGCCGCAGATCATCTCGCGCAGGGTCTTCGAGGGCAGCGTGAAGCCGCCCATCGAGATCATCGACTCGATGCGCGACAGGCATTCCCGCGGGCTGTTGGCGTGGAGCGTGCCCATCGAGCCGTCGTGGCCGGTGTTCATCGCCTGGAGCAGGTCGAAGGCCTCGGGTCCGCGGACCTCGCCGACGATGATCCGCTCGGGCCGCATGCGCAGGCAGTTCTTGACGAGGTCGCGCATGGTGACCTGGCCCTGGCCCTCCATGTTGGGGGGGCGCGTCTCGAGGCGGACCACGTGCGGCTGCTGGAGCTGCAGCTCGGCCGCGTCCTCGCAGGTGACGACCCGCTCGTCGTGCTCGATGAAGGCGGTCAGGCAGTTGAGCAGCGTCGTCTTGCCCGAGCCGGTGCCCCCCGAGATGACGACGTTGCAGCGCGCCTGCCCGATGATCTTCAGGACCTCCGCGCCCTCCGGCGAGATCGCCCCGAAGCGCACGAGCTGCTCCAGGGTCAGCTTGTCCTTCTTGAACTTGCGGATGGTCAGCGCCGGGCCGTCGATGGCCAGCGGCGGCGCGATCACGTTGACGCGGGACCCGTCCGGCAGGCGCGCGTCGCAGATCGGCGAGGCGTCGTCGACCCGGCGGCCGACCTGGCTGACGATCCGCTGGCAGATGTTCATCAGCTGCTGGTTGTCGCGGAACCGCACGCTGGTCAGCTGGATCTTGCCGCTGACCTCGATGAAGGTCCGGTTGGCGCCGTTGACCATGATGTCGGCGATGTCGTCGCGGGCGAGCAGGGGCTCGAGCGGGCCGTAGCCGAGCACGTCGTTGCAGATGTCGTCGAGCAGCTCCTCCTGCTCGGCGATCGACAGCACGATGTTCTTGAGCCCGATGATCTCCGTGACGATGTCGCGGATCTCCTCCCGGGCGGTCTCGGCGTCGAGGCGCGAGAGCTGCGTGAGGTCGATCGCCTCGATCAGGGCGCCGAAGATCAGGCTCTTGGTCCGGTAGTAATCCTCGGACCGCGCGGCCTCGACGACCACGGGGACGACCGGCTCGGGCCGCTTGGGCGCCGGCGCGGCCTCGCGCGGGGCCGAAGCCGCCGGAGCGGCGGCCGACGATTTCGGGAGCGGCGTGGGGGCGGCCGAAGCGCCGCCGGTGTGACGCCTACCGAACATGGGCCGGCTCCGGGGTGCGGTCCTGCCGCATTACGAGGCCTTCCCGCCGGCGAGCTTGGTTCCGCCGAGCTTGGTCCCGGCGAACCGGGCGAGCAGCGGCTCCAGCAGGCTCGCACGCCCGCTGCGCCGGGTCTCGGCCCGCCCCAGGATCACGGCCGCGAGGTCGTTGAACAGCTCCGCCACCTTCGATCCGGCCTGGATCTCGGCGATCATCTGGCCGTTGTTGGCGGCGGTGCCGAACAGCGTCGGCTCGAAGGGGATCGTCAGCGCGACCGGCGCCTCCAGGGTCTTGGCGAACTCGGCGGCGCCGATCTCGGGGCGCTTGGGCACGCCGACCCCATTGAGCAGGATCCGCGGCGGCGCGTCGTTCGGGCGTCCGTGCTTGAGCGCGCCGAGGAGGTTCTTGGCGTTGCGCAGGCTGGCGAGGTCGGGGCCCGCTACGATCAGGATCTCGTCGGCCGCCGTGAGGACGCGCTTCGACCACGCGTTCCACTGGTGCGGCACGTCGAGCACCACGCAGGGCACGCTCGCCCGCAGATACTCGATCAGGGCGTCGAAGGCGGGCTCCGACAGGTCGATGGTGCGGTCGAGGCTCGCGGGCGCCGAGAGCAGGCTCAGATTGTCGCTGCACTTCGACAGCAGCCGCTCCACCAGGGCGGAATCCAGGCGCTCGGGGGCGAACACCGCCTCGGCGATGCCCTGGGGCGGGTCCTGGTTGAAGTTTAGCGAGGCGGTGCCGAAGGCGATGTCGAGATCGGCGATCACCGTCTGGACGCCCTGGCCGCGGGCCAGCGCCCAGGCGAAGTTGTGCGCCACCGTCGAGGCGCCGATGCCGCCCTTCACGCCGTAGACCGCCACCGTGCGGCCCACCGGCTTGACCCCCGGGGCGGTGAACAGGTCGGACAGCGCCGCGATCAGGGTCAGCGGCTCGACCGGCGCCATGAGGTAATCGGACACCCCGCGCTGGATCAGCTGCCGGTAGAGCGTCACGTCGTTGAGATGGCCGATCACCAGGACGCGGGTGCCCTCGTCGCAGACCTCGGCCAGCGCGTCGAGGCATTCGACCGGCTTCGAGCGCGGTCCCTGCGTCTCGATCAGGATGACGTTGGGGGTCGGCGCGTGCCGGTAGGCCTCGATGGCGGCGGCACCGCCGCCCATCCGGACCTTGACCTGCGCCTTCTGCATGCGCCGGTCGAGGGCCGCCCCCTCGATCATCGCGGCGGTCTCGCTCGTCTCGCAGAACGCCTGGATGGTGATCCGGGGCACCGGGGCGATCGTGCGCTCGGCTGTCTCGGACTGGTCTGCCATGACGGCGCTTTCAGGTTCGCGTTCGGGAGGCGGCGTCGGGTTCGGGCGTGGGACTCTTGGCCGAGGGGGCTATTGGCCGACCTGGGACTTGACGTCGGTCTGCCCATCTTGCCGCCATGTGGTTGATGGATCCTTGCCGTCGCGCAGCTGGCCGATATCCCGGACCCGCTTGACCGTGTCGATGCGGCCCTCGGGCCGGCCGCGCACCAGGTCGATCGGATCCGCCGTCTGGGCGGCCACGGTCGCCTGCATCGAGCAGCCGAGGTTCCAGCTAGGCCGGTTGCTGTAGTCGAAGGCGAAGTCGCTGGTCCCGGTATCCTGGGGCCAGAGGCCGCAGGCGTCGGAGACCTTGGCCTGCATGCGCTGGAAGCTCAGCCGGATCGGCGCGGCGAGGCTCGGCGCCGTCACCACGTAGCCGGTGACGGCGATCTCGCGGGCACCGACCCGGTCCTGCGCACCGAGCCGACTCAGCGTGGCCGCCGTGCGCGCGACGGCGTCCGCCTGGGCGGGCGGAACCCCCCGGGGGACCTCCATCAGGAGGACGCCCCGCCCGTAGCGGCGGTATTCCAGCATGAACGCGTCGACATCGCTGGTCTGGCGGGGATCGAGGTGGCCGACCCCCGTGGGGAACACGTCGAGGCTGCGGGTGCCGTCCGTCAGAACGATCGGATGACGCGCGCGGTAATCCGACACCTCGATCGCGCCGGTGGTGGTGGTCGGATCGCTCTTGCAGGCGGTCGCCAGGGCGCCGAGGGCGCAGGCGGCGAGGAGGCTGCCGAGGCGGAGGCCCTGGGCGGGCGGATGACGTGCGGTCATGGTCCGATCCTGCTCGCTACTCGACGATGAAGCCGACGCGGCCGCGATAGGTCTGCCCGAGCGGGGCCGCGGCGGCGGGGGCGACCTTGCCGTACAGGCGGTTGATCTGGCCGAGCAGCACCGCCTGGCCGTCGCTGGCATCGACGAAGTTGTCGTCGGGCCGGCTGACCTGCTTCGGCTCCATGACCCGGGCGATGAAGGGGGTGACCATGATCATCAGCTCGGTCTCCATCCGCTGGTAGTCCCGGGAGCGGAACAGGGCGCCGAGCACCGGCAGGTTGATCAGGCCGGGCAGGCCGGAGATCGCCTGCTTGTTGACCTGCTGGATCAGGCCGGCGGTCATCATCACGCCGCCGGAGGGGAGCTCGACCGTGGTCTCGGAGCGGCGGACCCGGGTGCCCGGGATGGCGGTGGTGACGCCGTCATTCGTGTAGTTGAAGCTGGTCTGGGGATCGATCTCGGTCACGTCGGTGGCGACGCGGATGGAGATGCGGTTGTCGGCCAGCACCACGGGCGTGAAGCTCAGGGCGACGCCGTAGGGCTTGAAGGTGATGCCGGGGGCCGAGCAGAGGCCGCCGACGCAGCTCGACGCGGCCGACGGCACCGGAAACTCGCCGCCGGCCAGGAACTTGGCGGCCTCGCCGGAGATCGCCGTCAGCGTCGGCTCCGCTAGGACCCGCGAGACCCCCGCCTGCTCGAAGGCCTTCAGCGTCGCCTGGAGCGAGAAGCCTGCGCCCTTGATCGAGGCCTGGATCTGGTTACCGGTGGGCGTCGTCCCGCCGGTGATCGGGAACGGCAGCGCATTGCTCAGCGCGGGGGACGTGGTGGCGTTGCCGAGGGGGTTCAGCGCCGACCAGTTGCCGTTCAGGTTGATGCCGAACTGCTTCAGGACGTTGCGCGACACCTCCACCACGGTGACGCGCAGCATCACCTGGTCCTTGTTGCGGATGGTGAGGTTGTTGATCACAGCGCCCCGGGCGCCGGCCGCGACACCGCCGCTCGGTGCCCCCGATGCGGCGCCCGTGCTCCCGAGCCCCACGAAGGCGTTGGCGATGTCGATCGCCTGCTGGGCATCCGCCGACGCGTTCACCGAGCCCGACAGCAGCACCGAGGCCCCGGAGGAGCGCACGTCGAACCGCCCGCCCGGGATGCTCTGGTTGAGCAATTCACGCAGGGTCCCGAGATTGAGATCCCGGGCCACCGTGACGTCGAGGGCGGCGATCTGGCGGCCCTCGGCATCCATGATGAAGATCGAGGTCGCGCCGTCGGCCATGCCGATCACGAAGACCTTGCGGGTCGAGCGGACCACGGCGTTGGCCACCGCCGGATTGGCGACGAAGACCTCCTTGGCGTCCCGCGGCAGGTCCACGATCACAGAGCGGCCGGCGGTCAGCTCGACCCGGCGGGTCGAGGCGGCCTCCGCGGAGCCGACCGTCAGGACCGGCGCGGGGCCGAGGATCGGACGCTCCTGCGCGGGGGCCGGCGCCGTCAGGGCGGCGAGGACGGCGAGGATGCTGGCCGCATGGCGGCCGGGGCGCCGCGCCGGGCGCAGGGGAGGCAGCGGAGCGATCATGGCGGTCACGGCGTCTGCTGCCGCGCGACGCCGAAGCGCACCACGGTCAAGGCGGGTTCGGGCATCTGCGCCTGGGGCGTTTCGGCCAGAGGGGTGTCTTCGGGCGGATGCCCGGCATCGGCGAGACTGCGCAGCGACAGCGACAGGGCGCCGACCTTCTGGGCCAGCGTCAGGGTCTCGGCCTGGGCGGGGGTGACGGCCAGGGTCGCGGTCTCGCCGGTGACGACGTTGGTGCCGTTCTTCTCCTGGATCAGCTGGCCGATCGCCAGGACGCGGATGTCGGTCAGGATCGTCTGGGCGAGCTGGGCCTCGGCGGCGCCGCGCCCGTTGGTCTCGTCGCGGAGGGTTCGGATCACGTCGACGCGGTCATTGGGCAGGATGAAGCCGCCCGCGGAGTTCGTGCCGCGGCTGTCCGTGGTGATCGCGACCGCGCGCAGGCCCGGCGGCAGGATCGCCGCCATGAACCCGCTCTCCGGGCGCACCAGCTTCTGCGCGCGGATCGGCTCGCCCGCCAGGAATGCCGAGCGGACGGAGGCGCCCACGGTCTCGTCGAGGGCCTTCGGATCGATCTTGCGGGTCATGAAGCCGGCGCTCACGGCGCCGTCCGGCCAGGATTGCCAGCGCAGGTCCGCCGGGCGCAGCACCTGCCCCATGGGCAGGTCGATGGCGGCGACCAGAACGTCGGTCATCGGCGTCGGCGGCGCCTCGGCCTTCGGCTGCGGCGGCGGGGGCGGCGGTGGATCGCCGCCGCTCATCAGGAAGGCCGCCCCGCTGCCCGCCGCGAGGGCGATGCCGAGGACGGCGAGACGGGCTGGATTCATCGCATCGCCACGCGCCGGAGACGGCCGAATTGCCGTCCATGACCGGAACTTGCGCGGGGATTCGTGTACTTATGGTTAAGCTATTGTAACTGGGCCGGACAAGGTCGGTCCGGAAACGGGCCGGCCGCCGGCGGCGCGTCACAATCGGCGCGATCCTTCAGCCTCCGGTCGACCGGGGCCATGGCTCATCACGGGTTCGCGACCTATCCTGCCGCCGCAACCGCCTCAGAAGCGGAACTCGGACCAACCCGGGGGGGAGACCATGATCAGGACAATCGGCGGCGCGCTGCTGGCGGCGGCCTGCGCGGGTGCGGCGCTCAGCGCCGCCCCGGCCGCGGCGCAAGGCGGCTTCTCGGGCGGCGCGGTGCGCATCGGCATCCTCAATGACCAATCCGGCCTCTATGCCGAGTTCGGCGGTCAGGGTTCGGTGGAGGCCGCCCGGTTGGCGGTCGCGGATATGGGCGGCACGGTCGGCGGCGTGCCGATCGAGATCCTCACGGCCGACCACCAGAACAAGCCCGACATCGCCTCGGCAATCGCCCGGCAATGGTACGACCGCGACGGCGTCGACGCGATCATGGAACTGACCACCTCCTCGGTGGCCCTGGCGGTCCAGGGCCTGTCGAAGGAGAAGAAGCGGATCACGATCACCACCGGGGCGGCCTCCAGCGACCTCACCGGCAAGGCCTGCACACCCTACGGCTACCATTGGGCCTACGACACACGGGCCCTGGCGGTGGGCACCGGCGGCGCGCTGACCCGGGCGGGCGGCGACACGTGGTTCTTCCTCACGGCCGACTACGCCTTCGGCTCGGCGCTGGAGGCCGACACCAGCCGGGTTGTGACCGCCAACAACGGCAAGGTCCTGGGCAGCGTCCGGCACCCGCTCTCGAACCAGGACTTCTCCTCGTTCCTGCTGCAGGCGCAGGGCTCGAAGGCCAAGGTCATCGGGCTCGCCAATGCCGGGCTCGACACCTCGAACGCGATCAAGCAGGCGGCCGAGTACGGCATCGTCGAGGGCGGCCAGAAGCTCGCGGCCCTGCTGTTCACCCTGTCGGAGGTGCACGGGCTCGGCCTCAAGGTCGCCCAGGGCCTGACGCTGACCGAGGGCTGGTACTGGGACGCCAACGACGAGACCCGGGCCTTCGGCGCACGCTTCATGAAGCGCACCGGCCGGATGCCTAACATGATCCAGGCGGGCACGTACTCGGCGGTCCTGTCCTACCTGAAGGCGGTGAAGGCGGCGGGCACCGACGAGACCGAGGCGGTCAACGCCAAGCTCAAGGCGCTGCCCGTCGACGACGTCTTCGCCCATGGCGGGGTCGTGCAGCCGAACGGACGCATGGTGCACGACATGTACCTGTTCGAGGTCAAGAAGCCGGCCGAGTCGAAGGGCGAATGGGACCTCTACCGGCAGATCTCGACCATCCCCGGCCGGGAGGCCTACGCGTCGCCCGCCGAGAGCGGCTGCCCGCTGACGGCGGCGGCGAAGTAGGGCGGGTGGGGATCTACCCGAACACCGCGCTGTGCGAGCCCAACCGGGCCAAGCGCAGCGTCTGCGCATCGGGCTTTCCGTAGATCAGCACGAGGTCGGGCTTGACGTGGCAATCACGATAGCCGGACCAGTCGCCGCTCAGAGCGTGATCCCGATGGCGCGCGTCCAGCGGCGCGTCGTTCGCGAGCGTGCGGAGAAGGGGGATCAGCGCGGCGTCGAGGGTGGCAGCGTAACGGCCTTTCAACTCGCGCTTGTAGTCCCGTTTGAACTGGGTCGAGCGTTCAATCGTCCGCATGCAGATCGGCCATCAGGGCGTCCACATCGGCGAAGCGTGTGCCCGTTCCGGTATCGAATTCGGCCAGGGCCGCGCGCGTCGCCGCGTTCGGTACCTTCACGGCGAACGGAAGACGCTGCTCATCCGCGATCTGCACCATCAGGAGCCTGATCGCATCCGAGATCGAGAGGCCCATCGCTTCGAGCGCCTTGGCCGCACGGTCCTTCGTGGCAGCATTGATGCGGGCGCGAACTACCGTATCGGTCGCCATGGCTTCCAGCTCCTGTTGTAGCCTCAATGTAGCTACGCGTGGGGCAGATTGCCAGCCTTTGCGGTCCTGGCTTCCCCCGGCCTCACCCTGCCCAGACCCGCCGATACAGCGCCACGATCTCGTCGGCGCTGGGCTCCACCGGGTTGTTGGCGGGAGAGCCGGAGGCCAGTGCCTGGGCCGCCATGGTCGGGAGCAGCGCCTCCCAGCGGGCCGGATCGATCCCGTATTCCCGGGGGCCCGGCACGTCGAGGTCGTCGTTAAGCGCCTCGAGCTCCGTCACCAGGGCCGACACCGCTGACCGGTCGTCGCTCTCCGGGCCGGCGATGCCGATGGCCCGGGCGCAGGCGGCGTAGCGGTCGACGGCGGCCGGCGCCGAGAAGGCCGTGACCGCCGGCAGCAGCATGGCGTTCGAGAGCCCGTGCGCCACGTGGAAATGCGCGCCGATCGGCCGGCTCATCCCGTGGACCAGGGCCACGGACGCGTTCGAGAAGGCGATGCCGGCCTGCGTCGCCCCGAGCATCATCGCCTCGCGCGCCGCCCGGTCGCCGGGATCGGTCCAGACCCGGCGCAGGTTCGGCGCGATCAGCCGCATCGCCTGGAGCGCCAGCCCGTCCGAGAACAGGTTCGACTTGCGCGAGACGTAGGCCTCGATGGCGTGGGTCAGCGCGTCGATCCCGGTATCGGCTGTCAGCCGCTTGGGCTTGGTCAGCGTCAGCTCGTAATCGACGAGCGCCGCCACCGGCAGGTAGGCGAGCCCGATGCAGAGCATCTTCTCGTCCGAGGCCTCGTCGGTGACGATGGTGAAGCGGGTCGCCTCGGAGCCGGTGCCGGCGGTGGTCGGGATTGCCACGATCGGCAAGCCGGGCTCGTCCTGCTGGCGGGGCGCCTTGTAGTCGCGCATGTGGCCGCCGTGGCGGGCGAGCACCGCCACCGCCTTGGCGGTGTCCATCGGGCTGCCGCCGCCGAACCCGACCACGCAGTCGAAATCCCCCGCCTGCAGGGCGGCGAGCGCCGCCGCCACGGAGGCGACCGTCGGATCGGGCACCGTGTCGGCGAACACCGTCGCCCTTGTGCCGGCGCTGGCCAGCCGTTCGAGCAGCGCCTCCACGCGGCCGCTGCCGGCGAGGTAGGGGTCGGTGACCACGAAGGGCCGCGACAGG